>CAXNNT010000006.1:0-3473 GCA_964203855.1 Candidatus Planktophila sp. | reverse complement strand
CATAGCCATGCTCATCTAAGTACTTGAGTAAGTCATTGACCAGGATTTCCGGAACAGATGCACCACTTGTCACACCGATTACTTCCACACCTTCAAACCATTCATCTTTTACCTCAGTTGCATAATCAACAAGATAGGCAGCTTTTGCGCCATATTCCAGTGCCACCTCAACTAAGCGCACGGAGTTCGATGAGTTTGTCGAACCCACAACAATAACCAGATCTGCTTGTGGGGCAATTGCCTTAATTGCTTCTTGGCGATTTTGGGTGGCATAACAGATGTCATCTGATGGCGGGTTGGCAATTTCAGGGAAACGATCTTTAAGGATGGCAACAGATTGCATAGTTTCATCAACTGAGAGCGTGGTCTGGGTGAGCCAGACTAGTTTTTTACCTGGTGTGGGAATGATGGTGCGGGCTTCATCTAGGCCATCGACAACGCGTACTTTGCCTGGTGCTTCACCAGCAGTTCCTTCAACTTCTTCATGGCCAATATGGCCGATCAGAAGAATTTCAGTTTCATCATCGGCGAAACGCTTTACTTCATTATGCACCTTGGTTACTAGAGGGACAGGTGGCATCAATAGTTTTAAGGTTTCGGGCAGCTGCTTGTTCGTGCACGGCAGGTGATACGCCGTGGGCGGAAAAGACAACTGTCGCACCCTCTGGCACTTCATCGGTTTCATTAACAAAGATGACCCCGCGCTTTTCAAGAGTAGAGACCACATGCTTGTTGTGGACAATTTCTTTACGGACATAGACCGGAGCGCCATAGAGTTCCAGCGATTTTTCAACGGCAATCACTGCGCGATCAACACCGGCGCAATAGCCACGAGGCGCGGCTAAGAGAACTCTTCTACTCATAAGGGTCAGTCTAATAGGCTCACCCCATGTTCGAAACTTCACGAGAAGCCCCGGCGCCAGTGCGCGTGGTCTCAGAAGCGATAAAAGAGTATGTAGATCGTCTTGGCCCCATCTGGATTGAGGGCGAGATTTCAGAACTCAATGAACGCAGCGGTGGCATGGCATTTATGCGACTGCGCGATACCAGTGCAGATATGAGCCTTTCTGTGATGTGTCACAAATCAGTATTAGCCAGCGTGCAACCACTGCCGGCAAATGCTCGCGTTGTAATCTATGCCAAGCCTTCGTGGTTTACTAAAAACGGCTCACTGACAATGTCTGCCAAAGAGATTAGCCAAGTGGGTGTTGGAGAGCTTCTTGCACGTCTGGAAGCACTGAAAGAGAAGTTAGCAGCTGAAGGTTTATTTAGTGAGAGCAGAAAGATTGCACTGCCACGACTTCCGCGAAAAGTTGGACTTGATTTGTGGTCGCAATACCGATGCTGAAAAAGATGTGGTGGAAAATGCTCGCCGGCGCTGGCCAGCAGTTGAATTTGAAATTCGAGAAGTAGCAGTGCAAGGCGCCGCCGCGGTTGTTGAAGTATCAGCAGCGCTAAGAGAGCTTGAGGATGACCCGGATGTAGATGTCATCATCATTACTCGTGGTGGTGGCTCCTTTGAAGATCTACTTCCATTTAGTGATGAGTCACTGGTTCGACTAGCGTCGCAGTGCACCACACCGATTGTCAGCGCCATCGGCCACGAGAAAGATGCACCGCTTCTTGATTATGTCGCCGACTATCGCGCATCTACTCCCACCGATGCGGCCAAGCGCGTGGTGCCAGATATTGCGCAAGAAATTAGTGATATCGAAAAGATACGAGACCGCATGTATCGAACGCTGGTCTCCACCATTGGCTATGAGATCAATTTGATTGCTCAATTACGAAATCGCCCGGTGATGAAAGACCCGCAGCTGATGGTCACTTCCCGCCGCGATGAGATAAAGGCGCTGCGAGATAGATCTATTCGCAGCTTTGCATCGATTATCGAAATCGAGAAGAAGGAGTTAGCGGGTGTTAAAGCCCACCTGCGTTCGCTCTCACCACAATCAACGATGGACCGCGGGTATTCGGTGGTGCAGTTAGCAGATGGCACAATCCTGCGCGATGCCACAAAGGTGAAGGTGGGCACTCGTTTGCGCATTCGCGTGGCAAAAGGTGAGACCGCAGCCACCGTTAGTTCTCCCGAATAACTACAAGAGAGTAGATTGTGCTCATGGCCGCTAAAGATGCACAGCCCTCCTATGAAGCCGCTCGTGATGAGCTGGCCGAGATCGTTGAATCACTAGAAGATGGCAGCGCAACCCTGGAAGAGTCGCTGAAGTTGTGGGAGCGCGGAGAAGAGCTAGCAAAGATCTGTCAGCAATGGCTCGATGGCGCGAAGAAGAAGTTAGACGCGGCAAAGAGTTCTACCAAGTCTGAGGAGAAGTAAGTGGCTCCAACTTTTTCATACACCGACATGCTTCCGATTGGACCGGACACAACCAAGTATCGACTTTTTGACCAAAGAAGGTGTGCAGTGTTGAGAAAATAGGCGATAAGCAATTTCTTCACGTCACAGCCGGAGGCAATCACCCTGCTCACCGAGACAGCGATACACGATATTTCACATTACCTGCGCAGTGAACATTTGCAACAACTCTCCAAGATTCTGTCCGATCCGGAAGCCTCAGCTAATGATCGCTTCGTGGCACTGGACTTACTTAAAAATGCCAATATTGCAGCCGGTGGAATCTTGCCGATGTGCCAAGACACAGGAACAGCTCTGATCATGGGCAAGAAGGGGCAATACGTATTAACTAGTTCAAAAGATGAAGTCGCACTAGCCCAAGGTGTTTATGATGCATTTACCAAGTTAAATCTGCGATATTCACAGATGGCTCCCACCACAACATGGGAAGAGAAGAACACCGGCAATAACCTGCCGGCCCAAATTGAGATATTTGCCGATAGCGAGCACCCTGATGAGTACAACTTCTTATTTATCGCTAAAGGTGGCGGCAGTGCCAACAAATCCTTCCTCTACCAAGAGACCAAGGCAGTTTTAAACCCAACCTCATTTTTAAATTGGCTAGATGAAAAGCTCCGCTCGATTGGCACCGCAGCTTGTCCCCCCTATCACTTAGCAATCGTCATCGGTGGCACCAGCGCTGAATACACGGTCAAGACAGCAAAGCTCGCCAGTACGCATTACCTCGATAACTTGCCTACTTCCGGCGATGGCGTGTCAGGCCATGGCTTTCGCGATCTTGCCCTGGAAGAAGAAGTCTTTAAGCTCACGCAGAAGTTAGGTATTGGCGCCCAGTTTGGCGGCAAGTACTTCTGCCACGATGTGCGAGTTGTGCGCCTGCCTCGCCACGGAGCATCACTGCCGATTGCTATTGCAGTCTCCTGTTCGGCAGATCGCCAAGCGAAGGCGAAGATCACCAAAGATGGAATTTTCATTGAGCAGTTAGAGACTGAGCCAGCACACTTCTTGCCAGAAACTACCGATGAACATTTAGCTGACAACGTCGTAAAAGTTGATTTGAATCAATCTATGGATGCTATTCGGGCCGAGCTTTCTAAGT
>CAXNNT010000005.1:0-36433 GCA_964203855.1 Candidatus Planktophila sp. | reverse complement strand
TCAACATAGCATCGGATGAATCGCCATTAGTGCGTACGCGGTGCAGCAAATTAACTTGCAGCAAGTGCAAGCGGTGATAGATAAGCATCGCGCACTCTGCAGCGTGCGGGCCAGAATTGGTTGATCACCAAGCAACGTTGTTTTGCCAGTTAACGTCAATATCTCTTTTACAGTTAGCTCAAATTCTTCCGTGATTGTGTCCAAGAAGTGGTGTAATTCTTTAGGAACGAGTGTTTCTACATAACGCTTAGCAGTAACTAGATCTGTTTTAGCAAGAGTCATTTCAACATTGCTGATAAATGTGTGGAAGAAATGCCAATCAACCAACATCTTCTTTAAAACATCTGTCTGACCGGCCTCGCGTGCTGCCTTTAAGCCCAGAACCAACGCCATACCAACCAGGAACAATCTGACGTGATTGAGTCCAACCAAATACCCAAGGAATCGCGCGCAAAGAATCTAAGCCACCGGCTGCATCTGGGCGACGTGATGGACGTGAACCAAGGAAGAGATTTCCAAGCTGTTCTACTGGGGTTGAAGCATAGAAATAAGCGGGTAGGTCAGGATGATCAATTAAAGCGCGGTAGCAAGCAAAAGATGAATCGCTAATCAAATTCATACATTCATTCCATTGCGCAAGATCAGTTGGGCTTTGACGTGGCCCACGATTAAGAATTGTTGCCTCAAGGGAGGCGGCCAGCGTTAGTTCTACGTTTTCACGAGCAAGTGCGGGCAGTGAATACTTATCGCTAATTACTTCACCTTGTTCAGTCATTTTTATCTGACCATCAACAGAACCCCAAGGCAACGCAACCAACGCATCGTAAGTTGGCCCGCCACCACGACCAACTGAACCACCACGACCATGGAATAAACGAAGTGTTACGCCATATTTCATTGCGACATCGCGCAAAGCGCGTTGGGCTCGGTGAATTTCCCATTGACTAGTTGCGATACCAGCATCTTTATTTGAATCAGAGTAACCAAGCATTACTTCTTGAATATCGCCACGAAGCGCAACGAGTGCGCGATATGTGGGATCGCTAAGTAGTGTTTCTAATATTTCGCCAGCTGCGCGTAGCTCGGCAACTGTTTCAAGCAGTGGAGCAAAACCAATCTTGGCAACTTTCTTATCGAGGTCAACCAAACCGGCAGCTTTACCGATGACTGCAGCAGCAATTAGGTCATCTGCTCCCTTGGTCATTGAAACGATATAGGTCTCGATTACTTCAGAACCAAAGCGCGCAATCAGATCATCAATAGCCTTAAATGTGTCGAAAGTTTTTTGTGCCCCAGCATCTAGTGAATCTGTCTTTATTGCGGTTGTGGCCGCTAGCGCCTTAACAAGAATTGGGAACTTATCTGAATGTGAAAGTTCTAGGTAACCTGATGGCATAACTTGTTGTAAAAGTTTGTGATGAGCATCTGAGTGTTCGCGAATATCTAAAGTTGCATGCGTTAAACCAAAGGCCGAGATGCTGCGGATTGTGCGCTCCAGTAAACCGGTTGCAATTAGCTCACCCCGGTGTTCAAAAAGTGAATCACGCATCAGAGATAGGTCGGCAATTAACTCTTCAGAATTTGCGTAGTCGCGCCCCGGCACATGCGGCCCACCGGCTGCATGGCGATTGCGAGTAAAAGCCAATCGATGTGCGATCGCGGTTGCCTTTAAGCGATAAGGCTCTTGTTGATTTAGACGCAAAAAGCGCTGCTCAAATTCAGGGATATTTTTTAAATCCTCAGCAACCGATGCAGACAATTCTGGGGTGGCACCGACAATTCTGGTTGAAACAGAAAGCACCTGACGCAATTGATCCATCGCAGATATGGTGGTGCGAATTGCGTGAGCAACTTGCAGGACAACGGCATCTTCAGTTACTTGTGCGGTGATATTTGGGTTTCCATCGCGATCTCCGCCTATCCAAGTACCGAAAGTCAGCGGACGTGCGTTAACCGGAAGATCGATATCTAAACGCTTTAATTCGCGCGCAAAATCGTTTAGAACTTCTGGGACCGTGTTCTTAGCAAGATCATCTAAATAATAAAGTGCGTTCATCGCCTCATCTAGCGGTTCTGGGCGATCTAGGCGAAGCTCATCGGTCTGCCAAAGAAGATCAACGGTTTCGGCGAGACGTTCATTCTGACGTGGGTTGGAATCTTCGTCTAATAATTTAGCAACTTCACCAAGTTTGTTAAGAATTGAGCGGCGTGCTGCTTCAGTCGGGTGTGCAGTAAAGACAGGGCGAACAGATAATTCGCCGATCCATTCTTCTAATTGTTCGTGTGTAAATTTATGTCCCGGAGTTTGCGCTTTGTACGCTTCTTCAATTTTATCAATTGCGCGACTAAGCCAAGATCCACCTGCTGCGCGAGTTTGCGCCAGCACCCTTGCGCGGTGAACTTGTTCAGCCACATTTGCTAAATGAAAGTAAGTACTAAATGCGCGTACTAGTTGTACGGAATCTTCCACTGAGAGATTTTCAAGAAGTTCGGTGCCGCCGCCTTCGCGCACTGCTTTACGCACCGATTCAACTAAATCAAGAAGCTCTTGTCCTTCTTGGCGAACCAGTGATTGACCTAAAAGGTCGCCAAGTTTGCGAACATCGCTACGCAATAGCGCATCGTCATTGGCAAGTGGTGGGGTTGGCTCGCACTGGCCTATCCTCTCAGGATTACTCTCGATTTTGTTACGTGATTATGCGCGTTAGACTTGGGACATCAAGCCCCCTCCCTTTTTGGGAACGGGGCCTAACGGCTTTTCCCGTAAAATAGATGAGAGTAGGCAGAACCGAATGCGTGCACTGGTGCAGATGATTGGCAGCGATCAGGCCGTTGCATCCTGCCTGCGTGATTCCAGCAAGATAATTGCACCCGCTTCGACATATCCATTCTTGATAGCGCAACGCGCAAAGGAAAAGCCGCTATTAATTGTGACGAGTTCAAGTCGCGGTGCCGAAGATTTAGCGAATGATCTACGTGAATTACATGGCCATGTTCTCGAGTTTCCAGCTTGGGAAACCCTGCCGCACGAACGATTGAGTCCACGCAGCGACACTGTCGCACGCCGCTTAGCAACCCTTTCTGCACTTAGCAACACCGATTAATGAGAACACAATTGTTGTAGCACCAATTCGTGCTGTAATTCATCGATTTATTTCAGATTTAGCTAGCCAACCTATGCAAACACTTGAAATCGGAAGTGAAGTAGATTTAACAACACTTATTTCCAACCTGACCGAATTGGCATATACGCGCACTGATCTTGTCGAAAAGCGTGGCGAATTCGCAGTGCGCGGTGGCATTATCGATCTCTTCTTACCTTTATCTGAACACCCGGTCCGCATTGATTTCTTTGGTGACGAGATTGAAGAGATGAGTTATCTTTGATGTGTCCAGCCAACGCACAACTTCCCCGGTGGTCGGAAAATTATCCGTTCTGCCCTGCCGAGAACTTCTATTAACGCATGCAATACGTGCGCGCGCCGAAGCGGCAAAAGAGAAATATCCAGCTGCACTTGAAATTCTAGATCGCATCGCGCAAGGAATAACCACCGAAGGTATGGAATCGCTGATTCCGATTCTGATTGAAGAAACTGAAACTATTTTGCAACGTATGCCCGCTGGCACAGAAGTTATCTTTATCGATGACGAGCGAATTCGCATGCGCACCATTGATTTGCTAGCAACTAATCAGGAATTCTTTGAGGCAGCGTGGTCACATGCTTCGCTGGGCGCCCCGGCACCTTTGCCAGTAACCGATGCAACTTATCTTTCGTGGGAAGGCATGCATGAAGATATTTCTCGCTGCCAACTAATTACTCGCGCACTCAATCCATTCGGTTCTGATTTAGATACAGATGCAACTTTTTTGGATTACAACGCTATTGATCCGTTGCGTGCAGATATCGACCGCGCGGTAACTGCCTTGCAGGAGGCGATAAACGCTGATTTCTCAATTATCTTCTCAGCCGCTGGCCAGGGTATGGCCGAGCGTTATGCCGGGATATTTCGCAATGCAGATCTGCCCGTTGTGATCGTGCCAGAATTAAAAGCAATTCCAACTAAAGCCAGCGTGCATATAACTCAATCATCTATCGCCCATGGATTTTCATCGTTATCGGCACGGATACTTTTTATTACAGAGCGGGACTTAACTGGCAGCAAGGCATCGGCAAAAGATGGCGCGCGCATGCCATCCAAACGCAAGCAAGCAGTTGATCCGCTGGAATTGCGTGCTGGTGATTTTGTGGTTCACGAGCAACACGGAATTGGTCGTTATGTTGAAATGGTGCAACGCACTATTGGCGGTATCACCCGCGAATACTTAGTCATTGAATACGCACCCGCTAAACGTGGCCAACCCGGTGATCGCGTCTTTGTTCCAACCGATACCTTGGAACAAGTAAGTAAATACATCGGTGGTGAATCACCTACGGTCCACCGCATCGGCAGCGGAGAATGGCAGAAAGCAAAGGGCCGCGCACGCAAGGCGGTTAAGCAAATTGCAGGCGAGCTAATTCGACTTTATGCCGCGCGCACAAGTTCGCCAGGTTATGCGTTCTCACCGGATACACCTTGGCAGCGCGAACTAGAAGATGCTTTTTCATATATCGAAACTCCCGATCAACTTTCCACAATTGATGAAGTAAAGCGCGATATGGAGAAGCCATATCCGATGGATCGCATCATCTGTGGCGACGTTGGTTATGGAAAAACCGAGATCGCAATTCGCGCAGCATTTAAAGCGGTTCAAGACGGCAAGCAAGTTGCTGTTTTAGTTCCGACAACTTTGCTGGTGCAACAACATGCAAAAACATTTGCCGAAAGATATGCCGGCTTTCCAATTCGCGTTGCGGGGCTATCGCGCTTTAATACTGCTAAAGAGTCCAAGGAAATTTTGACCGAGCTAACCGCCGGCAGTGTTGATGTTGTAATCGGTACCCACCGACTACTTTCGCAAGATGTTGTCTTTAAAGATCTTGGTCTCGTGGTTGTTGATGAAGAACAGCGCTTTGGCGTAGAGCAGAAAGAATCGCTTAAAAAGATGCGCACGACTGTCGATGTTCTGGCGATGTCAGCAACACCTATTCCCCGCACTCTTGAAATGGCAGTGACGGGTATTCGTGAAATGTCCACGATCACTACACCGCCTGAAGAACGCCATCCGATTCTTACCTATGTTGGCCCAGCCGAAGATGCGCAGATTCGTGCGGCAATTCATCGCGAGTTATTGCGCGATGGACAAGTTTTCTATATTCACAATCGAGTGGAATCAATTGACCGAGCAGCAGCGAAAATTCAAGAGTTGGTACCTGAAGCGCGCATCCGAATCGCACATGGTCAGATGAGTGAAGGTTCACTTGAAGATGTGATCCTGGGATTCTGGAACCGTGATTTCGATGTACTTGTCTGTACAACGATTGTGGAAAGTGGTTTAGATATTGCAAATGCAAATACGCTGATTGTGGAACGCGCCGAAAACTTTGGTCTATCGCAATTGCATCAATTACGTGGTCGCGTCGGACGTGGTCGCGATCGTGCCTACGCTTATTTCTTATATCCACCTGACCAGCCGCTGACTGAGATCGCACTTGATCGACTTAAAACAATTGCAACTAATACTGATCTTGGTGCGGGGATGCGGGTTGCGCTTAAAGATCTTAGAAATTCGTGGCGCTGGAAATTTACTTGGTGGAGAACAGTCGGGACATATTGCCGATGTGGGCTTTGATTTATATATGCGCATGGTCGGTGAAGCGGTAAATGATTACAAGACAGGCATTATTGATAAGGAAGAAGAAGTTCACGAATGCAAAGTCGAACTTCCAGTTAACGCCCACCTTTCTGAAAGCTATGTTCCGGGAGAGCGCCTGCGCCTTGATCTCTATCGTCGCTTAGCCGACGTTGCAACACCTAATGATGTTCAAGCAATCCGCGAAGAGTTGTTGGATAGATTTGGAGAACTTCCTGAAGAAGCAGTTGCTCTTTTGGCAGTTGCACAATTGCGCGCACTTGCTAAATCTCATGGGATTCAAGAAGTGGTGGCATCTGGAAAATTCTTACGACTTACACCTTTAACTTTGCCCGAATCTCGCCAATTGCGACTAACGCGCCTTCATCCCGGCTCTATATATAAAGGCCCAACTCGCACCGTTCTTGTTACTTTGCCGAAAAATCCTGCATGGAGCCCGTCTCAACCGACCGCTGAAATAGTGGATACTTCTCTCCTGACCTGGGTTACCGAGGTCGTCGACCAATTAACGAAAGCGAGCACAACGTGAAGAAGATCCTGGCTGTCCTAACAATTGCATCAGCTTTACTTCTTACCGGCTGCTCACAAACCAATGAAGCTGCATCCGTTGGCGACTTCAAGATTTCACAAACCGATTTACAGGCCACCATCGATGCAGTCATTGCCGAGCGCACCAAAGTTGATTCATCACAAATGCAGCTCGAAACTGGCGATGAACTAAATCGCGGGCAACTTCGCTTCAAGATTCTGATGCACACCTTCGATGAGATCGCTAAAGAGTTAAAGATCGAAGTTACATCTAGCAATGTGGAAGCCAAGAAGGCAACCATCACGGAATCTGTCGGTGGTGCAACTGAACTTCCAAAGAACTTGGTAAATGCTGCGATCGCGCAAGCAGATTTTGATACATATGTCCGCGCCATCATTATCTCCGAGCAGATAACTGCAGCACTTGCCGGATCTGGTGTGGCCGAAGCAGAGATCGCTACAAAACTTGGCCAACTTCTTTCAGCAAAAGCAAAAGAACTTGGCGTGAAAATTAATCCTCGTTATGGCTTCTGGGATGTTGAGGCTGGCGATGTTGTTGCAGCCAACGTAACCGGTGATGCTGTAGCTCCTGCTGCTAAGTAAGTAAATGCCTGCTTCAGAACTTCAACGCCTTGTTGAGGTAATGGATCGGCTGCGCTCACCTGGCGGATGTCCGTGGGATGCAGAACAAACTCACGAATCCTTAATTAAGTATTTGCTGGAAGAGTCATATGAATTCATTGATTCAGTAGATGCCAAAGATCGCGAAGGTATGCGTGAGGAATTGGGCGATGTTTTACTGCAAGTTTATTTTCATGCACGAATGGCGCAAGATCATCCAACCGATCCATTTTCCATTGATGATGTTGCTCGTGGGATCGCAGATAAGTTAATTCGCCGCCACCCACATGTTTTTGAAGATTTAGAAGTTTCCGGAACTCAAGAAATTATTGAAAACTGGGAAGAGATAAAGGCTAAAGAGAAGGGCCGTACATCAGCTTTAGATGGCGTCGCACTTGCTCAACCAGCGCTGCCCTTGGTTGAAAAACTTCTTTATCGCGCGGAAAAATACAAAGTTAATGTGCAGTTACCTAAGTATCAAAGCGATAAGCCTGCCACTGAAGAAAACGTCGGCGCAGCCTTGGCATCAATAATCGCTTGGGCGCGCGATAACGAGATTGACCCAGAAAACGCGCTACGCCTATATGGCCGCCAAATCGCGGCGCAGATTAAGGATGCCGAGTCGCGGTAGTATTGCCTTATACCGTTCAGCGCTGAGCGTGCTCAATCGTTAGTTAATTCTGAGGAGATATCAAAATGGCAATTATCGAAGCAATCGGCGCCCGTGAAATTCTTGACTCGCGTGGAAACCCAACCGTTGAAGTCGAAATCGAACTCGAAGATGGCACACAAGCCCGCGCCGCAGTTCCAAGCGGTGCATCAACTGGCGCATTTGAAGCAGCCGAACTTCGTGATGGCGATAAGAAACGTTACCTCGGTAAAGGCGTTCTCAAGGCTGTTGATTTTGTAAATAATGAATTAGCTCCAGCAATAGAAGGTATGGATTCACAAGACCAACGATTAATTGACAACGAGTTAATCAGACTCGATGGCACACCAAATAAATCACGCCTCGGTGCAAATTCAATTCTTGGCGTTTCACTTGCTGTTGCCAAAGCATCTGCCGAATCCGCTGACCTTTCACTCTTCCGTTATGTCGGCGGACCAAATGCACACGTCTTGCCAGTACCAATGATGAATATTCTAAATGGCGGCGCACACGCTGATACCAACGTTGATATCCAAGAATTTATGATCGCTCCAATTGGTGCCGAAACTTTCCGCGAATCACTTCGCTGGGGCGCCGAGATCTATCACGCACTCAAAGCTGTGCTAAAAAAGCGCGGACTTGCTACATCTGTTGGCGATGAAGGTGGCTTTGCCCCAAACCTCGAAAGCAACCGCGCCGCACTTGATTTGATCATCGAGGCCATTGAAGCTGCAGGCTTTAAGCCAGGCAAGGAAATCGCACTTGCGATGGACGTTGCCGCAACTGAATTCCATGACAACGGCAAGTACAAGTTCGAAGGTTCACTTCGTTCATCTGATGAAATGATCGCTTATTACGCAGAGCTAGTCAGCGCATACCCAATCGTTTCTATCGAAGATCCACTAAACGAAGAAGATTGGGCTGGCTGGAAGTCAATGACATCTTCCCTTGGTTCAAAAATTCAGATCGTTGGCGATGATCTATTCGTAACAAATCCAATTCGCCTTGCTAAGGGAATCGAAACAGATACAGCTAATGCACTTTTGGTTAAGGTAAATCAGATCGGGACCCTGACTGAAACACTTGATGCCGTAGATATGGCACACCGCGCAAATTACCGCAGCATGATGTCGCACCGTTCTGGTGAGACAGAAGATGTGACTATTGCTGATTTGGCTGTTGCAACAAATTGCGGACAGATCAAGACTGGCGCACCATCTCGCACAGAGCGCGTTGCTAAATATAATCAACTACTTCGTATTGAAGAAGAACTTGCAGAAGGTGCCGTATTTGCAGGACGCGGCGCATTCCCTCGCTTCAAGGGATAGTTAAGGCTTAAAGATGCGACGCCGACGACGTAGTTATTCTTCTCGTCGTCGCCCGTCAAGCCGACGTCGCACGCGTGGTAGCGCTCGTCCCTTAGCCCTGATTGCAATCGTCTTTCTATTCACGCTGACCCTTGCGCCACCAATTAAAAATTACTTTACTCAACGTGCTCAAATCAACTCACTTAAATCACAAGTTGCAACGGATCGCACCGCACTTGATGCCGCTCGCGCCGAACTAAATCTTTGGCGCGATCCAAATTACATCAAATCACAAGCACGCGAACGGCTGCATTTTGTGATGCCCGGTGAACGTCAATACATCGTGACAGGTACTGATATTGATAAAGCTGAACCACAAACAACAAAGGTGGTCTCACAACTTCCAGAGGGTGCTCCTTGGTACACCAAACTGATTGCCTCAGTTACTGAATCTGGTCTTTAATAAATGAGTGATAAAGCAACACAGAAAGATCTTGATTGCATCGAAACCCAACTTGGTCGCACACCGCGCGATGTACATGCAATCGCATATCGCTGTCCTTGCGGCAACCCTGCTGTCGTAGAAACACCTCCGCGCCTAAGCCACGGTGAACCATTTCCAACTTTCTATTACGCCACTTGCCCTCGTTTGACCGCGGCAATTTCCACTCTGGAGTCAACTGGTTTGATGGCAGATATGAATGAGCGCCTTGCAGTTGATGCCGAACTTTCCGGTGCATATGCCGCAGCGCACGATGATTATTTGGCAGCACGTGCCGCACTGCAGATGGATGTTCCTGAAGTTGAAGGAATATCTGCTGGTGGAATGCCTAACCGCGTTAAATGTTTACATTCACTTGTTGCACATTCACTTATCCGCTGGCCCAGACGTTAATCCGCTTGGCGATGAAGCACTGGCGAAGCTACCTGATTGGTGGAAAGAACAACCATGCGAGTAGCAGCCATCGATTGCGGCACTAATTCAATTCGTTTACTGATCGCTGATATAGATGGTACAAACTTTCGCGAAGTCACACGACTGATGGAAGTTGTCCGTTTAGGACAAGGCGTTGATAAGACAGGACAGTTCCACCCAGATGCAATCGCGCGCACACTCGCAGCAGTTGATATCTATGCCGCAGAAATTGCTAAACGCGGTGTTGAGAAAATTAGATTCTGCGCAACAAGTGCCACACGCGATGCCACCAACCGCGACATTTTCATCGAAGGTGTATTTGAGCGCTTAGGGATTCGCCCAGAAGTTATCTCTGGTGAAGAAGAAGCGCGCCTTTCATTTATGGGCGCCACTAAAGATTTGCCAGCTACCGATGGACCTTTCTTGGTCGTCGATATCGGCGGCGGATCAACAGAATTCGTCTTTGGTACAGATACGGTCGAAGCGGCCAAGAGCGTAAACATCGGCTGTGTACGAATGTCCGAACGTCATTTCACCGGAGATCTACCTGATCCGGGCCAAGTAGCTGCAGCAACTGAAGATATAGATGAAGCGATCGCACAAGCTGCAAAAATTGTTTCAATCACCAAAGCAAAAACGCTTATCGCCGTCGCTGGCACCGCAACAACCGTTGCCGCAGCCGCACTCGATCTACCTGAATACGACAGATACTCGATTCACCTTTCACATATTCCCGCTGAAAAAGTTCACCTAGTCTCGCAAGCATTTATCAAAATGACTCGCACCCAACGCGAATCTTTGGGTTACATGCACCCCGGTCGCGTCGACGTTATCTCTGCAGGTTCTCTAGTTCTTTCTCGCATTATGCGCGCAACAGGTGCCACCGAATTCGTTGCCTCCGAATCCGACATCCTCGATGGAATGGCTTGGTCGCTTGTATAAATCGCTCGATCTTTTGGATTCAGCAATTGTTAAATGCAAGAAATGCCCACGACTTGTGCAATGGCGCGAAGAAGTAGCCGTTGTTAAACGTAAAGCTTATGAGAATGAAAAATACTGGGGAAAGCCCGTTCCAGGTTTCGGTCCTGCAAATGCGCAAATAATCATCCTCGGTCTTGCACCTGGTGCACACGGTGCCAATCGCACCGGCCGGGTATTTACAGGTGACTCATCGGGGGATTGGCTTTACAAATCACTTCACAAAAATGGCCTTGCCAAGATCGCGACAAGTAAAAGCAAAGATGATGGCCAAGAGTTAATCAATACACGAATTCTCTGCGCCGTCCGATGCGCGCCACCAGATAACAAACCAAACACTGAAGAGAAAAATACTTGCGCGCCTTTTTACAAAGACGAGATCGCACTTTTGATGCCAACCGCACGATCTTTTCTTGCCCTGGGAAGCCTCGCTTGGACAACGTCTTATTTCAACACTCTTTGATCTTGGTTGCGAACATTCCAAAGCCAAAACCAAAGTTTGGCCACGGTGCAACAGCAGTGTTCATTGGCCCAGATGGAATTAAAAAGAACCATTATTGGCAGTTACCATCCCAGTCAACAGAACACATTTACAGGCAAATTAACGGAAAAGATGTTGGATTCAGTGATTAAAAAGGCAAGTAGACTCTGAGACTTATCACGTGGCCCCGATAGCCCAATGGCAGAGGCAGAGGACTTAAAATCCTCCCAGTGTGGGTTCGACCCCCACTCGGGGCACCAGTTCGTGCGTAACCTGATCATCGCAAATGAAATTCTCAGGAAATGCCCTTAAATTAGTACTACCTACCTCACCCCGAATGGGGGGAGATTTCCTAGAAAGGGAAATTAGTGCGCAGTTCAAATCCAGTTCTAAATCGTTCGAATCGTGGCTTTGCTCAAATGGATGCAACACGTCTAGATAACGATTCACTTGAAGCAACTTACGCAGCACCAGCTGCATCATCACTTCGCACCGGCCGCGTGACCATGGACGACGTTGTTATGCGCACTGCAACTTTGTTTGCTGTTTTGGTTGCAGTCGGTTCATTTGCATGGGGTGCAAATAACCCAGCACTTGCCATGGTTGGTTTCCTCGGTGGTTTTGTTCTTGCAATGGTAAATATCTTTTCAAAGAAAGTTCGTGTGCCGCTGATCATTGCTTATGCAGCAGCGCAAGGACTTGCACTCGGAACAATCAGCCGTATATACAACGAGGCTTACTCAGGCATTGTCGGTCAAGCAGTCATCGGAACGCTTTGTGCATTCGGTGGAATCTTGGTGGCATACCGCAGCGGAAAAATCCGCGTAACACCTAAGTTCACTCGCATCATGCTTGGTGCGTTGATAGGTTACTTCGTATTCGGCATCATCACGCTGTTTACTGGTTTCCCAGGCGGACAACTAGGGTTACTAATAGCCGTTGCTGGTGTTGCTCTTGCAACATTTTTCTTGGTTCTAGATTTCGATCAGATCGAACGCACTATTGCGGCAGGGGCTCCACAAGAAGAGTCATGGCGCATGGCCTTTGGTTTGATGGTCACAATTGTTTGGTTGTACATGGAAGTTTTGAGATTGCTCTCGATTCTTCGCAACAACGACTAAGGAAAGTAATTAACGGGATTGCCCGAGATGCGAACTCCGCGTCTCGGGCAATTTTGTTGCTGCAAAGAGCGCGATAAACATAAGTCCTGCACTGACTGCAAAGGCTGGACGGAAGCCGTAATGATCGGCGATAAAACCAAGTGCAATTGGCGCAACCATCGCACCGGCGTCTCCGGACATCTGGAATAGCGCAATTACTTGTCCGCCCTTACCTTTCATTACATCACCAACAATTGCCGACGGTGTTGTTGAAAGGAAGGCTGCTCCTACGCCAGAGATAGCCATAGAGACTAAGAACATCCATGGTTGATAGGTTAAGAATAAAATCACGACAGATGAACAAACTAGCGAAGAGCCAAGTAGCGCTGAGAATTTACGCCCTTTTTCATCAGAGAGGCTTCCCGCCTTTAGAAGGAGAATTCCTTGCACGATTGATGCAATTGTAAATCCGATCCCAAGGAACTCAGCAGTTGATTTTAGATCTTCGACCATGAAGAGCGGCAGGATAGAACGACTCATTCCAAAGAAGATTGAGGCGCTGCAGAAAGAGATGATTAGAGCAATTAGATAAGGCTTACTGGAAAGCGCCTCACGGAGCGAAGTTTTTTCTTTGGCGCTCTTTTCAGTTGGACGTGCAGCAAGTACTGAATTTCTAAGAAGAAAACCACCAGCAGCACTTGAGATAACTAATAAAAATGCATAGATAAGTAGCGGTGCGCGAAGCGACAATCCTGTTAAGAAGCCACCAATAACTGGTCCGGCCATCATGCCTAGCAAGAAGCTTCCGTTGTAAAGGGATTGTGCGCGCGCACGTCTTGTGTCATCTACTGCGCGAAGAACAATCGAGCCTGCTGCGACTGAGAACATCGAAGAGCCAAGGCCACCTGCAGCGCGATAGATCAACAATTGTTCGTAATTTTGTGCCAGCGCCGCAGCAAATGAAGAGATAGCAACAAAACCAACGCCCGTTGTATAAACAATTCTTTCACCGAATTTATCAACTAACTTTCCTGCGAATAACCCACTGGCAAATCTAGCTAGCGCGAAAGAAGAAATAATCAAGCCAACCTGTGCGTTATTTACCCCGAATGATTTAACAAACAAAGGAATTGTTGGCGCAATTATTCCGAATCCGACTGCAACAAAGAAAGATGAAAAGACAAGAACACCAACCTCACGCGGAAATTCCGCAAAAGGATTGGAGGGTCTAAAGCGAGCCGAAAGGTTCAAATTATTTTTACCGTATGCCTTTCAGGCGTAGCTGTAGTGTTTCAAAGTTGGGGTTGATTGCGCTAAGTTTACTCCGTGAAATCTGTTATCGCGGACGACTTAGTAAAAACTTATCGCAATGGCGCAGTTCGTGCCTTAGATCACCTGTCTCTCGATGTTGAAGAAGGCACTGTATTAAGCGTGCTTGGACCAAATGGTGCCGGTAAAACAACTTGTGTGCGCATCTTGGCAACGCTATTGCGCCCTGATTCAGGTCACGCGATGGTTGGTGGCATTGATGTGATTAAACATCCTGAAAAAGTTCGAGAAGTAATTGGTTTATCAGGTCAATATGCAGCCGTTGATGAGATTTTAACTGGCTGGGATAACTTGGTTATGTTTGGTCAGCTTTACCACCTTGGTAGGAAACAAGCGATCGCTCGTGCCGATGAATTGCTTGAGAGATTTTCACTAACCGAAAGTGCAAAACGCCCAATAAAGACTTATTCAGGTGGAATGCGTCGCCGCCTTGATTTAGCAGCATCACTAATCGTTAAGCCAAAAGTTCTCTTCTTAGATGAGCCAACAACTGGACTTGATCCACGTGGTCGCCAGGAAATGTGGAGCGTTATCGAAGAATTGGTAAAGGGTGGCGTTACTTTGCTACTTACTACTCAATATCTTGAAGAAGCTGATCAATTGGCAGATGAGATTGCAGTTATCGATCACGGAAAAGTTATTGCTCGCGGAACTTCCGATGCGCTAAAGAAGCAGGTCGGCGGCGAACGTTTAGAAATTGTGGTCGAGACGCACAACATTGCTAAGGCTATGAAAGTTGTTGCAAATATCAGTGGAAATAAAGCCACATTGGATGAAGGCCTGCGCATGATTTCGGCACCGGTTTCAACAGGTGCAACCGCGCTGATCGAAACGCTACGTTCATTAGATTCAGAAGGAATTCACCCGCTCGATGTTGGGCTAAAGCGTCCATCACTTGATGATGTTTTTCTCTCACTTACTGGCCATGCCGCCGAGGAGGCGACAGTAGAAGAAGTCACAACTGGCCGCAGAAAGAAGGCTAAGAAATGAGCGCTTTCAAAGACACAATGATCATTACGCAACGGCAGTTGCGTTTATTAACTCGTGTGCCAGAAGTTTTGATCTTCTCAACAATTCAGCCAGTAATGTTCGTTCTCCTATTTCGTTATGTATTCGGTGGATCAATCGATACAGGTCAACCAGGGGGATATGTTCAACTTTTAATGCCTGGAATCTTTGTGCAGACGGTTGCATTTACTTTGGCGGGAACCGCATCAGGGTTAGCTGAAGATCTTAAGAAAGGTCTAATCGATCGTTTTAGATCTCTTCCGATCTCGCAATCTGCACTAGTCGTTGGTCGCACCCTTGGAGATTCCTTACTAAACATCGTTGTTCTAGCGGTCATGGGAATTGCGGGATATATCGTTGGATGGCGTCCAACATCGGGTGCGTTAAGCGTTGCTATTGGATTTATTTTCTTATTGTCATTTGGTTACGCACTTTCTTGGGTCGGAATCTATGTTGGACTTTCGGCTTCAGATGCCCGAGTAGTTCAAAACGTTAGTTTTATCATCACATTCCCATTGACATTCTTATCTAATGCTTTTGCGCCAACAACTGGCATGCCACGCGCGCTGCAATACTTTGCAGAATGGAATCCAGTTTCAACGATGGTGGCAGCTTGTCGCGAACTCTTTGGCTTGGAAAATCAATTCGGTGCAACCGCTGGATCATTCCCTAGCGAAAACCCGCTGATCACATCATTTATCTACATGATCATCATCATGGTGATATTTATTCCGATCAGCGTTAGAAAATATAAGCGCGCAGCGGATTAATTAGAAATTTAGTGGGATTCGCGAGAGATATGTTCTCCGCTAGACCCAACTAAGAAATCTAAATCGCAACCTGTATCGGCCTGCATGACGTGGTCGATATAGAGCTTTTGCCATCCACGTGCAGATTTTGCGAAGCCATCCACTGTTGCGGTATTTGGCTTGCGCGCTGCGAGGTCAGCATCTGAGATATCGATGTTTAAGGTGCGTGCTTCGACGTCCAAAGTTATGTAATCACCAGTTTGAACTAAGCCAAGTGGACCACCGGCTGCCGCCTCTGGTGCAACGTGCAATACAACGGTGCCGTATGCGGTTCCGCTCATGCGACCATCGCAGATGCGCACCATGTCACGCACACCTTTATCGAGCATCTTTTGCGGCATTGGCATATTAGAAACTTCTGGCATTCCGGGATAACCCTTTGGTCCACATCCGCGCAGAATCAGTACTGAATTTTCATCAACATCAAGGTTTGGATCGTTGATACGCGCTTTGAAATCTTCAATGCTGTCAAAGACCATTGCCTTACCGCGATGCTTTAACAAATTAGCACTTGCTGCAGCTGGCTTGATAACCGCACCAAGTGGCGCAAGATTTCCGCGCAAAACTGCGATGCCCGCACTTGGTTGCAAAGGCTCTTTACGCGTGCGAATAACATCTGTGTCATAAATTTCGGCCTCAGATAAACCTTTAACCAAAGGTGTCCCAAGCACTGTTATTGCCTTTGGATCAAGCAAATCTTCGAGCTCTTTAAAGACTGCGCGCAAACCACCTGCACGATGGAAATCTTCCATCAGATATTTACCGGCAGGCTGTAAGTTAACTAACAGCGGAACGCGCGACCCTGTGCGATCGAAATCATCGAGAGTTAAATCAATTCCCAAGCGTCCAGCAATTGCAAGCAAGTGAACAACTGCGTTCGTTGAACCGCCGATACCGGCAAGCGCCACGATTGCGTTTAGAAAAGATCCCTTAACCATGATGTCACTTGGTTTTAAACCTTCATGAACCATCTCGACGATGCGGCGGCCTGATTCTTGCGAGTACTGCAATAAGCGACTGTCCGGTGCTGGTGTGCCTGCAATACCCGGAATAACCATGCCAAGTGCTTCGGCCATGATTCCCATTGTGGATGCGGTGCCCATTGTGTTGCAGTGACCACGGCTTCGGATCATGGCGGACTCTGAATCTAAGAACTTCGCTTCGCTAAGTTTTTTAGCGCGAACTTCTTCACTCAAACGAAACACATCTGTTCCACAACCAAGTGGAGTACCTTGGAAAGTTCCGGTCAACATTGGTCCGCCAGGTACTACCAGCGCTGGAATATCAACTGATGATGCGGCCATCAGCAAAGATGGAATTGTTTTATCGCAACCGCCGAGCAATACAACCCCATCGATTGGATTAGCGCGAATCATTTCTTCAGTCGCCATGGCAGCCATATTGCGCCACAACATTGCAGTTGGGCGAACCAAAGTTTCACCAAGTGAAACCGCAGGCATATTTAGTGGAACGCCGCCGGCTTCCCAAATTCCATTTTTTACATATTCCATCACTTCATTTAAGTGAGAGTTGCAGGGAGTTAAATCTGATGCGGTATTGGCTATTGCAATATGTGGGCGACCATCGAAGGCGTCTTTCGGCAAACCACGGCGCATCCATGCACGGTGAATAAATCCATCACGATCATTACCGCCATACCAATGGGCGCTGCGCATGAAAAACTCCTCAAGTCTCTAATTTACAGTCTCGATATTGTGTTGAGTATAGTGACGGCATGAAGGCCTTGACCATAACTTCTCCAAATAATTCCATTGTGGAAGATGTGGCAGAGCCAATCGCGGGGGATAACCAAGTCGTCGTTGATGTAACGCGTGTTGGAATCTGCGGAACAGATCAAGAATTCTTTACAGGTGAGATGGTTTATCTCCATAGCAATCAAGCGAAATATCCAGTGCAAATTGGCCACGAATGGTGTGGTGTTGTTTCGCAAATTGGTAAAGGCGTAAATCCAAAGTGGCTCGGTCAAAGAGTTACCGGTGACACGATGCTCGGTTGTGGCACTTGCTACCGCTGCACATCAGGGCGCCAACATGTCTGTGATGATCGTTTCGAAATCGGCGTGCGCAACGGCTGGCCAGGTGCATGTGCTGAAAAGTTGTTGGTTCCAGAACGCGCGCTTCATGCGCTGCCAGATTCAATTGATGATGCAATCGGTGCACTTATTGAACCTGCCGGGAATTCACTCCGAGCAGTTGAGGCAGCTTTGGCCGGACCTGGCAAAGAGATTTTGATTTACGGAACAGGCACAATCGGATTGCTTTGTGCGCAATTAGCGCAGGCAGCGGGTGCAAATGTGCATTTAGTGGGCCGCAATGAGCGCACGATCAAGTTAGCGCATCAAATTGGCATCAAGAACGCTGGTACTGAAATGGTTAAACCAAGAACAGGTTTTGATGGAATCATCGATGCCACCAATCACAAAACAATTCCTAATGAAATTGTGCAAGCAGTAGAACCTGGTGGTCGAGTTGTGTATATCGGAATATCCGGTGAACCAAGCCTGATTGATTCACGTGATTTGGCACTTAAGGATGTAACTGCGGTCGGCATACTTTCGGCTTCTCCTGGACTAAAAGGTGCGATCGAAATCTTTGCTCGAGGTGAAGTAGATCCCCGTCCCCTAATCGCAGCAACTATTTCGCTAAACGAAGTGCACGATGTATTTATGGGCAAGCGTCCGCAAGGCGCTGGCGATGGACCAAAGATTCATATTGATCCGCGGATTAAGTAGAGAGAAGCAAACATGTCAGCCACCTCATCAGTTGAATTCGATGGTCAAGTAGTAGTTATCTCAGGTGCGGCAACTGGCATCGGCAAATCCAGCGCACATTTAATTGCTGCACGAGGCGCCAAAATCATCGCACTTGATTTCAATAAGCCCGCCCTAGATGAATTAGCTAAAGAGTTAAAACTTGCTTCAAACCAAGTACATATCTGCGATGTTTCGGATCAAGGACAAATCACCGCAGTGGTATCAGCGACCCTCAAAGATCATCGCCAGATTGATGCCTTGATAAATACCGCTGGAATTGTTGGTCCGTCTAATACTCAATTTGAAGATATTAACTGGCCAGATTTTGAAAAAGTCTTACAAGTAAATCTCTACGGCGCTATCTGGTTGACCCAAGCAGTTATTCCATCAATGAAAGAAAAGAAGTACGGCCGTATCGTGCACTTGGCATCAATTGCCGGAAAAGAAGGCAACCCAGGACTTTCTCCTTACAACACATCAAAAGCCGGCATGATCGGTTTTGTTAAAGGCGTTGCCAAAGAAGTCGCCCCACACGGCGTCATCATCAACTCACTGGCTCCAGCGGTGATCAGCACACCGATGAATTCAAATACATCTGATGAAACCTTGAAATACATGATCAGTCGAATCCCGATGGGTCGCGTTGGCCAACCTGAAGAAGTTGCCGAGATTGTTGCCTTTATGGCATCGAAAGCGTGTTCATTTACCACTGGCTTTACCTTCGACGCCTCTGGTGGCCGCGCAACCTATTAATTAGATCACAGCGATCTAGCGACTTTCTCTGAGATGAGTATCACTTATTTCACTCTGCATGGCCATTAAGGCCAAGTTAAATTTGAGGGAATAAATAAACTAATGACGGAGAGAATTCAATTGAAAAAAGTTTTAGCAATTACTGCAATTTTGCTTTTTGCCGGAAGTCAATCTGCCGAGGCAGCTACGAAAGTTACGATAGTAAATAGTAAGAAGATTTCAACAAAAAATGGTCTTGTAACCATAAAGGTGTCAGCACTTCCAAAGAATAACGGAATCTATATTTCTCAATGTATGGCTATAAAAGAAGGTGAAGTTAAACCTCCAGCTTGTAACCCATCTGCAGCTTCAAAGCTATGGATTTCAGATGTTCCTGCTGATATCAAAATGGGTGCCAAATCAAGCAAGAGTAAACTGACTTTGAAAGTGGATAAATACTTTGAAAATGGCGATTGCATTCACACAAAGTGCATTTTCCTTGTAACTAATGACCACAATGCTTCAGAGGACCGAAGCGAAGACCAGGCGATTACCTTTAAATTTAGTGGAATTAATCTTTTCTAGATTTAAAAGTTCTAATTTAAGGGCTGAGGCAGTTCGCTTCAGCCCTTAATACTTTTTAAGTCGGTGTGCCTGCATTCCAATGATAGGGGTTTAGGTTATTTTTCTCCCAAGTCCAATGGGAACGGGAGATCAACATGGAATTTAAGATCAAAAACATCAGTCATAAATTTATCGATTCTTTAAGCGATGGTGTCTTCTCCATTGCCCTAACTCTTTTAGGTCTAGATGTTCTCAGCCTGGCACATGGAATTAGTAAGAGCAAAGATTTTAATGCCGCAATGTTTGATCATTGGCCGACTTTCTTTGCTTACACGCTTGGCTTTTTTATCTTATTTTCCTGGTGGTATCAGTATCACGCAACAAGTCAATACGTAGTAGGAACAAATGCAACGATTGTGTGGAACCACGGGATTCAGATGGCGTGGGTGGCACTCATGCCCTTTGCTGCTGCCCTTCTTGCTGAAAATCTAAACACACCTAATATGAAGTGGGGAGTGTTCTATTTTGGGATATGCCTCTTTGGGCAATACTGGAGTGTTTTATTGCATAGATTAATAGTTGTCATTTTTAGGGGCGATACTTCGGTAACCTGGAATGAAGATTTCTTCTTGGCAAATAAATCGAAGGAATATCAAGACAAAGCGCTAATCCTATTCAATGGATTTCCTGCATTGTTGGGAGTTATTTTTGTCTCAATTTGCTTGATAAATCCTTGGCTCGCATTGGCTGGGTATGTGTTTTATATTTCCATCACAATAAACCCAGTAAAAAGTTTTACTTCTCTACTTCCAGCGCTGACCAAGGTGCTTAAGTAGCCAGCGCTCCAGTAGGCTCGATTTATGACTGAGCGGCAAGAATTTAAAGTGCTTCAAACTTATGATGGTTTTGAGCTTCGCGAATATATGCCTTGTGTCATCGCCGAAGTCAGGGTTTCTGCTGAATATTCAACTGCGTCGAGTGGCGCCTTCTCTTCATTATTTAATTACATTTCAAAGGGAAATAAGTCTTCACAAAAAATCGCTATGACTGCCCCAGTAATCACCGCCCAAAAAGCAGATACTTCCGAATCCGCCTACTGGTATGTCTCGTTTGTAATGCCATCGGGTAGCACCATTGGTCACATGCCACACCCCAACGATTCACAGGTCGAATTACGTGAATTAGAAGCTGAAACATGTGTTGCTCAATCATTCCGTGGACGAGCAACCGAAGAACTTTCACGAAAGATAGTTAAGGAACTTCGCGCAAGCGCTTCTAAAGTTAATATTGCACTTTCTGATGAAACGCGAATTTGTCGTTTTGATCCGCCATTTAAGCCTGGCCTCTTGCAATACAACGAGATAGTGATTCCCGCGCACATCTAAGTTGGTTGTGAGGCACTCGCATAAGAGACGCGATATTTAGTAGTTAGTTGCTTCTTTGATCTCGACTTTAATTTCTTTACCGTTTGGTGCGGTGTAAGAAACTGTGTCACCGATCTTGGCGCCCATTACGGCGGCGCCAAGCGGTGACTTCTCGCTATAAACGCTTAAGTCGCCAGATGCTATTTCCCGCGAACCAAGTAAGAATTTTTCTTCATCGCCAGCAACGATTGCGGTGATAACCATTCCGGGACCAACGACGCCATCGGCAGATGCTGGTGGTGTTCCGATGTGAGCATTTTCTAGCATCTGCTTTAACTGGCGGATGCGCGCTTCCATCTTGCCTTGCTCATCACGCGCTGCGTGGTAGCCGCCGTTTTCTTTTAGATCTCCTTCAGCGCGAGCTGCTTCGATCTTGGCGGTAATTTCTTTGCGGCCATCTGATTCAAGGTGTGCGAGTTCGCCGCGCAAACGATCGGCGGCTTCTTGGGTTAACCAAGTTTGTGGGGTACTCATAAGGGGCAACGGTATACGAAGTAATTATTCGGCGCGACAACGTGCAATAGCCGCAGTTACAGGCGCAGTTCGTGCGGGAATCACAGTGGTTTGTTCGATTTGTGATGATCCTGCTGCGATTTTGTCATCAATTTGGCCTACGACATTCTTATCCTGATCACTTGCTGTCAAAGTGCAGATAACTACTTGCATTGGGTCGGTGCGAACTACGGTGTAGCGAATAGAAATTTCTCGTTCTGCGATGACGTTAAATGAGATGAGTTCGTATCTAATTGCAGGATTGGCGTGATGCAGTCCAGCCCAGATTGACCAACCGACGCCAATAATGGCAAGTGCGATCGCAGGTGTGACCCATCTCTTTTGTGGGCGCACGCCGTATCGGTCGTTGTAGTCAAACTCTTCGCCCGATTGCATGGGAGTATTGTCTCATGCAAAAAGATGTTGATATGGGCTGGGCAGGTTCGCTCACTGTTCTGATTCTCTGTATATCTGTCGCAATTTTGTTGCGCAGTTTCTATAAGCGCTACATGCGAATGAACGCTCGCAATAATGAAAACCAGATCGATAATTAAGAAGTTTTTACAAGCTCTGGGCGTTATTGCACTTGCCCTTGTCTTAGTTGGCCTTGGTAATTGGCAACTAGACCGTGCTGGTGTTGTTAAAGAGCTAAATGCCGCAGCCAAAGTTATTGATCCAAAGATTTATTCGCTAAGTGATTTAGCAGCCCCAACCGTTGCCTTGGATTCTCGAAATGTAAATAAGCAGGTTGCTGTGAGCGGCTTTTATATTGCAAATTTCAAAGCACCGCTGCAGAGCGATAAAGATGGTGTTGTGACTGATTGGGAAGTGGCGCTGCTGCAAGTCGATGGATCGGCGCCGCCTTCAGGAATTTTAGTTGTGCGCGGTTTATGGTCGGATCGATTGTTAAACCCAGAAGTTGCAATGTCGACCAAAATTGATCTAGTCGGAACTATGCAGCCACATCAAAATGATGATCGAGCTGAAAATGTCCCAGGAATTATTTCCCGCCTCGATAGCAGCGTGATCGTTGGGCAGGCTGACTTACAGTTATTCGATGGATTTATAGTTGCTCAATCAGAAGCCACAAGTTCGGATGAATTAATACGCACCCGCGTCGTTGCCGAGGCGCCAGTTTCCAGAGTCGCCGGTTATTACTGGCAACATATTTCATACGTTGCGATCTGGTGGCTGATGGCAGCGATAGTTCTTTACCTTCCCTTTTATCGCCGTAGTATTGCCTCATGACCGGTGCCGTTAAGAGATTTCGAGTAATGGCGTTAATCGCCGGAGTTATGTCACTGCTTTTGTGGTTTGTAGATCTGCCCGTGGCTTATCTGCTAAATAATGAAGACTGGAAGAGCAAAGTCGCCTGGATCCCTTTCGTGCATGGCTGGGTATATGCCGCCTACCTTTTAACAGCGCTGCAATTTTCAGTAAAAGCGCGCTGGGATTTGCGTCGAGTAATTTGGTTAGCCCTGGCTGGCACCTTGCCTGTCGCATCATTTATCGCAGAGCGCCGAATTGTTAAGCAGTATCCGTAAAGCAATTAAATCTGCGCTCTACCCGTTTTACGAGTGGCGCGTTGTTAGCGATCTTGATTTCTCAAAGACCCCGCGCCATGTTGGTGTGATCCTGGATGGCAATCGTCGTTTTGCAAAAGCTAATCCCAGTTCGCTAGATCCAAAAGGCCATCGCCGTGGTGCCAGCAAGATTGTGGAATTTCTCGGCTGGTGTGATGAGGCCAAAGTTGAAGTTGTTACCTTGTGGTTGTTATCGACCGAAAACTTCAAACGCACCCCTGAAGAGCTAGATGGTCTGTTAAAGATTATTGGTGACACTGTCGATGAGCTTCGCGCCACGGGTAAATGGAATATCAAGGCCGTTGGCGCGCTTGAACTTTTGCCGCCTTGGCTAAGTGAAAAATTGGCTAATTTGCCGCCAGTAATAAACGGTGGCGTAGAAGTAAATGTGGCGATTGGATACGGCGGGCGCCGTGAAATCGTTGATGCCGTTAAGGGATATTTGCAGGATAAGAGCGCCCATGGCGCCAACCTGGAAGATGCTGCAGCCGGATTGAATATTGAGGAAGTATCAAAATATTTATATACCGCTGGCCAACCTGATCCGGAGCTATTGATCCGCACATCCGGCGAGCAAAGATTGGGCGGCTTCTTGTTATGGCAGAGCGCCTTATCAGAATTCTATTTCTGCGAAGCGTATTGGCCAGATTTTCGTCGCGTTGATTTCTTGCGCGCTCTTCGTGCATATTCACAACGCCAACGACGACTTGGCGCGTAGTCACTCTTAACCAATCGTTAACTAGCCGCTATGGCGTGTCGCACTTAAAAGTGCGCTCTCCCGTTCTATCTTTTTCTAGTCAGAAGCAACATCCGTCCGGATAAAACTAAAGAGAATGCGAGAGCTGGCCATTGGCTACTCCAGTATCTACAGCTAAGAAAAAAGCTTTAAAAAAGACTTATGTTTTAGATACCAGCGTTTTGTTGGCAGATCCGAGCGCGCTCTTAAAATTCGATGAGCATGAAGTAATTATTCCGATCGCAGTTATCGGAGAACTTGAAACTAAACGAGACCATCCTGAACTTGGATATTTTGCCCGCGCGGCTTTGCGAGCACTTGATGACTTGCGAATTACCCACGGTCGCCTAGATAGGCCACTAACGATAACCCCAGAAGGCGGAACGCTTTCAGTTGAGTTAAACCACACAGATTTAAGTACCTTGCCTCACGGTTTCTTGCGCGATGGCACAAATGATTCGCGCATCTTGGCAATTGCAAAAAACTTAATGTCTGATGGAAAACACGTTGTCTTAGTAACTAAAGATTTGCCGCTACGAGTTAAAGCATCATCAGTTGGCGTTGAAGCTCAAGAATATTTAGCCGAACTAGTTTCCAACAGTGGATGGACCGGCATCGAAGAGATCAACGTCGGCCATAACGTTATCGATGAACTGTATTCGTCTGATCGCGCCGATCATGAATGTGCCCATCAATTGCCAGTGCACACCGGAATCGTTCTGCATTCAGAAAAAGGTAGCGCCCTGGCACGAGTAACCGCCGACAAACAATTGCAGTTGGTCCGCGGTGATCGCAACGCTTTTGGTCTGCACGGTCGCTCGGCCGAACAACGAATTGCCTTAGACCTTTTATTGGATCCCGAAATCGGAATAATTTCATTGGGCGGTCGCGCCGGAACCGGTAAATCAGCCCTGGCACTTTGCGCCGGACTGGAAGCGGTTATGGAAAAGCGCCTCCATAAAAAAGTTGTTATTTTCCGTCCGCTCTATCCAGTCGGTGGCCAAGAGCTTGGTTACTTGCCGGGAAGCGAAGGCGAAAAAATGTCGCCATGGGCACAAGCGGTTTTCGATACTTTGGGCGCTCTAGTTTCACAAGCCGTTATTGAAGAGATCATGGCGCGCGGACTTATCGAAGTTCTGCCGCTGACCCACATCCGCGGTCGCTCACTTCACGATTCATTTGTAATTGTTGATGAAGCCCAATCACTAGAACGCGGAGTTCTGCTGACCGTGCTTTCACGAATTGGCCAATCTTCGCGAGTAGTCCTGACCCACGATGTCGCCCAGCGCGATAACTTGCGGGTCGGCCGCCATGATGGCGTGGTCGCCGTCGTTGAAACGCTCAAGGGACACCCGCTCTTTGCCCACGTAACCCTGACTCGCAGCGAGCGCTCGCCGATCGCCGCCCTGGTCACCGAGCTGCTCGAAGGGCCGGTTTCCTAAAGCTCCAATCGGGTCATACATTCCCCAAGTGAGACCCTTTTTAAATCTCACACTCACAATTCGGACATATAGGACTTTGCCCTAACTGAGCAGGACTTTTCTCTGTCCACAGGGAGCGACTTTCCTGAGAATTTGCGCCACACGCATGAATTAATTTGCGACATCTAACCCCTATTGCCACCCTTAACTCATTCCCCGGCAGTTCCATTGGCCTATTTATAGGCAGATGGGTCATGGGCAAAAGAGAGAAGGAAGGCAGGCACGCGATGAATAGATTCTCAATCACCAATTCACGACGCTTTAAGTTGCGCGCCCTCTGGACCCTGGTGGGCTCTTTCTTGCTGATCTCAACGGCTCAGCCAACGGCCTACGGCCTGGATTTCCCAATGACGACCAGTTTGTCCTTGCCGCAGTCAAGCAAGTTGACGATGTCGATCGCCTTAAATTCTGAAGTAGACCTTTCCGAAGGCGCCGCTCTTTATACCCAGCTCGATCAGCGTATGGATCTTTTTGCATCCCAAATGGCGCTGGCCGCATCGATAAGCCAGCAAGTTGAGATGGCGCGCTCAATCATTGGCGCCAAGAAAGTTGCCAAGTCAATCATGGGCTCTGAATATGGCTGGGGCGATGACCAATACAGCTGCCTTAATCGTCTTTGGACAAAGGAAAGTCACTGGAATTACAAGGCGCGCAATAAGAAATCAGGCGCCCACGGAATTCCGCAGGCTCTGCCGGCTAGTCGCATGGATGTAATTTCAACTGACTGGCGCACAAACCCGGTCACGCAGATTCGTTGGGGACTTCGCTATATCGAGGCGCGTTATGACGAGCCATGTAAAGCTTGGGCAAAGTTCAAGCGCAGCCGTTATTACTAAAAAGCGTTACTTCTTTTTATAACCTTTCGGGCAAACCGGTTTAACCGCAGTTACCTTTTTGATTAGCTTTCCCTTTACGCAGGTAATTGTTGCGCTCTTTGCGACAGCAGTTGTGCTCTTTGCTTCGGCGGCTGGGGTCGCACTCGGTTGAACCGGTGCTTCGGCTTTGGCTTGTGAAAGTTTTATTCTGATAATCGGGGCAGAGAAGGTGAAATTTTTAGCGCTAAGTGTCATCCAACCGTTGCGCTCTTGAACAACTTCACTAGCTACATTTGTTATTGATCCATCACCCGAAATCACAGATACAGTAGATTGAATCGGAGCAGCGGTAAACCCGTAAAGGCATCTCGCTACGGTAGAACGAAGAGCGAAATCATAAGTTCCTTTGAAAACGGAACCATCAGCATTGTGATGAGCACCAGCTACTTTGTAGGTAAGAAATCCTTCAGTTAACTTTGGTGGTCCCGGCTCATAAATTGGCGCATTTGTTGTTACAAGTCCAAGGAGTTTAGTTGTATCGGAAAAGCATGCGCCTTCGGCATCTTTACGTCCCTCGTAACTAGTTGATCCGAAATTCCAGTTCGTATCAATTTTGAAGTTGAGGTCAGTGCCTGCGTACGCCTTAATTTGGCTGCTAAATAGCTCATAATCTCTGAATCGATTAACACCAGATCCAAGAGTCGCGTTAAAGAAATTCGACGTGATCATCTGTTCGCAATTTAGGTAAGAACCAGGAACTTTACACATACTTTCAAATTCCTTTTGAATCGCTGGAAATTGACTAAGGTCCTTTTTCTCCACATAGCCCACAAGTGTCGGAACACTTTGCGCAACACCTTCAACCTTAAGAAGGTTAGTTACTGGGTCGATCGCAGTAACGGATATGTTTGGTTCTGACATTCTCCCAAAAAGCCAACCAGTAACTTGGTTGTTGATCCGCAGTGTCAGTCCAACGCGAGTTCCAGTAATAAAGTCTTGGCGCATAAAACACAGTCCATCTAGCAACTGCGAACATCTTTCGTACGTTGCAGGATCTGGTTGATTATCTGGACATGCCCATCCATAAGATGAGTTTGGGTTCCCGCCAAATCCTGGATCAGGTTTTTCGCATGCGCGCGCTTGCTTTGCGCCTGCATCCTGAGTCATTACGACGGGCGTTACCGATGCTGCAATCCCATCAATGCGCGGTGCTATTTTCCCTTTAACTGATGTGACACCAATTGCAACTCTTACGATGTAATTTCCAGTAGCGCCTTTATGTAAAGTATTGGCTGCGCTCCAAACGCTGATGCCGCCGCCTGCCCCTGTTTTATAGGCCGTACTGGCCGGAATCTTTTGTGTCGTAGCTTCTAAAACTAATTTGGCTGACTCTTTACTTCCATCGCTCTTGGTGAACTCCAAAGCTTCAATGCAGAATTTATCTGCTGCACTTTGGCAGACAGGCATAATCAAATTTCCGCGGATTATTGGAGCATCGGCACAGCGTGGATCTTCAAAACTTGTGCAAGCTTTGTTGTAGTAACTGCCACCGTCTTGCGGAGTTGAACTGGCCGTTACAAAAGAAATATTTTGAAAGGCTTGGCCTTCTTGAATAACCGTTCCATATATAGGCTGCTTAAGAAGATCTTTAGGGGTGATGTCGGCTGAGTGCGAAGCAGCTGGCAGCGCTAGCGCCAAAATGGATATTAATAAGACGATTCGGATGCGAAATGGCTTCTTCATTTTTCCCAATCGTTTTGCGTCTTTATCGTTAAGGCTTGAGACCAATAGTAAGCGGTTTGGAAGTCTCTGCATAGAAGTCATTTCCTTTATCATCGACGATTATGAACGCTGGGAAATCAACGACGTCGATCTTCCATACCGCTTCCATTCCCAAATCTTCGAAATCTAAGACTTCAACTTTCTTGATGCAATCTTGTGCCAGGCGAGCGGCCGGTCCACCGATTGACCCCAAATAAAATCCGCCGTTATTTTTACAGGCATCAGTTACTGCTTTAGAACGATTACCTTTTGCCAGCATTACAAAAGATCCACCGGCTTTTTGGAATTGATCAACGTAAGAATCCATACGTCCGGCAGTTGTTGGACCAAATGAACCAGATGCGAAACCTGTTGGGGTTTTCGCGGGGCCTGCATAATAAACGGCGTAATCTTTCATGTATTGCGGCAGTGGTTTTCCGGCATCGAGTGCTTCTTTGATTCGGGCGTGTGCCAAATCGCGTGCGACAACAATTGTGCCGGTAAGTGCGATGCGAGTTTTCACTGGGTGCTTGGAAAGTTCGGCGCGCACCGCATCCATTGGTTGGTTTAAATCAATTCGAACCAAGTTATCGTCTAAATGTTCATCGGTTGTATCGGGCAAGAAACGTGCTGGATCGCGTTCTAACTCTTCAAGAAAAACGCCATCTTTAGTGATTTTGGCTTTTGCTTGGCGATCGGCTGAGCAAGAAACGGCAATTGCGATCGGCAGAGATGCTCCGTGACGAGGCAAGCGGACTACGCGCACATCGTGACAGAAGTACTTTCCACCAAATTGTGCGCCAATTCCTAAGGTTCGAGTTAGTTCTAAGACTTGTTTTTCAAGTTCGATGTCGCGAAAACCATGTCCAGTTGCCGCATCGCCACTTAAGTTGGAAGTGAATCTAAATACTTAGTGCTGGCTAGCTTTGCAGTCTTAACTGTGTGTTCGGCGCTAGTTCCACCGATAACAATTGCTAAGTGATACGGCGGACATGCTGCGGTGCCAATTGAACGGAGTTTTTCATCGAGCCATGTCATAAATGATGCTGGATTTAGTACTGCCTTTGTCTCTTGATACAAAAACGATTTATTAGCGCTGCCGCCACCTTTAGCGATAAACATAAAGTTGTATTCATCTTGGTGATCTGTATCAGCGTAAATCTCGATCTGAGCCGGCAAATTGTTGCCAGTGTTCTTCTCTTCCCAAGTTGTGACAGGTGCCATCTGCGAATAACGCAGGTTTAACTTGGTAAATGCGTCATAAATTCCTTGCGAGATAGCAACTTCATCTTTAGAAGTGGTCAGGACGTATTGTCCTTTCTTGCCCATAACCAGCGCGGTGCCAGTGTCTTGGCACATCGGCAAGATTCCACCTGCAGAAATATTGGCATTCTTCAACAAATCTAAGGCAACGAAGCGATCATTAGGAGAAGCCTCAGGATCTTTCAAGATATTGGCAAGTTGTTGCAAGTGTTCGGCGCGCAGGTAATGTGAAATATCGTGAATCGCAGTTTCAGTTAGAAGAGTTAGCGCTTCTGGTGAGACTTGTAGGAATTCGCGATCCCCAAGTTTGATAACACTTACGCCAGCCTTGCCGAGGTTGCGATACTTAGTTTTATCCGCGCCAATCGGCAGTAAATCAGAGTAAGAAAATTGTGGTGACATTATTCAACTGGCTTCTTTGCGGCATCTAACTTTTTCTTAGCCCCGTCTAACCATTCCTGACAGATCTTGGCTAGCTCTTCGCCGCGCTCCCAAAGTTTGAGTGACTCTTCCAGTGTCGCGCTGCCGTCTTCTAGTGATTCAACGATTTCGGATAACTCGTCACGAGCTTCTTCGTAAGAAGGCTTTCCATCTTTTGCGGCCATGGGTTAAATCTACTCGCTCGCCAGCACGCTGGCGTTGGCTTCACCTTTTGCGGCGCGAATGCGCAGCACGGCGCCAGCCTTTAACTTTGTGGCATCGCGCACAATTTTTCCATCATCACTTTGGACGACCGAATACCCACGATCCATCGTTGACTGTGGGGAAAGCGAACGCAGATGTGCGATCACACCCTTTATCTCTTTCTTCTCAATATCAAGAAGCGCCTTAAACCCACGGTGCGAGCGATCACGTAGTGCAGACAAATCATCTTTGCGTACTTTGATCATCACACTTGGATCTTTCATAACTGGGCGATTGCGCAACTGGGCAATCTGATTTAGCTCGTACTCAACACTGGAAAGCAATCGGCGATACATGCGATCGCGGATTTTATTGATATCTGAAATCTCTTGCTCGATATCTGGCACAACGCGCTTTGCAGCATCCGTTGGCGTTGATGCACGGTAATCAGCCACTAGATCAAGCAGTGGAGAATCTTTCTCATGGCCAATTGCGCTAACAATTGGTGTTTCACAACTTGCTGCCAGTCGAACCAAAGATTCATCGCTAAATGGCAGCAAGTCTTCAAATGATCCGCCACCACGAGTAATGATGATGACATCAACATCTTCGATCGCTTCTAGTTCGCGCAAGGCGGCAGATACTTCAACAACGGCTGCGGCGCCTTGCACTGCAACTTCGCGGATTTCAAATTCAACCGCCGGCCAGCGACGTTTAGCATTCTCAACAACATCTTTTTCAGCATCGGTATTGCGTCCGCAGATCAATCCAACTTTACGTGGCAACTTCGGCAGAGCAACTTTGCGATCTGCACTAAATAGCCCTTCAGCCGCAAGCAGACTCTTTAGCGCTTCCAATCTTGCCAATAACTCACCGACTCCAACCTGGCGGATTTCTTTGGCAGACATGGTCAGCGATCCATTTTTAGTAAACCAAGATGGTTTTGCGTAAATAACAACTCGCGCATTTGCAGGAAGTGGTTGCACCGCGGCCAAAACATTTTTGTAACACATCACCGAAAGGCTCATATCAACTGAGGTATCGCGCAGGCGCATAAATGCCATTCCACCGCTGCGTTCATTAAGTTCTGAGATCTCTCCTTCAATCCAAATTGGCCCTAAGCGATCTACATAATCTTTGATCGCCTCAGAGACCACCCGAACCGGTGCGGGGGATTCACTTGAAGTTTCGAACATGGGGCGAGCCTAATAGACTCACCCACATGGCTAAGAGAGTTCTCCTTGCAGCGCCACGCGGATATTGCGCCGGCGTAGACCGCGCGGTTATCACCGTCGAGAAATCGCTGGAACTCTATGGTGCCCCGATTTATGTGCGCAAAGAGATAGTCCACAACAAGCATGTTGTCTCAACCCTGGAAGCCCGCGGAGTCATCTTTGTAAATGAAACTGATGAAGTTCCGGAAGGCGCAACCGTCGTTTTCTCAGCACATGGTGTTTCACCTGCCGTGCACGAGCAAGCCGCCGCTCGCAACTTGCGAACAATTGATGCAACCTGTCCCTTGGTTACAAAAGTACACAACGAAGTAAAGCGCTTTGCAGATGATGAGACAGAAATTTTGTTAATTGGTCACGTTGGCCACGAGGAAGTTGAAGGAACTGCTGGTGAAGCACCAGGCAAAGTACGTGTCGTCGATGGTTTAGATGAGGCACGAACAATTATTCCAACCCCAGGTAAGAAGTTGGTCTGGCTTACTCAAACAACTTTAAGCGTTGATGAGACTATGCAATCTGTTGCAATTTTAAAAGAACGCTTTCCAGAAATAGCTAATCCACCTTCTGATGATATTTGTTATGCAACTCAGAACCGCCAAGAAGCAATTAAGCAGATTGCACCGCAAGCTGATTTAGTTCTTGTCGTCGGTTCAACAAACTCTTCGAACTCGGTTCGTTTGGTGGAAGTTGCTAAGGAATATGGCGCCGCAAATGCTTACCTAATTGATTTTGCCGAAGAGGCAGATGAAAATTGGCTAACAGGGGTTGAAACTATTGGAGTTACAAGCGGTGCCTCAGTACCAGAAATCTTGGTTCGTGATTTATTAGCCTGGCTTTCAGAACGTGGCTTTGGTGATGTCGAAGAAGTTACCGCGACTCAAGAAACTTTATTGTTTGCACTGCCACCTGAATTACGCAAAGAGCTTAAGTCGGCAGGCAAGTAATTTACACGCGCGGCTTTGGTTTGCGCGCTTTAGCTTTTTCGTTAAGAAAGACAAACCAGCCGTATAGAGCGCTTGCCAATAAATAAGGTGCGATGCTGGCAAGGGAAGCGATGAAATCCAGTCCAAGACGCGATGGTTTAATGCCGACAGTGAGAATTAAATAAGAAAGAACCGTTGCGGCAAATGCCAAAGGTGGCGTCACAACAGAAACATATGTTGTGCCAGGGCGACCAAATCGGATTCCGCCAAATAAAACGATGCAGATAATTAGCCCGCTAACGATTCCGGCCCCGCTGCGAATTAGAAGTTCAAAACCTGCAAATAGAGCTATGAAGAAAGATTGAAAGACAACAACGCCCTCTTTCTTAAGACCTGGACCGCTCATTCTTCATCCTTTACTTCTTCGGCATCAATAAAGTCATCTTCAGCGCCGAGTTCGGAGTTCTTAATTTCGCGAACATCAGCTGGTGCATCAGGATAACCAAGTGCGAGTTTATCTTTATCACCGGATACTCCGTAACTGAGAATCTTGGCAGCAGCGCGCTTAACGGTGGATTCGGCTGTTGGAATTAATTCACCATATGCCTTGGATAGTGAGTTTATTGCTGTACCGACTTTAACAATTCGGGTGTGGAGCAAGGTCAGATCTTTCATAAATAATCCAGCAGACTTTGCGATATTTTCAGCGTTAAGTGCCACAGAATTGCGTGAATAAACGTTTCCAATAGTACGAAGCAGCGCCATCATCGAAGTCGGAGTTGCAATTGTGACATTTAATTTAAAGGCGTTCTCGAGGAATAAAGGATCGACGCGCAAAGCTTCTGTTAAGAGCGATTCAAATGGAACAAAGAGGATTACAAAATCAGGTGAATCTTGTGATTCGTGATATCCGCGCTTAGCCAAGGTAACTACGTGGCTTGCCAGATCTTTCTTATGTTCAAGAAATAAACGCTCGCGCTCGGTTGGATCTTCCACTTCGTGAGCCTCGATAAATCGATCGAACGGAAATTTAGAGTCGATAAATAACTTGGTGCCGCCGGGCATGCGCACGGTGATGTCGGGAATTCCTGATGAATCAGCATCTGTTGTCGAACGTTGTGCCGTGTATTCAATACCTTTATGTAAGCCCGCATCTTCGAGCATGAGTTCTAGTTGTGCTTCGCCAAATTTTCCGCGGGTCTGTGAATTAGAAAGTGCGCCAGCAATGGCTTTTGTTTGCGCAACAAGTGATTCGTTGTGGGTGGACATGGCGCGCACTTGCGTGCGGATATCTGATTCAGCTTCGATGCGCCGGCGATCAGCATCGGCTGCTTCTTTCTGCAACTTCTCCATTGCAACCTTCATCGCTTCAACTTCTGTTAGCAAGTTTTGATCCCGCCATTGCGTTATCGCGTTCTGATTTATATAAATCGCGTTCGGCGCGTGCCGATGCAAGTTCAGAATCAGATGCACCAGATGAAGATGTGCGACGACTTGCAACGAAAAACCCGAGGGCGATCCCGATTAGGAGCCCAATGATCAGTGTAAGAATGGCCACTAGCGCGCTTGACATGGGCCTATCGTGGCAGGAAGCACCGACAATCGCGCGTAGGCTCTACTCCTTATGAGCCTTTCAATTGGAATCGTCGGTCTGCCAAACGTCGGAAAGTCGACCCTCTTTAATGCGCTCACCAAAAATAACGTTCTAGCCGCCAACTATCCCTTCGCCACAATCGAACCGAACGTTGGCGTAGTCGGAGTACCTGATGAGCGATTGGCCAAACTTGCGCAGATTTTTGGTTCTGAAAAATTGCTGCCAGCCGCCTTATCTTTTGTGGATATTGCCGGCATTGTTAAAGGCGCATCCGAGGGTGCGGGCCTAGGCAATAAATTCCTGGCCAATATCCGCGAGACAGATGCCATCTGCCAAGTAATTCGAGTTTTCACCGATGGCGATGTTGTTCACGTTGATGGTCGCATCGATCCCAGCAGCGATATGGAGACAATTAATACCGAACTCGCGCTGGCGGATTTACAGACAATTGAAAAAGCCTTGCCGCGACTTGAAAAAGAAGCGCGTATAAATAAAGAGACCGCATCAGTTGTGGAAGCAGTTAAGAAAGCTGAAGCGCACCTGCAGAGCGGTAATCCTCTCTCTTCATCTGGTCTTGATCTTGAATTACTGCGCGATCTGCACTTGTTAACTGCCAAGCCATTCTTATATGTATTTAACGTTGATGCCGCGGAATTAAGTGATGGCGATCTGCGAACCAAGTTAAGTGCGCTAGTTGCTCCAGCAGAAGCAATTTTTCTAGATGCAAAAACTGAGGCCGAGCTTGCCGAACTCAGCGATGAAGATGCCCTCGAATTGTTGCAATCAATCGGAATGAAAGAACCAGGTCTTGCAACACTTGCTCGCGTTGGATTTAGCGTTCTTGGATTGCAGACTTACTTAACTGCAGGCCCCAAAGAAGCGCGCGCTTGGACAATTCATAAAGGTGACACTGCGCCAATGGCGGCAGGTGTTATTCACACTGATTTCCAAAAAGGTTTTATCAAGGCCGAAATTGTTAGCTTTGATGATTTGATCTCATGCGGATCAATGGCTGATGCCAAATCTAAAGGCAAGGTACGTATGGAAGGTAAAGAGTACGTAATGGCCGATGGAGATGTTGTGGAGTTTAGATTTAACGTTTAATCAGGCACCGGTGTAGTGCTTGGCAACTTCACCGAGTGATTTGTCAATAATCTCTAAACCTAATTTGGCATCTGCTTCACTTATATTGCAAGGTGGACATAAGTGAATTCGATTGAAGTTATTAAATGGCATCAATCCATTCTTACGACAAGCTGCAACCAATTCATTCATCGCTGGACTTGATCCACCGTAAGGTGCAAGTGGTTCACGGGTTGCGCGGTCAGTGACCAGATCAACACCCCAGAAAACGCCGCGGCCGCGGATGTCACCAATTAACTTATGCTTCTTTGCTAATTCATGAATACCTGGTCCTAGAATTTTTTCGCCGATAGAAGCCGCGTTCTCAACCATCTTTTCATCTTTCATAACTTGAATTGTGGCAACGGCTGTTGCTGTTGCAAGTGGGTGTCCCATGTAAGTGAGTCCACCTGGGAAAACTCTTTCATCAAAGGTATGCGCAATTTCATCGCTAATAACAATTCCACCTAGCGGGATGTATCCAGATGTGACGCCCTTAGCAAAGGTAATTAAATCTGGCGTTGCTGCCGAGTGTTGGTAGCCAAACCATTTACCAGTGCGACCAAAGCCAGACATGACTTCATCTGCGATCCAAAGAATTTTGTACTTATCGCAAAGTGCGCGAATACCCTCGAGATAACCTGCAGGTGGAACTAATACGCCAGCAGTTCCGGGAATTGATTCGATCAGAATTGCAGCAATAGTGTTTGGACCTTCAAAGATAATTGTCTGCTCTAGATGTTCAAGAGCGCGCGCACATTCTTGCGCTTCATCTTGGGCCCAGAATGCTGTGCGATATAGGTATGGTCCCCAGAAGTGCACGTGACCATATGCAAATTCATTTGGGAATCGACGTGGATCACCAGTTGCATTTATAGCGGCGCCAGTATTGCCGTGATACGAACGATACGTAGAAAGAATTTTATGTTTGTGAGTGTGTAGTCGAGCCATGCGGATGGCATTTTCAACTGCATCTGCACCAGCAGTTGTGAAAAAAACTTTAGAGAATTTATCCCCCGCAATTTCAACAATTGCGCGTGCTGCTTGATTGCGAACTTCGCTGGCGTGTTGTGGCGCAATAGTTGTCAACACAGCGGCTTGTTCTTGAATCGCTTTTACAACTTTTGGATGCTGATGTCCGATATTAGTAAATACCAACTGTGATGAAAAATCTAAATAGGTATTTCCTTCATAGTCCCAGAAACGTGATCCGGCGCTGCCTGAAACCGGCAGTGGCTTGATGGCGCCTTGCGCTGACCATGAGTGAAAAACAAATTCATGATCATCAGCTGAAATTGCAGCGCTCTTTGCTGGATCGTTAATTGCTTGACTCACGTGGCACCTGTTCTCTTAAAATCACTTCAAATGGTCTTCTTCGATATGCGCCATCTTAATCCGCGCCTTAACTTAAAACTATGGAGTAAATCACTGCAATTACGCAGAAAGTAAGCCCTGCATACGCGGGTAATTAGTCCATATCAGCGCCCTTTAGTAAGATAACCCTCGTGCGGTCGATACTGGCCGCTATTTCTTTGGATAGCCCATTAGAAGCCAATCGGTTGAAAAAACTGGTTGGGTTCCTTACGAAAGTAGTTCTCTTGTCGAAGCAACAAGCCCACCTAAAAGATTTGCCGGTTAAGAAGCGCGAAAATTTGCGTAACGTAGCGATCATCGCTCACGTTGACCATGGCAAGACCACTCTCGTCGATGCGATGTTGTGGCAGTCTGGCGCGTTTGCTGCGCACAAGAAGCAAGATGAAGGCCAAGACCGCATGATGGATTCGATGGATCTAGAACGCGAAAAGGGCATCACAATTCTTGCTAAGAACACCGCCG
>CAXNNT010000004.1:0-59801 GCA_964203855.1 Candidatus Planktophila sp. | reverse complement strand
ATTAATCTATGCGTATGAAATTTCCAGATTTCAAGAAACGTATATCAATCACATTACTTTTCGCCTTTCTTCTTATTCCTTCGTTAAATCAAGCTTCTGCGGAAGAATCTCAAGAAATAACCGGCGTTACCTCTACTGAAATTAGAATCGGTGCCGCCTATCCACAGAATGGTCGTTTTGAATCAAGTTTCTTTGCAGGGGCTAACTCTTACTTTGATTATATAAATCAAGCGGGTGGAATTTACGGCCGAAAAATATTTTTAATCGCAGGCGATAATCAAAACTTGCCAACTAGATCTATCACCGCAACAAACGATTTGATAATGAAGTCTCGAGTTTTTGCGCTTTTCAATTCTTCTCCAACCACTCCTACTCATCTTGCCATGTCTTCTAATGTATTAAGAAATAGGAATATTCCAGACTTCTATCCAACGGCTACATACAGTGGATTTAGGAATACTGCGAAGTATCCATATTTAGTTGCAATGGGTGCGAGTAGCATGCAGGAGGCACGTGTAGCTGCAAATTTTGTAAGAGATTATTTCCCTGAAAAAAGGTTTACTTGGTTCACCAATATGTCAGAAGGAGACATAGAAGTCGATGTCAAGAATGCCTGGAGTGGTATCGGTTTTACTGTTTTACCATTCACCGCAGATTCAACTGTAGGAACAATTCATATTTCTAACTCATTACCTGATTTCAGCAGAGTGAAGAAACCCATGATTACCAGTGGAAGAGCAACCTCTTATACTTCTAGAGTTGTTGTTTTCGATCCAAAAGATCTGGTAGATGTATATGCGATCAATGTTTTGCCTTTGGTAAGCGACAAAAGTGATGAATTTGTGAATTTCTTTGAAGGACTAAACAAAAAGTATTCAAACGGAGCCCCTTTTGATTCGGCTTTCTTGGAAGGCGCAAATAGTGCGTACGTTTTTTCTCAAGCCCTCGCAGCTACCGGTCCAAGTCCAACACGTTCTGGGTTAGTGAATTCATTTAGGACTAAAGGAGGCACGTTCTCGACGGCAACTTACGGAAAACTAGATTTCGGCACTGGCGTTTCAGGGGGTAAAGCCACCTTTTATGTTGCAAAATTTGATGGAGCGTCTTGGTCTAGAGTCAGTGACTTTTATACGAATGAACTAGATTCAAACCTAGTTTCAAAAGGTTCTGTATCGAGAACCGCGTTGCTTCCAAATGGTTTGCCAATTATGAATGCCAAGGCTTCTAACTCCTCGATTTCATGCGTAAAGGGAAAGGCAACCAAGGTAGTAACGGGGTCTAATCCAAAATGCCCAACGGGATATAAGAAGAAATAAGTACTTGTTTCTGCGAATATTTCGCAACTAGCGTTATCGCTTAAGCCTGCTTACTCTTTACCTATGTTCCGCATCGAAATCAGCTATTTCACAAAGCGCCGTGTGCTTGATTACGGTCGCTTAGCTGGCTCTATGTGTCGTGCTTAGTTTGCAACTTAAAAACTAATCCAACGACCCATAATCGATTTAAGTAAGGAATGAAAATGTCAGTACAAATAGATGCACGTGGACCACGATGGTCTGCACTATTTACAACATTTGTATTAGCGATTGCTCTTATAACATCAAGTGTTTGGCTAATTGCCTTCCAGGCAGTTGTCTTTGCAATCGGTGCACTTCGCGGACCGCAGTTCACTCCTTATGCCTATATCTTCAAGAAGGTTATAAAGCCGCGTCTTAAGTCACAGGCGGCCTTAGAAGATGTGCGTCCTCCACAATTTTCACAAGCAGTAGGACTAATTTTCGCACTTGTTGCGATTATTGGATCAGCAACTGGGGCCGGTGGGGTCTTTACAGTTGCAGTTGGATTTGCACTTGCCGCAGCATTTTTAAATGCGGCATTTAATTTCTGCTTGGGTTGCCAGATGTATTTACTCATCTTGCGTGCTGCCAAGTAATTTCTTTACAACCCCTTAAATAACTAACTAATAACAGGAGATAAATATGTCACGTGAAACATCACTAGTAAGCGCTGATTGGGTTACTGAAAATATCAATAACCCTAAGGTAGTAATTGTGGAGGTCGATGAAGACACCACTTTGTACGAGCAAGGCCATATTGAAAACTGCGATCACATTCCATTGGCGTGATGATCTGCAAGATGGGCTAATTCGCGACTTGATTTCGAAGGAGAAGTTCGAGGCGCTGCTTTCAAAGTCAGGTATTTCAAATGACTCAACGGTCATCTTGTACGGTGGTAATAACAACTGGTTTGCAACCTATGCCTTCTGGTATTTCAAGGTTTATGGCCACCAAGATGTGCGTTTGCTAGATGGTGGACGCAAGCGCTGGGAACTAGATGCTCGTCGCATTCGTAACCGACAGTGCCAACTCGCACAGCAACTCGTTATGTTGCTAAAGATCGTGATAACTCGATTCGCGCATATCGCGATGAAGTGATCGCAGCAATTGGAACCCTAAATATCGTAGATGTTCGCTCACCTGCAGAATTCAGCGGTGAACTTAGCAGCTCCTGCACATTTGCCACAAGAACAAGGACAGATCAAAGGACATATTCCTACTGCGAAAAATATTCCTTGGTCAAAGGCTGCTAATGAAGATGGCACATTTAAGACAGATACTGAACTAAAAGAGCTTTACGTCGGTGCCGGTGTTGATCTTGCAAAAGACACCATCGCGTATTGCCGTATTGGAGAACGTTCTGCGTTCTCTTGGTTTGTTCTGCATGAACTTCTTGGCGTTGCAAACGTTAAGAATTACGACGGATCATGGACCGAATACGGTTCACTCGTTGGTGTACCAGTAGCTGTAGGCGCATAAGTTGAAAACCTGCGGTGCAACTCCCGGCGGTCCATCACTCGATGGCATTGACGTTACAACACAAACAATCATCCAAGGTGTTGTACTCAGGGACGGGGACGACGGAGTACCTAACGGAACTCCTGTCGGTAACGCACATGTGCGATTGTTAGATCGCGACGGAGAATTCACCGCAGAGCTTCCAACTAATTTGCAAGGACAGTTTCGTTTCTTCGCCGCCCCTGGTGTTTGGACTCTTGTAGTTCAAGCACCAGGTGCGCGCGTAGAACAACAGGTCACCGCTGCGCAAGGCGTTCCTGCCGATGTTCTCATTTCACTTTAAAGGTAGGCTTAACCCATGGCAGAACAACACGAACTCCGCGATAAGGGCTTGCGCTTAACCCCACAGCGCGAACTAGTTCTAGCTGCCGTTCGCGAACTTGGTCATGCCACACCGGAAGAAGTTGCCGAAAAAGTGCGCGCGACTCATCCGGGAATCAATCTTTCAACTGTTTATCGCAACTTAGAAACGCTGGAAAACGTTGGCCTTGTGCAACATACTCACCTCGGCCATGGTGGTGCTACTTATCACGCAGCTGAAGAGCTCACACATTTACATTTAGTTTGCGGTACCTGCGGCTCTGTTGGCGATGCGCCAATTGATGTGGCGGCAAACTTTGTACAAAATTTGGCTGATGATTATGGCTTCAAGACAGATGTTTCTCACTTTGCAATCTATGGGCTATGCGCTGCGTGCGTTAAGTAAATTATGACTGCAGTATTTGTTGAAGATGGCGTCGATAAAGGCGCCATTTGGCATTTCGGAGAACCAAATAAAGAGCAAAAAGCTTTGGTGGCAGGTACCGCTTGGGCTGATTTATCTCATTTAAATATCGTCGCCGTGATCAGGTGCCGACCGATTGAAGTGGTTGCACGATTTAACGACTCAACATTTATCCGAACTTGGTGCAGGGCAATGGACTTCAGCGTTGATTTTAGATGCGCAAGGACATGTCGAGTATCAATTTAATTTAGTCGATGATGGTGAAACCACTTGGCTGGTTCTTGATCCTGGTTACATCGATACCTTGGTTGCCTACTTACAAAAGATGAAATTTATGTTGCGCGTTGATGTGCGCGATGCTTCAAAGGAATTCGCTGTCTTGCGCGCACCGGGAGCTGCAACAGATTTAGGCGGACCCTTCGCTCTTGTTCCACGTGCTGAGTTAAAAGATATGCAAGAAACATTTGGTGCTACGGCAATGCAGGTTGGTACATGGGCACTCGATGCGATGCGCGTTGCAGATGGACGCCCGCGAATTGCCTTTGAAACAGACCATAAATCAATCCCTAATGAGCTAGGTGTTTTAAATAAATCAGTTCATATGAATAAAGGTTGTTATCGCGGTCAAGAAACGGTTGCCAAAATATTTAACCTCGGCAATCCGCCGCGACGTTTAGTTCTGCTGCACTTAGATGGCAGCCAAGTTGTAATGCCCGCACCTGGCACACCGGTTATGAACGGTGAAGTAAAAGTTGGTTTTCTCGGCACAGTAGCGCGCCACTTTGAACTAGGCCCAATCGCACTTGCCATCGTTAAACGAACAACACCGGTCGATGCGCAGTTGACGGTGGAAAACGTTGCCGCATCCCAGCAAGTGATTGTGCCCGCATAATTGGAGACGATCGGACAAGGCTTGGTTGTCCTGGTGGCGATGCTGGTCATCATGTGGACGGTGAAGAAGCTTTAAACCCTTAGGATCAAGGCGTGGAAATCGTTAGCGCAATCCTCTTGGGAGTTATCTCGTTAATAATTGGCGTTGCGTTGTTGGTTTACGGAATTCGTGGGCGTCGCGAATCGCAAGCGCGTGATTCGCGCACATATCGAAGGGGCAGACTTTAAGTGGTCTTTACAATTCCAGAAGGTTTGCATCCTGATTTAAATCCAGTGGCGTGGATGGTTGGCACTTGGCGCGGCAAAGGTCGTGGGGACTATCCAACGATTGAAAGCTTTGAATACGCGCACGAAGTCGTCTTTAACCATGACGGGCGCCCGTTTCTAAATTATTACTCACGTTCTTGGATCATTGATAAGGATGGCGAAATAATTCGCCCCGCAGGATCTGAAGCTGGCTTCTGGCGCGTGAAGCCAAATAACGTATTAGAAGTTGTTATCTCGCATAACACTGGAATTTCTGAAGGTTGGGTCGGAACATTTGATGGTCCAAAGATTCAATTAGTTTTGGATCAAGGTTATTCTGCGCCAACAGCAAAGATAGTTACAGCGGGCGTGCGTTTATACGGACTTGTCGCTGGTGAACTATTTTTTGCTTACGATATGGCTGCTGAAGGACAAGAGTTGCAAGCCCATATCTGGTCATCGCTAGAACGACAGAGCGAATAAATGTTTAACGACGCGGTACTTAGCCGAATATGTTCGAGATGGCGTTGTCGAATCAGAACATCGTGGATTCTTGGCGATGCTTAGCGCTGATGGCTCGATCTTTAAATCACTCGGCGATATCGAAGCTAAAATTTATCCACGTTCTACAGTTAAATGCGCACAAGCATCGGCTATGGTGCGCCACGGATTAAAACTTGAACCGCGGTTATTAGCACTTGCCCAATCAAGTCATTCGGGTGCTGCGATGCATCATTGACGGTGTGCGTGAAATATTGGCTAGTGTTGGTTTAGATGAAAGCGCGCTGCAATGCTCACTTGATCGCCCACTTGGAGATGCCGAACGTCGCGCCTGGGGCGACGCGCTACCAACGCGGATCGCGATGAACTGCAGCGGAAAACATGCAGCAATGATTGCAACCTGTGTCATAAATAAGTGGCCGGTTGATAGCTATTTAGATGCAGCGCATCCTTTGCAGGTTGCGATTAAAGGCGAATTAGAAGTTTTAGCCGGTGAAAAAATAGCTGTGACTTCAACTGATGGATGTGGTGCTCCGCTGTTCTTGTTATCTGTTATTGGTTTAGCGCACGCGATTCGCACCATCACTATTTCAGCTGATCCAATTCACAAGAGCGTCATGGATGCGGCTCGCGCTTTTCCAGAGATGGTCGGTGGTGCTGGACGACATAACACCGAGATGATGCAAGAAGTCCCTGGTTTGTTTATGAAAGATGGTGCAGAAGCGGTCAATGTTTCTTCATTATCTGATGGAAGAACATTTGTATTTAAAGTTAGCGATGGTTCACAACGAGCATTTCGCACAATAGTTCATGCTTGTTTAAAGGAATTTGGTATCGATACATCGTTTACGCCTGAAAAAGTAATGGGCGGCCCGCGTGTAATTGGCACCATTCGCGCAACAATTTAATCAAGCGTATCCTTCAATTCCCTCGCTCGGCATACTGGCGTATCCTTCGGATATGAAACCGCGCGTGGCCATGCTCATGGTGCATTCCTGTCCCCTGGAACAAGCGGGTATTGGCGATGCTGGCGGAATGAATATTTACGTAGCTGAAAGTGCGGCACGTATGGCAGCACAAGGTGTGGAAGTTGATATTTTTACTCGTCGCGATCATTTAGATCTGCCGGCAGTTGTAGAACTTTCTCCGGGTGTAAATGTGCATCACTTGGATGCGGGCCATGATCTGCATTGGACCAAGGAACAAGTTCCCGCACACTTTAACGAATTGACTGCTGAATTTAAGAAGGCGCTTTCTACCGATCAAAGTTATGACCTAATCCATTCGCATTATTGGCTATCTGGAAAAGTTGCGATGCCAGTTGCTAAAGAGTTAAAACTGCCTTTGGTACACACCATGCACACCATGGCGCGCGTGAAGAATTTAAATCTGGCTGAAGGTGAAAGACCAGAACCAATGATTCGCGTGCAAGGTGAAACCCAGATCGTCGCCGCGGCAAGTGCGTCTAACTGCAAATACGGATGCAGAAGCAGCCAGCTTGGTTTCGTTATACGACGCCTGCCCAGATACGGTGCATTTGGTTACTCCAGGCGTTGATCTATATAACTTCACACCTGGTGCGGGACGAACGGCCGCGCGTAAAGTAATTGGCATCGAAGCTGATACCCATGTAATTACCTTTGTGGGACGTATTCAGCCACATAAAGGGCCAGAGTTATTGATTCGTGCAACCGCCGAAATGGTTTCACATTCACCACATTTGCGACCAAAGTTGCGAGTTTTCATCATCGGCGGAGCATCGGGAATAAATGGCAGTGAAGTCGAAAGGTTAAAAGAGTTAGTTAGCTGGCTAAATATTGATGATGTAATTTCATTCTTGCCGCCAGTGCCACGTAACGAATTACCGAACTGGTATCGCGCCGCGGATTTAGTTTGCGTTCCTAGCTACTCTGAGAGTTTTGGTTTGGTAGCACTTGAAGCACAAGCTTGCGGAACACCGGTTGTCGCAACTGCAGTTGGTGGCCTTCGCACCGCAGTTGCTGACGGCATTTCTGGCGTGTTGGTCGATGGCCACGATCCACGTGCTTGGTCATCTGTTTTAGCGCGCTTATTGCAAGAACCACAACGTCGCGTACTGCTTTCTATGGGAGCAATCGAACATGCATCGCACTTCGGTTGGGATGCCACCGCCCGCGGAACGTTAGATATTTATGATCAAGTGATTACTGATGCGGCGCGCATCAACAAATCGATCGGTTAATTAGATGGCGGCCTTAAACCCCCATGAAGTAATTGCAGAATTTTTAGAATCTCACGATCTGGAATATGAAGAAAAAGATAGCAAGACTTTTCTAATCACTTTGCCAGGTGAGAAAAAACTGCAGACACATTGCGCCCTAATCATTGGCGATCATTCGCTGAGCATCAACGCATTTGTAATTCGTAAACCTGATGAAAACGTCGGCGCAGTTCATGCCTGGTGTATGGCCAAGAACGCCGGCATGTATGGGATCGCCTTTGCTACCAACGAACTCGGCGATATTTTCTTAGTTGGACGCTTGCCACTTGCAGCGGTGACAGATCGCGAGATAGATCGACTAGTCGGTGCGGTGTTGCAGTATTCAGATTCGTCATTTAATCCACTATTGGAATTAGGCTTTGCCAATTCAATTCGTCGCGAATGGGCTTGGCGAGTAAACCGTGGTGAATCCTTGGCAAATCTGGATGCATTTAAGCATTTGATTTAAATATTTGCTCCATACATGGCAAGATAGGTGCTATGTCCAACCATGAATTGATCTTGTTGCGCCACGGCGAATCCGAATGGAATGCCAAGAATCTATTTACTGGTTGGGTAGACGTTCGTTTATCGCAAGCAGGTGAAGCCGAAGCTGCCCGCGGTGGAAAGTTATTGGCCGAACGCAATCTTTTGCCAGATGTGGTTCACACATCACTCTTACGTCGCGCAATTCATACATCGCAGTTAGCCCTTGATGCATGCGACCGACACTGGATTCCGGTTCATCGCTCATGGCGCTTAAACGAACGTCACTACGGAGCCTTGCAAGGTAAAGATAAAAAGGAAACTTTGGCCAAATACGGTGAAGAACAATTCAAATTATGGCGTCGTTCTTACGATGTTCCGCCTCCACCAATTGATTCGGCTGACCCATATAGCCAAGCTAATGATGCGCGCTACGCTGATTTAGGCGCGGATCTGCCAGCAACTGAATGCCTGAAAGATGTTGTCGCTCGCATGATCCCTTATTGGCAAGAATCAATCATCCCTGATCTAAAAGCGGGCAAGCGAGTATTAGTAACTGCTCACGGTAATTCTCTGCGTGCCTTAGTAATGCACTTAGATGGAATTTCAGAGGCAGATATTGCAGAACTAAATATTCCTACTGGAATTCCACTGCTCTATAACTTGGACTCAAACTTTGCGCCGATTAAAAAAGGCGGAGAGTACTTAGATCCAGAGACTGCGAAGGCTGCTATCCAAGCGGTTGCGAATCAGGGGAAGCGCTAACCTCAACCGGGGCTGGCGTTCCAGAAGTAATATTTTTGTAGTCATCGCGCTTGTCGCGAATGATTACTTCAGCAGTGACTAAGCCAGCACGAGCAAAACCAATTGAGAGTTTTACGTGGCGACCAGCAACCGGGGTTACACCGAAGAAAACCGCCTTGGCGTTAGCGCTATCGCCCTCAAAACGAATTGGTGCATTCTGCTTTAACAATCTCTCACCAGTAAGAGTTGCTTGGTTTCCACCAACGGCAATACCCAACAACTGATCTGCCTCGGCGCCTTGATTAACAATGGTTCCAACAAGTACAGCATCGCCAGTTTCAGTTGCAACTAGCAGCAGATTAAGAATCTTTATTTTGCTGCCATTTTCAGTAATGGTTACTTCAACACCATCGGTGACTTGCTTGATATTTCTTGTTGCCGCATCTTGTCCGGCACCACAAGCGGTCAATGAAGTTGCAAGTACAAGTGCTGAAATTAATGTGATGGTGCGACGCATAGGGGCTATTCTCTCATGCGTTTTCAGTGGTAATTACATTTATGATGAACAGCAGATGGCGCCTATATTGCCTAAAGCCCTTATTTAACTGGGTTTTCTTGCCGGTAAATCGCTGGTAGAATAGACCCTCTAGCGAAGGGCAACACATGACATTTAAGGTCGGCGAAACCGTTGTTTATCCTCATCACGGTGCAGCTCTAATTGAAGCGATTGAAACTCGAATCATTAAGGGCGAAGAACGTACCTACCTAGTCTTAAAAATTGCCCAAGGTGATCTCACAGTTCGCGTTCCGGCCGACAATGTAGACCTCGTTGGAGTTCGCGATGTAGTAGACAGCGCTGGACTTGATCGCGTATTTAGCGTTCTTCGTCAGCCTTACACAGAAGAACCAACTAACTGGTCACGTCGCTACAAGGCCAATCTAGAAAAACTTGCCTCAGGTGATGTCATCAAGGTCTCAGAAGTTGTGCGAGACCTATACCGCCGCGATTTAGATCGTGGTCTTTCTGCTGGTGAAAAGCGCATGCTCGCCAAGGCGAAGCAGATCCTGATCTCTGAGCTGGCTCTTGCCGAGCGCACAGATGAAGAAAAGGCTGCAATTCTCCTTGACGAGGTTCTCGCTTCTTAAGTAACAAAGCAAACCAATGATCGCTGCAATCATCGCTGCTGCAGGCAGTGGCGAAAGATTTGGCGCATCCATCCCTAAAGCCTTAATCCAACTTGGTGATCGCACTCTTATCGAACATGCCGTTTCGGCGATTTCATCTGTTGCAGATCAAATAATTGTTACAGCCCCTGCCGGATATGAAAAAGAGATTCAAAAACTGGTTGGCGATGGCATAACTGTTGTAACAGGCGGTGCCACTCGTTCGGAAAGTGTGCGAATCGGTTTATCGAAAGTCTTATGTGAAGCCGAATATGTTTTAATCCATGATGCTGCCCGTGCGCTAGCTTCTCCTGCTCTGGCGCAAAGTGTGGTCGCTGCTCTAAAAAGTGGCGACGTCGCAGTAATTCCAGGGCTGGCGCAGACCGATACTGTAAAAGTTATTGATGCAGATGGATTTGTAACTGCCACACCAGATCGCACTTCGATGCGTCGCGTGCAGACTCCCCAAGGATTCACTTACGCAGTTATTAATCAGGCGCATGCCCAAGCCGGTGAAGCAACTGATGATGCCGCCCTTGTCGAATTACTTGGTAAGAAAGTACGCGTTATTGATGGTGAAGAACGTGCACTAAAAATTACAACCCCAACAGATCTAGCAACGGCCTTGCAATTCTTAGGTCACTCAAATTCATTTCACTCAGGTGTTGGTGTCGATGCCCATCACTTTGAAGCAGGACGCCCACTTTGGTTGGCTGGTTTGTTGTGGCCAGATCAAGATGGCGTTGAAGGACATTCTGATGGTGATGTCGCAGCACATGCAATTTGTGATGCTTTATTTGCAGCAAGTGGGCTCGGTGATCTCGGCAGTAATTTCGGAACGAATAAGCCAGAATATAAAGGCGCATCAGGTACAACGTTGTTAAGGCAAACACTGGCACTGGTTGATAAAGCTGGATACAGAATTTCACATGTGTCAGTACAAGTAATTGGTAACCGTCCCAAGATTGGTGCACGTCGCGCCGAAGCCATCGCTGTGCTTTCCGAGGCTTTAAATGGCGCCGAAGTCGCGCTACTTGCAACAACTACCGATGGCATGGGGCTAACCGGTGAAGGCAAGGGCATTGCCGCCATTGCATCAGCGCTGATTTATTCTAAATAACCTTCGCAAGATAGACTTGACCAATGAGTTCGCTATCTTTATACGACACGCTAACGCGAACTACATCCCCATTTGTGCCGCTAAAAGCTGGCGAAGTTGGCATTTATTTGTGCGGTGCAACCGTGCAGGCACCGCCGCATATTGGACATGTGCGCTCTGGCGTTAACTTCGACATCTTGCGCCGTTGGCTTACCAAATCTGGCTACAACGTAACCTTTATTCGCAACGTCACAGATATTGATGACAAGATTTTACATAAGGCCGTACATGAAAAAGCGCCCTGGTGGGCAGTTGCCATGAAATACGAGCGCGCATTTTCTGATGCCTATTCCGCGCTAAATGTGCAGCCACCAACGTATGAACCACGCGCAACCGGCCACATCACCCAGATGATTGATTTAATGACTTTGTTAATCGAACGTGGTGTTGCGTATGCACCAGGCAATGGCGATGTTTATCTAGAAGTTCGCAAACTTAAATCTTATTTAACGCTATCTCGTCAAAAAGTAGATGACTTACTGCCGGCAGCTGAGGATGAAACTGCTAGTTCAAAAAAGAAAGATCCACGCGACTTTGCACTTTGGAAAGCAGCAAAACCTGGCGATCCATCTTGGCCAACTCCTTGGGGCCCTGGACGTCCGGGATGGCATTTGGAATGTTCTGCAATGGCGCACGCTTATTTAGGTGAAGCCTTTGATATTCACGGCGGCGGGCTTGATCTGATTTTCCCGCACCACGAAAACGAGATCGCCCAATCAGAGGCTGCCGGCTACGCATTTTCAAAGCGCTGGATGCACAATGCATGGGTAACTACATCCGGTGAAAAGATGAGCAAATCACTTGGCAACTCACTGCAAGTTGCAGAACTTATAAAATCTGTGCGCGGAATTGAATTGCGTTGGTATCTGGGCAGTGCGCATTACCGTTCGATGCTCGAGTTTTCACATGAAGCTCTAGCTGAATCAGCAACAGCGTTTCGTCGCATTGAAGGTTTCCTAACGCGTGCTACTGAAATACTTGGTGCTGTGCCAACTCCAGTTATTTCACAAGGTTTTACCGATGCTATGAACGATGATTTAGCGGTACCAACTGCTTTGGCAGGTATTTCTGAGGCGTTGCGCCTAGGCAATAGCGCAATTACTTCAGGAGATAAGGCAGTCATTAAAGCTAGCGCGGCTGAAATTCGCGGCGCACTAGAAATTCTTGGCTGCGATCCTTTTGATCCTACCTTTGCATCTAGCGGTGGAGAAGATTTAACGAGTGCGCTAGATGGCGTTATTCAATTAGCGTTGGCACAACGCACCGCAGCGCGCGATCGCAAAGACTTTGCAGCATCTGATCAGATCCGTGATGGATTGGCTGCACTCGGAATTACTATCGAAGACACAGCACAAGGGCCACGTTGGTCTATCTCACAGATAAGCGAGAAGTAAATGGCCGGCACTGCAAAACCTCGTGGCGCAGCTCGTTCAAGTTCGAAAAAGGGACCAACTGGCGGAACTGGTGGAAAAAATAAACGTCGCTTAGAAGGCAAGGGTCCAACACCTAAGGCCGAAGACCGTCCGTATCACGCAGCTGCAAAGCGTAAGAAGGCTGCCGAAAAGAAAGAGTCACCTCGTACTCGCACTGGGCGCAGTGAAAAGCCAAAGGGTGAAATTGTTTCTGGTCGTAACGCAGTTCTAGAAGCACTTCGGGCCAGCGTTCCAGCAACTGAATTAATTGTTGCGCGCAGCATCGATGTCGATGATCGCGTTGCCGAAGCGTTGCAACTTGCCCTGCACCATCAACTTCCGATTCGCGAAGTCCATCGCGCTGAGTTAGAAGGAATAAATGCGAATAGCCAAGGAATCATCTTGGCGATTAAGCCTTATCAATACTCTTCTTTCCAAGAAATTGCAGAACGTGCCAACCATCCAATTTTGATCGTGGCACTTGATGGCGTTACAGATCCACGTAACTTAGGTGCAATCGTGCGAAGCGCCGCCGCATTTGGTGCAGCAGGAGTTGTTATGACCGAACGTCGCGCCGCTGCAATGACCGCGTCTGCTTGGAAATCATCTTCTGGTGCAGCAGCACGTTTACCCGTTGCACAAGTAACAAATATGGCACGTACGATCGAAGATGCTAAGAAATTAGGCTGTTTTGTTATCGGTTTAGATGGCGAATCAGATCAAACCTTGAGCGGTATGAAAGTTGCTAAAGAGAATGTCATGGTCGTTGTTGGATCTGAAGGCAAGGGACTTTCTCGCTTGGTTCGTGAAAAGTGCGACCTAGTTGTATCGATTCCAATGCGTGCAACCACTGAATCACTAAATGCCAGTGTGGCAACATCAATCGCTTTGTTCTGGGTGGATGAGCAGCGCCGTAAATAGTTAGAAAGATAAAGGGAAATGAAGTACAAACGTTTAATCGTCTGCGGAGACTCATACTCTGAGGGCATGTCCGATGAGATCATCAACGGGCAATATCGCGGATGGGCAGATCGCATCGCAGATGTGATGGCCCGTGCTGATTCTGATTTCACTTATGTAAATCTGTCAGTTCGTGGAAAATTATTGAAGCAGGTAATTGATGACCAATTGCCAGTTGCAATTGGCTTTGTGACTGGTCCAGATACTTTGTTATCTTTTCATGCTGGTGCAAATGACGCGCTGCGACCAAGTTACAAACCCGAAGTCGCACAAGCACTTTATGCCGAAGCAGTACGCCGCGCCGCCGCAACCGGTGCAACCCTGATGTTATTTACTGTTCTAGAACGCACCGGAAACACAGGACGTGGTTCTGATGTTTGGGCAGCGCGCTTTGGTGAGTTTAACAAAATTGTTCGTGAAGTTGGCGCTGGAAGTAGGAGCAATAATTGTTGATGCCAACAGTGAAACATTTCTTTAGTGACAATCGTTTTCTCGCCTTTGACCGCCTACATTTAAATGCCGAAGGACACAATCGTGTTGCCCAAGCGCTATTAGAAAAATTGGGTTACCAATTCGATTCTGCGTGGCGAATACCGCTTCCGCCAGCGCCAGCATCGTCTTGGTTATCGAGACGGATTTCATCTACAATCTGGTTCTTCACATTTGCACTACCTTGGATTTGGCGCAGATTGCGCGGTAAATCATCGGGTGATGGCAGAACTGCTAAATATCCAACGCCTATCCGCTGGCCCGTTTAGCCGCTGTCCATAGACCGGTTACTAGAAGTTCACTTTAAAGAGAGATGATTAGATCATGCCTGATGCAGTACACCTGATTGATCGAGAGATCAGTTGGCTTTCATTTAATGAGCGTGTCCTCGAGCTTGCTGAGGATGAATCTATTCCGCTGCTTGAGCGCGTTCGCTTCTTAACAATCTTTGCGTCAAATTTAGATGAATTTTATATGGTGCGCGTGGCATCAATTCTAGGAAAAATTGAGACTAATCCAAATTTAGTTAATTCGGCCGGCTACACACCTGCCGAACTTCTATCTGCAATTTCGGCTCGGGTGGGTGACTTAACTCGCCGGCATGCCAATTTGTTCAAGAATAAAATCGCTGCAGAGTTAAAGGCAAATAAGATTGAAGTTATCCGCTGGGATGATCTATCTGATGAAGAACGCAGTTATGTTTCGCGAATTTTCAGTGATCGAATTTTTCCAGTATTAACACCACTAGCAGTTGATCCCTCTCATCCCTTCCCTTATATTTCTGGACTCTCACTTAACTTGGCAGTAATTGTTAAGAACCCAAAGACTTCTGAAGAATATTTTGCCAGAGTTAAAGTGCCACCAATACTCTCACGCTTTATCTCAGTTAGCCCTGCTCCACAGAGCACTCGCTTTTTACCGCTAGAGGATTTGATTTCTATCCACTTGCAAGAACTTTTCCCAGGAATGTTAATTGAAGACCATTACACATTCCGTATTACCCGCAATCAAGATATTGACCTTGATGAAGAAGATTCAGAGGATCTTTTGACATCGCTTGAACAAGAGTTGGCGCGACGTCGTTTTGGTCCACCGGTTCGTTTGGAAATTGAATCTGGGGTTGGCGAGAAGTTGCGCAATAAATTATGTGAACAACTAGATATCAATCCTGCAAATGTGTTTTCACTACCAGCACCGCTAAACCTTGTGGATTTATCGAAAATTGCAGATTTAGACCTACCTAAATTAAAGTACCCACCTTTTAGATCGCGGACAGTTGCAGCACTGCGCGAAGTAGATTCTGAAGAGCCAGATCTATTCTTCGCGGCGATTCGCCAAGGCGAGATTCTGCTTCACCACCCTTATGAATCATTTACCTCATCAGTTGTGCAGTTTTTACAGCATGCCGCGGAAGATCCAGCAGTGTTGGCGATTAAACAGACTTTGTACCGCACCTCAGGTGACTCACAAATTATCGAAGCGCTAATTGAAGCGGCCGAAGCCGGCAAGCAAGTGCTTGCAGTAATCGAACTTCGCGCCCGCTTTGATGAGCAAGCAAATGTGCGTTGGGCTCGCAAACTTGAAGCTGCTGGTGTGCACGTTGTTTACGGTTTGATGGGGCTAAAGACGCATGCCAAGTTATCTCTTGTAGTGCGCGATGAAGCACAAGGGCTGCGCCTTTACTGCCATATGGGAACCGGAAATTACAATCCAAAGACTGCACGATTCTATGAAGATTTAGGAATTCTTAGCGCAGACCCTGTGCTGACCGAAGATCTCACTAAGTTATTTAATCAATTATCAGGATTTGCACCGCATTCAACTTATTCACGCCTTCTTGTTGCACCACGCACTCTGCGCAGTGGATTGCTAGAAAAGATTGCCAATGAAACGGAAATGGCTAAAGCTGGCCGACCATCAGGCATCCAAATGAAACTTAACTCTCTGCTTGATGAAGAATTCGTTGAAGCTCTTTACACCGCTTCGCAATCTGGCGTTAAAGTTGATCTCGTTATTCGCGGTATTTCATCAATTAAACCTGGCATTCCTGGACTCTCAGAAAATGTCAGAGTTCGCTCACTGTTGGGTCGCTTCCTTGAGCACTCGCGTATCTATCACTTTGTTAATGGTGGAGATGATGAATTCTGGATCGGCAGTGCAGATTTAATGCATCGCAACCTTGATCGTCGCGTTGAAAGCTTGGTTCGCATTGAGCGTCCCACACATAAAGCATCGCTACAAGAGGTCTTTGATTTATCGCTGAGTGAAGAGACTGCAAGTTGGCACCAAGATCAAGACTCTTGGAAGAACGTAACTAAGAATTCAAAAGGTGAACCTCTGCAAGATCTGCAGAGCGTTTATATAAAGCGCTATAAGAAAGCCCACTAATGACAAAAGAGTTAGAGGTACCTTTAATTCAGGCTGCCGGCGCAGTCTTATGGCGCAAATCAGATAAATTAAAATTAGAAATTGCCATTATCCATCGCCCTCGATATGACGATTGGTCTCTACCAAAAGGCAAAGTTGAATCTGGTGAATCACATATTTCTGCCGGCTACCGTGAAATTCAAGAAGAGACAGGATACGAATCAACATTCGGTCCTGAAATTGGAACAGTTGTCTACAAACTGGAAGGTGCTCCAAAGGAAGTTAGATATTGGGCCGCGGCCGCAACAGTTAAAACTGGAACTCCAAATCCACAGGAAGTAGATGAAGTTCTTTGGCTTGAACCAATGAAAGCAAAAGAGAAGTTAACTAATAAAGATGACCGCGCAATTGTTGACTTCTTTCTAGAATTTGGTGCGGATACTTTCCCTATAATTTTGCTCCGCCACGCCAAAGCTTTGAAGCGCACTGACTGGGACGGCGATGACGGGGATCGTCCCTTAGAACATCGCGGCCAGTTGCAAGCCAAGCGATTGCTTCCAATTTATCTACCGTATGGAATATCTGAAGTTCATACATCAGATTCCTTACGTTGCATTGAGACAATTGATCTGATGGCTCGCTTAATAGAAAAGACACCAATTTTTTCAGCAGATCTATCAGAATACGGTTATGCCAAAGATAGAGAAGCCCCACTTGATTATGTTCAAGATTTGATGAATCGTGGCACTGCGGCAATCGTCTGCAGCCACAATCCGATTATTCCAAAGTTGGTCAAGAAGCTTGTTGGCAAGAAATACTTTAAATCAATGGACCGCGAATTAGAACCAGCCCAAGCCATTGTTCTGCACTGCCGCGCAGGTGAAGTTATAGCCTGCGATTGGATCGACGAACCAATTATTTAGTTTGCGTTAATTTGGTTTAACGTTCCATCCAGTCTAGCCAGCGTAAAACAATGCCTTCGCGCAGTGCCCAGGGGCAGATCTCTAACTCATTTATCTGCAATTTTTCCATTGCTGTACGCGCAACAATGGCTCCGGCAACGATTTGACGAGCGCGGCTCTGTGAAACTCCGGGCAGTTCCGCGCGTTCATTGTTCGACATTGCTTGCAACTTCGGGATCATTTTATTTAAAGAATTGATCTTGAGATATTTGGCATTGTCACCAAACCAATGTTCGCCAAGTCTGGCCAAAGTTCTAAAAGTTTTGCTAGTTGCAACAAAGTGGTCGGCAACGTGATCCATGATGTCATGGGGAACAGATTCCTGAACTTGTTCAGCAACATAACTTTCTAGCGCCTTAATTTCTTTGGAGGTATGTGGATCAGAACCCAAATATTCGCGGGTTAAGCGCGATGCCCCAAGTGGCAGTGAAACTGTGGCTTCAGCGCTTTCATCATCGCCGACAGCAATTTCCAGTGAACCCCCACCAATATCTAAAACTAGTAAGCGCCCACTTGACCAACCCAGCCAACGGCGAACCGCCAGGAAAGTCATGCGCGCTTCATCATCTCCTGACAAAACCTGCAGATCAATTTCAAATTTTTGATTTATCTGATCCAGGATCTCCTTACCGTTTTTGGCATCGCGAATTGCAGAAGTGGCGAAAGCTAAAATTTCTTCAGTTTGAAATTCATGTGCATGCGAAATCGCGTCGGCAATCGCAGTTTCCAAAAGATCTACGCCTTCAGAAGTTATATTGCCCTCATTATTTAAGTATTCGTGAAGGCGAAGTTCAACTTTTTGACTGCTGGCCGGGCTTGGACGCGCACCGGGGTGGGCATCAACTACTTGGAGGTGGACGGTGTTTGATCCCACATCTAAAACGCCCAATCGCATGCGCCTAAACCTACCTGTTTGCGGCGATTGCGCTGTTGATTTTTACATTACGCCGTTAACTGCCATAATTGCGAACTGTTGCTCACAAGGCAATTGGCCTCTCTAGCTCAGTGGTAGAGCAGCGCACTTGTAATGCGCAGGTCGTCAGTTCAATCCTGACGGGGGGCTCCAGATTTTCCCGATGACGAAAGGGGCAACGATGAAGGATTATTCGTTTCCTCATGAGCAATTCGATGAATTACTTGGCGCAAATGCCGAATATATAAAGTCATTTAAGTATTCCGAATTATCAGGCAGCGCCGCCAAAGGCTTGGCAATCGTTACCTGTATGGATTCTCGGATCAATCCACTTTCAGTTGTTGGAATGCGATCTGGGGATGCCAAGATTTTGCGTAACGCTGGTGCGCGCGTAACTGAGGACGTTATTCGTACCTTGGTCCTAGCAACTTACTTATTAAATGTAGATCGCATCTTGGTGATGCCACATACCGATTGCGCCATGGCGCGCGGTGATGAAGCAGATATCCATAAGCTAATCGATGAGAAATTTGGCGTTGATACCCGCTCACTTGAATTTCGCACAACCCGCGATCAGAAGGCGGCGCTTGCCGTTGACGTTAATCGCATTCGCGCGTACCCGCTGCTGCGTCAAGGCGTAACTGTGGCTGGAGCGATTTACGATGTAAAGACCGGAGCTATTCAGCCGGTTGATTGCTAACTCGCCGAATCGGCATCTTTGTAATCTGGGTAATTTAGATCCGTTAAGAATTGATGAACCAGAGCGCTAAATAAAGCTGGTTTTTCCTTCGGTGCAATGTGAGAAGTACCAGGCATTATCGCTAACTGGCTCAACTCAATTGCGCGGTACATGGAAAGTGTGTGTTCGTGCGAAATCACATCATCATCGCCGGCAATAATTAAAGTTGGACATTGAATTTTAGCTAAATCGCTCAATGGAATATCTGGCTCACTTTCCCAGATATGTAACATCTTCTTTATCTTTTTAACAAGTGTGTGCGGTGCATCTGGTGAAGTGATGGCGTATTCAGCCTTATCTTCATCACTCGGCTCTGCAAAAGGCATTTCAATCACAGTTGCAGAATGGTGATAGTTGGCCCCGATTAAAACTAGTGATTTAACTAAGTTCGGGCCGAGCGATCGCAATAGACATCGCGATTATGCCGCCATCTGACCAACCAATTAAATGTGCTGGCTCCTTCACAACATCTTCTAAGTAGGCAATCGCTTCACGAATTTGATACTTGAAATGAAAAGATTCGGATTGATCTGCAGTAAATCCGTGGCCGCTGCGATCGTAGGCAAATAAATGAAAATCGGGTTCAAGATCTGGCGTTAAAACATAATCCCAATGCGATGTCTGACTTAAGCCGCCGTGTAAAAGTACAACTGCCTCGCCATTGTTTTCCCATTCGTAGGAATAGACCTGATGCCCGCGCAGATCAATGTAATCAGGCATTTACCTACTGGCTATCCATAATGTGGCGATTGCCGCGATCGAAAGTTAAATAGTTCCAGGACCAATCAGCGATTGTGCCGATCTTGTTGCGGCCACCGAGCAGGTAGAACAAGTGCAGCCACAACCAGGCAAACCAAGCCAGGGCACCAGTTATTTGGATTCCTTTAAATTCCACAACGGCCTTATGGCGCCCGATAGTTGCCATAGAACCTTTATCTAAGTATTTAAAATCTTGTAAAGCCTGGCCGCGATTGGCGCGCATAATTTGTTTTGCTACCCAACGCGCTTGTTGCATCGCAACTGGTGCAACCATCGGCAAGAAACGGCCAGCCTTATCTTTAGCACCTGAAATATCACCGATCGCCCAGATGTGCGGATAGTGGTTTACTCGTAAATTTTGTTCGACGCTGATGCGGGTTCCTTCAAGTGGCAAGTTAAGGAGTGCACCAGTTGGTTCGCCCTTAACGCCAGCGGCCCAGATTGTTACTTCTGAAGGTATGGCAGCTTGGCCTTTAACTAATATTTGACGCGGTCTAACTTCTTCAACTGCCGTATTTAATAAAACTTTAACGCCCAATTTTTCTAAATCTTTCTTAGCGCGAGCCGAAAGTCTTTCGCTAAACATTGGCAAGATTCGTGGACCAGCTTCGATTAGATAAATATCAATGTGTTTAGCAGCGTTTGCTTCATCGTTCTTAAGCGGACCGCGCTTAAGTTCAGCCAGTGCGCCAGCCATTTCCACGCCAGTTGGGCCACCACCGACAACTGTTAAAGATAAGCGAGTCTGATCTTCAAAGCGGCACAAGTCTTCAAAGCGGCGCATGACTTCGGCGCGAATACCGATAGCTTCATGCACGCTCTTCATGCCGAGGGCATGTTCGGTAACGCCTTTGACGCCAAAGTCTGCAGTTGCAGAACCGAGAGCCACAACTAAATGGTCAAATTCCAGAGTTTCTGAAGAGTCGAGTTTTACAGATTTATTTTTGTGGTCTACCGATATTGGTGAACCCATTCGGAACTTAACTCCACTTTTGCGCAACGCTCCACGTACCGGGTGAGCAACGTGATCTGCGGCAAGTCCGGCAGTTGCCACCTGATACAAAAGTGGCAAGAAAGTTTGAAAGTTGTGGCGATCAACGACTGTGACATTGGCGTCTTTAGCCAGCGCTTTTGCAGCGGTTAGCCCGCCAAAGCCAGCGCCAAGTATTACGACGCGAGGTCGTGTGGAAGATGCCATGTACGCAGTCTAGGCTCTGGGCTATGAATCCGAAGAGTGGAAACCGCCTCTACCTCGTCACAGGTGCATCTGGATATGTCGGTGGGCGATTAGTCAGGACACTGATTGAAGAGAAATTAGATGTACGAATATTGGTACGTGATTGGCATAAAGTCCAAGGGCAACCATGGGCATCTTCGGTAGAGATTAGTGAAGGTAGCGCTGAGAATCGAGCAGACCTTGATAACGCGCTAGTCGGAGTTCACACCGCCTATTACCTTTTGCACTCAATAAACCTCGGTCCTAATTTTGATGAGATTGAGTCGAAGATGGCGCGCGACTTTGCGCAGGCAGCAGAGGCTGCTGGTGTTGCACAAATTGTTTACTTAGGTGGGATCGCTAACGATAAAAACATTAGTAAACACTTAGCTTCGCGCGCTCGCACTGGAGCAGAGCTGGCAAGCACTTCAGTGCCAGTAATGGAGCTGCGCGCCGGAATTATTATTGGTTCAGGTTCAGCTAGCTTTGAAATGTTGCGCCATCTAACACATCGCCTGCCGATTATGACAACTCCTAAATGGGTAATGAATCGTACTCATCCAATCGCAATTCGCGATGTACTTTATTACTTAAAAGGTGCAGCACTACTTGAAACACCAGTCGGTAAAGTTTTTGATATTGGCGGTCCAGAAGTTTTGACTTATGCCGACATGATGCAGAAATTTGCCCAATTATCAGGGCTTAAAAAGCGCATCATCGTCAAGATTCCAGTTCTTACCCCCAATCTTTCTAGTCTATGGATTGGACTAGTTACTCCAGTGCCGACAGCTTTGGCGCGCCCACTAGTTGGCTCACTCATTAGCGAAGTCGTTGCAGATCCAGCAAAAAATATTGATGCAACGATTGCGCTTCCAGCTGGAGGATTAACTGATGTATCAACTGCTATGACGCTTGCGCTTTCCAAGATAAGTGCGCACAGCGTGGAAACCCGTTGGTCGGATGCAACAAGTCCAACAGCACCGTGGCAGAAAGCCCAAGGCGATCCCGACTGGGCTGGTGAAATGGTTCTGCGCGATCGTCGTGAAAGCACAACGGATGCAACCGCAACTTCGCTATGGCAAGCAGTTGAATCAATTGGTGGCGATAACGGTTGGTATGGCGCTGATTTGCTCTGGTTCTTGCGCGGTTTAATTGACCGATTCTTTGGTGGAGTAGGACTTCGCCGCGGGCGCCGCGATCCACTTAATTTGCGCGTGGGTGACAGCCTGGATTTCTGGAGAGTAGAAGAGCTCGAACGTGGCGTTCGTTTAAAACTATATGCCGAAATGATTTTGCCAGGTAAAGCGTGGTTGGAATTTACAATTATTGAAGATCAAGGCAAACGAATTGTTCGCCAAGAGGCAAGTTTCTCACCACGCGGCTTAGGTGGTCAGTTGTATTGGTATGCAGTGCTTCCCTTTCACTTCTTCGTTTTTCCTACCATGCTACGAAATTTGATTCGAAAGGCTAATCGCACCGATTATGCCAATTCACGAGTTTAGCCCTGAAGTACAAGCGCTAGCCGATGAAATTTTGGCTTACAGTTTGCAGCGCCTAAAAGATGATCCTCCACTAGATGGTCCGCGCACAGCCGAAGATTTATTTAGCGAAGTTGGAAATACGATCACCGCTAAGGGTTTAGGCGGCCATGAAGCTTTAGAAGTATTTACAAATGTATTAGCGAAGGCGTGTATCTCAACAGATCACCCGCGTAACTTGGCATTTATTCCATCTGCTCCAACTGAATATTCCAATCTCTTTGACTTAGTTGTTGGTGCAAGTTCACTCTATGGCGGATCTTGGCAAGAAGGTGCTGGCGCAGTATTTGCTGAAAACCAAGCACTTCGTTGGATCTCAGATTTAGCAGGATTGCCTGCAACCGCCGGTGGTGTTTTTGTGCAAGGTGGCACGATCGGAAATCTTTCCGCTTTAGTTGCAGCGCGAGCACATGCCAGAAGTAAATTTCCAAATACTTCGCGATGGGCAATTGCCTGCAGTGCCGAAGCACATTCATCTATTGATCGCGCTGCCAACATCATGGATGTAGAAATACTAACTATTGAACCCGGAGCCGATCGCAAATTACATGGTGATGCAGTGGGTGCAGCAATCGATAAATTGCATGCCACATCTGCATACCCGCGTATTTGCAGTAGTGGCAACGGGTGGAACAACTAATTTGGGAATTGTTGATGACTTAACTTCAGTTGGTGCTGCAACACGCGCGAGAGATATCTGGTTTCACGTTGATGGCGCTTACGGCCTTGCGGCGCTGTGTGCTCCGTCAGTCCGCGCGATATTTAACGGCGTTGAAACTGCGGATTCCTTAATTGTTGATCCACATAAATGGTTATTTGCACCCTTTGATGCGTGCGCACTTATCTATCGCAATCCCGAAATCGCCAAAGAGACACATACCCAGCACGCTTCTTACCTAGAAACACTTCACGATGACTCTTGGTCACCATCAGATTATGCAATTCACTTAACGCGTCGCGTTCGCGGATTACCTTTCTGGTTTTCACTTGCTGCGCACGGAACAGATGCCTATACCGAAGCGATGGAGAAAACACTTGATGTGGCAAAGGCTGCTGCAGATTTAGTTAGAGCACATCCAAATTTAGAACTGTTGATGGACCCAGAACTTTCCATCGTTGCATTTACTCGCAAAGGTTGGCTAGCTGCTGATTATCAAAAGTGGAGTGATAAATTATTGGCAGATCAGATCGGATTTATTCCACCTTCATCAGATAAAGGTCAATCCATCCTGCGTTTTGCGATCGTTAATCCCTGGACAAAAATTTCAGATATTAAGATGATTTTGGATACGCTCTAAATCCCACAGTTAATGGGTTATCTAGTTTAAGATTTGCTATATGTCAGCGCTGGAAAATAACCACGAAGTGAGTGCATCACTGTCTGACCTGGAAATTCGCATCCTAGATTTCGAATCCAATTGGTGGCGCTTTGCCGGGGCTAAAGAGTCTGCAATCAAAGAACTCTTTGACTTAAACGCTCCCCGTTATTACCAACTACTAAATGACTTGATCGACCGCGAAGATGCCCTTGCCGCCGCTCCAATGTTGGTAAAACGCCTGCGCCGCCTGCGCGAGGCCCGCATGTTGGCCCGTTCTACTCGCTAAAGCCCTTCACCAAACCCTCGTTTTGCAGTGGGGAATAAGACCGTCTAGATTTGGCGTTAGCACTCTCGGGGTGTGAGTGATAAAACGCCCCTAAAGCTCAATTATGCGAAAGACCTATGAAGGAGTAATTACATGGCCAAGATGATTGCCTTTAATGAAGAAGCCCGTCGCGGATTAGAACGCGGAATGAACGTCCTAGCTGATGCGGTCAAGGTAACCCTTGGACCTCGCGGACGTAACGTTGTTCTTGAGAAGAAGTGGGGCGCCCCAACAATTACCAACGATGGCGTTTCCATCGCCAAGGAAATTGAACTCGATGACCCATGGGAAAAGATTGGCGCAGAGCTAGTTAAGGAAGTTGCTAAGAAGACAGATGATGTCGCAGGCGACGGAACAACCACTGCAACCGTACTTGCCCAAGCACTTGTTCGCGAAGGTCTGCGCAACGTTGCCGCCGGATCAAACCCAATGGCGTTAAAGCGCGGAATCGAAAAGGCAGTAGATGCCATCGTTGCCGAACTTGCAGCAATGGCCAAGGCCGTTGATTCCAAAGAGCAGATTGCAGCAACCGCATCTATCTCAGCAGCCGATTCCACAATCGGTGACATGATCGCTGAGGCAATGGATAAGGTCGGCAAAGAAGGCGTTATCACTGTTGAAGAGTCAAATACATTTGGTCTCGAACTCGAACTCACTGAAGGTATGCGCTTTGATAAGGGTTACATCTCTCCATATTTCGTAACTGATCAAGATCGTATGGAAGCTGTTCTAGAAGATGCCTACGTTCTAATCGTTAACTCAAAGATTTCAAATATTAAAGACCTGGTTCCAGTTCTTGAAAAGGTAATGCAATCAGGTAAGCCACTTGCGATCATCGCCGAAGATGTTGAAGGCGAAGCGTTGGCAACACTTGTTGTAAATAAGATTCGCGGAATCTTCCGTGCCGCAGCCGTTAAAGCGCCAGGTTTTGGAGATCGTCGCAAGGCGATGTTGCAAGATATTGCCATCCTTACAGGTGCCACAGTTATCTCTGAAGAAGTTGGTCTTAAGCTAGAAAGTGCTGGCCTAGAACTTCTTGGTCGCGCTCGCAAAGTTGTTATCAGCAAGGAAGAGACAACTATCGTTGAAGGCGGCGGAGATGACGCACAGATCAAGGGCCGCGTTGCTCAGATCCGTGCTGAAATCGAGAAGTCAGATTCAGACTATGACCGCGAGAAGTTGCAAGAACGTCTTGCCAAGCTCGCAGGTGGCGTAGCTGTTATCAAGGCTGGCGCTGCAACAGAAGTAGAACTTAAAGAGCGTAAGCACCGCATTGAAGATGCAGTGCGAAATGCTAAGGCTGCAGTTGAAGAAGGCATCGTCGCTGGTGGTGGCGTTGCACTTTTGCAGGCAGCAACTCAAGCATTTAAGAAGTTAAAGCTAGAGGGTGAAGAAGCGGTTGGCGCAAAGATCGTAGAACTTTCGATCGAGGCACCACTAAAGCAGATCGCAATTAACGCAGGACTTGAAGGCGGAGTCGTTGTAGAAAAGGTACGTCACCTCGAAGTTGGTTTCGGACTTAATGCTGTAACTGGCGAATACGTAGACATGATCAAGTCAGGCATTATCGATCCAGCAAAGGTAACTCGTTCTGCACTGCAGAATGCTGCATCAATTGCTGCACTCTTCATCACAACCGAGGCTGTCATTACTGACAAGCCAGAGAAGAAGCCGGCTGCCCCAATGGGTGGCGACGGCGGCGGAATGGATTTCTAAATTCATGACAACGCAATTCGACGCGCAAGAGATTGCCCGAAACGCCGCACTTGCTGATGCAGAAATGCCATCACAAGTCGGTGCTTTCATCTCTGTCGAATTCGATGATGAAAATCGCGTTGCAAGTTATCTCTTCGATGCAGCTATTCAAGGTTATAAAGGTTGGCGCTGGTGCGTCACTGTTGCAAAGGTTGATGCATCAGCGAATCCAACTGTTTGTGATGTAGTTGTTCTACCTGGACCAGATTCGCTATTGGCGCCAGACTGGATCGAATACAAAGATCGAATTTTGCCAGAAGATATTCAACCCGGAATCATTGTTCCAAGTGCACTAGATGACACTCGCTTAGTTCCAGGTGTTAACGCACTTGCTCAAGATGAAGGCTTGGATGCAACCGAAGTATTTGATCTTGGTTTGATGCGCCCTCGTGTACTTTCTATCGAAGGTCGCGATCAAGCAAGCAAGCGTTGGTATTCCGGTGACCGTGGACCAAATACTCCGCTGGCACAGAGTGCACCAAAGCCTTGCGCATCATGCGGATTCTTTATTCCCATCGCAGGTTCACTTCGCGCATCATTTGGCGTTTGCGCTAATGCGATCGCACCAGATGACGCGCGCGTGGTTTCAGTCGATCATGGCTGCGGCGCGCACTCCGAAGCTACGCTCTAGCGCTTAATTAATTGGGGTTCCAGCCCCGCACGCCTTGCGATAAACTTTCCACCTGCCCGCACCCCTGCGGCTACACGAGTAGCGAAATTCTTATAAGGAGAACCCCATGCCTACAGGTCGTGTTAAATGGTTTAGCCTGGAAAAAGGTTTTGGATTTATCTCAAATGATGAAGGCGAAGATGTTTATTTGGCCGCAACTTCACTTCCTGAAGGCGTTACAACTGTAAAGCCCGGAACCAAGATCGAGTTCAGCATTATCGATAGCCGTAAAGGTCCACAAGCCATGTCAGTTCATGTCGTTGATGCGCCAGTTTCACTCGCCGAAAATTCACGAGTTAACAGCGATGATCTGGCAGCGATGATTGAAGACACAATTAAGATCTTGGATAAAGTCGGCAACGGTTTGCGTCATGGTCGCCATCCATCTGGCGTTGAAGCAGAACGTTTAGGACGCGTACTTCGCGGTATCGCAGGACAACTAGAAGCTTAAATACCGCTGCGCGCTGCGCGACGTTTTGAGTATCTAATACCCCAAGCACCTAAAGCTGTTCCTGCAACACAAGTCCATATTAATTTGCTATCTGCGCCACTAATTGCCAGCGCAATTGCCGCAATAACCCAGACCACGGTTCCAAAAGTGATTAGAGTTACGACAGAACTTATCTCTGATTTAATCTCTGACGGATTAGTTGAACTCATAGAGAAAGCATACAAGCGATGGCTATAAAAGAGCACGGTAACTGGCGTTCTTTTCGCCACCGCAATTACCGAATTCTTTTCCCTGCCAACGCTGCATCCAATATTGGCACCTGGGCACAACGCGTCGCTCAAGATTGGTTGATTCTGCAATTAACCAATAACAGTGGAACTTATTTAGGCTTAATAACCGCCGTTCAATTTGCACCAGTTCTTTTCTTTTCACTGCATGGTGGCGCACTGGCTGATCGTGTGAATAAGCGGAAGTTATTAATCTTCACCAACTTTGTGGGTGCACTTTCTTCACTTGGCTTAGGGCTATTGGTTCTCGTGGGAAATGTAAAAATATGGCATGTTTTTTTCTTTGCACTAACCCTTGGAATTGCTTCAGCGTTGGATGCTCCGATTAGACAATCATTTACCTCTGAAATTGTTGGCCACTCGGATATCGCAAATGCGGTCAGTTTGAATTCGGCTAATTTCAATGCTGGGCGCTTAGTTGGCCCAGCGCTATCTGGCTTTCTGATCGCCCGCTTTGATACTGGCCCCTCCTTTCTTATTAATGCAGTGACCTACATTCTTGTGATTTTTGCCCTCCTTCGTATGCGCGAATCTGATTTCTTTATTCAAGAGAAGAAAGCTACGCAAGGCACGGTGCGCGAAGGTCTGCAGTACGCACTTGCTCGCCCAGATTTATATGTGGTGATGCTTGTTGTCTTCTTTGTCGCCACTTTTGGTTTAAATATGCAGATCTTTAACGCACTTATGGCTACAAAGGAGTTTGGCAAAGGACCGGCATCCTTCGGATTGCTCGGCACCTATGTCGCAATTGGGTCACTAACTGGGGCGCTAATTTCCGCACGGTTAGAAAAACATCGACGCACCATCTTTGTAATTAAAGGTGGAGTTGTTTTCTCTCTGGCCATAGCGCTGTTATCAATTGCTCCGAACTATCTTTGGTACTCACTCTGGCTGCCACTGTGTGGATTTAGCGCACTCACCATGTTGATCACTGCAAACTCGTTGATTCAGGTTAACTCTGATCCGGCAATCCGCGGCCGCGTCAGTGGAATCTATTTACTTATCTTCATGGGCGGCACACCATTTGGATCGCCACTGATTGGCTGGTTAGTTGAAGTTATTGGAGTTCGCGAAACTATTGCGCTGTGTGGGTCTATTTCGCTAATTGCATGTCTAACAATTTGGGTGATCTTTCGCGACAAAGTTGGTCTGCCGAAAGATATAAGCGTTGAAGGCGTTCTACCAGCCGCCTATGACGATCAGCGCTAATAAACCGATCAAGGTAATAATTGTGATGATACGTCGGGTGCGATAACTCATTTAAATTTTATTCGCGCCTAGGTGTTTGGACGGTGAGAATAAGAACCATAATAAATCCTAAGTGCAATTAACACTGGAACCATTATGTAAGCGCGAGATATTCCAAAGTTATCACCCAGGATTCCGAGCAAAAGCGGAGAACTAGCTATCGCAATTCCGGCGGCAATTGAACTTTTACCGATTGATAAATCAGGACGGCCTTCACTAAAGGCAACCATGCGCAGAGTAAAGAGTGGGAACTGCACGGAGATCCCAAGACCAACGAAGAAAAGCGTTAGTCAAGAAAAACACCAAGTATGTGTGATGACCAGAAGAGCCCAAAGGCAACAAATTGCAGCGCTAGCGCGATCTTTAACTGTTCGTCAGCGTGGAAACGCTTTCAACAATCTGCCCGGCATACCAACGTCCAGTACCGACTCCGGTTCCAAAGGCAATTACTGCAAGAGTAGAGATTGCAGAACTTGCATCTGTGCGATCACTTATCAAGGGAAGCCGACCAGAAAGATGTCGCAAACTCTGCGCTAATTGAGATGAAAAATCCAGTAAAGGAGAATCCAAAATCCGCGGGATAGCTTGCCGCGTTGTGGCCCTGATTCATCAGGAATATGTGAATCTGGCTGGTATTTACGACCATAAATAAACATTCCCAGAATAAATGGAATTGTGATCAATAGGCCAACGCGCCATTGATCGCGAATAATATTTGCAGTTGTACCGATAATAAAGTTTCCTGTAACAAAACCTGCAATCGCTACCGCGTTAATTTGTGCAACCGCAGTATGTGATCGCTCGGCAAAAGCATGTGATCCAGCGGTATTTACATTGTTGATAACCACAGAAATTCCAAAGCCAGCAATTAGCGTGGCCAGCAAAGTTAGTTGCACTGGGGGAGAGAATACGAAAAATACAATGCCGATTGAGAAGATAATCAAGCCGATCCAAGTCGAATTAGAACGCCCAAAACGGTGCACCATTTTTGAGTTAAGCCAGCCAGCGATAATTGCGGCAACACCCATCGCGGTTCCGTGCAGTCCAGCGACGCTAAGTGATGTTCCTTGATCTTCGCGCAAAAGCGCTTGCGATGGACCAAAGCCACCAGTAAAGAAGTTAACTGTTGCTACTTGCAGAGCAAGCAGCCAGAACTGCCCGTTACGTTGAAAAGTTTTTGGCATCAGGTGAATTAAAGGGCAGCTACGACAAAGTCGATGGATGCGGTTAGCGCATCAATATCACTTGGGTCGATTGCAGGGAACATACCAACGCGCAGCTGATTCTTACCTAGCTTGCGATATGAGTCGGTATCTACGATTCCATTTGCACGCAATGTGGCAGCGACTGAAGTTGGCATCGATTGCCTCATCAAAGTTAATGGTGCCAACTACTTTTGAGCGCATCGCAGGGTCGGTTACAAATGGGGTTGTATAGGAAGTCTTTTCAGCCCATGAATAAAGGCGTGATGCTGAATCTGCACTTCGACCAGCGGCAAATTTAAGGCCACCATTGGTGTTCATCCACTCGATTTGATCAGCCAGTAACATCAAAGTCATCAGCGCAGGGGTGTTGTAAGTCTGATCTAAACGAGAATTTTCAATTGCGATGCCCAGATCAAAGAACGCTGGGACCCAACGTCCGCTGGCTTTAATTTTTTCAGCGCGCGCAATTGCCGCTGGGCTCATGAGTGCCAACCACAATCCACCATCGGACGCGAAAGATTTTTGTGGCGCAAAGTAGTAGGTATCAAACTCTTTGGCATCGACTTCTAATCCACCAGCGGCACTTGTTGCATCTACTAAAACGAGCGCGCCATCGGTTCCGGCCGGACGCTTGATTGGCATGGCAACGCCAGTCGAAGTTTCGTTGTGTGTCAGTGCGTAAACATCAACGCCTGCTTCTGCCACAGCGATTGGATGTGAACCAGGTTCTGACTTGATCACAGTTGGGTCACCAAGAAATGGTGCTTCTTTGGCGGCAGCAGCAAACTTTGATGAGAATTCGCCGAAGACAAGGTGCTGAGATTTATTTTCAATCAAACCAAACGTTGCAATATCCCAGAACGCAGTTGACCCACCATTGCCAAGTACAACTTCGTAACCTTCTGGCAAACTGAAGAGTGAATTAAGGCCTTCGCGCACGCGGTGAACCACGTTCTTAACTGGCTTCTGGCGATGTGACGTTCCGAGAATCGAAGAACCAGAAGCAGCTAACGCAGCAAGTGCTTCGGGGCGAATCTTTGATGGGCCACAACCGAAACGGCCATCGCGTGGTTTTAGATTATCGGGGATCTTGATCTCAGCGCTCATGGGCTAAGACTAAGGGTAGTAGCGAGTGATCTCCCACTTGGCTTCGGTGTTAGCCCGCTCATAGCGCAAGCGATCATGCAAACGTGAATAACGCCCTTGCCAAAATTCAATGCTGATTGGTGTTACGCGATAGCCGCCCCAATGTGGTGGCATCGGAACCGTTGATCCCTCTGGCCATTTCTGCGATGCGCCAGCAAAGCGTTGTTCTAACTCTTCGCGCGATGACAGCGGCGCAGATTGCGCGCTAGCCCAAGCACCGATTTGGCTAGACCAGGGGCGAGTCGCAAAGTATTCAGCAGATTCGGATTCACTTATTTTTTCGGCAAATCCACTAATTGCAACTTGTCGTTCCATGGCAAACCAAGGAAATAAAAGCGTGACTTGCGAATTTAATTCAATCGCTTGTGCCTTGCGCGATGAATAATTGGTGAAGAATGTAAATCCACCATCCGAAATATCTTTCAATAGAACGGTACGCGTTGAGATTTGTTCGCCGGCATCGAGAGTTGATAAGACCATTGCATTGGCTTCAACGATAAAAGAATTCTCGTGCGCTTGCTTTAACCAATCAGCAAACGCCAGAAATGGATCATTTGGCAAGCTTTCTAGCCCAACTTCACCATAGGAACGTCGCATTGCGCGGATTGCTTCACGGTCGAGATCGCTCATAGATGTATCGAACCTCACTTTTGCGTCTACGTCACCTTCAACTGGAAGTGGTGGTCAGCACCCCCTTTGTTGGTGCAGAATTGGAGCATGTCAGATGATTTCAAACCCGGCCTGGAAGGCGTTATCGCCTTCGAATCACAAATTGCAGAACCAGATAAAGAAGGCAGCGCACTTCGTTATCGCGGCGTTGATATCGATGACCTTGTTGGTCGCGTTACCTTCGGCAACGTATGGGGCTTGCTGGTAGATGATCTATTTAATCCGGGTCTACCAAATGCTGAACCATTCCCACTTCCAGTTCACTCAGGTGATGTGCGCGTAGATATCCAATCTGCAATTGCAATGTTGGCACCAGCTTGGGGTTTCAAACCACTACTTGATATTTCAGATGAAGAAGCTCGCAGCAACTTAGCTCGTACATCCGTAATGGTTCTTTCATATTTAGCACAGGCCGCACGCGGAACATGGCAGCCGATGATTCCACAATCAGAAGTTGATAAGGCACACACCGTTGTCGAGCGCATGATGATCCGTTGGCGCGGAGAACCAGATCCACTTCACGTTCGAGCAATCGATGCTTACTTTGTTTCCGCTGCCGAACACGGCATGAACGCTTCGACATTTACTGCTCGTGTGATTGCATCAACTGGCGCTGATGTTTGCGCTGCAATCTCTGGTGCAATCGGTGCGATGTCAGGTCCATTACATGGTGGAGCTCCTTCTCGTGTGTTGCACATGATCGAAGAAGTTGAAAAAACTGGCGATGCAACCGCCTACGTTAAGAGCTTGCTTGATCGCAAAGAACGTTTGATGGGATTTGGACACCGCGTTTATCGCGCCGAAGATCCACGTGCACGTACCTTGCGACGAACCGCAAAAGAACTAAACGCTCCACGCTATGAGGTTGCTGAAGCGCTAGAACAAGCAGCGCTAAAGGAACTTCGTGAACGTCAACCAGATCGTGTGCTTGAGACAAACGTTGAATTCTGGGCAGCCATCATCTTGGACTTTGCCCAAGTTCCAGCGCCACTCTTCACATCAATGTTTACCGCAGCGCGCACCGCGGGCTGGTCAGCACACATTCTTGAACAAAAGCGCACCGGTCGCTTGATCCGTCCTTCTGCGCGCTACGTTGGCAAAGGCCCACGTAAGCCTGAAGATGTCGACGGCTGGGATGACTCAGTTGGCATGTTGCACGGCTAATTTAAATATCTCTTATTTAACCCCTTAGTGCGAGAATAAATCCATGTCTTCACCGCGCCGTAACATAGTTTGGTTTCGTCGCGACCTTCGGATAAGTGACCATCCAGCGCTAAATGCTGCGATCGAATCCAGCGATGAAATAGTTCCAGTATTTATCCTCGATAAATCACAAATTGCTGAAGCCGGTGAAAAATTGTTGGCTTATATGGGCCAGTCATTGCGTGCGCTAGATCAATCACTTGGAAACAAACTTCATATTATTGAAGGCGACCAGGTTGAAGTTTTAAATGAGTTAATTGCAATGTACTCAGTCAACGAAGTTCATATTTCAGATGAATATGAAAGATACGGCGCAGCACGTGATGCCCGCGTTGAAGCAGCTGGAATTAAATTAATCAGAACGGGCAGCCCTTATGCAGTCGCACCTGGCCGCGTATTAAAGCCAAGTGATGCAACTCCATATCGGGTTTACACACCTTTCTATCGCGCCTGGTGCATACATGGTTGGCGCGCTCCAGCAAAGACTCCTAAAGATATTAACTCCCCAGTGCCACCAGAGAAATACCGAGCCTTTCCTGATTTTCCGATGCCGCAAGGCGTGGAAGTTATAAAGGCTGGCGAAGCAGCAGCGTTAGCGCGCTTTAAAGAGTTTTCCAAAAGTGCAATAGATAGTTATGACGAGAATAGAAATTTTGCAGGAATCGACGGCACCTCAAAGATGAGTACATATTTAAAATTTGGAGAAATTCACCCTCGCACGCTGCTAGCAAATCTGGGTGACAGCAAAGCCCACGATACTTTCCGAAAAGAGATTGCTTGGCGCGAGTTTTATGCTGATGTTCTTTTTAATAATCCAAACACTGATTTTGATTATTACGCGCCGCGATTTAAAGAGATGCGCTATGACTCACCAGGTGAAAAACTTAAGGCTTGGCAAGCAGGCAAAACAGGCTACCCATTTGTAGATGCTGCTATGCGACAACTAGTTCATGAGGGTTGGATGCATAACCGAACTCGCATGGTCGTGGCCTCCTTCTTAGTTAAAGATCTGCATCTGGAATGGCAATTAGGTGAGAGATTCTTTGCCCAACATTTAGTTGATTATGACGTTGCCTCTAACGCACACGGTTGGCAATGGACCGCTGGATGTGGCACAGATGCCTCCCCTTATTACCGCGTCTTTAATCCAATCGAACAAGGTAGGCGCTTTGATGAAAACGGAGATTACATTCGTAAATATGTTCCTGAATTAGCGCACTTATCTGCCGCAGAAATTCATGAACCTTGGTTATACCTTGATGGATATTCCAAGGGCTATGCCGAAAGAATCGTTGACCATGCCCTTGAGCGTTTGGAATCACTTGCCCGGCTGCAAGAGATTAAGGAAGATAAACCGGAGCTTCCGCGTTAGCCCGCTTTGCTTCGTACATTGCCATATCTGCGCGTTGCAATAAATCACCAGCGCCATCGTTGCGCACATGACCAATGCTCACGCTGATCGAAATCGTATTTCCATCCAATACAAATGGATAACTTAATGTGGCCTTTAAAGCACTTGCCAACTCTAAAGTCGCATCGTCGCTGCCAGATACGAGAATTCCAAACTCGTCACCACCTAAACGCGCGAGTATTGCTCCGCTAGGAAGTGATCGGCTAAATCGCCCCGCCACTTGGCGAAGTATTCGATCTCCCATTTCATGACCGTAGCGATCATTAACCGGTTTAAATCCATCTAAGTCCAAGAGAAGAAGCGCACCCTCTACTCCTTCAAATGTTGAGAGCTCTGCAATTAACCTGCGACGGTTAGGTAGCCCAGTTAACTCATCAGTGCGCGCCAGAACTTTTTCTTCTCCTAAATTATTTGCATGACGAATCACCAGCGTCATTCTGATGAAAGCAAGAAATAGGGTTGTGATGGTAGGAGCCACCACATACTTCGGGAAGTAATCAGGTCGGATGGCAATTGCCGAAAGCAGCGCCGGGCTAATAAATATTGAAACTGCGATTAGCGCAGGATGAATTTTGGCATCATGCTGATTTGAACTTGGTGAATACCAAAATGAAAGAGTTATGAAAACGATTCCAATGGCCCATCCCAGATCGCTGATTTGTCCAAATTGGTAATCACCATTAATTTCTGAGAAAAGAAAGTAAAAATCTGTAATGGCAAAAGTTAGAACTCCAGTAATTAACAAAATCAGCCTAACCGTAAGTTCTGAAATGACGGCACTTGCTAAAACAACTACAACAAGTGCGATATCGCAGACCGTATAAAAGACCGAAAAGAATGTACCGATACCAGAATCTTGCAATAACGTCGCCAGAACCAGCGCTGTGATTATTGAGCAGAGCCCTAAACCAAAAATGGCTGCATCTAATAATTCAATTAGGCGCAACTTTTTCCCCTTGGCAATTGCACGTGGAATAGCGATAAAGGCAAACGGATAAAAAAGAGAGTAGGCAATATCGGAAACCAACTGCGTAGGCCCAACAAAGTTAAAGAATTGAGAAAGGCTGGAAGTAACCGAACCGATTCCCCATGATGCGATAGCGAGTGAAAGAAAAGCCACTGCTAGCGGATCATTTTGCAGTGGTGCCTGAAATAGCGAAATTATCGCCAAGAGAATTACTAAGTTGTAAAGAATTAAATCAGCGCCAATGGTTGGCTTGGATTCAAATAACTTTACGAGTACGTTGAAAATTAAAAGTGCCGGTGCGAACCATTTAATTAATTGATGAATTCGCACCCCTACAAGTTATGGCAGGTAAATGCCATGCATAAATAGGGGAAGCCTAAGTTGCTTTAGAAGCCTTTCGTGCAGATCAGTTTTGCCATACCAAGAGTTGTTTCAACATCTATCTTGGAATTGTCATATTGGGATTGAGCCTGCGCCTTAGCTTTTTCACTACGGTCGCTCTGCTTTCCAACAGTTGCCATATGCCTTTATCGCTGCTTCATAACTGCGAACAGCGGACGAGTACTTGTCAATAGTTGCCTTGTTCTTTGTTAAGTTTGCAGTATCTGCTTTCAAAGCAGTGAGAGCGGTATTGATCGTTGCAATCTTTGCCTGATATTCAGGGATTAACTTGTTGGCTTTTTCAACTTCAATCTGTTGTTTAACAATATCTTCATCAAGATTTGCAATCGTTGCCTCAGTTGCTGCCTTTATCTTTGGCAAGTTGGCAAGGGCTGCTTTGTAAGTGGTAGCGGTCTTTAGGCAATCTAGTGAAAGCCAAGTCAGCTTCGAGTTCTTAACCAGTGGATTCTTGGCACATTTGTATGAGGAACCGCTTACCTTGGTAGTTGCACCCGCCTTTTGCACAAGCAACACCGTTGCTGATTTTTGGTCGCAGCGTTTGCTGGCACGGCGGTAAGTGAAGCGGCAACGAGTGACTGCGGCGCCTGCGACGACGAAGAACCTTGCGAAACATGAAGACCTCCATAGATTATGGTGCAATCTTAGCCGATGGTCAGGGTTTATACTGATGGATGCAAGCAGTGAAAATCGTGTGAATTAACGTTGTTTAACTCGTAAATTCATACCGAGGCGGCTGCACCAACTGACCTGGGCAGCAAGAGAAATGATTCCAACCAAGACTTTGTACTGCCAACCTGGGATGGAGACGGGCTTGCCCGAGACGGCATCTTTCCAAGCTTTTGCAACCAATACATCAGAGTTAAGCCACATGAAATTCGGTAAGCCCGCCATCTTCATGCGACCGCGTTGATGAAATTCGGTTCGCGTAAATCCGGGACAGAGCGCCGAGACTTTTATATTTGTAGCAGAAAGTTCGGTACTTAAAGATTCAGATAAAACAGTTAAATATGCCTTAGCTGCGCTGTATGCTCCGCCGGCAATAAAACTGGCAACTGATGAAACATTTATAACAACTCCAGAATTGCGTTCCTTCATCGCCGGTAGTGCAACATGCATTAAACGCATTGGCGTGCGCACCAGAACCTTTAAAACTTCTTCTTCTTTTGCTAAATCACTCCTGGTGAACGCTTTATTGATTCCAAAACCAGCGTTATTGATCAGGACTTCTATTTCATTTGCACGAATGTAACTCTTCAACTTTGGCACATCCCGCCTCTGTTGCTAGATCTGCGACGATCACAACAGATTCGGCACCAAAGTTTTCTCTAAGCCCAGCAGCGCGCTCGTGCAATCGAGCTTCATCGCGCGCAACTAGAACCAAGTTAAAACCCTTAGCGGCAAGTAAACGAGTGAAACTTTCGCCAATGCCAGCAGTTGCACCAGTTACCAGCGCCCATTTTTTCATTTCTTCTCCAATGGCTAAACTTTTAACGTTCGCCATATGCGCCGGCGGGCACAACTGGTTCATACGGGTTTAATAGGAGCAAGATACTTGTAGGCAACACCTTGTGCTGGTCGTTTGATCTGGTATCGCCTTTATTTGGCCACATCGACATCGCACGCTCTGCTTGTGCGGTAATTGTTAACGACGGATTCACACCTAAGTTTGCGGTGATGGTTGAACCATCGACAACGTGCAAAGTCGGATAGTTAAAAACGCGATGGTAGGCATCGATTACCCCAGATACTTTCATCTTTACCAATCACGCAACCTCCCACAAAGTGCGCGGTAAATGGTGCGCTAATTAAATCTCCAATATGTCCGCCAGCGATTCCGCCGTACTCGTTTGCAATGTGCCGCACTGCTTCGTTTGCAGCTGGAATATAAGTCGCATTGGGAGTATCACCGCTATTACTCGAAGTTAATTTGAAACCAAATAGACCACGTTTTCCTCTAACTGTTACTGAAGAATCCACATCCTGCATAACGAGTGCAATTACCGTTTTCTCACTCCAGTGCCGCACGTTAACCAGGCGGGCTAATAATGATGGCTTAGCCAAGATTTGCTTGAACCAATGACGCCGGCGTTCTTTACCTGTAAAACCATCGGTCATTATGGTTTGCAGCAACCCCATAAAGTTACTGCCCTTGCCATAACGCACAGGCTCTACGTGAGTGTGTTCATCAGGAAAGAATGAAGATGTAATTGCAGCACCGCGACTGAAATCTATTTCGCGACTATCCATCAGCGCACCCGTTAGCGCTTCACTATTTGTCCTAGACAGTTTGCCAAGTTGGTCCGAAATCTTTGGCAATTGCTTACGTTTCATTTTATGTAGAAGTTTTTGAGTGTTGTAAGTACCAGCTGCGATTACCAAATCCTTTGCAATAAAGCTGGTGCCGCGCGAACCATCCCAACGTCCGGTTTTTTCCGTGCTGACTTTCCACATGCCGTCAGCACGCTGTGCAAATTCGGTAACTGTCGTCATCGGAAATACGCGTACCCCAGCAAATTCAGCCAAACCTAAATAATTTTTCGGCAAAGTATTTTTAGCGTTATGGCGGCAACCAGTCATACATTCTCCGCAATTGATACAGCCAACTCGGTCTGGACCTTTGCCACCAAAATATGGATCACTTGCTGGCTTACCTTCACCGCCACCAAAATAAATTCCCAGCGGCGCCATTTTAAATGAATCAGCAACGCCCATCTTTGCGGCAGCACCTTGCATGGCAATATCGCTAGGGGAGAGGAATGGATTTACTTCAACACCAAGCATCCTGCGTGCTTGTTCATACCAAGGCTCAAGTTCACCTTTCCAATCGGTGATATCTGCCCATTGTGGATCGTTAAAGTATTTATCACCTGGTTGATACAAGGTATTGGCATAGACCAACGAACCACCGCCGACGCCCGCTCCGCACAAGACCAAAACGTCTGGCAAGAAGTGAATTCTTTGAATTCCGTAACATCCCAGCGCGGGTGCAAAGAGAAATTTATTTACACGCCAAGAAGTCTTAGGAAAATCTTTATCAGCGAAGCGCTTGCCGGCTTCGATAACTGCAACGCTGTAACCCTTCTCGCGCAATCGCAGCGCAGTGACAGATCCGCCGAAACCCGACCCAATTATGACGACATCAAATTGCAACTCTTTAGCCATTTGGTAGCGCCACTATTAAATGGCTACCCCCTCTACGGAAATTCCAGCGGTTGTTTCCTCGCGAATATGCCAACTGGTTCCAAACTCTTCAAGTAAATCTAGAAAAGGCTTAGCATCAAACCATTCTGGTCCATTAACACCTTCAGGTTTCCATGTGCCGTTATGAATTAGTTCCATAGCAATTACAGGATTTATCGCAGTCTGCCAAACAACGGCCTGGTCTCCGTAATTCGCCATCGACCATTCGTTATCGACCACGTTGTATATGTAGCAGGAATATGGTTTTGAATTCTTATCAAGTCCCTTAACCAAAGCGCCAGCACAAGTTTTGCCTTTCATCCGCGAACCAAGTGTCGCCGGATCTGGAAGTGATGCGGCAAGCAAATCGCGAGGCGATACTGGATGACCCTGCACTTCAACGGTTTCTTTACGATCCATACCCAACATATGTATCGTTTTTAAAGTGGTTATGAATTGTGCACCGAGGCCATATTTAAAGTTAACTTTCTTGGCATCAACTTTCTGAGGAATCAGAACAACTTCTTCGTGTTCTACATTTACACATTCAACTGGCCCAATTCCTTCTGGAAAATCAAAGACTTGCAGCTCGCTAAACGGTTCAGTTGTGAACCAACCACGGCCGTCTTCCCAAACTAAAGGTGGGTTTAGGCATTCTTCAATAGTTGTCCAGATTGAAAACGATGGCGCAAAGTCAGCCCCTTCAACAACTAAATTAGATCCGTCTAAAATGGTTATTTCATCGATACTAGAAAAGAGATGGTCTGCGGCATAGCGCGCAAAGACATCGCTCATACCTGGTTCGATACCCATGCCGACGAGTGCGTAAATTCCACGTTCACACCAGTTCCAGTCGCGCGCAAATTGTTCGTCACCAAGTTTTACTCCGGTTTCAGAATTTGGATAATGTGGATGCGGGCGAGACAGAGACATCGCCATATCCATGTAATTTGTATTTTCAATTTCACACGCCAAAAATATTGGCATCACAAAACGTGGATCAACAGCGTTAATAACTATGTCTGGGTTGGCTTTGCGGATCAGCGCTCGAATATCCTCAAGTTCTGCCGCATTCACCGCAGCCGCGGAAAAACGTGGATCTTTTACTCGAGATACGGCTTCTTCAGCTCGTGACAGGTGGCGATCTGCGATCACCATTGAAGTAATAAATGATCGACGCGATGCGATATTTGCAATTGCCCTGCCAACTCCGCCTGCGCCGATAACGAGCGCTTTCATGGGTGGCCTTTCGTTCTTAAACTTACACGTTCAAAGTTGAGCGCATTAGCCCAAGGTTAGTCATAGAGATAACCTTTGCCAAGCGAAATAACTTTACGCAGGTCCCCGTAGCTCAGTGGATAGAGCAACCGCCTCCTAAGCGGTAGGTCGCAGGTTCAACTCCCGCCGGGGACACCAAGAGGAAAAATAAAATTAATGCGTAATTGTGAAGCGTCTGAGCGGTTTTGGAGCCCACCAGTTTTTTTCACCAAATAAACGCATCAGCGCGGGAACTAACAAAGCACGTATCAGTGTTGCATCAAGAAGCACCGCGAAGGAAACTCCGAAGCCCATCATTTTGATGGATGTAACACCACTAATCATGAATGCAGCGAAGACAACCGCTAATAACAGGGCAGCTGCAGTAATTATGCGAGCCGAACGTTGCAGTCCGACAGCAACAGATTCGATATTGCTCTTACCAGCCATATGTTCTTCGCGAATGCGCGATAGCAAGAAGAGTTCGTAGTCCATGGAAAGTCCGAAGACAACAACGGCAATCAGAATTACAACTCCCGTATCCAAGGCGCCGGTTACCGTGAAATCACCAACCAACCACTTCAAATGTCCGTCGATGAATACCCAAGTAACTGCGCCAAGGGTTGCTACAAGTGAAAGTCCATTTAACAAAACCGCCTTAATTGGCAGAATTATTGAACCGGTAAATATAAAGATCAGGATCATTACCCAGAACGCGATCCAGCCCAGCGCCAAGGGAAGTGTGCGCGCTATTCCACTTTGCGAATCAGTAAAGTCGGCTGCCGCCCCGCCTATTAAAGTTCCTGCGGGACTTGGTATTTCTCGAATATCCTTAATAATTTTTTCAGCGGCAAGTGTGCGAGATGCCTTTGAGGTAATTACTTGAACCCGCAAATCACTTCCGTAAGTTTCTGTAGGAGCAATTCGCGCTATACCTTCGACTTTAGAAACCGCTGCAAGGTATGTATTCACTTGCTCTTCCCGGCCAACTCCATTTGGAATCACAACCTCTATTGGGCTTCCTTCAAAGCCATCAAATCTTTCAACTATTTTTGCAGCACCGATAGCGGCTGGATTACTCGCTGGCAGAACTCTGGAATCAACTTGTGCGAATGCAATATTTGCAATTGGCGCAGATAAAATACCCAGAACAAGCAATGAACCAATTACAACCGGAACGGGACGGTGCATTACATTTCGCGCGGTATGTGCCCAACGACCATCTTCTTTAGGAGTAATTCCTGCTTTGCGAACTACACCTTTATCAATTTTATGTCCTAGTAGCGCCATGATGGCAGGAAGTGGAATTAGCGCGCCTAAGACCGCAAGTGAAATTACGCTGACTCCGGCATACCCAAAAGATTTTAAGAAATCGAGAGGGAAGAAAATAAGCGCGCTTAAAGTTACGAGAACCGTAAGCCCAGAATAGAAGACAGTCTTGCCAGCAGAATTTATAGTTGCAACTACAGAATCTTCAACGCTCTTTCCGGCATGCAATTCCTCACGAAAACGATTCACCATCAAAAGTGCATAATCAATTCCAAGGCCTAACCCAAGACCGGTAATCAAGTTAAGGGCGAAGACGCTGACATTGGTAAAGAGCGTAAAGATGTAAATAATTAAGAAGGCGCCCAAAATTGCACTTACGCCGACAACCAGCGGCATAGCGGAAGCAACGAGTGCTCCAAAGACAAAAGCCAGCAATAAGAAGGTAAGCGGGATTGCGATAGATTCAGCAAGCAATAAATCTTTTTCAATTTTAGAGTTAATCGCATGCATAATCACACCTGCACCAGATGCATAAACAGTCAACGTACCATTTTTGCCATCAAACTCTTCTTGAATCTGTGCTCCGATCGATCCGAACGAGCCAGAATCATTTGCCTTTAAATTGGCATAGGCAAAGAGAAACGCCGCCTTACCATCAGTTGATTTCATACCTGGTGCGCCACCGGTTGACCAGAAAGAAAGAGTTTTTGAAACTCCGGGTATTTGTGCAAGTTTCTTTTCAAGCGCGATTGCAGCCTGCGAAATCTCTGGATCGTCGACTGGTTTATTACCAGTGTCGACAACTAGAACTGCGATCGGTTCAACTACACCAAACTTCTCTGTTAAATAAGTGGCAGCCTTTGCAGAATCGCTAGATAGATCTGAATATCCACCGGAATCAAGTTTTCCGAATGCGAGTGAGCCAACTCCGCCTGCGACAAGAATGGTGAGCGTATAGACAATCAAGACTGCTTTACTGCGTCTAACTATGAAGTGACCCAACCGCTCGAACATGACAATAACTATGTAGGATTACCTCTAGTTAGGCAATTTTAAAATACGGATTGAGGGGGTGAAAAGCGTCATGTCACATGTGTTCCCTGTAACAACCGAAGATGAACGCGACCCACGCGAGGATCAGAACGAAGAAAATCGTCGCGAAGCAGAAATTAAAGGCGATAAGCCGCCGCACCACGAAGGCTAAAGTTAATTATTCACTTTTAGCGGGAGTGGCCGGCTTTGCAGGCTTTGCAACGGAATCAGTTTTGTAAAAACCAGATCCTTTAAATACAACCCCAACAGCCGAATAAACTTTGCGAACTTCACCCTTGCATTCAGGGCAAGAAGTTAGCGGCTCATCAGAGAAGCTCTGAAAAGCCTCGAAGGCGTGCTCACAAGCAGAACATTGATATTGATATGTTGGCATTGCGCTCACTCCTTTCCTAAATCACATCCCTGGGGGCTAGTGGTTAAGTCTAAGGAAGTGAGACCATAGAGGCGAATTGAGGAAAGGTTGGGTTTAACTTTGAAGCGGATCGCTGCACTTATTGGAGTTATTGGCCTCACCTTCTTTATCGCATCGCCTGCTTTGGCCAATTCTTTGGTTGCGACTTCACCAATTGCCGGTGCGACGCTAAAAGTGGCGCCAAGTGCCGTAACGATCTCAGTTGAAATTACGCCGATGGATATGGGAAATGAAGTAACAGTCACTGATCCCGCCGGACGTCGCGTTGATGACGGAACTCTAACTGTTGCCGGCAACGACATTATTATTGGAATGAAACCAATAAAGGACTCAGGTGTTTACAAAGTTTCATACAACATTATTTCCGAAATGGATGTGCCGCTAGAAGGCTCATTTGTTTTCAACTTTTCTACTCCGACTATTTCTGTTCCTGAAGAAGTCGTTCCGAGCACTCCAACCAAAGTTGAAGGCAGTGACTTTGCAACAAACTTATTTGTCATTGGACTCCTGGTTACATCGCTCATTGTTCTAATTGCGCTGGCACTTTATGCTCGAAAGATATTTAACGAGCGATGACTTTTCTGGCGGCAGATATAAATTCTGCAGGTCCACTGATTACTTCATTGACCACTGTTGGTAAATTCATTTCCCTCACCGCGGGAATTACTACGCTTGGCCTTCTATTGGCAATGGGATTTTTGCTTTTGGATAAGGCAGGTAAGTTATCTGGAGCAGCGCTGGTATTGCGAAACTATGCGGCAATTACTGCAGCGCTTTGGGCGGTAGGTCAAGGGCTCAATATTTTGACGACATTGGCAAATATTTTGGGAACCGATTTGGCGGGCGCACTTGATCCCACTTCGCTGCGCTCGTTTGTTTCTCAAATCGCGTTGGGCAAGTACATGTTTATTCAATTGTGTTTAGCCTTGTTAATTAGCGTGATTGTGGTGAGGGCTAAAACTGTCGCCACGGCGAATGCACTGCTGCTCACGTCAATAGTTGCGATGATTGCTCCTGTATTTGAAAGCCATTCAGTATCAAGTGGTTCGCACTCACTGGCAATCGGCTCTTTAGTTGTGCATGTGGTGGCACTTTCATTCTGGGTCGGTGGATTAATAGCTATCACCGTTCTTTCAGCTGATGATCGCGCCATTGCTCTGCCGCGCTTTAGCGCACTTGCACTTTGGTCTGTAATTGCTGTTGTAGCCAGTGGATCAGCAAATGCTTGGGCTCGACTTAATTTTCAAGGTGCATGGAGTTCCAATTACGCGCGGCTGGTAATCCTAAAAATTGTTCTAGCTGGGATATTAATTTATTTTGGATATTTAAACCGTAAACATTTGTCAGGAAAATGGCAGATAAATTTATCCGCGCTTAGTCGCTTGCTATTTGCCGAAGTAGTAATTATGTTGCTTGCAGTTCTTGCGGGCTCGCGCCTATCTTCGATGGAACCGCCGGCTCGAGCAGACACTGGGGTAATCGATAACGGATTAGTGATTGCCGGAGTGAGCACTCCTGAAGCACCAAATCTTTGGCGTCTTATTTCTTTATATGATCCAGATGCGCTGATGATCGCTGTATTGATCGCAGTGGTTGCCCTATATATAAGAGGTGTAGTTCTTCTGACTCGTCGAGGTGACAAGTGGCCGGTGGGGCGTACCGTGGCATTTGCACTCGGAATTAGCGCAGTTGATTATGCAACCAGTGGTGGACTTGGCGTCTATGCAAAGTTCTCATTCGAGTATCACATGATTGCGCATATGGTTTTAGGAATGATTGCTCCAATTGGAATTGTTTTAGGAGCGCCAATTACTTTAGCCCTTCGCACATTGCCACAGGGGCGCACGGATGATGAACGTGGCGTTCGCGGGACTTTAATCGCACTCTTACATTCCAGACCGGCCGCAGTATTAACTAACCCTGTTGTTATCTTGGCGCTATTTGATGGTTCACTCTTTGCTTTATACATGACTCCGCTATTTGGAAATATGATGCCATCACATCTCGGACATTTAGCGATGACTGTGCACTTCCTGCTAGCGGGAACTCTCTTCTTCCACGTCATTATCGGAATCGATCCCAACCCGCGAAAAGTTCCACATATCGTGCGAATTGTTATTCTCTTTGCAGCGATGAGCATTCATGCCTTCTTCGCAGTCGCGTTGATTTCGACTTCGACTGTGATCGATCAAGGATATTTCGCTTCACTGCAGACTCCCTGGAATCTTGACCTTCTTGCCGATCAGCGCGCAGGCGGATCGATTGCTTGGGCGATGGGTGAGCTACCAATTTTGTTGGCACTTGTGGCAACCTTCATACAGTGGATGCGTGATGACAAACGTGAAACCAAACGCATCGATCGCAACGAAGCGCGTATGGCTGCGATGGGTGAACCAGATGAACTTGCTCAATACAATACGTATTTAAATTCACTTGCGACGCGGGATTTGGAGAAAGATAAATGAGTACCAACGATCTTTATGCACTCCCATCGGAGTACAACGAGCTCCGCGAAAGCGTTAAAGCGTTAGCTGCAAAAGAAATTGCACCGCACGCCGCCGCTGTTGATGAAGATCATCGCTTTCCTCAAGAAGCTGCTGATGCTTTATTAAAGGCCGGTTTAAGTGCGGCTCATGTTCCAACAGAATTTGGTGGCGAAGGCGCTGATGCGCTGGCTGTAGTAATCATCATCGAAGAGGTCGCACGAGTTTGTGCTTCATCTTCTTTAATTCCTGCAGTTAATAAACTTGGTTCGCTTCCACTGATGCTTGGCGGGAATAAAGAACAGAAGGAACGCTGGTTACCGCAACTAGCTAAAGGAAAAGGTTTTTCTTACTGCCTCTCCGAATCTGAAGCTGGCTCAGATGCCGCAGCGCTTAAGACAAAAGCGGAACGCAAAGGCGATAACTGGGTTATCAATGGAAGCAAGAAGTGGATCTCTAACGCCGGAGTATCCGAGTTCTATACAGTTATTGCGCAAACAGATCCATCTAAAGGATCAAAAGGAATAGCGGCATTCATTATTGAGAAATCTGATCCCGGGGTTTCATTTGGCGCACCTGAGAAGAAGATGGGTTTTCGTGGATCTCCTACGCGTGAAGTTTATTTTGACAATGTAACCATTAGTGATGACCGTCGCATTGGTGAAGTTGGTAGAGGTTTAGCCATAGCAATGGATACCTTGGATCACACCCGAATCACAATTGCGGCGCAAGCTTTAGGTATCGCACAAGGCGCGCTAGATGTTGCAAGTAAGTATTCACATCGAGCGCAAGCAGTTTGGGAAAGAAATCTTTGATTTCCAAGGAATTCAATTTATGTTGGCAGATATGGCTATGAATATTGAAGCCGCGCGCCAGTTAACTTATGCCGCCGCCGCCCGCAGTGAACGTGGCGATAAGGACCTTAAATTCTTCTCTGCAGCAAGCAAGACATTTGCCAGTGATGTAGCGATGAAAGTAACCCAGGATGCGGTCCAGGTACTTGGTGGGTATGGATATGTATCTGACTATCCAGTTGAGCGCATGATGCGCGATGCCAAGTTAACGCAAATTTATGAAGGCACAAATCAAATACAGCGGATCGTCATGGCCCGCAATTTACCTAATAATTAATTTAGTTATTAAAGCGCAACAACAAATCAGGGGTCGCTGCAGCATTTAGCGGAATATCAAATTCTTCACGCGGCAGATCTTCACTGGATATTTCATCGGGATGTATTAAGCCGATACTCCATACTTTCATTTCGACTAACGCACGATCGTAGAATCCGCCGCCTTGTCCCAGTCGATAACCAGATCGATCAATTCGTAGCGCCGGGACAACAACCAATTCGATTATAGATTTATCAGGAATTGCCGGGCCAACTGGTTCAAATATTTTCTTAGATAATTTACTGGGTGCTAAATCACTATCGACACCGCTCCACTTAACCCATTCCAATTTATCGCCGCTGATTCGAGGCAAGTACAAGGCTTTTCCGCTCTTTAGTAAAGCCGCATTTAATTCCTTGGTGCTGGGTTCATCCGCATAAGAAATGTAACTGGCAATATTTGAAACATTGGCAAACTCAGTTGAAGTCGCCAGGTATGAAAAAGAGTGATCTAGATATCTTTCGCGACGTTCAAAGCGATACCGTTTGCGGAGTTCAGATTTCTCACTCGCTGTGCTCACGTAAATCCCCAATATTTGGATGCTAAAGAAGTATTGTTGCCGATTATGACAGACCGCACGCGCGTAGATGAGTTTCTCTCCTCTCTTATCGCTATCTGTCGACCACTAGAACCCTTTGATATGGCACTCCTTGATGCGCACGGTGCCACTCTTGCCGAGGATATTTACGCAGGAGAAAGACTCGTGCTTAAGGCTGGATCACGTATTCGCTCAACCCAGATTGGTTTAGCAGCATCAATTGGCCGCGATCATCTGCCAACTCGTCCGCACCCGCGTGTTGTTGTTCTATCTGCTGGCCCAGATCTAGTTGAACCTGGCAATGAGCTAAAAGAAGGTGAAGAGTACGAAACTAATTCTTGGTTATTAACCACTGCCGTACGTGAAGTTGGGGCAGTTGCCTACCGCGTTCATACGATCCCAGATGATGAAGCGCAATTACAGGCGGTAATCGAAGATCAATTGGTGCGCGCTGATTTAATAATTATCAGTGGTGAACGTAAAGATGATTCATTTGACCTTATTACTCGCACTCTTTCAGCGATGGGTGAGATCACGACCGTAGACATTGCCATCGAATCTAGTGGTCGCCATAACTACGGCGTGATTGGCCCAGATAAAACCCCAGTCGTAACTCTGCCGGGGGATCCCGTCGCGGCATACATATCTTTTGAATTATTTATTCGACCCATGATTCGCACCATGTTGGGGGCAGCCACAATTCACCGGCCTTCAATTAAGGCGAAGCTAGAGAAAGCGATTACATCATCTGGCGGCAATCGTTCCTATCTTCGCGCAGTACTTTCTGAAGATGGCAAATCAGTTTTACCATTACTTTCTCAGGGTTCTAGCGCACAAGATGAACAGGCAACGCTTTCCGATGCCAATGCATTTATCGCAATCCCCGAAGGCGATGTAAATATCGCAGCCGGAAGCAATGTCACCGTTGTGGTGCTTGAGCGCCGATACATCTAAAGATTGGTAAAGGTCGGCAAAATATGTCACAGCACTGGCCGGTAACTCTAAGAAGTGAAGATTTAATTCTCAGGCCACTTCGTATGCGAGATCGCAAACGATTTCTACACGTTCGCATCGAAAATAAAGATTGGCTTAACTCTTGGGAAGCAACGCTGCCACAAGTTCCAGGTGAAGATAGTTCACAAAAACTCCCCTCTTTCTATGACATGGTGCGCTGGCATCGTCGCGAAGGTCGACAAGGCCGCTCGTATTCAATGGCGATTTGGCATGAAAATCCGCAAGGTTCGAATTTAATTGGCCAGATCACGATGGGCGGAGTTATCTATGGCGCGATGCGCGGTGCCCACATTGGCTATTGGATAGATAAGGCATATGCCAATCGTGGATATACGACGCAAGCAGTCATTGCGATAACTAATTTCGGATTTGAATCCCTTAATTTGCACAGGCTTGAAATAAATATCCGCCCCGAAAATGAACCTTCAATAAGGGTGGCTCAGAAAGCTGGCTATTTATTCGAAGGGTTGCGCCCGCGTTATTTACATATCGACGGAAATTGGCGCGACCACCACTGTTATGTGAAAGAAAATTCTCGGGTTATTTAGCCCCTTAAATCCACACTCTGTGCGGGGTGCTCCTCTAACCTTGGATCATCATGGCTTCAGGAATTATCTATCTAGCGATCATCGGCATGTGGGCGGCGTACTTCCTCCCACGTTGGGTGCACGATAGAAATGAATTTTCTGGAAAGAGCGTCGAAAGATATAAGAGCGCACTTCGTATCGTTGCTAGTAGTTCACCTGGTGGAAGTTCTGGTACTGGAGTTATTCATACTGATCTAGATCACGAAGCAAAAATTGCGCAACTGTTGATGCGTCGCAGAATAATCTTTTCTCTAATTACTATCTCATTTACTATGACGATTGTGGGTGCAATGATGCAAACTCTCGCGATTTCATTTATTGGAATTCCTGTTCTTGGGTTTGTTCTTTATCTGGCGTATGTACGCCACCAATCCAACTCAGAACGCAGACAACGTCGTCGCATTACGCAACTGCAACGAAGTACTGCTGGCGTATCTTCCACAAATTTATCTGAAGTACTGGCGCCGAAAGAGAGCACTGAACATTGGATTCCACTTTCCGAGCGCGAACTAACGCGCGTAACAATTTTGCCAAAGGGAACTGCAGCCGCTCGCGGTGAATGGCAACCAAATTCAGTTCCGGTGCCTACTTATGTAAATGCACCAAAGGCGATCACACCAAAGCGTGTCCTAGATCTGACTACACCTGGCCAATGGAGCGAAGAACAAGAACGTATCGAACGTGAAGCCCTGGCAGCGGCTGCTCCTTCGCGCGATGAAATCTTTGATCAGCAACTAGCCGATGAAGCAGTTGCCCGCTTGAAGCAAACGCGCGCAGCTAACGAATAGCCGTTAAATCCAACTTGGCAGCCACATTCGGGCTTGCCATGAATCGTATGTAATCACGTCGCCAGTAAAGAGTGGCAAGAAGAAAATGAAGTTTACAAATATCGCAAAACCAATCAAACCTACAATTACGTAGGTATTTCGCTTCTTTTCAAAGTGGAGCAAAGCCACGTAAATGCAGTAAATAATCGCCAAAATTAAGAATGGTTCAAAGACGATGGCGTAAAAGCTAAAGGTTGTACGTTTTTGGAAGAAGAACCACGGTAGGTATCCAGCGGCAATTCCTGTAACAATCACATTCAGAGGTGGTTCATACCGTTTATGTCGCAAATGATTTAATCCAGAAACCAATTACAACTGCAATTGCAACTGTGCCTACCCACCAAAGTATTGGGGTGCCCAGCGCCAATACTTCCTGTGAACATTTATCTGCCCCACAGTCTTTAGGTGTTTCGTAAAAGAAAGAAGTTGGTCTGCCCATAATTAGCCAACTCCATGGGTTGGCTTGATAAGCATGCTTTTCAGCAAGGCCAGTATGAAAACCCAACATCTGTGAGTGATAGTAAATAAATGAGCTAATTACATTTGCCGAATAATCACGTGCCCAACCGCGATTGCTAACAAACCAACCAGTCCAAGATGTTAGGTAAATTGAAGATGGAATTAGCGCATATTGCAAAACAGTTTTTATAGTTGGTCGAATTAATTCCTTACCGGTGTTGTGAGTAAATGTGCGATACAGAGCCACGACAGCAAGTAGTGCTAAATAATAAAGTGCACTCCATTTGGTGGAGATTGCCAAGCCGAGTGCGATACCTGCCCACCAATGCCAACGCATAAGAAATAAATAAGTTGCGAGCAAAATAAAGAAGGATAAGAAAATATCGAGCAGAGCAGTGCGCGAATGGACCAGCGCCAGACCATCTACTGCCATTAAGAAACTGGCAGCAATTGTCAGAAAAGAATTACGAAATAATCTTTGTGCGATCAGGGCAATTAAAATAATCATTACCGTGCCAAGAATTGCGCCACTAAAGCGCCAGCCAAATTCACTATCTCCGAATACTTTGATACCTAGTGCAATTAACCACTTGCCAACTGGCGGGTGAACTACAAATTCAGGGGTATCGCCCGAGACTTCGACGCCATGAGCTAAATAATCACGGGCGCCATCTACGTAATAAACTTCATCGAATACAAAACCTTTAGGTGTACCCAAGTTAAATAACCGCAAAGCCAGACCGATTAGCGCAATCGCAATAACGTATATGCGGGTTTTCACGGGCTTAGCGTACTGAGAGGATGTACCCATGGCACTAACGCTGGCGGCAACACCTCTGGGAAATCCTGGGGATGCAAGTCCGCGCCTAAAAGATGCGATTGCTGCTGCAGAAATTATCGCAGCCGAAGATTCACGTCGCTTTCATAGATTATGTTCTGATATCGGCGTCACATTTACGGGGCGAGTTATTTCTTTCTTCGAAGGTAACGAAACTGAACGCAGCCAAGAGATTTTGCAATATTTGCATGAGGGCAAAAACGTATTGGTTGTATCCGATGCTGGCATGCCCACCATTAGCGATCCAGGTTTTAGATTAGCGCGCGATGCGATGGCGCAGAATCTAGAGGTAAAAGTAATTCCGGGGCCAAGTGCGCCGGTTATGGCTGTTGCACTCTCGGGACTAGCAACTGATCGATTTTCATTTGAAGGATTTACTCCGCGCGCACTTGGTGCAAGGCAAGCAGCGTTCGAAGCGCTGCGATTTGAAGAGCGCACGATGGTCTTTTTTGAAGCACCGCATCGCTTAGTCGAATCTTTACAAGATGCTGCTGCGATTTTTGGCACTAATCGACGAGGCGCAATTTGTCGCGAGATGACTAAGACTTATGAAGAAACTATCCGTGGCTCCTTAGCTGAGCTATTAACTTGGGCGCAAAGCAAAGAAGTACTTGGAGAAATCACACTTGTTATCGCTGGTGCAGAAGCCGGAACTGCAGAAAAATCTGCAGATCAAATGGTTGCCCGAGTCCGCGAATTTGAAGCCGCTGGTATGGATCGCAAAAGCGCTATTTCAACGGTGGCAGATGAATTCGACCTGCCGAAGCGGATCGTTTATGCAGCCGTTGTTGATGCCAATAAGATGAGCAAATGAAGTCCTTTTACCTAACAACGCCTATTTACTATGTAAATGATGCGCCACATATTGGCCATGCATATACAACAGTTGCTGGCGATGTATTAACTCGTTGGCATCGCCAGCGCGGAGAATCAGTTTGGTTCTTAACAGGTACGGATGAACACGGTCAAAAAGTGATGCGCACCGCCGAGCAAAATAACGTTGCTCCGCAAGCCTGGGTAGATCGCTTAGTTCAAGAGGCGTGGAAACCAAATTGGCAGCAGTTAAATATCGCAAACGATGATTTCATTCGTACCACCGAATCTCGACATACCGAACGCGTGCAAAAGTTCTTGCAATCACTTAAGGACTCAGGCCATATTTACGCTGGAAAGTATGAAGGACCATATTGCGTTGGATGTGAAGAATTTAAATTGCCAGGGGATTTACTTGATGTCGGTGGCGAAAAACTCTGTCCAATTCACAGTAAGCCCATCGAACTCGTAAATGAGAATAACTGGTTCTTTAAGTTATCTGCCTTTGTCGAACCTCTGCTTCAGCACTACCGCGATAATCCTGAAGCTTGTCAGCCAGAGAGCGCCCGCAATGAAGTCATTTCCTTCCTCGAAGGTGGAGTCACCGATCTTTCGATTTCACGTTCCACATTTGATTGGGGAATTCCAGTTCCATGGGATACCGATCAAGTTGTCTATGTTTGGTTTGATGCGCTGCTTAACTATGCAACTGCAGTTGGTTTAACAGATGCGCCAGATTCAGAAGGCGGAAAGAAATTTGCACAAACTTGGCCGGCAGATGTTCACCTTGTCGGAAAAGATATTCTGCGCTTTCACGCAGTGATTTGGCCAGCGATGTTAATGGCTGCAGGTCTTGCTGTACCTAAGAAAGTATTTGCACACGGCTGGTTATTAGTCGGTGGCGAAAAGATGAGTAAGAGCAAGCTCACCGGAATTGCGCCATCAGATATCACTGATCATTTTGGCGTGGATGCTTTCCGTTATTACTTCTTACGGGCAATTCCATTTGGTAGCGATGGTTCTTTCTCTTGGGAAGATATGTCAGCACGTTACACCTCTGAATTAGCCAATGATTTTGGAAACCTGGCCTCACGTTTAGCTGCGATGATTGAAAAATATTGCGAAGGTAAAGTTCCAGCGGTTGCTACGGGCGCTGAACTTGCGCAAGCCCTTAACGCAACCGTTGCAAAGGCTGATACCGCAATGGTTGCGCTAGATTTCCAAGGTGGCATCAATGCGGTTATGGATTTCTGCAAGAAAGTAAATGGTTATGTAACCGAGAAAGAGCCATGGATTTTGGCGAAAGATCCGGCCAATAAAGCAGAGCTGGAAGAAGTTTTATATAACACCGCCGAATCACTTCGCGCACTCGCCGTTTTATTGCATCCAGTTATGCCTGCAACCACCGAAATTCTTTGGGAAAGTTTGGGTGCAAACGCTTCAATTGGTTCATTGAGCGCGCAAACAATTTCTAACGTTGCTAAGTGGGGCCAACTGCCGCAAGGAACTATCGTTACAAAGACGCCGGTTCTCTTCCCACGGCTCGAGATTAAAGAGTAATTTTTAATGGCAGATCGCCACAATCGCGATATTGATCGCCAAATGGCGCCCGCGCCAAAACCACTTCCGGTGGCGACAGTTGATTCGCATGTGCATTTAGAAATTGTTACTGATGCCGCACCTGATTCAGATGCCGTAAAACAAATTTTAGATGATGCCAAAGCAGCTGGCGTTGACCGAGTCGTACAAGTTGGATATTCCGCCGAACAATCAAAATGGTGCGTAGCCGCAGCAGAACATTTTGATGATCGTGTCTTAGCAGCAGTTGCACTGCATCCTAATGAAGCGCCAGTTGTTCTTGATATGGAAGCTGATTTTAAGATTATTGAAACGCTAGCCGCCCACCCACGTGTACGTGCAATTGGTGAAACCGGACTTGATTATTTTCGAACCCCACCTGAATTACGTAAACGCCAACAAGATTCCTTCAAATGGCATATCGAATTAGCGAAGAAGACTAAGAAAGCTTTAGTAATTCACGATCGTGATTCACACGATGATGTTTTATCAATCTTGCTCGAAGTCGGCGCACCAGAAAAGACGGTCTTTCATTGCTTCTCAGGCGATGTTGAGATGGCCAAACTCTGCATTGATCGTGGATATATTCTCTCCTTCGCCGGAACTTTGACTTTCAAGAACGCCCCAGCACTTCGTGATGCGGTAAAACTAGTTCCGTTCGATCAGCTATTAGTTGAAACTGATTCACCTTTCTTGGCACCGATGCCTAATCGTGGTGCGCTAAATACGCCAGCTCAGATCGCTAATATTGTGCGGGCGATGGCCGAAGAACGCAATGAAAGCGTTGCAACGCTGGCGCAGGCGCTATCGGATAACGCAGAACGCATCTTTGGTTCATTCGCTGCAGGTTCAACGCTATGACTTTGCTTGGTGCGGCAGAAATACGGGCGCTGGCAGAAAAATTAGATTTAAAACCTTCTAAATCACTTGGGCAGAACTTTGTAATCGATGCCAATGTTTGTCGCAAAATTGTCCGTACAGCAGGTGTAACTGAAACCGATATCGCGCTAGAAATAGGTCCAGGTCTTGGCTCACTCACCTTGGCCTTAATGGAAGAGGCAGCCAGTGTTGTTGCCGTTGAGATTGATGCACGTCTTGCAAACCAACTGCCCATAACTGCCCAAGCACACAGTGATCGCGCGCAATTGTTGACTGTTATAAATCAAGATGCACTTGCAACTAAAAACTTTGCCAGTTGAGCCAACAGTGTTGGTGGCAAATCTTCCCTACAACATTTCAGTTCCAGTATTTCTGCATTTACTTGAGGTATTACCAACTCTGCGCAGCGGCGTCGTAATGGTGCAAGCTGAAGTCGCTGATCGTCTTGCAGCCAAACCCAACACCAAAGAATATGGAATTCCATCTGTGAAAGCTGCCTGGTGGGCGGAAGTTAGTGGTGCAGGATCTGTTTCACGATCAATTTTTTGGCCCGCGCCAAATGTTGATTCCAAATTAGTTGGATTTAAACGCCGTGCAACACCAGGCGATGAACGATTGCGTAAGGAAGTTTTCACCATTATCGATTTAGCATTCGCCCAACGTCGCAAAATGTTGCGCTCCGCACTTTCATCACGTTATGGCGGATCGGCAGCAGCAGAAGCACACCTAAGCGCCGCAGGAATCGATCCAACTTTGCGCGGTGAATCGCTGGATATCCACGGCTTCTGCAAAATAGCGCAACAAGGTTTAGAGTCTTAGCGTGTCTAGATCATCGAGTACATCTGTAACCGTACGAGTTCCCGCCAAGGTAAATCTGCAATTAGCAGTTGGCCCGCGCGAAGCCGATGGATTTCATAATTTGGTTACCGTTTTTCAAGCTATTTCTATCTATGACGATGTCACGATTACCAAATCAGAACCAGGTAGCGGAATAACAATTGCAATTTCAGGCGATCATAAACATGGCGTTCCAGCAGATGCCACTAACCTGGCGGTAAAAGCAGCGCAATTAATTGCTGATGAATATGACTTTGTAATTGATGCTCATATTGAAGTTAAGAAATCTATTCCGGTTGCAGGCGGTATGGCCGGCGGCAGCGCAAATGCCGCAGCGGTAATCGTCGGATTAAATGAGCTTTATGACTTAGATATTTCGCGCGAAGAGATCTCTAGAATTTGGCGCAAGGTTGGGAAGTGATGTTCCATTTATGATCACCGGCGGCACAGCAATTGGCCAAGGACGCGGTGATCAATTAACCGCAGCCCTTTCGCGAGGTACTTATCACTGGGTATTGGCGCTTTCATCTGTTGGGCTTTCTACACCTGCCGTTTATCAAGAATGTGATCGCCTGCGCGCTGGCTTAGATATTGCAGCACCGCAAACAAGTGATGCGCTAATGCAATCTTTATTGGCTGCAGATCCAAAGGCAGTTGGTTTAGCACTTCAAAATGATCTGCAATCGGCTGCTTGTTCGCTGCGCCCAGCACTTACTTTGGTACTAGATGTTGGCGAAGAATATGGCGCACTTGGCGCAATTGTTTCGGGTTCAGGTCCGACAGTTGCCTTCTTAGTTGAAAATGAAGAGCAAGGGCTAGATCTGGCAGTTGCACTTACCTCAAGTGGAGTAGTGGGTAACGTGGCACGCGCATTTGGCCCGGTGCCCGGTGCCAAAGTTATTTAATTTTCCTCTAAGTGAGCGGCGAGAGTACTTAATAACTCCGCCAAAGCGTTTCGTTCTTCACGAGTTAAACCTGTTAACAATTCGCGCTCATGTTCGAGCAATCCTTCCAGCGCCCTATCAACTGCGCGCATTCCGGATGCCGTTAAAGTTACGAGTGATCCACGTCCATCGGCTGGATCTGGTTGGCGCGTAATTAGCTTTAATTCTTCTAAACGATCTAAACGATTTGTCATCGTGCCGCTGGTGACGAGCGTTTCTTGCATTAGTGCGCCAGGGGAGAGTTGATATGGATCGCCGGCGCGACGAAGTGCCGCGAGAACATCGAAGCCCCAATTTTCTAAATCAGCGAATGCATCACGGCGTGCGATATCTAAATTGCGAGAAATTCTAGAAATACGACTTAGGACAGCGAATGGACTGAGATCTAGATCCGGGCGTTCGCGCTTCCAAGCCGCGATGAGGCGGTCGACTTCATCACGGTGCGCGCTCATAGAGGACAGGTTAGCGGCGCTAATGGTCGCCAGCACTCATTGTTATGAGGGAGAATATGCGTTCCGCCATTGTGTAGTGGCTAGCACATGGGCCTTTGAAGCCCAGGGTCCAGGATCGATACCTGGTGGCGGAGCAATTTATATTGCCCGCCGAAGGAGAAGGCGGAGCCATCAAATGGATCAAGAGCGACCAGTTAGACTTACCCATATGAGTGCAAACCTCGAGACGGTTGTTGTTCTCGCCGCCGGTGAAGGCACTCGTATGAAATCTTCCACACCAAAAGTTCTGCACGAAGTTGCTGGTCGCACTTTGGTTGGCCAAGTTTTAAAGGCAGTTGATTCACTAAAGCCAAAACATGTGCGTGTAGTCGTCGGTGCTGGACGCGAAGCAGTTGAGGCGCACTTAGCCCAAGTTGCGCCAGGCGTCACAACAGTCTTTCAGGAACGTCGCGGCGGTACTGGCCATGCAACGCAATTAGCGCTCGCAGGTACAAATATTTCGGGAACAATCTTAATTCTGGCTGGCGATACACCGATGCTAACCGGGCAATCATTAGAAGAACTATTGAAACTGCATCACGCAGGTGGTTTCACCGCATCCGTACTAACTGCCGAACACCCAGACCCAACTGGTTATGGGCGCATAGTTCGTGGTGATGACGGCTCACTACTTCGCATAGTTGAAGAACGCGATGCCGACGATTTTGTGAAAGCGATCTACGAAGTAAATTCTGGAGTTTACGCCTTCGATGCCAAAGCTCTAACAGGTGCTATCGGGAAGCTCAGCACTGATAATTCGCAAGGTGAACTTTATTTAACTGATGTCATCGAAATTTTGCGCAATGAAGGTGGAACTATTGCCGCAGCGCTGATTGAAGATTTCATCGAAATTCTGGGCGTTAATGACCGTGTGCAGTTGGCAGAGAGCGCGGCGCTATTACGCGATCGCATTAATGAAGAATTTATGCGCGCTGGCGTCACGATCCTTGACCCAACAACGACATGGATCGATGCAACAGCAGAAATTGCTAGCGATGTAACTATCTATCCTGGCACTGCAATTCTGGGCAGTTCCAAGATAGCTACTGGCGCGATTATTGGCCCGCGCACAACTTTAGAATCTTGCACTGTTTTAGCTGGTGCAAAGATTGTGGAATCAAATTGTATTAATGCAACTATTGGTAAAGATGCTCAAGTTGGCCCTTACTCATACCTTCGCAAAGACACCGTTCTTGGAACAGGTGCAAAAGCAGGCGCATTTGTCGAAATGAAAAACGCCAAAGTTGGAGATGGCTCAAAAGTTCCCCATCTTTCATACGTTGGTGATGCAACAATCGGCGAAGGAACAAATATCGGGGCTGCAACTATTTTTGTTAACTACGACGGTGTTGAAAAACATCACACCACAGTCGGAGATCACGTTCGCATCGGAAGCGATTCGATGTTAGTTGCACCAGTTTCAATAGGTGACGGTGCTTACACTGCGGCGGGATCTGTAATAACTGAAGATGTTCCGCCCGGTGCCATGGGTGTCGCTAGAGGTAAGCAACGAAATGTATTAGGTTGGGTCATGCGCAAGCGATCCGGTACACAATCTGCCAAAGCTGCTGCGCGACATAGCGACGAGAAGAAGGGCTAATTTCCTTGAGCGAAATCCGTTTGTCCTCAGAGAAAAGACTCCGACTCTTTTCGGGGCGCGGATTTCCCGAACTTTCAGATGCTGTTGCTGCAGAACTCGGTATTCCATTTAACACCAACATCTGCTTATGACTTTGCAAATGGTGAAATATTTGTTCGCTTCGAAGAATCGGTTCGCGGTTGCGATGCTTTCGTAATTCAAAGCCACACCGCACCAGTAAATAAGCAGATCATGGAACAACTAATCATGATCGATGCGCTAAAGCGCGCATCAGCCAAGCGCATCACAGTTGTCGCACCGTTTTACGGATATGCCCGTCAAGATAAAAAACATCGTGGACGTGAGCCAATTACTGCTCGCTTAATGGCAGACCTCTACAAAACTGCTGGCGCCGATCGTTTAATGGTTGTTGATCTTCACACTTCACAAATTCAAGGTTTCTTCGATGGTCCAGTGGATCATTTATTCGCGCTACCAATGCTGGCAAACTATGTTGGCAGCAAAGTGGACCGCACACGTCTGACGATTGTTTCACCTGACTCTGGTCGCGTCCGTGTTGCAGAACGTTGGTCTGAACTACTTGGTGGATGCCCAATCGCATTTATTCATAAAACCCGCGATCCACGCGTTCCAAATGAATCCCAAACTGGAAAAGTTGTCGGTGAAGTTGAAGGACAAACTTGCGTTGTAATCGATGACATGATCGATACCGCTGGCACAATTACCAAGGCAGTAGATGCACTTTTTGCAGCTGGTGCAAAAGAAGTAATCGTTGCCGCAACTCACGCAGTATTTTCTGGCCCTGCCGTCGATCGCCTAAAGGCATCAAAGGTCACCGAAGTTGTTGTTACAGATTCGCTCCCACTTGATGAAGATAAGCGCTTCGATGGCTTGACCGTCCTCTCGATCGCCCCACTTCTTGCGCGTGCCATTCGTGAAGTCTTCGAGGATGGGTCAGTCACTAGTCTTTTTGACGGCCACAGCTAACTCAGGCTAATATCTCCCCATAGTTTCCGGCGAGGGTGAAAAACTCCGTAATCGACGGTAAGGATTTAACTCCTGCTGGAACTTTGTGTAGTAACCGAAGTATCCAGATCGAAACAAATCAAATTAAAACAAACAGGAGTAAATAAAATGGCAGAAATCAAGATCACTGGCACAACACGTACCGAATTCGGTAAAGGTGCGTCTCGTCGTGCACGCGTAGCAGGTCTTGTTCCTGCAGTTATCTACGGCCACGGCGAAGCGCCAAAGCACATCACTCTTCCAGCGCGCGAACTTGGCGTTGCACTTAAGCAATCAAACGTTCTTCTGCAAGTCACCATTGATGGCAAAGAGGAGCTAACTCTTCCAAAGGCAATTGTTCGCCACCCGCTAAAGCAGATCCTCGAGCACATCGACCTAGTTGCTGTTCGTCGCGGTGAAAAGGTAACTGTTGCAGTTCCAGTCCACACCGAAGGTGAACACGATCGCGACGGAATTCTCGAGCATGTGCACAACACAATCGATGTTGAAGTTGAGGCAACTGCAATTCCTTCATTCTTCACACTTGATCTCACAGGTCTTGCAGCCGGTCAATCACTCTATGCAGAAAACATAACTCTTCCTGCTGGCGTTGTATTGATCTCTGACCCACGCACAATCGTGGTTCACCTATCTGAGCGTTCAACTGCGGTTGAAGAAGTTGCAGTAGTCGCTCCTGTTGCAGATGCAGCAGCGGTTCCAGCACCTGATGCAGAGAAGAAGGACTAACTAGCCTTACTCTTTCTCCTGTGAGTTCATCTCCTTGGATAATTGTTGGTCTCGGTAACCCGGGCGAACAATATGAAGCCACTCGCCACAATGTTGGTCAGATGGTTATTGATGAACTCGCTAAACGTCACAGCGTAAAACTCAGTACCCATAAGTCACGCACCGACATCGCCGCCTACAAGTTAGGCGTCGGTGTCGATGCTTTTTCTGTGATCCTTGCAAAGTCAAAGAGTTATATGAATGAATCTGGTGGACCGATTAAGGCACTTGCCAACTTCTATTCAGTTGAGCCAAACCAAATTATCGTTTTACATGACGAACTCGACATCCCATATGCAGCAATTCGCGCCAAGGTTGCGGGTGGCGATAATGGCCACAATGGTTTGAAATCACTTAC
>CAXNNT010000003.1:0-187701 GCA_964203855.1 Candidatus Planktophila sp. | reverse complement strand
AAACCGCACAGCGCGTATCGCACTTCTTCACTATGCAGATGGAGAAAAGCGTTACATCATCGCTCCAGACAAACTTATACAAGGTGCAACAGTTGAAAACGGTCCAAAGGCCGATATCAAGCCTGGAAACAACTTGCCACTTCGCAATATCCCAGTTGGTACAACCATCCACGCAATTGAACTTCGCCCAGGCGGAGGAGCAAAGATTGGTCGCTCTGCAGGAGCATCAGTTCAGCTAGTTGCTAAAGAAGGTGCGTATGCACAACTTCGTATGCCTTCCGGTGAAATCCGTAACGTAGACGTTCGTTGCCGCGCAACAGTTGGTGAAGTTGGAAACGCAGAACAATCAAACATTAACTACGGAAAAGCTGGTCGCAAGCGTTGGCTTGGAATTCGTCCATCTGTTCGTGGTGTTGTTATGAACCCAGTAGATCACCCACACGGTGGTGGTGAAGGTAAAACTTCTGGTGGACGTCACCCAGTGACTCCATGGGGTAAGCCTGAAGCACGTACCCGTAAGAAGAAAGCATCTGATTCCATGATCGTCCGTCGTCGCAAGTCGAATAAGAAGCGGTAGGAGAGAACCCTTATGCCAAGAAGTCTCAAGAAGGGTCCATTCGTTGATGGACATCTCATCAAAAAGGTGGATGCTCAAAACGAAGCCAGCACCAAGAATGTGATCAAGACCTGGTCACGCCGCTCGATGATCATTCCTTCAATGATCGGACACACAATTGCAGTACACGATGGCCGCAAGCACGTTCCGGTTTTCGTAACTGACGCAATGATCGGACACAAGCTTGGTGAATTCTCACCAACTCGTACATTCCGTGGACACGTTAAAGATGATCGGAGAGCAACTCGTGCCTAATACAACTCCTGATGCTCTTATTGCTCGCGCAATCTTGCGCGACATCCGCCACACACCACAGAAGGCTCGTCGCGTTGTCGACTTGGTTCGTGGAATGCGCGCCGATGAAGCTCTTAACATTTTAAAGTTTGCACCACAGGCTGCAGGCTCTGATGTATTCACACTACTTAACTCTGCAATCGCAAACGCTAAGGCTAAAAACCCAGCAATTCGCGATGCATCTGAACTATGGGTTGTTGAAGCTCTCGTGGATGAGGGACGCACAATGAAGCGTTTTCGCCCACGTGCCCAAGGTCGCGGTTTCCGCATCTTGAAGCGCTCAAGCCATATCTCAGTTGCAGTTAGTGATGTAAAGGCAACTAGCAAAGATATTTCACGTACATCATTAAAGACTCAGACACGTAATCCAAAGCGTGCTGAAGTTTCAGCGAAGGGAGCGACCAAGTAATGGGTCAAAAAGTTAACCCATACGGGTTCCGCCTCGGCATCACAACTGAATTCAAATCACGTTGGTATGCAGACAAGCTTTACAAGGATTACGTCAAGGAAGATGTCGAAATCCGTCGCATGATGCAGAAAGGTATGGAGCGCGCAGGCGTATCTCGCATTGAGATCGAACGTACTCGCGATCGCGTCCGTATCGATCTACACACTGCACGTCCTGGCATCGTCATTGGTCGTCGCGGACAAGAAGCTGACGTATTGCGTCAGAAGCTTGAGAAGCTAACCGGCAAGCAAGTACAGCTCAACATTCTCGAAGTTAAGAACCCAGAGATTGATGCGCAACTTGTTGCACAAGGAATTGCAGAACAACTTGCTGCGCGCGTTTCATTCCGTCGCGCAATGAAGAAGTCAATGCAGTCAGCGATGAAGGCTGGAGCACAGGGCATTCGTGTTCAGTGTGGTGGTCGTCTCGGTGGTGCAGAAATGTCACGTTCTGAGTTCTACCGTGAAGGTCGCGTTCCTCTACACACACTACGCGCCGATATTGATTACGGTTTCTATGAAGCTGCAACAACATTCGGTCGCTTGGGTGTAAAGGTTTGGATCTACAAGGGCGAAGTTATTGGTTCACGTACAGAACGCGCAGAGAAGGCACTTGCTGAAGCGCGCGCTCCAAAGCCAGAACGTCGCGGACCTCGCACACCACGTGCTCCTCGTGGAGAAGTTACAACTTCTCACGCAGCACCAGCAGCAGCGGCAACAATTGTTGAAGCAACACCAGTAGCAACTGAAGGAGGCGAGGCGTAAATGTTAATTCCTCGTAAGGTCAAGCACCGTAAGCAGCACCACCCATCACGTTCGGGTGCGGCAAAGGGCGGAACAGCTGTTGCATTCGGCGACTTCGGTATCCAAGCTCTTGAACCTGCATACGTAACCAACCGTCAGATCGAAGCTGCTCGTATTGCGATGACTCGCTATATCAAGCGTGGTGGAAAGGTTTGGATCAACATTTATCCAGATCGTCCACTTACTAAAAAGCCTGCCGAAACTCGTATGGGTTCCGGTAAGGGATCACCTGAATGGTGGATCGCAAACGTGAAGCCAGGTCGCATCATGTTTGAAATCTCAGGTGTAACTGAAGCGATTGCAAACGAGGCAATGCGTCTTGCAATTCACAAGCTTCCAATGAAGTGTCGTGTTGTAAAGCGTGAGGAGGCATAAAGTGGCAAACATCAATGAAGAGCTACGCCAGTTATCAGATGACGAAATAACTGCAAAGGTGCGCGAAGCTAAAGAGGAACTCTTTAACTTGCGCTTCCAAGCAGCAACAGGTCAACTCGAATCACATGGTCGCCTCAGCGCAGTCCGCAAGGAGATCGCACGTCTTTACACAATTATCCGCGAACGCGAACTAGGAATCGGAGGCGCTGCCTAATGACTACCGAAGATCGCGCAAATCGCAAGACACGTGAAGGAATTGTCATTTCAGACAAGATGGACAAGACAATCACCGTTGAAGTTTCAAACCGCGTAAAGCACGGTATGTACTCAAAGGTTTTGTCACGTTCAACAAAGCTAAAGGCTCACGACGAGACAAATAGCGCAGGTGCAGGTGATCGTGTTCTCATCATGGAAACACGACCAATCTCAGCATCAAAGCGCTGGCGTCTAGTTTCAATTATCGAGAAAGCTAAGTAAGGGGCAGGATAAAAAATGATTCAACAAGAATCGCGCCTACGCGTCGCGGATAACACAGGAGCCAAAGAGCTTCTCTGTATTCGTGTTCTCGGTGGCTCCTCCCGTCGCTACGCCGGTATCGGAGACATCATCGTCTGTTCAGTCAAGGATGCAATTCCTGGTGGACAAGTTAAGAAGGGTGAAGTCGTTAAGGCTGTCATCGTTCGCACAGTTAAGGAACGTCGTCGTCCAGACGGTTCTTACATCAAATTTGACGAGAACGCAGCAGTCATCCTTAAAGCAGATGGCGAGCCACGCGGAACTCGTATCTTCGGACCAGTTGCTCGCGAACTTCGCGACAAGAAGTTTATGAAGATAATTTCACTCGCTCCGGAGGTGTTATAACCATGGCGAAGATTAAGAAAGATGACACCGTGTTGGTAATTGCTGGCAAGAACAAGGGCGTTACAGGCAAGGTCATCGATGTTGATAAGAACCGCATCCTTGTTGAAGGTGTTAATCGCGTACAGCGTCACACCAAAGAATCAACAACCGAACGTGGAGTCAAAGTTGGCGGAATCGTTACCGCTGAAGCAACTATCCACATTTCAAATGTCATGATCGTTGATGCAGATGGCAAGGGAACTCGCCTTGGTGTTCGCAAAGATGAAGAAGGCAAGAATGTTCGCATTTCTCGCCGCACCGGAAAGGACATCTAATGACAACAACAACCGATGTTCGCCTAAAGACCCGTTATCGCAACGAAATCGCAGGCGCTCTCAAGACTCAATTTGGATATAAAAATCCAATGCAGATTCCAACGCTCGTAAAGATCGTTGTAAATATGGGTGTTGGCGAAGCAGCTCGTGATTCAAAGTTGATCGAAGGCGCAGTCCGTGATCTACAAATTATTACTGGCCAGAAGCCACAAGTAACCAAGTCACGCAAATCAATCGCGCAATTTAAATTGCGTGAAAATATGCCAATTGGTGCACACGTCACAATGCGTGGAGATCGTATGTGGGAGTTCGCTGATCGCTTGCTCTCAATCTCACTTCCACGTATCCGCGACTTCCGTGGACTCTCACCTAAGCAATTCGATGGAAACGGAAACTACACATTCGGTCTAACCGAACAAGTTGTATTCCCAGAAATCGAACAAGACAAGGTAGATCGCCCACGCGGTATGGATATCACTGTTGTAACCACAGCAAAGAACGATGAAGAAGGTCGCGCACTCTTGAAGTTGCTCGGTTTTCCTTTCAAGGAGGCATAAGAATGGCTAAAACATCACTAAAGGTTAAAGCTGCTCGCAAGCCAAAGTTCAAAGTTCGTGGCTATACACGTTGTCAGCGTTGCGGCCGTCCGCACTCTGTCTATCAAAAGTTTGGAATTTGCCGCGTCTGTTTCCGTGAAATGGCGCACCGTGGTGAACTTCCAGGTATTACGAAAGCTTCTTGGTAAAAATGATGACGTCATCATTTTTACCGGAGCAAGCTGAATAAAACTACAACGAAGAAAGTCCAAGCAAAGCGCTTGGATACTGTTTCGAGAAAGGCCATAGGCCACGTATGACAATGACAGATCCGATCGCAGACATGTTGTCTCGTCTGCGCAATGCGAACTCTGCCTACCATGATTCGGTTTCAATGCCGTCTTCATCGGTAAAGACTCGTATTGCAGAAATCCTTCTCAAGGAGGGTTTCATTGCAGGCTTCCGCGTTGAAGCTGCAACAACCGGCGTTGGCAAGAACCTAGTTCTTGACCTCAAGTTCGGCACAAACCGTGAGCGTTCAATCGCCGGTTTGCGTCGCGTAAGCAAGCCAGGACTTCGCGTTTACGCAAAGTCAACAGCTCTACCAAAAGTACTTGGTGGACTTGGCGTTGCAATCATTTCAACTTCATCTGGATTGCTTACTGATAAGCAAGCCAACAAACAGGGTGTAGGCGGAGAAGTTCTCGCCTACGTATGGTGATCGAATATGTCACGTATCGGTCGTATGCCAATCACGCTTCCTGCTGGCGTTGAAGTAACAATTGCAGGTCAGAACGTTGCAGTTAAGGGACCTAAGGGTTCACTAGCACTTAACGTTGCTGAACCAATTCAAGTTTCACAAGCAGCAGGTGTTCTCACCGTTGCTCGTCCAAATGAAGAGCGCGTAACACGTTCACTTCATGGTCTATCTCGCACACTCGTTGCCAACATGGTTACCGGCGTAACAACTGGTTACACACTTACTATCGACATTGTCGGTGTTGGTTATCGCGTTGCTGAAAAGGGTAAGGATCTTGAATTCTTGCTCGGATATAGCCACCCAATTTCATTCCCAGCTCCTGATGGAATTTCTTTCAAGGTTGAGTCACCAACTAAGTTGCATATCGCTGGTATCGATAAGCAACTTGTTGGTGAAGTAGCAGCCAAGATTAAGAAGCTGCGTAAAGCAGATCCTTATAAGGGCAAGGGCCTACGTTTGGCAGGCGAAGTTGTTCGCCGTAAGCAAGGAAAGACAGGTAAGAAGTAATGGCTATCGGTGTAAAAGTCCGCAAGGGGTCAGCAACTAATGCTCGCGCCCGTCGTCACTTCCGCGTACGCAAGAAGGTCTCCGGAACTCCTGAGCGTCCACGTCTTGTCGTTTCTCGCTCAGCGCGTCATCTCTTTGTACAACTAATTGATGACACACAAGGTAAGACTCTGGCTTACGCATCAACAATGGAGGAAGCCTTCCGCAAGTCAACTGGTGATAAGACTGCAAAGTCTCGCGAAGTTGGCGCGTTGATTGCAAAGCGTGGAAAAGAAGCTGGTGTTTCACTAGTTGTATTTGACCGCGCAGGTAATAAGTACACAGGTCGTATCGCCGCACTTGCAGATAGTGCACGAGAGAACGGATTGGAGTTCTAATGGCTGAAAATCCAACAACCGCAACTGCACCGGATAATAAGGGTGCAGATAAGGGCCGTGGCCGTGGAAATGGCGATCGTCGTGAACGTCGCGATGATCGTGAAAAAGACAAGTCTCCATTCATGGAGCGCGTTGTCTTTATCAACCGTGTTTCTAAAGTTGTAAAGGGTGGACGTCGTTTCTCATTCACCGCACTAGTAGTTGTCGGCGACGGCAATGGCACAGTCGGTATTGGTTACGGAAAGTCCAAGGAAGTTCCACAAGCGATTGCAAAGGCTGTCGAAGAAGCAAAGAAATCTTTCTTCGTGGTCCCACGCATTCAAGGAACTGTTCCTCACCCAGTACAAGGCGAAACAGCCGCTGGCGTAGTTCTTCTTCGCCCAGCTAGCCCAGGTACCGGAGTTATTGCCGGTGGTCCTGTTCGTGCAGTACTTGAATGTGCTGGCATCACAGATGTATTGACCAAGTCACTCGGATCTAACAATGCAATCAACATGGTTCACGCAACCGTTGCTGCACTAAAGATGCTCGAGTCACCAGCAGCAATTGCTGCTCGACGCGGTCTTCCACTTGAAGATGTTGCACCTGCCGCAATTATCCGCGCTTCACAGATGACAGTTGGTGCCTAATGCCACGTTTAAAAGTAACTCAAATTAAATCTAAGGTCGGTAACAAACCTGAGATTCGCGAGACCTTGCGTTCACTTGGTCTAAAGCGCATCAACGATGTTGTCGTCAAAGAAGATCGTCCAGAAATTCGTGGCATGGTGTACGCAGCACGCCACTTGATCAAGGTTGAGGAGGTCGAATAAAGATGACGCTAAAACTTCATCACCTTCGTCCAGCCCCAGGTGCCAAGAAAGCCAAGACTCGTAAGGGTCGCGGTGAAGCATCAAAGGGTAAGACCGCCGGTCGCGGTGGCAAGGGAACACATGCACGTAACACTGTTCGCCCAGGTTTTGAGGGTGGTCAGCTTCCGTTGGTTATGCGTTTACCTAAGCTTCGCGGCTTTAAGAACCCAGCACGTATTGAGTACCAAGCAGTTAACGTTGCAACAATTAACGATCTCTTCCCTAAGGGTGGAGAAGTTAGCGTTGCAGATTTGATCGCAAAGGGCGCAGTACGCGATAGCTTGCCTGTAAAGGTCCTTGGCAATGGCGATATCGCCGTAAAGGTTTCTGTAACAGCGCACGCATTCTCAGCATCAGCAGTTGAAAAAATTGCTGCCGCTGGTGGTTCAACCAAGGTTCTATAAAACTGACAAAAGTTTTCATTGATTTGATAGAGGGAGAAGATTGATGCTTTCAGCATTTGCAATGGCTTTTAAGACACCAGATCTGCGCAAGAAGATCTTCTTCACTCTTTCAATCATGGCTTTGTTCCGCTTCGGTTCAGTAGTTCCAACACCGGGTGTTTCATACACTGCAGTTCAGTCTTGTTTAAACCAAGTACAAAGTGGCGGACTATTTGGATTGATTAACTTATTCTCAGGTGGAGCGTTGATTCAACTCTCTGTCTTCGCACTGGGCATCATGCCTTACATCACCAGCTCGATCATTGTTCAGTTGCTTACCGTTGTTATCCCTCGCTTTGAAACACTTAAAAAAGAAGGACAATCAGGTACTGCAAAGCTCACTCAATACACTCGTTACCTAACTATTGGTCTTGCAATCTTGCAATCAACTGGTTTAGTAGCAGTTGCTCGTACTCCTGGTCGCTTGATTTCAGGCTGCAACGAAGCGATCATTCCTGACACTTCATGGCAGCGCATCGTCACAATGATCATTGTTATGACTGCTGGAACATCAGTAATCATGTGGCTTGGTGAATTGATCACAGATCGCGGTATCGGTAACGGTATGTCGATCCTTGATCTTCACATCTATCGCAGCAAGTTTCCCTGGTCAGCTATGGAGCATCAAGGTTCAAAAGGGACTCTTTGCATTCCTAGTAGTTCTTGCAGTTGGTATTGCAGTTGTTGCAGCGGTTGTATTCGTTGAACAAGCCCAACGTCGTATTCCTGTGCAGTACGCAAAGCGCATGGTTGGACGTCAGGCTTACGGCGGGACCAGCACATATATTCCAATCAAGGTAAACCAGGCTGGCGTTATTCCGGTTATCTTCGCTTCTTCGCTTCTTTATATTCCATCGCTAATTGTTAACTTCACAAATAGCCAAGCTGCTTGGGCGGTATGGATTTCACGTAACTTAGTAAACGGCGATAATATTTTTTATGTACTTGCATATACAGGTCTAATTATTTTCTTCACATATTTCTACGTAGCAATTACCTTTAATCCAGATGAAGTCGCTGACAATATGAAGAAGTACGGCGGATTTATTCCAGGTATTCGTGCGGGACGTCCGACATCTGAATATTTGCAATATGTTCTCTCTCGCATCACAGCGCCAGGTGCGGTTTACCTTGCACTCGTTGCGATTATTCCGATCGGTGCTTTGATCGTATTCGGTGCAACTCAAAACTTCCCATTCGGCGGAACTGCGATCCTGATCGTTGTCGGCGTTGGTCTTGATACTGCCAAGCAGATCGAAAGCCAATTGCAGCAACGTTCATATGAGGGGTTCTTGCGCTAATGCGTTTACTCCTGGTTGGACCACCAGGTGCTGGTAAAGGAACACAAGCTCAATTCCTCGCAGCGCACTACTCAATTCCACATATTTCAACTGGCGATATTTTTCGTGCTAATTTAAAAGCCGGAACAGAGCTTGGCAACCAAGCAAAAGCATTTATGGATCGTGGGGAATTAGTTCCCGATTCAGTAACAAATGAGATGGTAAAAGATCGTCTAACTCATGACGATGCTGCCAATGGCTTTTTGCTAGATGGCTATCCACGCAACGTTGCGCAAGCCGAAGTGCTTCGTACTTTTCTAGTTGAAAGAGATACCCCTTTGCAGGCAGCGCTAGAACTTTCAATTGCCGCCGATGAAATTATCAAGCGTTTATCTTCACGCCGCACATGTCGTGCTTGCGGTGCATCCACCGCTGCTGGTGCAACTAGCTGCACTTCTTGCAATGAAACTGATCTCTACCAGCGCGAAGATGACAAGGAAGAAGTCGTCGCGCGCCGCCTTGAGGTATATCAAGAGCAGACAGCGCCAATAATCGCTTTCTATCGTGGCGAAGGTTTATTGATCACAATTCCTGCTGTTGGAACAGTTGCAGAAATCACCGAGCGTGCAATTACCGCGCTCGGTCAGCTTTCTTAAATAAAGTTACCCATATGGCGATTCAGATAAAAACCCTTGATCAACTAAAGGTTATGCGTCGCGCCGGTTTAGTTGTTGCCGACATTCATCAGCAAATTCGTAACGTGATTAAGCCCGGAATGACAACTAGCGCGCTGGACGCAGTTGCGGCAGCATGTATCAAGCGCGGTGGCGCTACCCCAAACTTTTTAAATTACCATGGCTTTCCGGCAAGTATCTGCGTCTCTGTAAACGAAGAAATTGTTCACGGAATTCCTGGCGATCGCATCATCAACGATGGTGATTTAGTTTCAATCGACTGTGGCGCCATTATTGATGGTTGGCACGGGGATGCTGCTTTCTCAATCGGAGTCGGCACTGTTGATCCGCAAGATCAGAAGTTGATGGATGTCTGCGAAGAATCTATGTGGCGTGGAATCGCGGCAGGTCATCTTGGTGCGCACTTATCTGACATCGGTGCAGCAATTGAAAGTTATATTGATTCGCAAGGTAAGTATGGAATTTTGCAGGAATACGGGGGACACGGAATTGGCACTGAGATGCACCAAGAACCGCATGTCCTTAACTTTGGAAAACGCGGCAATGGCCCCGAATTAATTGTTGGAATGGCACTTGCCATCGAACCAATGATTACTAGGGGTACCCATAAGACAAAAGTTTTAAGCGATGATTGGACAGTTGTATCTCAAGATAAATCACGCGGGGCGCACTTCGAACATTCATATGCACTTTTGCCGGATGGAAAGCCCTTTGTATTGACCGCACCCGATGGTGGCAAAGAGAAGTTAACCAGCCTCGGAATCGAAGTTTCAAACCTTCTGAGTTAGCCTAAAAGCCCCGTATGCGGGTGAGTGCTACGCTTCACAAATGAGGGGCCAAAACGTTACCTAAACTGCCCTTACCCACACGGCCGGTTGGCAATAATCTGAGCCACGCCCATCCCTCGTGGGCAACACCTTATAAGGAGAGTCTCAATGTTGAGAAAGAAAATTGCTGGTGCGGTAATCGCATCTGTTGCAGTTGCCATGGTTGTCACAGTTTCACCACAAGCAAATGCAGCGCTCAAAGCCGCAAATGTGGCAAGCGTTGGCGACCAGTGCGTAAAAGCTGGCCGCGTAGCTAAAGCCCGCGGAGTAAATGGTTCAGATTTAACTTGTACAAATGTAACTACAGGAACATCGGCTGGATCACTTCTTTGGTGGTATGCCGACATGAAACCGTTCGGTTCAGTTGAATGGGTATCTTCATCTGCTATCGGTGGAGGGTACGGAACAACTGCTATCGCAATTGGCGAGGCTATGAAAAAAGAAGGTCTTCTTAAGGACTACACAGTTACATACAAGACAAATGCACCTCTTGGTCTTGGATACTTCTATGATCAAAAGGGTCGCAATGACCTTCTGTTGATTACAGGTTTTGCTATGCCTGGTGGTCTTGCCACTAACGGTTCGAAGCTAACAATTACAACAGCGAATGCAGTTGCCGGTGTCATGCGTGAAGCAGAAGCATTCGCAGTGCCTACAAACTCTAAGTACAAGACAATTAATGACTTGATGGCAGACATCAAAGCCAACCCAAAGACTGTTGCTATCGGCGGCGGTAACTATGGTGGCGTTGACCACGTAACCGTTGCAACACTTGCAGCAACTATTGGCGTTAAAGCCCTTGACCTAAACTACATTCCTTACTCAGGTGGCGGAACATTGGTACCAGATGTAATCGGCGGACGTGTTGCTGTAGGAATTTCTGGAACTTCAGAATTCTCATCTTATGTAGCAGCTGGCAAGATGCGAATTCTCGCTGTTACTTCGCCAAAGCCACTGAAGGCAATTAAGGGAAAGACTCTTGTTCAACAGGGCGTTAACCTTACCTTCGGTAACTGGCGCGGAATTCTTGCCCCAGCTGATCTATCTGCAGCTGACCTTCTAAACACTTTGAAGGTTATGGACACACTTCACGCATCAACTTCATGGAAAGACACTTTGGTAGCAAAGTCATGGATTGATGAATACCGTGCAGGCAATGCTTTCTCATCTTGGATCAAGAATGAGAACACATCAATCATGAACGTATTAACTGATTTCAAGTTGATTAAGTAATCGTTTAAATAAACGAGTTAATACTGATCGAATGAAATTGCCTCAAGGCGCAAAGAGTGAGCTCACATTTGTGGGCTCACTCTTTGCTCTTGGTTTACTTGTTTTCTGGGATACCGCGCGAAGTGAGCCGCCGGCATTTAATTTAACGGTAAGCCCAAAAGTTTTCCCTTATGCGATTGCCTTATTTCTTATGGGACTTTGCGCCGTTCTCTTTATCAGAATTCTGCGTGGAGATGTAGCTACCCCCGAAGGCCTAAATCCCGGTGACCCAATTGAGAAATCTGACTATAAGACTTTCTCAATTGTGCTTGCTTCGCTCTTTGCATATTTACTATTGATCGAACGTGCTGGTTTTATTGTTGCCGCATTTGTTACATTCTTCGGAATTACCGTCGCCTTTGACAATAAAAAACCGGCGCGGGCGGCGATACTTGGTTCAATCTTTGTTTTAGTTATTTATATTTCATTCACCAGATTTCTTAATGTGGCCCTACCTGCCGGAATTTTAGAAGGTATCCTATGAGTAGTTTTAATTCACTAATGGATGGTTTTGCTAGCGCACTCACACTCAGCAATCTTGGATTTGGATTACTCGGAACATTCCTTGGAACACTCGTTGGAGTATTGCCGGGTATTGGCCCCGCTTTAGCAATCGCGCTTTTGTTACCAATCACTTACACCGTCAGTCCAGCATCAGCGCTGATTATGTTTGCTGCAATTTATTACGGTGCGATGTATGGCGGATCGACAACATCAATTCTCCTAAATACACCTGGAGAATCTGGCTCTGTCATGACCGCTCTCGAAGGCAACAAGATGGCGCGCCAGGGAAGGGCAGGGGCAGCGCTTGCAACTGCAGCGATTGGTTCATTTATCGCCGGAACAATTGCAACTGCAATTTTGGCTTTTACTGCGCCATCTATTGCTGATTTGGCGATAAAGGTAGGCGCTGCAGATTACGTCGCGTTAATGCTTTTGGCTTTTACAACAGTCTCATCACTGCTTGGAAGTTCGCAAATACGAGGTTTTATCGCTCTATCAGTCGGGTTGGTGCTTGGACTAGTCGGTGCGGATCTGCAATCTGGTCTGGCGCGTTTAACTTTTGGAAATATGTCCGCAGTTGAAGGGATTGAAACAGTTCCAGTTATTGTTGCTATTTTCGCACTCGGTGAGGCCTTGTATATCGCAAGTAGATTTAAGAAAGTTGGCTGGAACATTTTGCCAATGAAGGGCAAAGCGCTAATGACGCGCGATGATGTAAAGCGTTCCTGGAAACCTTGGCTACGCGGAACCGCAATTGGTTTTCCACTTGGAGTAATTCCTGCAGGTGGATCAGAAGTTCCAACTTTCTTGAGTTACGCTGTTGAAAAAAATCTAACGAAACACCCTGAAGAATTCGGTCACGGTGCAATCGAAGGTGTCGCTGGACCTGAGGCTGCCAATAATGCAAACGCGGCAGGTGCCTTAGTTCCACTGTTAGCACTTGGCTTGCCAACATCAGCTACCGCAGCCGTAATTCTTGTAGCTTTTCAAACATATCAAATCCAACCCGGCCCAACTTTATTTCTTACTGATGGCGCACTTGTTTGGACGCTAATTGCTTCGTTATTCATCGGAAATACACTCCTGCTAATTTTAAATCTTCCATTGGTTCGCTTGTGGGTGCAACTCCTTAAGGTTCCTCGCCCATACCTATTTGCTGGAATTGTGACCTTTGCACTCTTGGGTTCATATGCTTTAAACACTTCAACCTTTGACGTCCAAGTTGCTATCGCTATTGGAATAGTTGGATTCCTTTTCCGCAGATATGGAATGCCAATTACTCCATTAATTTTAGGTTTGATTCTTGGACCAAATTTGGAGCTGCAATTTAGACGAGCGCTACAAATCAGCGCCGGAGATTACGGAACTCTCGTTGCTAGTCCACTTTCCAAAGTCATCTACCTGGCACTTTTAATCGTAATAATTGGACCGTTGGTCTGGAACTTCAAAAAGAAGCTTGCTATAAAGAAGTAAATGCAACCTGAAAAGTTATTGCCGTGGGGACGCCCCCTGCTGATTAGCTCAACTCTTACCCAAGCATCAATCTACGTTCTGCGTCCGATGATCACCTATCGCGCGATCGAACTCGATGCCAGCACTATTCAAATTGGAATAATCGCAGCACTTTATGCCCTCTTTCCGGTCCTACTTGCCCTGCAATTTGGTTCACTCGTCGGCAAAGTTGGTGAAGGCAAGTTCATTATCGCCGGCACTGTTTCTATGGCAGCAACAGGGTTTGCGTTAATCTTTGCAAATTCTCTCTTTACCTTAGCGATAGCAACTGCCTTTGCTGGTGTCTCGCACCTTGCCTGCATGGTTGGCGGTCAATCGATGGTGGCACTTCGTGCGCCCCGTGAAAGTTATGATCGCTACTTTGGATATTACACATTTAGCGCATCCCTTGGACATTTAGCGGGACCATTACTTGCCGCTCTTGTCGCAGGTTCAGATGGCACTCTTCCTAAATCAACATCTGCAGCCTTTTTACTCGGCGGCGTACTTTGTGTAATCGCACTAGCGCCAGTTATCGGTTGGCGCAGAGAAAGACCTTCGGTTGCCGCAAAGGTAAGCGACGAAGGAACTTATTCAGCCGCGCTAGCGTTAATGAAAAGGCCAGGAATTTTGGCGGCTATCTATATCTCACTTGCGATTTCTTCAGTTGCTGATGTGCTGGTCGTCTTCTTACCGCTATTTGGAACTGAGAACAATTTTTCACCGTACGCAATCGGAATCATCTTGGCAGTTAGAGCTGGAACAACAATGATTTCTCGACTATTTCTCGGGAAGTTAAGCGAGCGATTTAGTACTTATCAATTATTAATTGTTAGTACAACTGTTTCGGTGCTTGCTTGCGCTGGTATGGCTTTTGCAAAAACACCACTTTCACTTGGGGCAATTGTTTTTGTCGCAGGCTTTTCACTTGGAATTGGACAACCTTTAACCATGTCACTGGTTTCGCAGAAGACGGCTGCAAATGAGCGCGCGTTGGCGGTATCTGCAAGGTTGATGGGCAATCGATTTGGACAATTTATAGTCCCCGCTGGATCCGGCGCACTCGCTGCATCCGCTGGTGCACGCGGAGTTTTCATTGGACTTTCCGTGTTATTGGCAACCTCGCTCTTTAGCGCATCCAGCAGGTAACCTTCACACCATGGAGTGTGCATGAGCCAACAAGATCAAGTTGAGTTCACCCTCTGGTTACGCGAAAACCAGAAGGCATTTCTTCGCGCCGCCAAAGTTATTTGCTTCGATACTCAAAATGCCGAGGATGTCCTACAGGAAGCCCTAGCCGATGTTTATAAACGGTGGAGCAAAATCCGCGAACACGAAAACCCAGAGGCTTATTTAATGCGCGTTCTGGTGAGCAAGCACGCAGATATGCGTCGCAAGTGGCTGCGCCGCCAGCAAGAGAAAGAAACTTCTTGGGATCTGGCGGAAAATATTCGCGACTTAGTTGATCAAACAGATGATGTAACTCAAAGGTTGTTGGTTCAGGCAGCTCTTAAATCACTTAGCGCGGCCCAACGCGCGGTCCTAGTATTAATTTACGAACACGGAATGGTTTTGCGCGAGGTCGCTGATGTCTTGCAGATTCCAATGGGCACTGCGGCATCGCATCTTGCTCGCGGTAAAGCGGCAGTTGCTGCCTATGTGGAATTAGTGCCTGAACTTGAAAAGTCAGCGAAAAAAGAACTTGGCAATTCAAAGAGCGTAAAGATCGAAATCGAAACGGTAATCGCGGAAGTGGTGGATAACAATGAGTGATGTAGATCCGCTAATTAAACGCGAGATGCAATGGATGGCCCTAGGCGTCTTGGAAAATCGTGACCTTGCTCCAATCATTATTGCCAAGGTGCGACGCCGACGAATTCGTCGCGCGCTCACTTCGGCTGTTGCAGTCTTTGCAATTGCTGGTGCCAGCATTGGTATTTATGAAGTTGTAAACAAGCCTGCAGCAATAATTGTTAATCCTGATTCAGGAGTAAATGGTAATAACGCAGCTACCCAACCAGAGATTATTGGATTGCAATCTGATTACCCAGTCACGTGGGAACAAAGTGTCGGCGACCTTGGCGCAATCAGTGGCGCCGGCGGCATTGGTGACACGCTAGGCGGACTCACTGCAGTTGGTTTAAAAATTTCGTGGGAACGATGCGGAAAAGGACAATGTCCAGTTACTTGGGTTTTGAGTTTAGAAAACAAAACGCAAGATTTAATTTCAACCGCCCCTTCACTTGGAATATTTACTAGCCACACACCGCTAGTTAGTGATTCACGTCCAACGACTGTTCTGCCAGGTGGCACAGCCCTCTTGGTTTACAGCTTCCCCGAGTTCAAGGATTCGTTGCTGACTAGCCCGCGTGATACCTGGCAGTGGAACTGGTACCTGGCTCAACTCCGTTAGGAGTGTGAGCCGAATGAAAGGCTCAGTTACGCTGAGGAGTTGGTTAAAAATTCACGCTTGGCTCTATTTATTGCCGCCGATACCGCATAAATTGTCTCCTCAAGAGCGGTAAAGATCATGAAGCCATACCTATGGCCTCACCTAGTCTATATGGGGGAAAAGTGAAAAAGAAACTAATCGCCGGGGCTGCGTCCCTAGCACTGCTTGCGGGGTTGATCACTGTTGCTAATCCAGCAAGTGCTGCAACTATCCGCTTGCCAAAGACACCTATGAATGCCTGTATTGTGCAAAACGGTATTTATTGCATCGAATCAGTAACACTTACAACAGGCTCAGGACAAAAAATTCCTTTGACCTATGTACCTAGCGGGGCAGAAGTTCCAGCTAAGAAAACACCTTCAGACTTCTTCGCACCAGTTGCGCAAATCAAGGGCGGCAAAGTCGTCGACAACAATTGGTGGTTATCTCAATACCAACGCGATGTCCTGACTTCAGGCAAAATGGTGATGAAGGATCTTTCATCCTTGTTTGGAACAGCTAACCATCCAGAACAGGGTGCAAAGCTTGATCCAAAGACAAATAAATATGACATTAACAAGCCACTAGATTTCTACAGCTACCCAATGGATTGCTTTGATCCGGCAACCAAGACTTCTACCAAGAAGACTTTCGGTGAGTGCTTCAAGGGATCGGTTGCATTCTTGCAGGACAATGAAGTTAAGTTCTTCTTCTTCTATCCAACTGCGGCGGAAGCTGCAAAGCAGATCGTAAACTTCACTGGTATGACATTTATTGACCTTGCTGAACTATCAGCAGTACAACAGCGTCCAGTTCGCGGTACAGCATACGATGCCGTAGCTAAGACATTTAAAGAGACTGAAGGAATAATCATTCCTATCTGGGTTACCCAAAATGCATTGGTAAACGGTTGGGCAGTTGCAGGTACACCGGCAGCAGTTCCGGCACCTGCAGCAGCAGCAACAACAACGTTGCTCCAACAACTGAATCAGCAACAGCAGAAGCTGCAGAACTTGCAGCAACGGCGCCACTAGCTCCAGAGCCTGGCGTTGCAGTCGGCACACCAACTGAAGCAGGTCGTGTACTTCCAGGACGTTGGACACTTCCAGATTGGCAAGGTCTAAACCTTGGCGCACTTGGCTATGACGGACTTTATGTTGAAGCAAAGACTCCTAACGAGTTCGTTTCAAGCATGCTATTCGTTGATGTTCTTCCAGTACTTACAGGTGCAGACAAGAAGACAAACCTTGCTGGCCAGGTTGGTAACAAGGCATATGCAGTCAGCCTTGATGCAGATCTTGTTATCTCTGTAAAGATTCGCGTTGGCGAAATGCAGACTGGTGTAACTGTTGCCGTTGGCACAGATATTGTTGTTACACAACAACAAGAAGGTGAATACAACGCAGTAACAATCACTGGTAGCCCAGTAACTGTTCCACTTGCTAAATCTGTTAAGGATTGCGAAGGCGAAGCCGGCATTTCTAAGGCGAACGTTCGTCAATTCCAGATGATTGCAATGGCAGCCAACGATGACACTTCAGGATTTGGTGTCGAAGGTACTTCCGGTGGAATGTACGTCGGCTCAAACGGTGTCTGCGGTCTTTCAACTCCAGTATGGAGTGAAGCAGACAAGGCATTTACATGGCGTGCAGCAGCTCCTCACTTCGCACCAGATGGTGTGACAGTGAACAAGGGCTTCTACAAGGCAGTAATTCCTACAGCAGACGCAGCACTTCTTTGGGGCATGTCTAATCCAAATGATGCAGCTTCAGCACTTGAGGTATCACTTACAACTGAAGCCGGCGGAACCGCAGCGTTCCTTAAAGCAATCAGTGTTAAGAATGGCAAGATCATCATCGATGTATCTGGCTTTGAATACTCACGTCCAAAGCTCAAGATCGGAATCAAGAAGGGCTACAAGCCTTCTGCCAAGATCCTGAACAAGACAACAATCACATGCGTAAAGGGCAAGGCAGTAAAGAAGATCACTGCAGTTAAGCCAGCATGTCCAGCAGGTTATAAGAAGAAGTAGTTTCTCCACTTCTTTCCATATAGATGACGAGGGCAATAACCGTTCCTCGGTTCGCTAATAAATTAGTGAACCGGGGGCGGTCTCCTCATAGATCAGAAACAAAAAACTCTTACGACTGGGGATCGCGTGAAGCGTTTAGGAAAATTTGGAGCACTACTTATTTCAGTAGTACTTATTGCTCCAACGCTTGCCCATGGCGCAGAATCGGTTCCAGAACAATGGGCTTCGCTTACAGCACCAGGTGCTGGAAATATTGGCTATGAGGCAAATGAAGCAGCTTTTGCTAATACTGAGGCCTCAACATGGATTAATTTCACATCTGATACTGGAAAGTTTGATGGCAAAGTTACAAAAGTTGCCATCTGCAATACCGGATCTGAAGATGGTTGCACCTTCTCGGTTCACTCTTTCTATCGAGCAGTTTTGCCGGTTTGCTTAGATGCCACCGATATCAACTGTATTGTTGAAATTCTGGCTAGTGATGCAAGCGGTAAGAAGCTGACAGTCGGTGCAGCAACAATTTTTCCTAAAGATAACCCGCAAGCATTTGTGGGAAATAAAGCGCTCAATGTTCCTCGTGGATCTGGCGCCGCACTCGTTTCTATTCCGGATGCACCACATGCCGGGGGAGATAAGTATTTAATAAAAACAACACTTTCAGCCAGCCGCACAAGCGAACAAGCAGGCTTTGAGACTCCACGTTTGAGTTCCTCAATTTCTGCAGTAAAAATTATCGAGGGTGATTTCTTTGATCTTGCAACTGAGACAAATACCGCTAGATATGATCGAGTTGGTCGCATCCAAGTCGGTACTACCCAAACAAAGCCGATTGCTGATCCAAAACCTTCCAAACTCTGCGTGGCTGTATCAACAACTCAGTGCGCGCTTCCTTATTCATTACCAAAAGAGATTTCTTTTGGCTTCTCACTACGCCTAAATACCAACCTTTCCGGTTGGCTCCACGGACGCATGAAAAATGCAGTCATTGATTACAAGACAGTAAGTGGCATCACAAACTTGACCGTTACCGCCAATCCAATTGCAGTTCCACTCATCGATGTCTGGAGCAAGAGCGATGAGTTATCAGATGCCCATGTCTCTGCATATCAAAATCAATTCTGGGCAGGCGAAGCAATGCACTATCCAGCCACTAATGAGAATCTAGGTTTGCCTATTCTGGATTCTGAAAAAACTCGCACAGGGATGAAGAATATTTCTTTCAAGCACGTCAATACCAATTTCTCGCAATCAGCAATGGACAACTTCTTGCTATGGCTAGGGGTTGCAAAAGATAAGGCTGCCGCAATGCCAACTCAGTGGCGTCTTGGAACCATGACCGACAATGGTTCAGGCCAGGTTCGTGAATGCCTGGATAAAGAGAAGGCTCTCGCCGGGGTTGTTACTACCAACTCCACTATGTATTTAGACGGCCCACCAATATTTAAAGATGACACATTGGATTACAAAGTTGCATCAACACACTTCGAAGCAGATGGAACTACGGTATTTAAGGGCACATACGAATTAATCATGTCTTCTTCCGTTGCCCGCTGCATTTACAAATTTACAGCCGCACCTATCAGTGCAACTGTTTCGATCACTTCTGAAAACGGCGAAGCAAATGCCGCTACAACTGTTGTTAATGAAAAGAATGGGTGGCTAAAACTTGGAGCCTACGGCTTTACCTTCTCATCACCGACGGTAAGAGTGAAGTTGGCTCAAGAAAAGATTATTCCTAAAGCCTCAGTTACAGTCCCTGCCAAGAAAAGCTCAATCACTTGCGTAAAGGGAAAGACAAGTAAGAAGGTGACTGCAGTAAATCCAAAGTGTCCAACGGGGTATAAAAAGAAATGAAATTAAAAATTCTTGCAATTGTTTCGGCAGTAGCCTTCAGTTTTTCGAGCTTTACTTCTTTGTCTGCTGCAGACGTTCCTGATGAGCAATTTGTGATCTCTTCACCGCCGGGTGATGTTCCTTCATTCGGGGTGGTGATAGAAGACTCGCAGAAACTGAAAAACACCTTTTCAACTCTTCAAGCGTTCACTAGTGATGGAAACCAAATCGGTACCAGTAAAGTCTTAAGCGTAGACAACTGTTTTGAGTATGGAACTGTGGAATGTGGCCAAGATAAATTCATGAATTTCATGGCTAGTTTGGGCTATTGCAGCCAGGAACTCACAACTGATTGCGTTCAAGGGGTAACGGCGACCAATTCAGCTGGGAAGAAGTTAGCAGTGAATTACGTGGCAGCTTTCCCAGAGAAAATGGCTTACGCGTTCAAAGGAAATCTCCCAGCAAATCTACCTACTGGTGGATCTACATTTTTGGTTGAAATACCTGAGGCGCCTCATGTTGCCGGCACTAAATATTTGGTGGTCGCACAGGTAACAGGTAATAAAGGTCCAGGAAATCCACTATTCAACGTAAACGAATTTTCTTTGGGGATATTTGCTGTTTCCAAAGTAACCGGGCGTTATCAAATTACTAGACCAACAACGGAAGTTGCCGCCTTCAAAACTCTCGGTATGGTCTCAAACCAACGAGTCCCATTCGATCAGAACACTGGCACAACGGCTCGTTGCGCACAGTCTTCAGCAACTGAATGTTTACTGGCGTGGCCGCTACCGCTAGATATTGATTTTGGTCTGAGCCTGAAGATGCACGCAAAGATAAATGGCTGGTTGCATGGAAGAACAAATAACACTGTCGCTGAGATAAATACAGCAGCCGATGGAGACCAAGTGATTCAAGTCTCGGGGCGCGCCTCCATAGTCCCTAGCATTTACGCTTGGTTTCCAAAAACAGATATTCCAAAGCAGGTAGCAGATTACTACGCTACGAAACCTGAAGAATCTGCATACGGTACAGGTTTTGGTGAGCGACCAGCGGGAAGTTTAGTTTCGCCATCCTTATTAAAGGACAATTTGGAATATCGCGAAAGCCAATTTCCTGAGGCGATCGCATGGTACTCAGCGCTTAAAGATAAAGCACCTATGGCGCCAACGCAGTGGTCAATTCGAAGTACAAATTCTGGAATGGATCAAAAAGGTTGTTTTAGAAATAATGCGAGCCTGAGTGGCATCGTTGCAACCAATTCAAACTTCTTCGTATCTGGTCCACCGGTTTACAATGAAGCAGAAAATTCTCTAGATTATAAAGTTGCATCTCCTCACTTCCTGCCAAATGGCGAAGTTTTTAAGGGTACATATAACTTGCTGATGAAATCTTCTGTTGCTCGGTGCATCTACGGATTCACTGCTGCCCCGGTTTCTGCAACTGTCTCAATAGTTGCAGCGGACGGAACCGCTCAAGTTGCTACAACGGTCCTTGGCGAGAAAAACGGATGGCTTTACTTAACTGCGAGTGGCTTCACGTTTTCGTCACCAACAGTTCGAGTTAAGTTGACTCAAGCAGTTGACGCAGCGGCAACCCCATCCGCATCCGCAAGTGCATCAGCTAAGCCTGCCGCAGTGAAGAAGACCTCAATCACTTGCGTAAAGGGTAAGACATCCAAGAAGATTTCGGCTGTGAATCCAAAGTGTCCCTCTGGGTATAAGAAGAAGTAGGGTTATGAAAAAAGTACTTGTAGCACTGCTCTCACTTACATTTATCCTGGGAAGCTCCACAGCCGTTGATGCTGCGATTGAATCCGTCGGCGATCCTGGACGTGCGTGGTCAATTCCGAATGACGCTGAACGCGGCATGCATGTACAAGAGTTTATTGATTTCCCCCCAAATGAAATCGCTTCAGAACTTACTGATAATTTGCGTGTCAGAGAATTAAAAGATGATCCAACTTGCAAAAGTACCTCAGATGCGAAATGTATTGGTCGGGATCTAGGATATAAAGCTGTCGTGCCAAAGTGCTTGACCGCGGATGACATTAACTGCACGGAAGATTTTGGGATTATTGATAGCGCAGGATCCAAAGTGAGCGCAAAATTTGGGAGATTCTTTCCAGCCAAGGCTATGAATGAATTTAGTGGCGATCCTTCACGTCATATTCCCAGTGGAGTAGCGGGAAGTCTTTATAACCTTCCGCAAGCGTCTCACGACGGCGGAGATGCTTATTATGTTTCTGTAATACTCAGTGGAAGCGTTTGGGGTTCAGGTAAATCAAGTCAACCAGAACTAAATGTGCGCGTTACTCCAGTGAAATTAGAACAGTCGAATTATTACGCTCGCTCTAATGATTCTGAGGGCGCCGGTTGGGCTTTGATTAAGGATGCATACTCGGGGGAAGTTCGTTGGGGGCATCGTGATTCAGGTTGGGAAGGTGACCAGTACTGTGTTGCGAGTTCAGCACAAGAAAAACTCTGTGCACAAAAATATGCATTTCCGGCTGCGACACGTTTTTATGTAACTGTTCGGGTTAGTCAATTGCCAGTTGGTTGGATGCACGGCCGAATTAGTTCTCCCGATATTGAAATTACGACAGGCAGTAGTTATTCAAAGATTGAAATTCAAGGCAATCCAATTGCCGTCCCTGCTGTTTACAAAATGTATCGCTACCCAGAAATGCCGAGCGCCCTTAAGGCTATGTACGATGTTGAAAAGGGTGGATATAAGCCAGATTGCCCCGCGGATGCCAAATATTGTGCAGGAGGAAGAAGCGGTGCATCGACTGATCCGATGGGCAGAAATGTAATTATCGCACCGGATGCGTGGCAATCCTCCGGAATGGAACAGCTAAAACTTTGGCTTCCCTATGTAAATGACAAGGCAACCGCCCTGCTTTCCTTCTGGAGCGCAAGGACTTTAGGTGCTCAAGAAATGAATGGCGCTAACCGATGTTTTTCTGACAGCACGAAAATAACTGGAATTGTCTCAACGAACTCAACTCAATATTCAGCAGGACCGCCTTCATTTAATCAAGCAGACGGAACACTTGATTACAAGGTCGCATCCCCACACTACGGAACAACCGGAGATGTGTTCAAAGGAACATATGATCTTGTTATGCGATCTGAGGTCGCTCGGTGCATTTATGGTTTTTCAAAGGCTCCGATCAATGCCACATTATCAATCACTAGTGCCGATGGAACCCCGCAATTAGCAACCACCGTTATTGGTGAGAAGAATGGCTGGTTATATTTACAGGCAAGGAATTTCGAATTTTCAGCGCCCATAATTCAGGCAAAACTTACCCAGGAAGCGGAGGTAGTTGTAACACCAACACCTACCCCAACACCTACGCCGAGCGCCTCAACCAAAGCACCTGTAAAGGCTGTCACAATTACCTGCATCAAAGGCAAGATGGTTAAGAAAGTCACTGCGGCAAAACCGAAGTGCCCATGCTGGCTATAAGAAGAAGTAGAGGAATCTGTGAAAGTTTTTCGTACTAGGTTCTTCCAGACTTTTATAATCATCACAGTTGCTTACCTTGGAATTGTGGTGCTTATCTCGCAAAGTCCAGCCGGTGATTCAGCGGCCATTGATGACAAATTGATTGAGATGAGTTCTGATAACCGTCTCGAGTTGTTGGTGCAGATCACCGGAGTTAATCCCCTTGAGGGAACGGCAAATGCTCGTGTACTGCCTTGGCCAAATAGTGATGACGTTGGTTATCGCCTTAAGAGTGGTTGGGTTCCAAGCCAAGATATTGATTTGGTTGTGGACTCTGTAATTGGTGCCAGCAACGGTGGAAGTAATACATACAGCTTTAAGAAAGATGTTCCAACTGGCGGCTTTGATGTGCAGATCGATGAGCAACCAGGAGCGCCGGCGCTAGATCAGATGTGGGCTGGTATCCACTTGATATGTACAACTTTGAAATTCCAATGAGTGCGATTGGCACCTTGGAAAATGGCGATCAAGCAACGCTAAACGTTTTGCCTCTTGGATTACACAAAGAAGATTGACACATTTCGATATCAACATGGTGCATGGCCTTTGGAGTGATGCGTTTCACAACGGTGAAAGATGGATGATCCAAAGTCATTTGATCTTGCAATTGAGGAATTCAACAATGGACAATCCTCATCTGTGTTCCAAGCAGTTCGATCTAATTCAACAAAACTGCTCGTATCAATTATTTTGTTGCTGATGATTACCGCGATGGTTTCGGTAACGATCATGACTTACATGGTGGTTACGGGAAGTCGTCCACCAACTCTTTCTTCCCTTACTTGGGCTGCAGCACTTACTTATTCTCTGATCTCACTTCGCGGCCTAATGCCTGGTGGTCCACCGATTGGTATCTTCGTAGACAAGATCTTCTACTTCCCGGCACTAATCGTGACCTTGGTCTGTTCCCTCTGGGTTCTAGTCACCTGGGTCCGCCGCGAGGATTTCCAGAGCTAAAGCCTGCCTTTCTGTCCGCAAAGATTGGGCGTGTCTAGGGGGTCCAATAGGGGCGATTTAGCCAATTTCCCTTTATAAGGGGCGGTGGCTTTAGACTGCACCTTCGCGCCTAGCGAAAATCCTGAGGGTTTTTGGTGGGTGCAACCGCGCTCGCAAACGGGCGTGGGTTCAATTTGAAACAGAAGTGGGTGTTAGTGGCTAGCAAAGATGGTGCCATCGAGATTGAAGGCTCCGTTGCTGAAGCTCTACCAAACGCAATGTTTCGCGTTGAACTAACTAATGGGCACAAGATTCTTGCGCACATCAGCGGCAAGATGCGAAAGAACTACATTCGCATCCTTCCTGGTGATCGTGTGATCGTAGAACTAAGTCCATATGACCTCACCCGAGGTCGAATTATTTACCGTTACAAGTAACGAAGACTGGAGCAAGAGCATGAAGGTTAATCCAAGCGTTAAGAAGATTTGCGATAAGTGCAAAGTCATTCGCCGCAAGGGTCGCGTCATGGTCATTTGCGAAAATCTTCGTCACAAGCAACGCCAGGGCTAGTGAGTAACTAGTTCTACAACTTAATAAATACGCGTGGTGCAACTAAGTAAGTAATTACTTAGAACTCTCGGACCGGTAGGCCGAGACTCAACTCAAGTTGAGGAGCACTGCGAAGGACCTTCCGGATACAGATCGGTTGAATAAATGGCACGTCTTGTTGGTGTCGATCTACCGCGCGAAAAGCGTGTGGAAATCGCACTCACCTATATCTTCGGAATGGGTCTTACTCGTTCTCATGCAACTCTCGCGGCAACTGGGATTTCTCCAGATACACGCGTTAAGGATTTGCAAGAATCAGAACTCGCACAGCTTCGTGAATACATCGAAGCTAACTACAAGATTGAGGGCGATCTTCGCCGCGAAATCGCTGGCGACATTCGTCGTAAAGTTGAAATTCAGAGCTACCAAGGTATTCGTCACCGCAAGGGACTTCCTGTACGTGGTCAGCGCACACATACAAATGCTCGTACTCGCAAGGGTCCACGTAAAGCAATTGCTGGTAAGAAGAAGGTGACTAAGTAATGGCCGCTCCTAAGATCTAAGACTGCTGCTCCTGCAAAGGGCAAAGTCAAGACACGTAAAAAAGAGAAGAAGAACATTGCTGTTGGTAAGGCGTTCATTAAGAGCACTTTCAACAACACCATCATCTCAATCACCGATCCAACCGGCGCTGTAATTTCTTGGTCATCATCTGGCCAAGTTGGTTACAAGGGCTCACGTAAGTCGACTCCATTCGCAGCACAGCTTGCAGCAGAAGCAGCAGCTCGTCGCGCACAAGAGCACGGCCTAAAGAAAGTTGATGTTTTCGTAAAGGGACCAGGTTCCGGACGCGAAACTGCAATTCGTTCATTGCAAGCAGCAGGCCTAGAAGTTGGAGCCATCTCTGATGTAACTCCAGCTCCACACAATGGCTGCCGCCCACCGAAACCACGTCGAGTTTAAGGAAGGAAGAGAATAAATGGCTCGTTATACCGGAGCAGACTGCAAGCGTTGCCGTCGCGAAAAAGTAAAGCTCTTCCTTAAGGGCGCAAAGTGCGATGGACCAAAGTGTCCAATCGAATCTCGTCCATATCCACCAGGCCAACACGGTCGTGGACGTTCCAAGGAATCTGAATACCTATTACAGATGCGTGAAAAGCAGAAGTGCGCACGTATTTACGGTGTTCTCGAAAAGCAGTTCCGTGGTTACTACGAAGAGGCAAACCGCAAGCAGGGCAAGACTGGTGAAAACCTTCTTGTTCTTCTTGAGACACGTCTCGACAACGTTGTATTCCGTGCTGGCTTTGCAAAGAGCCGTGACATGGCGCGCCAGTTGGTTCGTCACAGTCACTTCCTCGTAAATGGCAAGAAGGTAAACATTCCTTCATATCGCGTTTCTCCGATGGACATCATTGATGTTCTTCCAAAGTCACTCGATCTCACACCATTTATCGTGGCAAGCGCTGAACTTGGAGAAAAAGCAGTTCCTGCATGGATGGAAGTTGTTGGTTCGCAGATGCGCATCATCATCCACGGAGTTCCTGCTCGCGCAGTAATCGATACCCAAGTTCAAGAACAGCTCATCGTCGAGCTCTACAGCAAGTAATTTTTTATCCCCTAGATTTTTGGGTTTACAGCCCAAAGGTCTTAAACCAGAGGAAATCAAATAGTGGATTTCCGCGAGAAGAAAGAGGCTCAGCAGTGCTAATTGCACAACGTCCAACCCTCAGTGAAGAAGTAATCTCCGAAAACCGTTCACGGTTCATCATTGAACCTTTGGAACCAGGTTTCGGTTACACACTCGGCAACTCAATGCGCCGTACTCTGCTTTCATCTATTCCAGGTGCAGCAGTTACCAGCATTCGCGTTGCAGGAGCACTCCACGAGTTCACAACTCTTGAAGGCGTTAAGGAAGATCTCACCGATATCGTTTTGAACATCAAGAACTTGGTGCTCTCATCAGATAACGACGAGCCAAGCGTCATCTACATCCGCAAGTCAGGTGCCGGTGCCGTAACTGGTGCTGATATCGCTGTTCCAAGTGGCGTCGAAGTTCACAACCCTGAACTTCACCTCGCAACACTTAACGGCAAGGCAAACCTCGAAATCGAACTCACAGTTGAGCGCGGTCGTGGTTATGTAACTGCTGTACAGAACAAGCAAGCGGGTGCCGAGATCGGTCGCATTCCTGTTGACTCAATCTATTCACCAGTTTTGAAGGTTACCTACAAGGTAGAAGCAACTCGCGTTGAACAGCGCACTGACTTCGATCGTCTTGTTGTTGATGTTGAAACAAAGCCATCAATGAAGCCACGCGATGCTGTTGCATCAGCTGGTAAGACACTTGTTGAACTCTTCGGTCTTGCACGCGAACTAAACGTTGATGCAGAAGGTATCGAGATGGGGCCATCTGTTATGGATGCTGCCCTAGCTGCTGATCTTGCTCTTCCAATCGAAGATCTTGATCTCACAGTTCGTTCATACAACTGCCTCAAGCGCGAAGGCATTCACACAGTTGGCGAGTTAGTTAACCGTTCAGAGGCTGACTTGCTCGACATCCGTAACTTTGGTTCAAAGTCCATCGATGAGATCAAGGCAAAACTTGTCTCAATGGGAATGTCTCTTAAGGACAGCCCAGCAGGATTTGATCCAACAAAGCACCAGAACTTCAACGCATCAGACGATGATTTCGCTGAAGCAGATCAGGCCTAGGAGATACGACAATGCCAAAACCAACTAAAGGTCCTCGTTTGGGTTCAGGCCCATCACACGAGCGTCTAATCCTTCGCACACTTGCTGAGCAGTTGTTCGAGCACGGAAAGATCACAACAACAGAGGCAAAGGCTAAGCGCCTACGTCCGTTGGCTGAAAAGTTGATCACCTTCGCAAAGAAGGGTGATCTGCCAGCACGTCGTGAAGTAATGGCACGTATTGCAAATAAGAGCGTTGTTCACACACTCTTTACTGAAATCGGACCACGCTTTGCAACTCGCAACGGTGGATACACACGTATCACCAAGATCGGACCACGCAAGGGCGATAACGCGCCAATGGCAGTTATCGAAGTTCTAACTGAGAAAGATAACTAATTTCTAGTTAACTTACTTAGTTAATAAGCAACCGAATTTAAATGACTGAACCCACTCTCTATCCCGAGAGTGGGTTTCGTCGTTTACGCCTTGATCTTTCCTATGACGGTACTAATTTCTCAGGCTGGGCGATACAACCAGATCGTCGCACGGTTCAACAATGCATCGAAGAAGCTATCCGCACAGTGGCGCAAGCCAAGGCTGAAACAATCGTGGCCGGGCGCACCGATGCCGGAGTACATGCGACAGGTCAGGTAATTCACGTTGATGTTCCCGAAAGCTTAGAACTCGACGATTTGGCTTATAAGTTAAATCGAATTTTGGATGAAGATATCCGCATCAATCAGATACTGAGATCGCCCCCACTGCCTTTCACGCTCGCTTTTCAGCGCTGCGCCGCTATTACGAATACCGCATCCTTGATGAAAATAAAGTGATTCCACCGCTGGCACGATTTAACACTGCCTCTTGGTATCGCGGACTCGATGTGGATCAAATGAATGATGCCAGCGCTTTGTTACTTGGCACCCACGACTTTGCCGCTTTCTGTAAATTCCGCGAAGGTGCAACGACTATCCGCACACTTGAAACCTACAAATGGCGCCGTGACCGCGATGGGTATTTAGTCGGAGATGTGGTTGCCGACGCTTTCTGTTATTCAATGGTTCGAAATCTTGTCGGCGCGATTGTCTGCGTTGCAGATGGCCGAAAAGAATCAGATTGGATCTCAACTCTTCTTGAGAATAAAGAACGCGTCAGTGACTCATTGGTCTTTCCGGCGCGCGGTTTATCGCTCTATAAAGTGGATTATCCAGATGACGCAGAGCTGCTGGAACGCGCTGCTAAAGACTGTTGCTCGTCGCGAAGAAGAGTCCAACTAATGGGCCATATTGATGTCAGCGCAGTTGAATACTCGCTATCCGATGGCCGCGTGCTTCTAAACGATGTTTCCTTCCGCGTTGGTGAAGGCGCCAAAGTTGCTCTGATCGGACCAAATGGTTCAGGCAAGACAACGCTGATCCGCATGATTTGTGGAGATCTAAAACCGGATGAAGGGGCAATAGCAATTACAGGTGGTCTTGGCGTGATGCGCCAATTCATTGGTTCTGTTCGCGATGAATCAACTGTGCGCGATCTCTTGCTTTCGATTGCACCAAAACGTATCCGTGATGTCGCCGAAAAAATAATTAATACCGAAAAGGTAATGAACGAAAGTGGATCTGAAAAAGATCAGATGGCCTATGCCCAATCAGTAATTGATTGGGGCGATGCCGGGGGATACGACTTCGAATTAATCTGGGATGTCTGTTGCACAGAGATGTTGCATAAAACTTTCGAACAAGTTGCGGCACGTAAAGTAAATACTTTATCTGGGGGAGAACAGAAGAAACTCGTTCTTCGCGCCCTACTAGAAGGTCCTGAAGAAGTTTTACTTCTTGATGAGCCAGATAACTATTTGGATGTGCCCTCCAAGCGTTGGCTGGAAGAAGTAATTGGGGCCACCAAGAAGACAGTTCTCTTTGTCAGCCACGATCGCGAACTCTTAGAAAATACGGCAAATCGCATCGTTACTTTAGAACAAGGAATAAACGGAAATACCACTTGGGTACACGGCGGAAAGTTCTCGACTTGGCATGATGCCCGCAAGGCACGCAATGAACGCTTTGCTGAAATGTTATTGCGCTGGGAACAAGAGCATCAACGGTTAATTGATCTAGTAAAAACTTTGCAAGTGCAGGCCGCTATTTCTCCAGATATGGCAAGTAAATATCGCGCGATGCAGACTCGGCTACGTAAGTTTGAAGAAGTTGGTCCGCCTGAAGCGCCACCGATTGAACAAGATGTAAAAGTTGGTCTGCGCGGTGGGCGCACGGGCTTGCGTGCACTCACCTTCGAGAATTTATCGTTGGCCAACTTAACTGAGCCATTTAACTTCGAGGTTTTCTTCGGTGATCGCGTCGCAGTTCTCGGTAAGAATGGAACCGGCAAGTCGCACTTCTTGCGAATGATTTCGGGGGATGAGACTGTGAAATATTCAGGCAACTTCAAAGTTGGGGCGCGTGTAGAAATTGGATACTTTGCTCAGACCCACGCCCACCCTGAATTTGAAACAAAGACTCTGCTGGAAATTCTTTGGGAGATGTATTCGCTACAACTCGGCCCAGCTAAGGGCGTGCTGCGTAAGTATGAAATTGATAAATGCGCAGAACAGAAATTCTCTTCACTTTCAGGCGGACAACAAGCGCGCTTCCAAGTCTTATTGCTAGAACTATCCGGTTCAACACTTTTGTTACTTGATGAGCCAACAGATAATTTAGATTTAGCGAGCGCCGAAAGCTTAGAGAAAGCACTCGATCGCTATGAAGGCACTGTTTTATCGGTAACCCACGATCGCTGGTTTACTCGCGGATTCACTCGATTCTTGATTTTTGGTGCAAATGGCCAGGTTTATGAAAGCCCAGAACCAGTCTTTGACCATTGAGGCGATGGCGCCCGCGTGGAAATAGGCCATTTTGACCCGTTAGCGCATGAAAGGTAAAGTTCATCCCCTGCGCCTAAGGTGCCGAAAGCAAGTCCCTCAAGTTCTAACCAACTAGATCTAACGAAGAAGGTAATAAAGCATGCGTACATATAGTCCTAAGGCCGGAGATGCCGTCCGTAATTGGCACGTCATCGATGCACAAGATGTAGTTCTTGGCCGCCTTGCAACACATGCTGCAGTTCTTCTTCGCGGTAAGCACAAGGCAACTTTTGCTCCACACATGGACATGGGTGACTTCGTCGTAATCATCAACGCCGAAAAGATTTCTCTCTCCGGAAACAAAGCACTTTCAAAGTTTGAACACCGCCACTCTGGTTTCCCAGGTGGTCTTCGCTCAACTGTTTACGGTGAGCTAATTGAAAAGCACCCAACACGCGCTGTTGAAAAGGCGATCAAGGGAATGCTTCCAAAGAATCGTTTGGGACAGCAAGTTGCCTCAAAGCTAAAGGTTTACGCAGGTCCAGAGCATCCTCACGGCGCTCAATCACCAACACCATATGTATTCACTCAAGTTTCACAGATCGCAAAGTAAGGGACCTATAACAAATGTCAGATACAACTTATAACGAAGTTACAGAATTAGATGAGAACGAAGCTCCTACTTCTTACTCTTCATCATCACCAGCACCTGCAACCAACCGCCCAGCAATCAAGGCACCTGGCGCAGGAACCGGTCGTCGTAAAGAGGCAGTTGCTCGCGTTCGCCTAGTACCTGGAACAGGTCGTTGGGTTGTTAACGGTAAGACACTTGAGAATTACTTCCCAAATAAAGTTCACCAACAATTAGTTTCAGAGCCTTTCCGCACAGTTGCTGCTGAAAACCAATACGATGTTTTCGCACGTATCAACGGTGGCGGAGTATCTGGTCAAGCAGGCGCACTTCGTCTAGGCGTGGCACGTTCTCTTAACGAGATCGATGTTGAAGCACACCGCCCAGCGCTTAAGAAGGCTGGATTCTTAAAGCGTGATGCACGTGTTATCGAGCGCAAGAAGTACGGTCTAAAGAAGGCCCGCAAGCGTTCGCAATACAGCAAGCGTTAATTTCGAAGGCCGCCCCAACGTGGCACTCTTTGGAACAGATGGAATACGTGGCTTAGCCAATCGTGATTTAACTGCTGAATTAGCACTAGATGTCGCCGTTGCCGCTGCACATATTCTCGTTGAAACCAATCCTGATAAATCACACCGTCCCAAGGCTGTTGTCGGCCAAGATTCACGCGCTTCCGGAGAATTTCTAGAAGCTGCCGTTGTTGCAGGTTTAACAAGTGCTGGCGTTGATGTTTATCGCGTTGGTGTTCTACCTACTCCGGCAATTGCACACCTTAGTTGCCGAATCTGGCGCTGATCTTGGCGTAATGATTTCGGCATCACACAACCCAGCCCCAGATAATGGAATTAAATTATTCTCACGTGGTGGCGGAAAGTTAGATGATGCAATCGAAGCGGCAATCGAAGCGCGTATCGGTGAACCATGGGAGCGCCCTACTGGTGGCGGCGTGGGACGAGCCATCAATGATGACACCGCCGCAGAACGATATTTAAAGCATCTGCTTTCATCGGTTACGACACCACTAAAAGGTTTAAAGATTGTTGTTGATTGTGCAAATGGCGCATCTTCAGTTGTAGCACCAGAGGCCTACCGCCGCGCCGGCGCCGAAGTTATTGCCATCTTTGATTCTCCAAATGGTTGGAATATTAATGATGACTGCGGTTCAACTCATCTGCATCAGGTGCGCGCAGCAGTCCTTCGCGAAGGCGCTGATTTCGGAATCGCACATGATGGAGATGCCGATCGCGTTTTAGCCGTTGATGCTAAGGGCAATGAAGTAGATGGTGATGTGATCATGACAATTTTGGCGCGTGGGTTTAAAGCCAGTGGCGCACTTAAATCAAATACCATCGTCGCAACAGTTATGAGCAACTTAGGATTCTTCCATGCCATGAAGGATGCTGGCATCACCGTAGAAACCACAGCAGTTGGCGATCGTTATGTATTAGAAAAGTTAATCGAAAAGGGCTTCTCATTGGGTGGGGAACAATCTGGCCATTTGATTATGCGCGAATTTGCGACAACTGGTGATGGAACTTTGACCGCGTTGGTGCTGGCACAAGAAGTTGTTAAATCAGGAAAGACTTTGCAAGAGTTGGCATCTGCAATGGTTCGCTTTCCCCAAGTACTTATAAATGTTAAGAACGTGGCAAAAGAAAAACTTGATAATTCACAAGCAATTAAAGCGGCGGTTAAAGCAGCCGAGGCGAAACTTGGTGATCAAGGCCGCGTTTTATTGAGAGCATCTGGGACCGAACCGCTTGTCCGCGTGATGGTTGAGGCGCAGAGTGATAACCTAGCGAACGAAATCGCAAATGACCTGGTAAAGGTCGTCGAAGCAGAGCTGAGGTAAATAAAAGTGTGCGGAATTGTGGGTTACACCGGGCCACAGTCTGCAATTACTCCGCTCATCGAAGGTTTAAGACGTCTGGAATATCGCGGATACGATTCAGCCGGCATCGCACTTGGAACATCTGGCGCTTTATTTATTGAAAAGCGCGCCGGCAAGTTAGCTAATTTAGAAGGCGCACTACCTGCAAATATGCCGGTGGTTCATTCTGGAATTGGCCACACACGTTGGGCAACACATGGCGGACCAACTGATCGCAACGCACATCCGCACGTTGATAACGAAGGCAAGTTGGCCGTTATCCATAATGGAATTATTGAAAATTATGCAGAGTTAAAAGCCGAACTGCAATCACGCGGCCATTCATTTCGCATCCGATACCGATACCGAATCAGTTGCGCATTTACTCTCAGATTTACGCAAGGCGCACAACGGTGACCTAACCCAAGCCATGCGTGAAGCAGTTTCGCGTTTGCGCGGTTCATTTACGCTAGTTGCAGTCCATGCCGATGCGCCTGAAACAATTGTTGGCGTTCGACGCAATTCACCACTTGTTGTGGGCTTAGGCGATGGCGAAAACTTTATGGCCTCCGATGTTGCCGCCTTTATCGATTACACCAAGCGCGCGGTTGAACTTGGCCAAGATGAAATCATCACCATGAACCCGCAAGGCATCAGCATTATCGATTTGGCGGGTAAATCTGTGGCGCCGAAGGAATACACAATTACTTGGGATTCAGCCTCTGCGCAAAAAGGTGGCTACTCACACTTCATGCTTAAAGAAATTTTCGAACAACCTAAGGCTGTTGCCGATACTTTGATTGGTCGACTATCCGATAACGGACAGATCGAACTAGATGAGCTGCATATGTCAGATGCTGAAATAAAAGCGCTCAAGAAGATTGTCGTTATTGCATGCGGGACCGCTTATCACGCCGGCATGATTGCTAAATATGTCATTGAAAAATGGGCGAAGATCTCGGTAGAAGTAGAAATTGCTAGCGAATATCGCTACCGCGATCCAATTATTGATTCGCAGACTTTGGTTATCGCAATATCTCAATCTGGTGAAACGATGGATACCTTGATGGCTATCCGCCACGCAAAGGCTGCCGGCGCACGAGTGCTTGCGATTTGTAACACCAACAGTTCAACAATTCCACGCGAATCCGATGCCGTTCTATACACACATGCTGGACCAGAAATTGCTGTTGCATCCACCAAGGCGCTGCTTACCCAGATCGTTGCCGTTGATTTAATTGGCCTGCACTTGGCCCAAGTACGTGGTGAGTTAAGTGATGCCGAAGTTCGCGATCTCTATAACGAAATGCTGGAACTGCCGGGCAAGATCGAACAAATTTTGGAAACTGTAGAACCGCTACGCGCGCTAACTCGTAGCTTTGCCAAGTCCGAGACTGTTTTGTTTATCGGTCGCAATATTGGTTATCCAGTTGTATTAGAAGGTGCGCTGAAGCTAAAAGAGTTGGCCTATATCCACGCTGAAGGATTTGCGGGCGGTGAACTCAAGCACGGATCAATTGCCCTGATTGATGAAGCAAAGGGCACGCCAGTTATTGCAATATTGCCATCGGGAAGTGATCACTCACTTGATGAAAAAATGTTGAGCAATATCCAAGAGGTTAAAGCACGTGGTGCGCGGGTAATTGTTATTGCCCACGAAGGAGCCGATGTCGTCGGCGCCGATCACATCATTCGTATTCCAGCATGTGCACCACTTTTCCAACCAATTTTGGCAACAGTTCCGCTGCAAGTCTTTGCATATGAAATGGCGATTGCTCGTGGCAATGATGTTGATCAGCCGCGTAATTTAGCTAAATCAGTTACGGTCGAATAGAGATGATCGCAGTACTCGATACGCGCCGCGCGCAGATGGTTAGAGCTTTTCGTTGGTCAGCCGCTTTATTTACTGGCTTTCTTCTCATAACACACCAAGTTCTTATTAACGGTCCACTAATCGAAATCGATAAGTGGATCCATAACTTACAGCGCCCTGAATTTCGTGGCGTCAGCGGATTTATTATTCGTCGCTTAGATGATTTGGGGCTACGCGGTGTTACGGCAACTGCGTTATTACTTGCCGCATTTTATATTGCGCGTAGATTTAAAACTTGGCGCCCGCTAAATTTGGCGATCCTCTCGGTTATCTCACTAAATATAGTTGTTGGTTTCTTTAAATTTTGGCTGGGTCGCACTAAACCAAAAGTAGGAATTGATCTGCTGCACTTCGGTGGAATGTCCTACCCAAGTGGACATGCATCGAATGCGCTTCTTACCTGGGGGGTCCTTGCTTATTTGATTTATCGATATGCACACGTTGATCGATATCGTGGTCGATTAGCTAGCGCAGGTGTTGCCGCAATTAGTTTGACGGTCTGCACGGTTTCGCTGATACGCGATACACATTGGTTCTCAGATTTATTGGGCGGTCTATTTATTGGCGCCGCCTTATTGGTCTTGATTATCGCTATTGATCGCTATTGGCCATCTAATAGCCAACTCTCTTAACCCCAATTACACTAAAGCCCATGATTGATGGAATTGGTATTGATGTCGTTGATATCGCGCGCTTTGCCGAATCCCTCGAACGAACCCCAGCTTTGCGTGAGAAATTATTTACTCCGGCCGAATCTTTAAAACCAATCGCTTCACTTGCGGCGCGCTTTGCTGCAAAAGAGGCGTTGGCTAAAGCACTTAATGCAGGCCGCGGGCTTAATTGGCGTGAGGCTGAAGTAATCAACCATGAAAGCGGCAAGCCAGATTTTCTCTTTCGCGGTGAAATCGCCGAGTTAATAGATGGTGCAACTGTGCATTTATCACTTTCACACGATGCCGGAATCGCATCTGCCATGGTTGTGATTGAGAGATGACAAATCGCGCAGAAGTAGTTGTTAATTTATCTGCAATCAAGTCAAACGTGGCAACCCTTAAGACAAAAGCCGGCGTTGATCTAATGGCAGTTGTTAAAGCCGATGGTTACGGTCATGGCCTTGTTCCAGTTGCAAAGGCGGCACTCGATGGTGGCGCAACTTGGTTAGGTGTTGCACTACTTGAGGAGGCAATTGCACTTCGCGCTGCCGGAATTACTGCGCCAATTCTGGCTTGGTTAGTTCCATCTGGTTCTGATTTTCAGAGCGCCGTCGATAAAGACATCGATCTTGCTGTTTCATCAATTAAAGCACTAGATGAGATCAGAGCACTTAAAGGTGCCAAGCGCCCGCGTATTCATCTAGAAGTAGATACCGGAATGACTCGCGGTGGTTTTCTATCTGAATGGAGCGAGATAGATATCAATCACTTGCAGGGCGTTGAGATAGTTGGAATCTTTTCTCACTTTGCGCGCGCTGATGAACCAGGGCAAGCTCAAAACCTAGAACAACTAAATCGCTTTAAGAAGATGGTGGCTAACTTAGATTCTTTAGGATTTACCAACTTAATCCGCCACCTTTCTAATTCAGCAGCCACCCTTGTGGATCACACATCAGCTTTTGACATGGTACGCACCGGAATTGCCATGTATGGCTTAACTCCAGATTTAAACCACTTAGGAACTTCACAATCATTGGGGCTAAAACCCGCAATGACTTTGCGGGCCAAATTACATTTGGTAAAAGCCGTGCCAGCGGGTTCACCTGTTGGTTATGGTGCAACTGAAAAAACAAAATCTGAGACAAAACTTGGCATAGTTGCTATGGGATATGCCGACGGAATTCCTCGCATCGCTAAAGGTGCGGGCATATTCTTTAACGGTAAACGCGCACCAATTATTGGCCGAGTATCAATGGATCAATTTGTCGTGGATTTAGGTGCGCAATCTTCTGCGCAAACAGGGGATTGGGTAACTATTTTTGGTCCAGGAGATGCGGGTGAATACACAGCAGATGATTGGGGTGGCGCATCTGGTTCAATTAACTACGAGATTGTCACGCGAATTGGGCCGCGTGTGCCTAGAATCTACGAATTATGAGCAGCCTGTCGATCTCAAATCTGAGCGTTAGATTTGGTGGCCTACTTGCCCTAGATGATGTTTTCCTTGAAGTGGCGCCAAATACGATCGTCGGATTGATAGGACCCAATGGCGCCGGGAAGACAACTTTATTTAATTCTATCTCTGGACTCGTAACCCCAACTTCAGGTGAGATTTCTATCCATGGCAAGAAAACAAAATGGCCAAGAAGTCACGAGTTAGCCAATTTTGAAATAAGTCGCACCTTGCAGGGCGTTGGTTTATTTAGTGGGTTGAACGTAATTGAAAATGTAATGATGGGCGCAGATATAAAGAGTGAAAGTAATTTTCTAAAAGATTTACTTGGGCTATCTGCCAACTCCGAACGCAAACTACGCACAAAAGGAGTGGATGCCCTTGCTTGGGCAGGAGCTTTAGATTTGGCAGAGAAATCACCTTCTGATTTAACCTATCCAGAAACAAAGCGAGTTTCGATTGCTCGTGCGTTGGTATCTGAGCCAAAGATATTACTACTGGATGAACCAGCTGCAGGCTTGGGGCAAGATGATATTGATAAGTTTGCTGATTTACTGAGGCAGTTAAAGCAACGTTGTGCAATTATTATCGTGGAACATCATGTTGACTTTATTGGTGCAATTTCTGATCAAGTTTATGTTTTAAATTTCGGCAAAGTAATTGCCAGCGGAACCTTCGACACGGTAAAACGTGATCCTGCTGTTCTTGCCGCTTACCTCGGTACTTCAAATCAAAGTGGCAGCGATCAGCTAGGAGCCCACAATGCTTGAAGTTAAAGATTTAGTAACTAGTTTTGGTTCGGTAGTTGCCCTAGATGGCATCTCATTTACCGCCCACGAATCTAAAATCACAACAGTCATTGGCGCAAACGGTGCCGGCAAGAGCACTCTGCTTCGCACAATTTCGGGGTTAGAACATCCAAGCACAGGTTCAATAACTTGGCGCGGCAAGTCTGTAATTGGAATGCGGCCGGAAGATATTGTCCGCGCCGGCATCGCCCATGTTCCAGAAGGTCACGCTGTGATCTCAGAGTTATCAGTTGAAGAAAATATGTCGATGGGATCGCTATTTCGTCGCCGTAAGTTCAAATCAGATGTTGCGGCAGCGCAGGATGAGATGTATGAGCTCTTTCCTCGTCTTAAGGAACGTCGCAAGCAATTAGCCGGAACGCTTTCTGGGGGAGAGCGTCAAATGTTGGCAATTAGCCGTGCACTGGTCTCGCGCCCACAACTCTTATTGTTGGATGAACCCTCACTCGGACTTGCACCACTGGTTGTCGAGCAGATTATTGATTCAATAAATATTCTATGTCGCTCAACCGGTCTAACGGTTTTGCTGGTAGAACAAAATGCAAATACGGCACTTGGTGTTGCTGATCACGGAGTTCTACTCGCTTTAGGAAAAGTTGTTGCTGATCGTCCCGCTGCCGAGTTAAAAGCTGATGCTAATTTGCGCGCAGCTTATTTGGGGTACTAATGGAAACTTTTCTAGCAGCGCTATTTTCAGGAACCTCCCGCGGTGCAATTTATGCCTTAGTCGCACTTGGTCTCGTAATTGTTTGGCGCGGTGCAGGCATTGTTAATTTTGCACAAATGGGCCAAGCGATGTTTAGTACATATATCGCTTCCACAATGATCACAAATGGATACTCGTATTGGTTGGGATTTATAGTTGCAATTTTGGTTGGTGCCGCGATGGGGGCTCTCTTAGATATTTTGGTGATGCGCCCGCTATCGAATAAAAAGAAGACCGAACTTTTAAGCAGTGATTCGATGCGCGCTGCTGTCCCAGTTATTGCATCCTTAGGAATTTTAGGGGTACTACAAGCGCTAGCTGGAATTATCTGGGCTGCCGAAGAACGAGGTTTTCCTGCGCCATATCCTCAAGAAGGATTTACTGTCGCCAATAATGTGATGCCATTTACTTCATTCGATGTCTTTGTGATTTCAATAGTTCTGGCTACCTTGTTAGCTACAACCTTGTTCTTTAAGAAAACTGGAGTAGGGCTGGCAATGCGCGCAACCGCACTAAATGCCGAAGTGGCGCGGTTAAGTGGAATCAGAACTAATTTTACTCGTTCCTTAAGTTGGGGATTCTCGGGAGCGGCTTCATCATTGGCGGGCTTATTAATTACTCCAACATCTAATCTTTCTCCTAATACTTTAGATTTAGTGCTAATCATTGGATTCACTGCTGCAGTTGTTGGTGGGCTAGATAGCCCAGCGGGATCAGTCATTGGTGGCTTCCTTGTCGGAATGGTTATCTCATTTGTGAGTTTCTATGACACACCTGAAGATGTTTTCTTATCAATTTTGTCGGTTTTACTCCTAGTACTGATCATCAGGCCTCGTGGAATATTTGGAGCAAAGGATGCGCGCCGTGTCTAAAGTTAAGCAGCACTCAATCGCGCGCAAGAGTTTGCGGCGCACACTTTTCTTTATCGTGCTAATCCTATTGGCGGGTTCAACATTTGATGCTTACAACCAAGCACAGTTGGCGCTGGTGCTAATTCTATTTATCGGAGTTCTTTCAGTAACTCTTCTTACCGGTATTTCAGGCCAACTCTCACTCGGCCAAGGTGCTCTTATGGCAGTCGGCGGATATTGCATGGCGCTATTGATTACAAATAAAGGTTATTCAATTTGGGTGGCAATTCCGCTGGCGATAGTTGGCGCTGCGATAGCTGGACTCTTATTAGGAATTTCAGCGGCTCGATTAAGTGGTCCATATTTAGCTGGAACAACTCTGGTTATTGCTCTAGCGATTCCAACCTTGTCGAATCGATTTATGTCGGTTCTTAAAGGTGATGAAGGACTACCGGTCGATGTTGGGTATCCACCAAATTGGTTTACAAAATTATTTGGTGAACCTAGTTATGAGCAATGGCAGTTATATGTTGCACTTCCTTTTGCGGCGATCGCTTTATTCTTTGCCTCAAATATTTTGCTCTCTCGCACCGGCCGTATGTGGCGTGCAATTAGAGATAACGAAACCGCGGCTTCGTTAAGTGGAGTTAATTTCTCCCGACAAAAAATATTTGTATTTGTCGTCTCAGCAACTTTTGCGGGACTTTCGGGCGCACTTTATGGACTACGCGGCTTGGTTGGACCGAGCGTCTACCCAGTCTCGCTCTCGCTAACCCTTTTGACGGCAGCGGTGCTTGGTGGCATACGAAGTATTTTCGGTGCCTTTATTGGAACTGTAATTGTTGTCTTTTTGCCCGATTGGATCGAAGCGGTGCTTGGTTCGTTCGAATTAAGCGAGCAGGTCTCCAACTTCATGCCGGCTTTAATCTCCAGCCTCTTATTAATTTTGACCGTCGTGATCAACCCCGCCGGGGTCGCAGGTACCCACCTGCACAAACATAAATAATTGTTATAAATCTCAGCCTTTACGCACAAGATCACCCTGGTCTGCTCGGCGTTTCGTCGCCACGCGTTCACTTTACGTTCACATTCGGTTAAAGTGAAGCCGTTCAGCCCAGTTCAGGGTTGGTGGCAATGGAGATACCTCGGTACTTCCATTGCATTCATTGAATAGAGAAAGAGTGAATGTAGTGAGAAATCGTGCATCTCTGTCTAGATCACCGCGCAGTTTCATAACAACTGCCGCTGTCGTACTTGCTGGCGCGCTTGCGCTGTCTGCAGTACCGGCGCAAGGAGCTAGTACTCCTGGTGTTTCAGCCACTGAAATTGTCCTAGGTATGCAGTTACCTCAAACAGGTCCAGCAAGCCCGGGCTATAACAAAGTAGATGACGCGATTCGCGCCTACTTCGATTATGTAAATTCCAAGGGTGGCGTTTACGGACGCAAAATAACCTTGGTTGTTAAAGATGATACTTATAAAGCAGGCTTAACTGTTTCTACCGCATCAGCTCTTATCAATAAAGATAAAGTTTTTGCAATGGTCGGTAGCATCGGAACCCAGACCCATATCTCTGTTATCAAAGATATTAACCGTCGCGGAATTCCTGATCTATTCGTAAACAGCGGTTACAGTGGTTTCTACACTGATCCAAAGAAGTACCCAACTACTTTCGGTGCCCTTGGTACTTATGTTGTTGAAGCTAAGATCCTTGGAAAGCACATCAAGGAAAACTTCTCCAAGAACACAGTCGGTATCGTTTATCAGACTGATGACTTTGGCCGTAACACTGTTGAAGGTCTTGCAATAGCAGGAGTAACTTTCACAGCAAAGAAGACTGCAGCAACATTCATCGCTGGTACTCAGGGTTCAGGCCTTGATGCTCAGATGCAGCAACTCAAAGATAACAACGTAGATGTTGTAGTCGTTGGCGCTGTTGCTTCAGCATTTGCTGCAGCCGTCTCATCTGCCAACAAGATTGGCTACAAACCAGCGCAGTGGATCGTTATCTCAGTCGGTGCCGATGCCACAACTTTCCAGACAATCCTTGGCGCTCGCGGAATTCCAGCCGCGTCTTCAGCAGGCCTTCTAGCCGGAACGATCTCAGCATCACACGCTCCATCACCAGGTGAAGCCGAAGATGAATACGTGAAGGCATTTAAGACGATCAATGATGGCTTCAACAAGGGTCCAGATAAGCGTTGGGATAACAACGTTCTTCAAGGAATGAATATTGGATACCTAACAACTTCTGCACTATTGGGAGTTGGTAAGGATCTTACTCGTCCAGGAATCATTAAGTACATCGAAGCAAATGCAGCAAAGCTTCCAAGTGCGGCGCTATCACCTCTTGGTTACAGCTCTAGCACGCATGAAGCCTTCACTGGATTCTGGATCGGTAAGTACGATGCAACAGCCGTGTTGAAGCCAATTGATGCAACACGAAAGGTTTGGACAACAGACTCTGCAAAGGGCGCTGTAACCGAACTCAAGTACACACGTCCTGCAATAGCAGCCGATGCCCTACCAAAGGTTGGTTAATCACATGAAATCACTAAAAATGCGTAAATCAATCGCAGCTCTTGGTGCAGCAACGCTTGCACTAACACTTAGCGTTGCGGTTACACCTTCGGCATCAGCAGCTCCTGTTTGCGCAACTGCAGCAGGCGTTGAGACATGTACCGGAACACTTGCAAATGGCGCGGGGTATACCTTTAAAGTGCCATCAAACTTCGCTGGAACAATGTTCTTCTGGGAGCACGGATTCCGTCCAACCTATCCAGGTGTTTCAGCAGTCCCTACGGGCGTTGAAGAAATTTCACCTGCAAACGGAGTTACTAAAACCGACGTCACTAAGGAAATGCTGCGCGCAGGCTATGGCTTAGCAGCATATGACGGAACCGTTAAGGGTATGCGCGGATGGAATAACACCTACCGTGTAGAAATGCTCAAGGAAGTTATTGACACTGCAATGGCGAAGTACTCAACCCGAATTCTAAAGAAGGTTGTCTACGGCTCATCCCAAGCAGGATCAATCATCACTCCATTTGTTGAGAAGTATCCAGCTTATGCTGATTCTGTCGGCATCTTGGCTGGAATCTCACCGTCTCCTGCTGATGCACTTCAATCTGCTTGCGATATTTTCTATCTCCTTAGCATCTTTGCTGACCCAACCATCAAGGGTTGCGCAGCATTTGGTGTTAAAGGAGTTCCTGGCCATATGGCTTCAGTTGGTGAACTTCTCAAAGTAGTTGCACTGCTTACTACTTGGAGCAAGAACCTGGGCGCACCTGGACTTGAATACCCAGCACCGCTTAAGGGCTCACCAATTCCACAACGTTCAGCGCTACTTCTAACTGGTCTTCTTACAGGAGTTCCAACAAAGAGCGCGCACATGGATGGAATCTCAACGAATGCGGTTATTGCTGAACACAGCATCAACGCAACAGTTGCAATTCTTGAAAACCTTGGTGAAGCAATTGCAACCGGCACACTTGCTGGTCAGTCAATCTCTGAAATGACAGGTCCTGGCTTCTACGACAACACAAAGACCAATTGGGCAGCGCTGCTCGATGAGGGCGATGCTGGTCGTTACAACCTCGGACTTTCAGGTGATGAAGCGATCGCAGCAATGCTTGGAGTTCTAGCCGTTGTGCCACGCGTTACAGGTAACGCTGATGCAATCGCGAAGTTCAAGGCGGTAGATAAGTCAACCTTCGCTTCAACGGCTCCTACGATTCTGCTTTCAAATGAAGCAGATCGTCTGGTGTTTTCTGGTAACTCTTCACGCTATGTAGATAAGAAGCGTGCAGTTTACGAAGCAGCACTTGCCAAGTGGCAAGCAAGCAAAGCCGGCAAGAAGCCAGTTTGGAACACGCTTGCCCTCTATGCGATGACTCCAGAGACCTACACAAAGTTCACAGCAGCAGGCTTGCCTGATCTTGCTGGAGCTCCTTCACCATCTGGCGTCGGACACCAAACATTCACCAGTGATCAAATGATGGCTTGGGTTCGTATGTTGGCTGTCTCTGCTAAATCAGGAAAGATTCCAACTGGTGCATATGTTCAATATATTGCCAAGAAGGTTCCCTACCTAAACGATGATCTTGATTATCGTCCAACTGATCTGAAGTACAACTTCGGTTAATCATTCGATTAATTAGGAAGTGCCAAAAGGGCCCTGAGGAAACCCAGGGCCCTTTTGCATTCTCTACTTTTTATAACCAACTATCCTTCGTGAGTGAAGATCGCAACCGCGCAAGAGATGTTTGGCCTGGGCCAAAAAATTGGTGCCCAACTTCGTGCCGGTGACCTGATTCTTCTTAACGGCCCACTTGGTGCCGGCAAAACAGTTTTGGTACAAGGAATTGGTGCTGCCCTTGGTTTTAACGATGTCACATCACCAACTTTTGTTATCTCTCGTACCCACAATGGCGCACTCCCGTTGATTCACGTTGATGTCTATCGATTACTAGAAAGTGGCAACCAGGCGGCTTACTTAGATGATTTAGATCTTGATTCTGCTCGCGAAAGCGCTGTCACGGTTATTGAATGGGGTGGAGCTGAGTCTGCTCGACTTTCTGAGGAACGCCTTGAAATAGATATTGATCGCACTGATGATGAAAGAGTTGTAACCGTTGCCACCATCGGACCACGTTGGTCGGGCTTTAAGTTATGACTATTTCTCTAGCAATTGATACCTCAACTTCTCGCACGATTGTCGGAATTCTTGACGGAGATAAAGTTCTATTTGAAAGTTTTCATGAAGGCGCCACCGAACATGGCTTTGCAATCACTGAACTAGTTACCAAAGCTTTAGCCGTTTGCCCTCAACCAGATCAGGTTGTCGTGGGAATGGGGCCGGGGCCATTTACTGGGCTACGAGTCGGAATAACTTTTGCGCGAAGCTTTGCAATGGCTCGCGATATCCCAGTGATTGGAATCTGCTCCCTGGATGCAATTGCCATAGATCAAAGTGAATACACAGTTGCTATTGATGCGCGGCGCAAAGAGATTTATTGGGCTAGCTACAAATATGGTGTTCGCGTGGCCGGACCATCAGTAAATAAACCAGATGAAGTTACTGGCTTTATCTTTGATGTTTATCCAGATATGCAAAAGTTGGTCGCACTAAGTCATTCGCAAAATGAAACTGAACCTATGTACTTGCGCCGCCCTGATGCGGTGCCAACTGCGGAGCGCACATGATTAGCTTCCGTGAAGCAATTTCACTTGACTTGCCAGTTCTGGTTTCGATGGAGCGCATACTTTTTGCAGATGCTCCTTGGTCGATGGGGCAATTCAAAGAAGAATTTAAAGGGGTGCCTAAGACTCGCTACTTTATGGTGGCAACAGATGAGCAAGATCAGATCGTTGGATATGCAGCTGTTCTCGTTGTTGCACCGGGAGTTGAAGCCGATGTCTTAACTGTGGCAGTTCTGCCGGGCTTCACTCGCCAAGGTATTGCTAGCCAATTTATGGGCGAATTAGAAGCTTGGTCATCTGAAAAAGGCGCTCCGGCCATGATGCTAGAAGTAGGCGTTAATAATGCAAGTGCTATCGCCTTATACGAGAAGTTGGGTTATCAAAACATTTCAACTCGCAAGGGTTATTACGGTCCTGGCCTTGATGCGCTCGTTATGCGTAAGGAGTTAGGTGTATGAACCAACCAATAGTTTTAGGAATCGAAACTTCTTGTGATGAAACTGCGATCGGCATTGTTCGTGGTCGCACCTTATTGGCAAATGTCATCGCATCTAGCGTTGAAGAACATGCGCGCTTTGGGGGAGTTGTTCCTGAAATCGCCAGCCGTGCGCATTTAGAGGCGATGCTGCCGAGTATTGAAAAAGCAGTCCGTGATGCCCAGATTTCACTGAGTGATATCGATGCCGTTGCCGTAACAGCTGGCCCTGGTTTAGTAGGTGCACTTCTAGTTGGTGTTGCATCAGCTAGTGGTTTGGCAATCGGTTTAGGCAAACCTTTATACGGCGTTAATCATTTGGCCGCACATATCTCTGTCGACTATTTAACTCACGATCAACCAACAGATCCAACCATTGCGTTGTTAGTTAGCGGTGGGCACTCTTCGCTTCTGCAAGTAGATGACATCACCTCAAAAATTACCAAACTTGGTGCGACTATGGATGACGCAGCCGGTGAGGCCTTCGATAAAATTTCGCGCATCATGGGACTTGGCTTTCCCGGCGGTCCAGCAATTGATCGCACCGCACAAAGTGGATCCGCGAGCGCAATTGATTTTCCACGCGGCTTAACAACTAGCAATGACTGGGCAACACGTCCTTACGACTTTTCATTCTCAGGTTTAAAGACTGCAGTTGCGCGATATTTAGAAAGTACACCTGATTATAAAAAGGGCGACGTTGCGGCATCCTTCCAAGAATCAATCGTTGATGTTTTGCTTTTGAAATCATTGGCGGCATGTAAAGCAACAGGCATTGATTCACTTGTTATTGCAGGTGGCGTTGCCGCTAATTCTCGCCTGCGCGCGGTGGCCGAAGAACGTTGCGCCAAGGCCGGCATTCGCCTGCGCATTCCAAGCCCAGCTCTTTGCACCGATAACGGGGCGATGGTGGCCGCCCTTGGCTCACTGATGGTTGCCGCTGGTCGTGGACCCGGCCCGCAAGCCTTTGACGCTGAATCAGCCCTCCAAGTTGAGCGAGTTGCCCTCTAGAACTAGAGTTAGCACTCTAAGCCCCACACTGCTAATTAAAGGAGCATCACCATGGCAGTTGCCATTAAGCCACTCGAAGATCGCATCGTCGTTAAGGCATCAGAGGCCGAGACAACAACAGCTTCAGGACTTGTTATCCCTGACACTGCAAAAGAGAAGCCACAGGAAGGCACAGTTGTTGCCGTAGGTCCTGGTCGCTTTGATGATGGAGTTCGCGTTCCTATGGATGTAAAGGTCGGAGACGTTGTTCTCTACAGCAAGTACGGCGGAACTGAAGTTAAGTACAACAATGAGGAGTACCTCGTACTTTCAGCCCGTGACATTCTCGCTGTAATCGAGAAGTAATAATGGGAAAAATTCTTGAATTCGACGAGAAAGCTCGTCGCGCAATGGAGCGTGGAGTAAATATCCTCGCTGACACAGTAAAGGTAACGCTCGGCCCTAAGGGTCGTAACGTTGTTATCTCCAAATCATTTGGCGCACCAACGATTACAAACGATGGCGTGACAATTGCTAAGGAAATCGAACTTTCAGACCCAGCCGAAAATATGGGCGCACAGCTCGTAAAGGAAGTTGCGACAAAGACCAACGATGTTGCCGGTGACGGAACAACAACTGCAACCGTACTTGCCCAAGCTATGGTTAAAGAGGGCTTACGCAACCTAGCCGCTGGCGCACAGCCAATGGATCTAAAGCTGGGAATTGAAGCAGCGGTTGCCGCTGTTTCTGCACGTTTGGCCGAGAATGCAACTGTCGTAAAAGACAAAGCACAGATCGCAGACGTTGCAACTATCTCTGCCCAAGACCGCGCTATTGGCGAGCTAATTGCCGAAGCGATGGATAAGGTCGGCAAAGATGGCGTAATCACCGTTGAAGAAGCATCAACTACAGCGCTCGAACTCGAGTTCACTGAAGGTATGCAATTCGATAAGGGTTACATCTCTCCATATTTCGTAACTGATCAAGATCGTATGGAAGCCATCCTGGAAGATGCTTTTGTACTTATCTCAGGCAGCAAGATCTCTGCGCTCGCAGAGTTATTGCCTGTTCTTGAGAAGGTTGCCCAAGCCAATAAGCCACTTTTGATCATCGCTGAAGATGTTGATGGCGAAGCGCTTTCAACTCTGGTTGTAAACCGCATGCGCGGAGTATTTACTTCCGCTGCTGTTAAGGCACCTGGCTTTGGTGATCGTCGCAAGGCGATGTTGCAAGACATCGCAATCTTGACCGGCGGAACAGTTATCTCTGCAGAAGTTGGCATGAAACTTGATCAAGTAAATATCGAAGATCTTGGTAAAGCCCGTCGCATCGTTATCACTAAGGATGCAACCACCATCGTTGATGGCGCAGGGGATAAGGCAACAGTTGCTGCCCGTGTCTCTGAAATCCGCAACGAGATTGCAAACACTGACTCTGACTGGGATCGCGAAAAGCTACAAGAGCGCGTTGCAAAACTCGCTGGTGGCGTTTGCGTAATCAAGGTTGGCGCACACACTGAAGTTGAACTTAAAGAGAAGAAGCACCGCCTAGAAGATGCTATCTCTGCAACTCGCGCAGCCGTTGAAGAAGGAATCGTTATCGGTGGAGGCGCAGCACTTGTGCACGCAGCCGATTCACTTGAAGGCGATCTCGGATTCACTGGCGATAAGGCTGTTGGCGTTCGCCTAGTTCGCAAAGCCTGCGATGAACCACTTCGTTGGATTGCAGAAAATGCTGGCCTAGAAGGCTACGTAGTTGTAGCAAAGGTGCGCGCTCTGAAATCTCATGAAGGTTTCAATGCCGCAACTGATGTTTACGGCGATCTTGCAAAAGATGGCGTAATCGATCCAGTGAAGGTAACTCGTTCAGCCCTTGCAAATGCAGCATCAATTGCCGCGATGTTTATTACAACTGAAGCAGTTGTATATGAGCGTCCTGCAGATGAAGTTGCCGATGCTGCCGGTGGACATGGACATTCACATGGTCCTGGTGGGCACCACTAAGTAGAAGTAAAAAATCCCCCGCAGACCAATTGGTTTGCGGGGGATTTTCTTTTTTAAAGTTATGAAGCTTCGTAAATCTCTGGAACGTCCTTATTAAGAATTAGTGCGCGGTCATCTTCTGATAGACCGCCCCAGATTCCGTATGGCTCGGCAAGAGCGAGAGCTTGTGCGCGACAAGCAGCAATAACTGGACATGATGCGCAGACAGCCTTCGCGGCATTCTCGCGATTGCGGCGACGTGGTCCGCGTTCGCCATCTGGATGAAAGAACATTTCCGCAGGCAAGTCGCGACAAGCACCCTCGTACTGCCATTCCCAATGATCTGCTATTGGAAGCGGAAGTCGTGACTGGTCGGCCATTTGGATCTCCTTGCCTGAGTAGACCTTAACCATACAACCGCGCCACAGGTTGTTCAAGTATCTATCGCGCCAAAGCCTGTTCGTTTGATCACGCCTCGAGCGTGTTTCAAGTGGTGGGAAGTGCCAATAAGCGCGAGCATTGCCCCATGGAAGAGCTCCTCACGGTTTCAGCCGTCGCACGCCGCATAGGGGTGGCACCCGCCACCCTGCGGACCTGGGACCGGCGATATGGGCTTGGACCTTCTAGCCACGAATCTGGCGAACATCGCAGGTACTGCGCAAGTGATTTAGCAAAGTTGATGTTGATGCGACGCCTGATCACCGCCGGTATGACTACTGCAGATGCTGCGGTCGAAGCGCTCGCGCATAAAGGCGAAGTAGAAGTAGAAAAAATTCTTAAGCACTTTGAGATCCGCAGTGATGTCGTCGATGCCGTGGTCAAGGCAGCGCAATCACTCGATCGAAATTTTGTAGTAGCAATACTGCGTAAAGATATTGATAAATATGGCGTTATTGATAGTTGGCAAGAAGTAATTGTTCCGGTGCTAATTATCATCGGTGACATATGGGCAAAAACTGGTGAAGGAATTGAAGTAGAACACTTACTTTCTGAAACCATTGCTGGACTAATGCGCGATCTCTCACTTAGCATCAAGAAACCAATCAATGGTCGCCCAGTCCTGTTGGCATCCGTTGGCGAAGAACTTCATTGCTTGGCCCTTCACGCACTTCATGCCGCTTTGGCTGAAGAAAATATTGAATGCTATTTCTTAGGCGCCCGCACACCAATCGAAGCGCTAACCTCGATGGTTTCGCGCAGCGCTCCACCTGCAGTATTTCTCTGGGCTCAGCTCTCCAAGAATGGCGATCCAAAATACTTCCGTGATATTCCTTCCATAAGACCTGCACCTCGTTTTATCTTGGGTGGCCCGGGCTGGGACCGTGAAGAATGTGTTGAAGTGGCCTATGTTGATGATTTGACGCTGGCTTGTCAGGAAATTAAGCAGGCAATCGGGGCTTAATTCTCAAGTTAGACTAGGGCGCTCAACCACAGTACGGAGGGCCCATGAGCAGCGATAACGACAAAGTCGCGATGCTTGGGCTGACTTACGATGATGTGCTCTTATTGCCAGATGCATCAGAAGTCGTTCCCAGCGAAGTAAATACCGCAACCTGGTTGACTCGAAATATTTCACTTGCAGTTCCGGTCATTTCATCTGCCATGGATACCGTCACCGAATCAACAATGGCAATAGCCATGGCTAAGGCCGGCGGCATCGGAATCATTCACCGCAACCTGGCGATTGAAGAACAAGTAACTCACGTTAAGTTGGTCAAGAACGTGGGCTTGGCCGGAGCCGCAGTTGGCGTTGGCGATGACGGCTTTGCACGTGCCCAGGCTTTAATCGAAGCTGGCGTTGATGTTGTCGTGGTCGACACCGCACACGGTCACCACCGCGCAGTGTTAGATGCCATTGAAAGAATTAAAAAGTTCTCAGCAACTATTGAAATTATTGGCGGCAACGTGGCAACTCGTGCGGGTGCGCAGGCGTTAATTAACGCAGGTGCGGATGCTGTAAAAGTTGGCGTTGGTCCAGGATCGATTTGTACAACGCGTGTTGTTGCAGGTGTTGGTGTTCCGCAAATCACTGCGATCATGGAAGCTGCTAAAGCATGTAACAAAGCGGGCATTCCGCTAATCGCTGATGGTGGACTTCAGTATTCGGGCGACATTGTTAAAGCAATCGTTGCTGGTGCAAATTCAGTAATGCTTGGTTCATTGCTTGCAGGATGTGAAGAATCACCGGGACAACTTGTTGAAATTGATGGCCGCAAATACAAGGCATACCGCGGCATGGGCTCACTTGGTGCGATGCAATCTCGCGGAGAACAAAAGTCTTATTCTAAAGATCGTTATATGCAAGATGATGTTTTATCTGAAGATAAACTTGTCCCCGAAGGTATTGAAGGCAGAGTTGAATATCGCGGCCCAGTTGCCGAAGTTGTGCACCAGCTCGTTGGCGGACTACGTAGCGGAATGGGATATGCCGGCGCACCTGATATCGAAACTCTGCGCCGCGAAGGTCGTTTAATTCAAATTACTGCAGCAGGGTTACAGGAAAGCCATCCTCACGATGTGCTTCATGTCGCCGATGCTCCTAATTACACTCAGAAAAACTAAGGAGGACGCGCATGGATATTGAGATCGCACCAGGAAAGCGCGCCCGTCAGGCATATTCATTCGACGATATTGCAATCGTTCCCAGCCGCCGTACACGCAACCCGGAAGATGTTTCAACTGCCTGGCAGATCGATGCTTACAAATTTGATATTCCAATGATGGCAGCGCCGATGGATTCAGTTGTCTCACCTGAAACAGCAATTGCGATCGGCAAACTTGGTGGACTTGGTGTTCTAAACCTCGAAGGTTTGTGGACGCGTTATGACGATCCGCGAATTCCACTTGGTGAAATTGCATCCATGCCTGATAAGCACGCTACTCGTCGTATGCAGGAAATCTACAGCGCACCGATTCGCCCAGAGCTAATTAAAGAGCGAATCAAAACCATTCGTGACTCTGGTGTGACTGTTGCCGCTTCCCTTTCCCCACAACGTACTGCCGAACTTCACAAAGCCGTTATCGATGCCGGAGTAGATATCTTCGTTATTCGTGGCACAACCGTTTCAGCAGAACATGTCGGCAACGATGATTCAGCGCTTAATTTAAAGAAGTTTATCTACGAGCTAGATGTTCCAGTAATTGTTGGTGGCGTTGCTACTTCAACTGGCGCACTTCACTTAATGCGCGCAGGTGCTGCCGGTGTCCTTGTTGGTTTTGGTGGAGGAGCTGCGCACACAACCCGCAAAGTTTTGGGAATCGAAGTTCCAATGGCATCAGCTGTTGCTGAAGTTGCCGCGGCTCGTCGCGAATATTTAGATGAATCAGGTGGGCGTTATGTTCACGTTATTGCAGATGGTTCAGTCGGTCGCTCTGGCGATATCGCTAAAGCAATTGCCGTTGGCGCAGATGCTGTGATGATGGGATCTCCACTTGCTAAGGCAACCGAAGCTCCAGGACTTGGTTGGCACTGGGGATCAGAGGCCCACCATCAAGAGTTGCCACGTGGTGAACGCGTAAATGTTGGCACCATTGGATCCATCGAAGAAATTTTGATGGGCCCATCACACACCTCAGATGGATCTATGAACTTGTTCGGGGCACTGCGTCGCGCGATGGCAACTTCTGGGTATTCAGATGTTAAATCTTTCCAGCGCGTAGAAGTCATTATTCACGGGGCTTAACCATTGAATTCTAAAAGCGGAGTCTTAGTCGTCGATTTTGGCGCGCAGTATGCACAACTAATCGCACGTCGCGTGCGCGAGGCAAACGTTTACTCCGAAATTGTTCCATCCCACATCACAGCAGCGGAAGTAACTGCTAAGAACCCAGCGGCGATTATTTTATCTGGTGGGCCAGCAAGTGTTTATTCTGAAGGCGCACCAAAATTTGATAGCGCGATTTTGCAACTGGGTATTCCAGTCTTTGGCATTTGTTACGGTTTTCAAGTAATGGCTGCAGCCCTTGGCGGAGTTGTAAGCCAAACAGGTAAATCTGAATTTGGTCGCACTGAAATAAAAGTCGAGACAGTATCGAAAATCTTTTCGACTCTGCCGGCCTTGCAAAGTGTTTGGATGTCACACGGTGATGCGGTGACGCAAGCACCTGCCGGTTTCAAAATCTGCGCCGTTACATCCGATACTCCTATTGCCGCCTTTGAAGATGCCACCGGACAAATTGCTGGAGTCCAGTTCCATCCCGAAGTCCTGCATTCGCAACACGGACAGGCGATTCTCAAAAATTGGCTAATCAATATTGCTGGCTGCAAACCAGATTGGACAACTGGCAATATTGCCGAAAACGAGATCGCTAAAGCGAAAGAGTTAATTGGTAACAAGCGAGTTATCTGCGGCCTTTCAGGTGGGGTGGATTCAGCAGTTGCCGCAGCCATTATTCAACGCGCAGTCGGTGCACAACTAACTTGTGTCTTTGTTGATCACGGTTTATTGCGCAGCGGTGAATCCGAACAAGTACAACGTGACTTCGTTGCCGCAACTGGTATTGATTTAGTTGTAGTGGATGCAGTTGATCAATTTTTATCTGCCCTCAAAGGAGTGACTGATCCAGAGACCAAGCGCAAGATTATCGGGCGCGAATTTATTCGTTCCTTTGAAAAGGCAGCGCGCGATATCGCAGCCGGCGGTGATGTTGAATTCTTAGTACAGGGAACCCTTTATCCCGATGTTGTTGAATCAGGTGGCGGAACCGGTACTGCCAACATCAAATCCCATCACAACGTGGGCGGATTGCCGGATGACCTTAAATTTACTTTAGTTGAACCACTGCGCACTTTATTTAAAGATGAAGTTCGCCAAGTTGGCCTTGAACTTGGGTTGCCTGAAGAAATCATCTGGCGCCAACCTTTCCCGGGTCCAGGACTTGGAATTCGAATCATCGGCGAAGTTACCAAGGAACGTCTTAGATCTTCTTGCGTCACGCCGATTTAATCGCGCGCGAAGAACTTAAGGCGGCTGGTCTCGATCGTGAAATCTGGCAATGCCCAGTAGTTTTATTAGCTGATGTACGAAGCGTTGGCGTGCAAGGCGATGGCCGTACATATGGCCACCCAATTGTCTTGCGTCCAGTTTCTAGCGAGGATGCGATGACTGCGGATTGGTCACGCGTTCCTTATGAAACTTTAGAGAAAATTTCAACACGAATTACCAATGAGGTGCGCGAAGTAAATCGTGTGGTGTTAGATGTGACATCGAAGCCACCAGGAACTATCGAATGGGAGTAAAGATGAAAAAAGTTTTTTATTTTGCACTTGCATTAGCTTTGCTGCCTGTTTCAGCCTCCGCTGCCGAACGCCCAACTTCGGTACCGGGCTGCACTAAGCCAACCTCAAAGGCGCATGCTCCTGCAACGCTAAAGCAACCAACGGCCGTTGATAAGAAACTTGCTAAAACCATGACTATCAATACAAATTGTGGAGTGATCACAATTGCTTTGAACCCCGCTGCACCTCAAACTGTTACAAATCTTGCAACGTTGGCCCGTGCCAAATACTTTGATGGCTCTTTCTGCCATCGTCTTACAACTGAAGGAATTTATGTTTTGCAATGCGGGGATCCATCAGCGCAAGGCAACGGTTCACCAGGATCATGGAAGGGATATAAAGATGAAAACCTTCCAACAAAAACAATTCTTACCTATCCAGCAGGTACGGTTGCTATGGCTAATTCAGGGCCTAATACCAATGGCAGCCAGTTCTTCTTGGTTTATAAAGACACAGCGCTGCCGGCGAGCTACACAATCTGGGGAAAGATCAAAACAGGCTTGCCGCTATTGCTGCGAATAGAAAAAGTTGGTGCTTACAAGGTTGACCAAACAACAGGCAATGCTTATTACACAGGGGATGGCCTTCCAGTTCAAACGATTGAGATTAAATCAGTAACTGTTCGTTAATTCTTTTATTAGTTGGTATTAACGATTTTAAAGGCTTCTGCGATACGACCTTCTGGCAAGCCAGCCATTGTGGCGTTGCGCTGACCCCATTCGCGAACCATATTTTCTAACTCTTTATTATGAGAAGTTTGTGATGCATGTGCATGCAGCGCTGCCATCTTTAAATCAAAAGTATCGGTGATATCAACCCAGTGATCTGGTTGAGCAAAGCCCATCACCCAAACTTCTTTGACGCGATGCGGTTGCAAACCTTCGCTATCTAATAAATCGGTGAATGCAAAGGGATTACGTGCATCGGGGTAGACAGCTTGAATCGACGCTTCACCCGCCGCTAAGTGATCAGGATGGCTAGCACCGATTCGATCCCAGTTACGTTCAGGAGATTGGCAGAGCATGCGATCAGGTTTGCTGATGCGAATGCGGCGAACAATATCTTTACGAAGTGCCAGAGTTGCTTCCAAATGGCCGTCAACATAATTTAGAAATGTAATATCAGTAACGCCAATGGCAGCCCCTGCTGCGCGTTGTTCGCGTTGGCGGATCGCAGGCATTTGCTCTTTAGTGAAACCAGATTCTTCGCCACCTTGGTCGCCATTTGTGCAGAAGACATAAGCAACTTCGATTCCCGCTTTGACCCACTGCGCGATGGTTCCGGATGCGCCGAAGTCGGAATCATCGGGGTGGGCGTTAATTACTAAAACGCGTTTGATCTCGGTATCTGCAAGCGGCTCCATGATGCGTTAAGCCTAATAGACTCCGCGCCATGGTCGATACAGATGCGCTGCTCGCGGGGCTTAATCCGCAGCAACAAAAAGCTGTAATCCATCAAGGCGCACCGCTTCTGGTTGTAGCAGGTGCTGGTTCAGGCAAAACACGCGTTCTCACACGTCGAATTTCTTATCTGATGGCAGCCCGTGAAGTTCGCCCCTACGAAATTCTGGCAATCACCTTTACCAATAAGGCTGCCGGTGAAATGAAAGAGCGCGTTACTGAACTGGTTGGTCCTGTTGCAAAGTCAATGTGGGTCTCAACATTTCACTCAGCTTGCGTGCGATTGTTGCGTCAAGAAATCGAGCGCTTGGGTTACAGCACAACTTTTAGTATTTATGATTCTGCAGATTCGCAGAAATTGATTTCGCGTGTCATGGAGACCTTAAACCTTGATGCCAAGCGATACCCGCCTCGCCAATTTCAAGCGCTGATTTCTAACGCCAAGAACGAACTACAGACGCCCTATCAATACTTATCGGCGGCACAGAACCAATTCGAAACTATCGTTGCCGATGTTTACACCATGTATGAAAAGCGTTTACAGCAAGCCAACGCACTTGATTTCGATGATTTGATCATGAAAACGGTACAAGTTCTGCAACAGTTCCCTGAAGCAAAGGCACGCTTTCGTTCGCGCTTTCGCCACATCTTGGTAGATGAGTATCAGGACACCAACCATGCACAATATATGCTGGTTAAAGAGTTGACTGGCACTGAAGGTGATGGCTTTCCTCTCGCCGAACTCTGTGTCGTGGGCGATGCCGATCAATCAATCTACGGATTTCGCGGGGCAACAATTCGTAATATCCTGCAATTTGAGGTCGACTATCCCAACGCTGCCACAGTATTACTCGAACAAAATTATCGCTCAACGCAGAATATTCTTAACGCCGCTAATGCAGTTATAACTCAGAATGAATCACGTAAAGAAAAGAATCTTTGGTCTGATGCTGGTGCGGGTGCGCCCTTAATCGGATATGTTGCCGAATCCGAATACGATGAAGCCGAATTTATTAGATCTGAGATTCGCTCACTGCAGGATATGGGCCACTCGAACCCGGGTGATACGGCAGTCTTTTATCGCACAAATGCACAATCTCGTATCTTTGAAGAGATATTTATGCGTGCTGCAATCCCCTACAAAGTAGTTGGTGGGCTTCGCTTCTACGAGCGCAAGGAAGTAAAGGATCTATTGGCTTATCTGCGAGTGCTCGCCAATCCCAATGATGAAGTATCACTTCGTCGCATCATTAACTTTCCAAAACGGGGCATCGGCGATCGCGCACTTGAAGAAGTTGAACTTTTTGCAGACGCACAAGGAATCTCTTTCTGGCACGCGCTTTTGCGAGTCACCGAAGCTGCTGCAGTTCCTAATAAAGCCGCGCACTCGATCGCTGAATTCACCGCGATGCTCACCGCGCTGGCCGTCTTGGTTGAAGCCAAAACTAAGCCTTCGGTGATCATTGAGGCCGTTCTTGAACAATCTGGCTTACTTACTGAACTCGAAGCCAGTACTGATCCACAAGATGAGGTGCGGGTTGAGAACTTAAAGGAACTTGTCTCTGCATCAATGGAATATGAAGAACGCTCCTTTGACGAACTTGGCGAAGATGAAGAAATTTCATTGTCAGGTTTCCTTGAAAAAGTTTCTCTAGTTGCCGATGCAGATGACATTCCCGATGGAGAAGACCATGGGGGAGTTGTTACCTTGATGACTCTGCACACTGCAAAGGGTCTGGAATTTCCAACGGTATTTCTTACTGGAATGGAAGATGGAATCTTTCCGCATGCGCGCACATTGGATGATCCGAAAGAAATTGAAGAAGAACGTCGCTTGGCCTATGTTGGTTTAACTCGCGCTGAAAAACGCTTATATATTTCGCGCGCTGAATATCGATTAACTTTTGGAACTCCAAAATATAATCCTGGTTCACGTTTTCTAGATGAGATTCCATCCGAACTTATTGAGTGGAAGAATGAAACAAAATCTAAATCTTCTTCAGGTAGTTCAGGGCTACGTCGCAGAACTGCAACTACTCCACCTCCTCGTGCTACTGGCAAAAAATCATCCGCAATGGTTCTTCAAGTTGGACAGCGTGTGTCACATGACACATTTGGTCTCGGAACAGTGACGGCAGTTGGTGGTGAGGGCGACAAGTCAGAAGCAACCATCAATTTCGGCCAATACGGCGAGAAACGACTGCTGCTGCGCTATGCCCCAGTTGTGGTTTTGTAGCCTGCTCCAAGGATTAGGATTACACCTATCCGCTAGCACGAAGAAGAGCTAGTAAATTTGGAAATGGTAGTTATCTGTGGATCTCTTTGAATATCAAGCACGTGACCTCTTTGAAAAACATGGCGTACCTGTTCTTGCCGGCGCTGTAGCCACAACGGATGCTGAAGCATTTACAGCGGCATCTGCCATGGGCGGAAAAGTTGTCGTTAAGGCGCAGGTAAAAGTTGGCGGACGTGGCAAAGCAGGCGGCGTAAAACTTGCCGTCGATGCTAACGATGCTAAAGAGAAAGCCGGCGCAATTCTCGGCATGGATATTAAAGGCCACACAGTTTATAAAGTAATGATTGCGCAAGCTGCGCCAATTGTTGATGAGTATTACATGTCAATTTTGTTAGACCGTTCCAATCGTACATTCCTTGTTATGGCATCTGTTGCAGGTGGCATGGACATTGAAGAAGTTGCACGTACTGCTCCAGAAAAACTAGCCAAGGTGCCCGTGACTGCAGTTGATGGAATATCACTAGCTAAGGCGAAAGAAATTGTTGAACAAGCAAAATTCCCAGCAGATATCGCTGATCAAGTTGCCGATGTGCTTGTAAAACTTTGGGAGACATTTAAATCTGAAGATGCAACACTTGTTGAAATAAATCCACTAGTTAAGACTGAAGATGGTCGCATCATCGCACTCGATGGAAAAGTCACCCTTGATGACAACGCAGATTTTCGCCAACCTACCCACGAAGCACTTGTCGATCATGATTCAGCAAATGCACTAGAGGCTGCCGCTAAAGAAAAAGGCTTGAACTATGTAAAGCTCGATAACGGTCAAGTCGGAATCATCGGCAACGGTGCAGGGCTTGTGATGTCAACGCTAGATGTGGTTGCTTACGCTGGTGAAAAATTCGGTGGAATGCGCCCGGCAAACTTCCTTGATATCGGTGGCGGAGCATCTGCGCAAGTAATGGCTGATGGACTTTCAATTATTCTGGGAGATCCAGATGTGAAGAGCGTTTTTGTAAATGTTTTCGGTGGAATCACCGCATGTGATGCGGTAGCAAGTGGCATAGTGCAAGCGTTGGAATTTCTAGGGCCAAAAGCCACTAAGCCAATCGTGGTTCGACTAGATGGAAATAACGTTGTTGAAGGTCGTGCAATTCTTAGCGCTGCAAACCACCCGTTGGTTGAACAAGCCGAAACTATGGATGGAGCAGCATCGCGCGCTGCAGAACTGGCGGCGAAGTAATGGCGATCTTTATTAATTCAAGCAGCAAGGTAATTGTTCAGGGAATGACTGGTTCTGAAGGAACCAAGCACACCCGCCGCATGTTGGCATCTGGTACAAAAGTTGTCGGTGGCGTAACACCTGGCAAAGGTGGCCAGAGCGTTGATATAGATGGAAAGCAGCTTCCGGTTTTCAATACTGTTGCCGAAGCAATCGCAGCAACTGGTGCAAATGTTTCAGTTGTATTTGTTCCGCCTAAGTTTGCAAAGGCTGCAGTTATTGATGCAATCGATGCCCAGATGCCTTTGGTTGTTGTAATTACCGAAGGAATTCCGGTACATGATTCTGCGTACTTCTATGCGTACTCACTTGAAAAGGGAACAACCCAAATCATCGGCCCTAACTGTCCAGGGCTAATCAGTCCTGAACAATCCAATGTAGGAATCATCCCTGCAGATATTACAAAGCGCGGGCCAATTGGTCTGGTGTCAAAGTCTGGAACACTTACTTATCAGATGATGTACGAACTTCGCGATATCGGTTTCTCAACTGCAGTTGGAATTGGTGGCGATCCAGTTATCGGAACAACGCATATCGATTGCCTAAAAGCTTTTCAAGATGATCCTGAGACAACTGCAATAGTTATGATCGGTGAAATCGGTGGAGATGCCGAAGAACGTGCCGCAGCATTTATCGCCGAATATGTAACCAAGCCAGTTGTTGGTTACGTTGCCGGATTTACCGCTCCTGAAGGTAAGACGATGGGCCATGCTGGTGCGATAGTTTCTGGTTCATCTGGAACTGCGCAAGGAAAGAAAGATGCGTTAGAGGCTGCAGGTGTAAAAGTGGGACAAACTCCAAGTGAAACAGCGCGCTTAATGCGCGCCATTCTCGGTCGCTAAGGCCCATCCATGTTGCAACGTGTCCTAGCGGTCTCGTTTGCACAAGTCTTGCGTAGCGTTGCACTTCTTCTTCTGCCGCTGGCATTTGTATCGCTAATTGCCTGGGCGACCGCCGGCAGCGCAACTGGAAATACCTCAGATCCGATGCGCGCTGCCATCTGGCTCTGGTTGGGCGCCCACCACATTCCATTTTTCTTAAACGGTGCCGCAACTGGATATTTGTCTTTTCTGCCAATCGGCGCAATTTTCTTGCCCTTCTTTGCCATACGCACCGGATTTAACCGCTCGCTGGCAAAATTGCACGGTGACTTTCATAACCTAAATAGTGTGCGGTCAATATTCTCAATTCAATACGCCCTTATTGCAACCTTATTGGCTCTCTTTAGTAGTTCATCGACAGTTAGTTCGCAGTGGTATTTGGCCCCCATATTTGCGTTTGTGATTTCGTATTTAGCATCCCTTACTGCAGGAACACGTTTTCATCTTTCGCAGGCGGTTAGTTATGCCAGTCGAGTCCTTGCCATATTAATTGGCACATCATTTATTGCCTTAGCGCTATTGATCTTTACACATATTTCACTCTTTAAAGATATTTCAATAGTCCTGCAACCAGGGATATTCGGTTCGCTCTTGCTCTTTGCGCTAAATCTTTTCTACCTACCTAACGCCGCTATTGCAGTGCTTGCATATTTCACAGGTACAGGTTTCGCAGTTGGCGCCGACACTTTAGTTTCGCCATTTACTAACAATTTGGGTGGCATACCTGCCTTGCCGTTGTTGGCAATTCTTCCAACGACATCATCTAAATGGGCCTTGCTCGCAATTGTTATCGTGGTGGCAGTCGGTGCACTCTTAGCAATGTGGGCGTTGGCATCTGGTACACGCTCGCTAATTCAGGCTTTGATCTTGATCGCAGCTTTCGATCTCGGTATTGGGTTATCTAGCAAGTGGTTCGCTAATGACTGATGCAATGAGCGCAGTTGGTGTTTCTGTTTGGAAGTTATCCGCCTCATTAGCCTTAGAAATTGGCTTAGGCGTTGCCTTGATGGTCTTGCTCCCGCAGATTAGATTGCGCAGGCGATGATGACAAAAGCGCGTTTGGTAATTATGGCATCTGGCAATGGATCAATTGCACAATCAATAATTGATGCAGCCGCCAGCAAAGTATTGGATGCGCAAGTAGTTGGATTGATCTGCGATAAAGAAGGCGCTCAAGTCTTGCAACGTGCAAAGGACGCCGGAATTCAGACTTATTTGGCTCCGATGAAGTCAGACCGAAAGTTATGGGATAGCGAAATCATAAATATCCTGGAAGAGCTAAGCCCTGATCTGGTGGTTAGCGCTGGATTTATGAGGATTTTATCTGCTGAGTGCGTGGCACGTTTTCGGATCGTAAATAGCCATCCCGCGCTGCTGCCACTTTTCCCAGGGGCCCATGCGGTGCGCGATGCGCTGGCAGCTGGTGCCAAGGAGACAGGTACAACTATTCATTGGGTTGATAGCGGAGTTGATACCGGTGAAATAATCGCGCAAGAAATTGTGGCAATAAATGGCAGTGATACAGAAGCGAGCCTGCACGAGCGCATTAAGATTGCTGAACGCAAGTTATTCGTTGCAACTTTGCAATCACTTTTAGCCGATCACGTGAGGTCCTGATGCCAGATCGCAAAAAGATTAGACGCGCACTTGTTAGCGTCTATGACAAAGATCGACTCCTTGAACTTGGAGCGGCTTTAACGGGCGCCGGTGTTGAAATTATTTCAACTGGTTCGACTGCAAAAACGTTGCAAGGTGGCGGCTTTGCTGTGACTGAAGTAAGTACCTATACAGGTTTTCCTGAAATTATGGGTGGACGCGTAAAGACGCTGCACCCAAAGATTCACTCTGGAATCTTGGCTGATCAAAGCAATCCCGAGCACTTACAAGCAATTGCAGAATTAGATATCGAACCCTTTGATTTAGTTGTAATCAACTTGTATCCGTTCTTAGAAACAATTTCATCAGGCGCCGCTTATGCCGAATGTATTGAGCAAATTGATATTGGCGGGCCTTCTATGTTGCGTGGGGCTGCAAAAAATCACGGATCTGTTGCGGTAATCGCTAAACCTGCACAATACGATGCGCTCTTTGCCGCCCTTAAGGTGGGTGGAACAACACTTGATGAGCGTCGCAATTTCGCGCTCCAAGTCTTTCGCACAACTGCAGAATACGATTTAACAATCGCTAGTTGGTTGGGCGCGCAGATCAGCACCGAAATTCCTGATTGGTTTGGTCTTATTTTCAAGCGCGAGAGCTCACTTCGCTACGGCGAGAACCCACACCAAAGTGCAGCTATTTATCGCGGCGGCCCTCCCGGAATCGTTAACGCGATTCAAAGCCATGGCAAAGAGATGTCATTTAATAATTACACCGATGCTGATGCGGCCTGGCGTGCAGCTTTAGATCATTCCGAACCATGTGTTGCGATTATTAAACATGCCAACCCTTGTGGCGTTGCGATTGGCAAAGATATCGCGTCCGCCTATCTAGCAGCGCACGCCTGTGATCCTGTTTCAGCATTTGGTGGAGTTGTTGCGGCTAATCGAAAAGTGAGCGTTGCAATGGCAAAACCACTTTCAGAGGTTTTCACCGAAGTGATTATCGCCCCCGAATACGAACCAGAAGCGCTAGAAATTTTGATGCGTAAACCATCAATTCGGATTTTGACTTGTTCAGACACTTCGATTTCACCGCTAGAAATACGCCCAGTATCTGGCGGCGTTCTTCTTCAAAATGCCGACAAGATTGCTGCGCCCGGAGATGATTGCGCAAATTGGAAACAAGTTACTGGTGCAAAACTTTCTAAGGAAGTAATGGCAGATCTGCAATTTGCCTGGCGTGCAGTACGCGCAGTCAAGAGCAATGCAATTTTGTTGGCAAAAGATGGTGCTGCAGTCGGTATCGGAATGGGCCAAGTAAACCGAGTTGATTCTGCCAAGTTAGCAATCGATCGCGCAGGCGATCGCGCAACTGGCAGTGTTGCGGCAAGTGATGCCTTCTTCCCATTTGCAGATGGTCTACAAATTCTGATTGATGGTGGCATCACCGCTGTCGTGCAACCAGGCGGAAGCGTGCGCGATGAAGAAGTAATTGCTGCCGCAAACTCTGCTGGAATCGCCATGTTTTTCACGGGAACCCGCCATTTCTCGCACGCGTAACTTCGCTACTGACCAGACCTTCTAATAGGATCACCAATATGAGCGCGAAAATTCTTGATGGCAAAGCCTTAGCGGCCAGTGCCAAAGCGGAACTCGCTGTTCGCATTACAAAGCTAAAGGCTGCCGGCATAACTCCCGGACTTGGCACAGTTCTAGTTGGTGATGACCCAGGATCCCTTTCCTACGTTGCCGGCAAGCACCGCGACTGCCAAGAAGTCGGCGCTAAATCTATTCGCATAGATTTAAAGGCAGATGCCAGCGAGGCAGATGTACTGGCGGCAATAAAAGATTTGAATCAAGCAAGTGATTGCACTGGATACATTGTCCAACTGCCTTTGCCGCGCGGAGTTAACACTCAGAAAATATTGGAAGCGATCGATCCCGCAAAAGACGCGGATGGATTGCACCCAATTAACTTAGGTCGCTTAGTTGCTGGTTATGATGCACCGCTGCCGTGTACTCCACGTGCAATAGTTGAATTAATTAACCACTACAAAATTCCACTGGCAGGTGCCGAAGTTGTTGTGATTGGCCGCGGCTTAACTGTGGGACGACCACTTGGCTTATTGCTTTCCCGTAAGCAAGAAAATGCCACCGTAACTTTGACCCACACTGGCACTAAGGATTTACTTTCACATACAAAACGTGCCGACATAATTGTGGCCGCAATTGGCAGCGCACATTTTTTAAAGGCAGATTCCATCAAATCTGGTGCAACGGTTATCGATGTCGGGATATCCCGAACTGATTCAGGTTTAGTTGGCGATGTAGATCCAGCAGTAATGGGCGTTGCCTCCTTTGTCGCACCAATGCCGGGTGGTGTTGGTCCGATGACTCGTGTCATGCTGTTAACAAATGTGGTTGAAGCATGCGAGAGATAAATACCTTCGGTGTGCGCCTGGCCTATCTGCTAGTTATCGCTGGGTTCTTGGGCGGCGCATTTTCATTTGTCCGCCTGGGTTCAATAGCGATCGCAATCGGGATGGCAATTATCACTCTGGCTAATTGGCAAGCAGGGAAAAGTGGAAAAGTTGAGCGTTATTTAGCGCTGGCGATAGCGCTTTCCCTCTTGGCCGTGGCAATCTCGCTTCCTCGCGGGTTGTAGAGTTTATCTTGACGTCAAGAGAAAGAGTTTTCCATGTCTAAGAAAGTTACTGTGGTCGGTGCCGGCTTTTATGGATCAACGACAGCGTTACGTTTGGCTGAATACAACATTTTCGACACTGTGGTTCTAACAGATATTCTCGAAGGCAAGCCAGAAGGTTTGGCGCTAGATATGAACCAATCACGTTCTATCGAAGGATTTGAAACAAAGATAATTGGCGCGACAACAACTGTCGATGGCGCAGGATATGAAGCTACTGCAAACTCAGATGTCGTTGTGATTACTGCCGGTCTGCCACGCAAGCCAGGTATGAGCCGCATGGATCTAATTGGAGTAAATGCCGGAATCGTTCGCGGGGTTGCTGAAAATATTGCAAAACATTCACCGAACGCTGTCATCATCGTGGTTTCAAATCCGCTTGATGAAATGACCGCGCTTACACAGATCGCAACTAACTTTCCAAAGCATCGCGTAATCGGCCAAGCCGGAATGCTTGATACGGCTCGCTTTACCAACTTCGTTGCTGAAAAGTTAGCCGTTAAAGTTTCAGCAGTTAAGACGCTCACCCTTGGCTCACATGGTGACACCATGGTTCCAGTCCCAAGCCGTTGCACAGTCAACGGCCAGCCACTTGCTGATCTACTTTCGCAAAGTGAAATTGATGATCTAGTTGATCGCACTCGCAATGGTGGCGCCGAAGTTGTTGCCTTACTTAAAACTGGTTCTGCTTATTACGCACCATCTGCTGCTGCCGCCAGAATGGCAAAAGCGGTTATCGAAGATTCAGGTGCGGTAATGCCAGTTTGTGCATGGGTTGATGGCGAATACGGAATTTCAGGCGTTTACCTCGGCGTCGAGGCTGAAATCGGTCGCTCAGGTGTGAAGAAAGTTGTAGAAACAAAACTTACAGATTCTGAACTAGCTGGCTTGAAAGAGGCAGCCGAGGCAGTTCGCGCCAAGCAAGCAGATGTACTAACTCTCTAATAAGTATTAAGACGATAAATTAAAAAGGAAGCAAAATGAGCAAAATCAAAGTAACCGGCACTGTTGTTGAGCTAGACGGCGATGAGATGACCCGCATTATTTGGCAGTTCATCAAGGATTCCTTGATCCTTCCTTACTTAGATGTAAATCTCGAGTACTACGACCTGGGCATGGAACATCGTGATGCAACTGATGATCAAGTAACAATTGACTCTGCCCGCGCAATCCAGAAACATGGCGTTGGAATTAAGTGCGCAACGATTACTCCTGATGAAGCTCGCGTTGAAGAGTTCGGCCTTAAGAAGATGTGGAAATCACCAAACGGCACAATCCGCAATATCTTGGGCGGCGTTATCTTCCGCGAACCGATCATTATCTCTAACGTGCCACGTTTGGTTCCACACTGGACAAAACCAATCGTTATCGGTCGCCACGCTTTCGGAGATCAATACCGCGCTACAGATTTCAAAGTTCCAGGGCCAGGAAAAGTAACTCTTTCATATGTCCCGGCCGATGGTTCTGCGCCAGTGGTTCACGAAGTTTATGATTTCAAATCTTCGGGTGTAGCGCTAGCGATGTATAACGTTGATGATTCAATTCGCGACTTTGCCCGCGCATCTCTTAACTACGGTTTGCTGCGCAAGTTCCCGGTTTATCTATCAACAAAGAACACAATTCTTAAGGCATACGATGGTCGCTTCAAAGATATCTTTGAAGAGATTTTTCTAGCAGAATTTAAGACACAATTCGATGCTGCAGGTATTTGGTATGAGCACCGCCTAATCGATGACATGGTGGCGATGTCACTGCGTATGGATGGTGGCTACGTCTGGGCCTGTAAGAACTACGACGGCGATGTGCAATCAGATACCGTCGCCCAAGGTTATGGTTCACTCGGTTTGATGACCTCAGTACTTAAGACTCCAGATGGAATGATCTGCGAATCAGAGGCTGCTCACGGAACTGTTACTCGCCACTATCGCGATCACCAAGCGGGTAAGGCGACATCAACAAACCCAATCGCATCAATCTTTGCTTGGACACAAGGTTTGGCACATCGCGCAAAGTTAGATAACAACGCTGAACTGGCTAAGTTCTGCGCAACTCTTGAGCGCGTATGTATCGAAACCGTGGAAACTGGCAAGATGACTAAAGATCTTGCGATGCTAATTTCTAAGACAGCCCCATGGCAAACTACTCAGGAATTCCTTAATTCAATTGATGAAAACTTGAAAGTTGCAATGGCTTAAAGTGCAATGGCTTAAAGATGAAAAATGACCAATCAGGTGCCCTTGCACTAGTTGGTTCAGGTGAATACTTGCCAAAATTGCAGGCCCTAGAACAAGAGCTCCTGCGCTTAGGTATTTCTCGCGGTAAAGTCCAATACCTATATTCAGATTCCCACCGCTGCTGGAAAAGAAGGCGATGATCGCTTAGATTTCTGGCGACAACGTGGCGCCGAACAAGGTGCGCGCATTGGCTGCGAAGTTAAATACTTGCCAGTGCTCACGCGCGATGATGCCCACAACCCACAATGGATTGAAGAGATAAAAAACGCTGGACTTATCTATTTTCCCGGGGGAGATCCCGTTCACCTATGTGAGATTTTTTCGCAGACTCCGATGTGGCAGGCAATTATTTCAGCGTGGCAGCAAGGTGCATCCCTTGCCGGATGTTCTGCTGGGGCGATGGCCTTTGGCGGAAAGATAATTGGTATTCGCCGCTCTCAAATGAGTGAAGGGTTAAGCCTTTTGCCCGAAATCGAAGTTATCCCACACTATGACAAATTCTTAGGATGGTTGCCAGATCGAGTTGCGGCAGCCATTGTGCGAAAAGATGCTAACACCGCCCTCTTGGGTATCGATGAAAATACTGCCTTAGTTTTAACCGATAAATGGCGTAAGTATGGCTCAGGGAACGTGCATGTATTACGCGGTGAATTTCAAATAAGTGATGAGCCATTTCCCATTAACTAGCGCTCATGTACTATTCGCAAATGAAGTCACTTAGCGAAAAAGGTTTAGAGGTTTGGTTTCTAACAGGTAGCCAACCGCTTTATGGCGCAGATATATTGGCCCAAGTTGCAGATCAATCTAAGCAAGTCGTTGCAACGTTGAATGCGGCGAGCGAACTTCCAATCAAGGCCACCTGGAAACCGGTATTAACAACGCCTGAAGATATTAAGGCGCTCTGCCTAGAAGCATCTGCTAACCCAAATTGCATCGGTGTCATAACCTGGATGCACACATTTTCTCCAGCCAAGATGTGGATCGGTGGGTTAAATGCCCTTCAGGTTCCTATCTTGCATTTAAATACCCAAGCAAATTCCGAGCTTCCATGGGAAAGCATCGATATGGATTTTATGAATCTAAACCAAGCAGCACATGGCGACCGTGAACATGGACATGTTCAGGCGCGCTTGCACCTGCCCCGTAAAGTTGTGGCTGGCCATGTATCGGATAAAAAAGTTTCAGCGCGTATTGGGCACTGGATGCGCGCTGCAATTGGTTGGAACACAGCCCAGAATTTAAAAGTGGCTCGCTTCGGTGACAATATGCGTTTTGTCGCAGTCACTGATGGCGATAAGACAAGTGCGCAGATCACTCTAGGAATGTCGATCGAGGCCTACGGAGTTAACGCATTGGTTGATGCTGTGGCAGCTGTAAATCCTGCTGCAATTGATGCCCTCGTTGCCGAATACGAACAGATCTTTGAAGTCTCTGCCGAACTTAAAAAAGGTGGAGCCCGCCACGATTCACTGCGTTATCAAGCATCCCTTGAAATCGCACTTGAAACCTTCTTAACAGCTGGAAATTTCACCGCATTTACAACTAACTTTGAAGACTTAGGTGCGCTAAAGCAACTCCCAGGTTTGGCAGTGCAACGCATGATGTCTAAAGGTTATGGCTTTGGTGGAGAAGGTGACTGGAAAACTTCAGCGCTGCTGCGCATTATCAAGTCCATGACTGAAGGTTTGCCAGGCGGAACTTCCTTTATGGAGGATTACACCTATCACTTTGGTCCAGGTGAACCTAAAGTTCTGGGCGCGCATATGCTGGAAGTTTGTCCCACAATCACTGACCAGAAACCAAAGTGCGAAATTCATCCACTTGGTATTGGCGGCAAAGATGATCCAGTCCGTTTGGTATTTAACGCAACACCTGCCCAGGGTCGCGTTGTTGGCTTGATGGATATTGGTGATCGCTTCCGAATTGTTTCTAACGACATCGAAGTTGTTAAGCCAGATAAAGAACTTAAAAAATTACCTGTTGCGTGTGCAGTTTGGAAACCGGCGCCATCACTTGCCACATCGGCCGAATCCTGGATCTATGCCGGCGGGTCTCACCATACGGTCCTAAGTACATCCCTAGATATCGAGACCTTAAATGACTTTGCCAATATCGCCCAGGTCGAACATTTGCGGATTTCTGCCTCGACCACCAGCGAGGAATTCCATAAGGAAATCAAGTGGAATGGCGCCTTTTACAAACTCTCATCCCTGACCTGAGGTAGCCCGTTAGCCCGGTTCTTTCGTAACCGAATCGTTATGGGCAAAGGGCCAAAGTAAGTTGACTCACCCTCTGCCCCAAAGAAGGATAAGTGGATGTAAACCCTTGGTCCCCAAATTTCCAGGGGGTTGCATAACTACGTAGTTAAGAAATCCCTCAACATCGAGAAAGGCAATACATGTTAAAGAAGTCCAAAGTAGCAGCTGTCTTCGCTGCCCTTGCACTTGTTGTGACAACAGCTCCAGCATCATCTGCTGCAACTGATAAGCAACTCGAAATCTTTACCTGGTGGGCATCAGGCGGAGAAGCTGCAGGTCTAGAAGGAATGACAACTGAGTTCAATGCAAAGAACCCACAGACACCATTCATTAACGCAACAGTTGCAGGTGCAGCTGGCGTTAACGCAAAGGGTGTTCTTGTTTCACGTATGCAAGCCGGCAATCCACCTGACACATTCCAGGCACATGCTGGTGAAGAACTTTCATCATATGTAAAGGCCGGACAGGTTGAAGACCTTTCATTCCTATACAAGTCAGAAGGATGGGACAAGATTTTCCCTAAGGATCTCGTAAAGACCCTTACAACAAACGGAAAGATCTACTCAGTTCCTGTAAACATTCACCGTTCAAACGTACTTTGGTGGAACCCAGCAGCTGCAAAGAAGGCTGGAATCACTAAGGCACCAGCATCACTAGATGCAATGCTCGTTGATATGGCTAAGTTCAAGAAGGTTGGAATTGACGGAATCGCACTTGCTGGTAACGGCGACTGGGCGATTGCTCACCTATTCGACTACGTACTACTTGCTTCAATGGGACCAGATAAGTTCAACGGTCTATGGACAGGTAAGACAAAGTGGAGTGGTCCAGAAGTTGCTAAGGCAATTGATTACCTTGCAAAGATTCTTGCATTCGGTAACTCAAGCAAGTCACTTGACTGGCCAGATGCAGGCAAGCTTGTAACAACAGGCAAAGCCGGCTTCTTCATCATGGGCGACTGGGCATCATCACAGTGGCAGTCAGAAGGCCTAGTTCTAGGCACTGACTACACATGGGCTCCAGGTCCAGGAACTGCTGGTATTTACCAGTGGCTATCAGATTCATTTACATTGCCTAAGGGTGCTGTAAACCGCGATGCAGGTATCGCCTGGTTGAAGGTCTGCGGATCTTTGGCTGGACAAGATGCCTTCAACCCTAAGAAGGGTTCAATCGCAGTTCGTACAGATTCAAAGGCAGCTCTATATGACAGCTACCTCCAGGCAGCAATGAAGTCATGGAAGAAGGATCGCCTAGTCGGTTCAACTGTCCACGGCGTTAACTGGGGCAATGCAGGAATGGCAGCGTACAACTCAGCAGTTGGCCGCTTCTATTCAGGTGGAGCTAAAGATAAGAAGGGCTTTGCAAAGTCACTCGATGCAGCTCTTAAGGCACACGTAAACAGCTAATTACTTAGCTGTTTGAAAGTGTAAGTTGGTCTAAGTTCTGGTGGGACGGTATCGTTCCGCCAGAACTTAGACTTTTACAGAGAGATTTTGATTTTTTGTAATTAAATTTTGAGAGGCGTACATAAGTGAAGGTAAAGAAAAATCGAGTCCATAGCCCGTGGGGCGGATTCTTTTTCGTACTCCCATCAATTATTGCGATGGCGGTCTTCGTATACGGAATGATCGGTTTCACACTTCGCGAATCACTTCAGAATCGCACTAACTCATATACAGAAGATGTGAAATTTGTTGGCTTGATTAATTACATTGAACTTTGGCAAGATCCTGAATTTACGCATGCTCTCTCTAACCTTCTAAAATTTACCGCAGTCTTTATGATCGGATGTTTACTCTCCGGCTTGATTATGTCTTTATTGCTTGAAAAGGGAATTAAGGGCGAAGGCATTTTCCGCTCTACCTATCTCTATCCAATGGCGATCTCATTTATCGCCATGGGAACTTCATGGCGCTGGCTAATGGATTCAGCGCGCGATGCTGATGCCACTGGCCTTAACTATCTTTTGCAAAAAGTTGGACTTAGCGCACTGCAAAGTGATTGGTATACATCCGAGGCCGGTTCAATGTTTGCGATGTCTCTGCCTGCGATCTGGCAGATGTCGGGTTATGTCATGGCGCTCTTCTTGGCAGGTTTCCGCGGAATCCCGGATGATCTTCGCGAAGCAGCGCGTGTTGATGGCGCAACTGAATACAAGATCTATCGCCACATCTTGTTCCCACAACTATCTCCAACATTCTTAACGGTATTAATCATCTTGGGCCATATCTCCATGAAGGTCTTCGATTTAATCTTCGGTATTGCAACCAAGAGCTACGTAACCAAGGTGCTCGCCATCTATATGTGGCAAGTTATCTTCGATTTCCAGAACTATGCCAAGGGCGCAGCGATTGCGATCTTGATTCTCTTGATGATCGCTGTAGCGGTTATTCCATATCTAGTTTATGTAAATAAGACAGAGGAGGCGAACAAGTGAGTTCAGATCTCGCATCCCGCGTAGAACGCAAGTTAGATGTGCGCAACAAAAAGAAGCTCGATGGCGCAGGTCAATTCTGGCTGGTCTTTCGCTACTATCGCGCTAACGATTCTCTTTGTAATCGCCGCTTTGCCTATCTACATCATGGTCATCAACTCCGTTAAGGGAATTACTGGCGTTACGCAATCAGCAGCATTCATCCCGCCAACAAAGCTCGACTTCAGTGCATGGGGTCCAACCTGGGAGATTCTAAAAGAGCCGATGTTCCGCACGCTCTTCTTTGTTGTTCAATCCTCAATCATTTCAGCAATTATCGGCGCGATTAACGGATTCGTTTTTGCTAAGTGGCGCTTCCGCGGATCAACATTTGTCTTTACAACTTTCCTCTTCGGTATGTTTATTCCGTACCAAGCGATCATGATCCCGCTTACTAAGTTCAACCAGTGGGCCGGAATCGGTAACACGATCTATGTCTTGGTCTTTGCACACGTTATCTACGGTATTCCGATCTGTACTTTGATCTTCCGTAATTACTACGCGGCAATTCCAAATGAATTAATTGAAGCAGCACGCGTTGATGGCGCCGGAATGGTCCGTATCTTCCGCACCATCTTCTTGCCGCTCTCAATACCTGGTTTTGTGGTTGTACTTATCTGGCAGTTCACATCTGCCTGGAATGATTTCCTCTTTGCGATCTTCTTAACTGGTGGTTCTCCGAAGTTATCTGTTGCAACAACAGCACTTAACTTCATCACTGGTTCTGGCAACCAGGTTTACTACGGAAATAATATGACCGCATCGTTGATCGTTTCGATCCCAACGTTGCTGGTCTACCTATTCTTAGGTCGTTACTTCCTGCGTGGCCTCTTGTCAGGTTCGCTCAAAGGTTAGATTCAAGGGTTAAGTAAGGAGACCTCGTGCTTGATCAAGGTTCGGTACTTCCTTACCTAAGACAGCGCGGACTATTAACAGGCGATGCCACCGTGGAAACACTCACTGGTGGCATTTCTTGCATTGTCTTGGCAGTTTCTAATGCGCAAGTTGATCTAGTCGTTAAACAAGCTCTGCCTGAACTAAAAACAAAAGCAAAATGGGTAGCAGATCAAAGGCGCGCAATTGTGGAAGCCAGTGCGATGCAGGTCTATCACTCGATTACTGCCGATAGCGTCCCAGAGTTAATGGATTGCGACCCTGCAGAATTCACTTTAACTATGTCTCGCCTTCCGCGAAGTTGCACAAACTGGAAGATAGATATGTTGGAAGGTCGCATCCACCCTGAGATGGGAAGCGAACTCGGTTTAATTCTGGCCAAATGGCACAACGCTGCCGCTATTTCTTCAGAAATAAAAGAAGAATTTATGGAAGGCGCACTCTTTGAGCAGTTGCGTGTTGCGCCTTTCTATCGCGCAGTCGCCACGGTTAACCCACAACTTACTTCGGTTATAAGCGCATTAATTGCAGAGATCACTGAAGTAAAAACCACATTGGTACATGGGGATTTCTCTCCAAAGAACATCATGGCCACATCGGATAATCGCCCAATCGTTCTAGATTTTGAGGTCGCCCATACCGGCAATCCAGTCTTTGATTTGGCGTTTTTGCTGGCGCATTTGTTATGCAAAGTTATTCGCACTGAAGATAGGGCAGAGAAAGAGTTGTTATTGGCAACGGCTACCCAATTTCTCAATACTTACAAGGCAAATACTCAGTTACCTGTTGCCGAAAGCCTGCCTCGACATATTGCTCTGATTGCACTTGCTCGAGTCGAAGGGGTATCACCCGTGAATTATCTAGATCAGCCTGCCCAGCAACACTTAATAGCAATTACAAAGGCAGCACTGTTAGATTCAGATATGAGCTTTGAGATGCTATTTGAAAGCGCCAGTCGATGAACATTAAGAAAGTCTTGGCCTATCAAGTACTTGATTCGCGTGGGCGGCCAACAGTTGCCGTCACTTTGACGTTAAGTGATGGCTCAATGCACACCGCGCGCGTGCCATCAGGTGCTTCAACTGGCGCTCATGAAGCGCACGAACTTCGCGATGCCGGTGGCGTAAAAGCTGAGAATTTCTATGGTGGCAAATCTGTCTTCTCGGCAGTTGCAAATGTAAACGAGATAATTGCGCCAAAGTTAATCGGACATAGTTTAAATCCAGCAGCAATCGATGGCATTTTGGTCGAAGTGGACCCAACACCTGGCCACCAGAGGATTGGCGCCAATGCCACTTTGGCAACGTCACTAGCGGTGGCAAAAGCATCAGCTCATGCATCTGGAAAATCTTTAGCGCGCTTCTATCAACCAACCGAACCTCTGCTGATTCCAATGCCAATGGTAAATATTTTATCTGGGGGAGCCCACGCTAATCGCAGTTTAGATATTCAAGATGTTTTAGTAATTCCACATGCCGCGCAAAGCTTTGCAGAAGCACTTTCTTGGGTTGTCGCGATTCGCGAACGTGCTGCAAGTGATGGCAAATCACATGGAGTAACTCATTTAGTTGCAGATGAAGGTGGTCTTGGACTTTCATTTGCCTCAACTGATGATGCTTGTGAGTTTGTTTTATCTCAAATCGAACACCTAGGTTTATCTGGAAAAGTTTCACTTGCCCTCGATATTGCGTCCACTCAATTCTTTGCCGATAACAAATACTCACTGACCACTATGGGAAAAACTTTCTCTTCTGAAGAATTCGTGGATGAGATGCTTAACTTGGTAAACACCTACCCAATTTCATCAATTGAAGATCCATTTGCTGAGGATGATTGGGCGGCCTGGTCTGCATTTACCGCGCAAGCACCCGATAAATTACAGATCTTGGGCGATGATTTATTCACAACGAATCTTCATCGCTTAGAACGCGGCATCGCTGAAAAGAGTGCCACGGCCATACTTATCAAAGCCAACCAAAATGGTTTAGTCACATCCACTCATCGAGTTTTAGATCACGCACTTGCTAATAACTTTGCAACCGTTGTCTCAGCCCGCAGCGGCGAAACAGAGGATTCTTGGCTTGCTGACCTGGCAATTGGTTGGCGCGCGGGCCAAATTAAAGTTGGTTCAACCCATGGTTCAGAGCGCACCGCAAAGTGGAATCGCTTACTGGAAGTTGAAGCGCTAGATGAGACTGAATTTTCGAAGCCCTTTGCATGAATTGATAGAAAATAAATAAGCCCCACCGCTTTCGCGACGGGGCTTATTTATTAATGGGAAATTACTTAATGCGCTCTCCAGTTGAAGAGTTAAATAAGTGAACTGAAGCAGCTGTTGCAGAGACTGTAACTGTATCTCCTGGCTTAGGTGGGTTCTTTGGATCCCAGCGAACAATTACTTGTGCGCCTTCATCGCCAGCGTTAACAAACTTCAGTGATGAATCTGCAGGCTTGCCGTATACGAATGCATCTGCACCGAGTTCTTCAACGACTTCAACGATTACGTCAAAGCCCTTAGAAGCAGGCTCAAAACTCTCTGGTCGGATACCAACTGTTACTGATGATCCAGCTGAAGCAGGTACATCGATGCTCAGACCTCCGAGCGCCGCCTTTCCACCGCTTACTGGGGAAGAAAGTAAGTTCATGGCAGGAGAACCGATAAAGCCAGCAACGAAGGCATTTGCTGGTGTGTCATAAAGGTTGCGAGGTGTGTCTACTTGCTGCAAGAGACCATCTTTTAGAACTGCAACGCGATCGCCCATTGTCATCGCTTCAACTTGATCGTGAGTTACATAAACAGTTGTGATTCCAAGGCGGCGTTGTAGCGCTGCGATTTGGGTACGAGTTGCAACACGCAACTTCGCATCAAGGTTAGAAAGTGGTTCATCCATAAGGAATACCTGCGGTTCGCGAACAATTGCGCGACCCATTGCAACGCGCTGACGTTGACCACCTGAAAGAGCTTTTGGCTTACGTTCTAGGTATGGCTCAAGATCGAGCAACTTTGCAGCTTCGTTAACGCGCTTTTCGCGCTCTTCCTTGGAAACTCCAGCGATCTTAAGTGCGAATCCCATGTTCTCTGCAACAGTCATATGTGGGTAAAGCGCATATGACTGGAAAACCATTGCGATATCGCGATCTTTTGGAGCAACATTTGTTACATCACGATCACCAATAAGAATTCGACCTTCGTCGATTTCTTCAAGGCCGGCCAACATACGAAGTGAAGTTGACTTACCGCAACCTGATGGTCCGACGAGTACAAGAAATTCGCCGTCATTAACGGTGAGGCTTAACTTGTCGACAGCAGGTTTGGTTGTGCCTGGATAGATGCGTGTAGCGTTTTCGAATACAACAGATGCCATTTAAGGTATCTCCTTCTCCGGGCAGGTACGTGCCCGACGGTCCGAGGATGAAGGTGCTAGCCGGTTGGCTAGGCTGGGTAAGGATAGCCCCCAAGCGTAGAAATATGGAAGGCGGCAATCGGTAGCCGCCAGGCGCCCCTGTCAGCGTAGAATTAGGGCAATCATGGACCCTTACCCGATTGGTTCTCTGCTGGGCGATCTGGCAACTGTTGCCGGTCTTGATCTTGCTCGGCTCACTCTTTGTAGCTGCCGAAATCGCACTTATCTCACTGCGCGAGAGTCAGATCCGCCAACTCTCTGCTAAAGGCAAACGTGGCGCCAAGGTCGCACAGCTTGCAACAAATCCGAATCGCTTCTTAGCCGCGGCTCAAGTCGGCGTGACTGTTTGTGGTTTCTTATCTGCAGCCTTAGGCGCTGAAAAACTTGGCGTGTATGTAATTCCGCAGTTAACAGATATTGGGCTTAGCGATGGCGCTGCAAATGTGACATCACTCGTCGGAGTTACGCTCGTCATCGCTTATTTTTCATTGGTATTTGGCGAATTAGTACCAAAGCGATTAGCGCTATATCGCACTGAAGAGATTTCGCTATGGAGCGCCGGCGCAATCGATTTAATTGCCAAGTTATTTAGACCTGTTATTTGGTTGCTCTCCAGATCAACTGACTTCGTGGTTCGCCTCTTTGGCGTTGACCCGAAAGAGCAGCGCAGCCAAATGTCTGAAGAAGAGTTGCTCGATCTCGTTTCAGGGCACGCTGCTTTGACGGCTGAAGAACGCGATATCGTGGAAGAAGTATTTAACGCATCAGAGCGCCAGGTTCATGAAGTTATGGTTCCCCGTACCGAAGTTGATTTTATGGATGCATCACTCACTGTCGGCAAAGCGATTGCGCTCGCAGTTGATCGCGCCCATTCGCGCTATCCGGTTGTGCGCGGTTCAACTGATGAAGTAATTGGTTTTATCCACGTGCGCGATTTATTGGATACATCGCTAGTAACCGCTGGCGGAAAAATTCAAGAGTTGGTGCGCAACATTATGTTCTTGCCCGGCACCAAGGGAGTATTGCCAGCACTGACTGAGATGCGCAATCAACGTCAGCATCTAGCCATCGTTCTAGATGAATACGGCGGAACTGATGGAATTGTTACGCTTGAGGACTTAGTTGAATGCCTAATCGGTGACATTAAAGATGAATATGACACCGATGAAGATGATGTCTCAATAGAAGCGCGTACCGGTGACTTTGAGATAGATGGCTTGATTTCCCTAGATGATCTGCGCGATCAAACTGGGATAGATATTCCAGATGGCCCATATGAAACCGCCAGCGGATTTGTTATGCATTTCTTAGGGCGAATTCCAGTTGCCCATGATGTGGTTAGCGTTAACGGTATTCGAATCACCGTATTGTCGATGGAAGGCAAGCGCGCAGGGCAGTTGGCGATATCGCGTAATTAGCGATCCGTGCGAGAATAACAACATGAGCACGAAGCGCGTTCTGTCGGGTATCCAGCCCACCAGCGACTCTTTCCACCTTGGAAATTACCTGGGCGCCCTCAAGCAATGGGTCGAGCTACAAGATGGCAACGATGCTTTTTACTGCATCGTAGATTTACACGCACTCACCGGTGATCTCGATCCCGCGCTGCTTCGTAAGCGAATTTTGGCATCGGCAGCGCAATTAATCGCACTTGGAATATCTCCTGAAAAATCCACGCTCTTCGTACAATCACATGTTGCAGAACACAATCAACTTGGTTGGATTATGGAATGCATCGCAGGCTTCGGTGAAGCCAACCGCATGACGCAATTTAAAGATAAATCAGCAAAAGGTGGAGCTGACTCAGCGCGCGTGGGGCTATTTACATATCCCATGTTGCAAGCCGCCGACATACTTTTATATCAGGCACATTATGTTCCAGTTGGCGAAGATCAACGCCAGCACATCGAACTTACACGCGACTTAGCCACTCGTTTTAATACACGATTCGGCGATACTTTCCGAATTCCCGAAGGTTACATTCTTAAATCTGGCGCCAAGATTTATGACTTACAAGAGCCAACAAATAAGATGAGCAAATCTGCAGGTTCTGTTGCTGGTGTTCTTGAAATTATGGATACTGCCGAGGCTAATACCAAGAAGATTAAAAGTGCCACCACCGATGCCGGACGCGAAGTTACCTTTGATGAGAAAGATAAACCTGGAATCAGTAACTTGTTGACAATTCATGCCGCCCTTTCTGGCAAGAGCGTTGCCGATCTAGAAAATGAATTTGCGGGCAAGGGTTATGGTGATTTCAAAGCGGCAGTAGCCGAAGTCGTAGTCGAATATCTGCGCCCTATTCGCAGCCGCGCCTTGGAACTCCTGGATGATGAAGCGCACTTGATTAAGGTTCTGCACGCAGGAGCAGATAAAGCTCGCACTGTAGCCAGTGCAACGGTGGCCGAAACTTACAAAAATCTAGGCTTGGTTCTCTAATGAAGGCGCGCGCTGGGCTTAGCAGCATCACTTATCGCACTTTCAATTCTGACAACTCCAACGGCGAAGGCCGCAACAAATATCTGTATTGCATACGACACTGGAGGCCCTGGGGATCGCTCATTTAACGATGCGACGCTGGCCGGAGTTAAAAAAGCCCAGAGCCAATACACCTTTACCTTTGAAGGCGTCGTAACTGATGGAACTGCCGCTGATCGCCAGAAACGTCTGCGTTCGTTAACTTCTAAGAGTTGCGCAACCATCATCGTGGTCGGCGCTGAATACGCAAAGATTATTGAGTCACTCGCTCGTGGAATTTCCAAATACCCAATTTGCAATAATTGGCGATGCCTCGATAGCGGCGCTAAATGTAACCTCTGTAATTTTTGCAGACATTGAAGGCGCATTCTTAGCCGGTTACAGCGCAGCGATTTCAAGTAAGAGTGGCAAAGTCGCAATGATCACAACGCCATCAAGTGCTGATATTTATCAGAATGGTTTCTTGGCAGGAGTAGTCGCAAGCAAGAAGAACGTGCGCTCATTTGTAAAATACACAGCAACTGATTTAGCCATAACCACCAAAGCGATGGTCTCCATGGGAATAGATGTTATTTATCTGGCAACCTCTGGTTCAGGAGATGGTGCCTTCGATGCGATTGTAAAAGCCAATACCGCCAAGAACCGTAAGAAAAACGCTTTTGATGCCAACTTGATTCTTACCGAGCCAGATCTCTATCTCAGCGTTACTTCAGCAACTTCAAAATATCTCTTGGCATCTGTTGTCAAGCGCGTTGATATCGCAGTTGCTGATGTAATTGGTAAAGCGGTAAATAATAGTCAACTATCTGATGTCTTAGATGCCAAAGTCGGAATCTATGGACACCGCTACACAATTGCCGATAAAGGTATTGAGATCGTAATTAAATCAAAGGTTTTGGCAGCGCAAGCCGCCGCCATCAATGCAGCAGCGAGTGCGGCATATGCACGTTGATTGGGAACTTCTTAAAAGCCATGCCGTAACTGCGATGCAGCAGGCATATGCGCCGTATTCAAAATTCCCGGTTGGCGTTGCGGCCTTAGTTGATGATGGCCGAATAATCACAGGCTGCAACGTAGAAAATGCCAGTTATGGCCTGACTTTATGCGCAGAATGCGGGCTGGTTTCATCCCTCATTAACTCAGGTGGTGGGCGCTTAATCGCATTTACATGTGTAGATATTTCCTCAAATTACTTGATGCCATGTGGTCGTTGTCGCCAGTTGCTACAAGAACATGGTGGGTCGCAGCTTCAATTGATGACAGATACCGGGGTGAAACCATTATCCGAACTCTTGCCTTGGGCATTTGGACCGGATGAGATGGATAAGCGCCTTGACTAATTCAGGTGTTGAACCATTTGCCGCTGTTGAAATCATCGCGGCAAAGCGTGATCGCAATGAGTTAAGTGATAAACAAATTGACTGGACAGTCGATGCCTATACCCGTGGGGTGATTGCAGATGAGCAAATGTCTGCCTTGCTCATGGCAATTTTATTAAATGGCATGAACTCTCGAGAAATTTCTCGTTGGACGAATGCGATGATTAACTCAGGTGAACGTATGAATTGGTCAGCACTTGATCGACCAACTGCAGATAAGCATTCAACTGGCGGGGTCGGCGATAAGATAACTTTGCCGCTTGCGCCTTTGGTGGCAGCATGCGGGGGAGCAGTTCCACAACTTTCTGGTCGCGGCTTGGGACATACAGGTGGCACCTTAGATAAACTCGAATCAATTCCAGGTTGGCGGGCATCTCTTAGTAATGCAGAGATGCTAAAAGTTTTGCAAGATACTGGCGCAGTAATTTGTGCAGCAGGTGCGGGTTTAGCGCCAGCAGATAAGAAACTTTATGCACTGCGCGATGTGACAGCAACAGTTGAAGCAATCCCACTAATTGCTTCATCAATTATGTCAAAGAAAATTGCTGAAGGAACGTCGGCTTTAATTCTGGATGTAAAAACTGGCAGTGGTGCTTTTATGAGCGACCCTGCAAAGGCTGCCGAACTTGCTCGCACCATGGTGCAATTAGGTTTGGATGCTGGGGTTAAGACGCGCGCACTGGTAACTGCGATGGATGTTCCGCTTGGTCTGACTGCTGGAAATGCCCTTGAAGTACGCGAATCTATTGAAGTATTGGCCGGTGGCGGACCATCTGATGTTGTTGAACTTACAATTTTATTGGCTCGCGAAATGATTGATGCCGCCGGAATCGTTGGAAAAGATCCAGCAGTTGCCCTGCAAGATGGCTCTGCGATGGATCATTGGAAGCGCATGATTCGCGCACAAGGTGGAGATCCAGATGCAAACCTTCCGACTGCGCGCGAAAAACACGTGATCACAGCAACTGAATCTGGAATTATGACCAAGCTGGATGCGATGAAAGTCGGCGTATCTGCCTGGCGGCTAGGTGCTGGGCGCTCTAAGCAAGGTGAGAAAGTTCAAGCGGGTGCAGGTATTGAAATGCATGCTAAGCCAGGAGATTACATTACAAAAGGTGCACCACTTCTTACGCTACACACAGATGAACCCGCACGATTTGAAAGAGCGCTCGAAATATTAGATGGTGCCATAGCCATAGTAGAAAATGGAAAAGTAGAACGTCTGCCGCTGGTTCTAGAACGGATTACAGGATGAGTACGCTAAATAAAATTCCAACTCCTGCACAGATTGCCCGTTTACCGAAAGCGCTGCTTCACGATCACTTAGATGGTGGCCTACGCCCGCAAACCATTATTGATATTGCAAAAGAAATCGGACATGAGTTACCAACCTATGACGCCACCGAACTCGCAGAATGGTTTCGCACATCTTGTGATTCAGGATCATTGGTTCGCTATCTAGAAACATTTGCCCACACCGTCGCCGTAATGCAGCGTCATCAAGATGTTGTACGAGTTGCTCGTGAGTGCGCGGTTGATCTGGCGCGCGATGGTGTTGTCTATGCCGAAGTGCGCATGGCGCCAGAGTTGCTTACTGAAAATGGGTTAACTATCTCGGCGGCTATCGAAGCAATTCTGGAAGGCTTTCGCGCAGGCGAAAAAGAAGCGCAGGCAGAAGGTAACTCAATTCGTGTTACATCGCTGCTCTGTGGAATGCGCCAAAATACCTTGTCGCAAGAAGTTGCCGAATTAGCAGTTAAATATCGCGATAAAGGCGTAGTTGGCTTTGATATCGCTGGTCCTGAAGATGGATTCCCGCCTAGCGATCAACTAGATACTTTCGAATATTTACGTCGCGAAAATGCCCACTTTACGATTCATGCAGGTGAGGCATACGGTCTGCCATCTATTTGGGAGGCGATTCAACTTTGCGGTGCCGAACGTCTCGGACACGGAGTCCGCATCATCGATGATGTCGATCTAAACCACACACCGCCACGTCTTGGAAAGTTAGCGGCATATGTTCGCGATCGCCGAATTCCACTTGAAATGTGTCCATCTTCGAATATTCAAACAGGTGCGGCGGCAAACTTTGCCGATCATCCAATCGGCAATCTCGCTAAGTTGCGTTTTCGAATCACCGTAAATACAGATAACCGATTGATGTCTGCAACATCAATGAGCAACGAAATGACCGAGCTAGTAAAGGCATTTGATTGGACTTTCCTAGATCTGCAGCGTGTAACAATTAATGCGCTTAAGAGTTCATTTATTCCATTTGAAGAACGCTTAGCGATTATTGAAAAAGTTGTTAAGCCAGGTTACTTAGCAATTTCTGCTGAATAAACTTTAAACCCCGATTGGGTGCCAGACAGTCTTCGCTTCCATAAAAGCATAAATTCGAGTTGGCGACTGTGCGCCCTCAAAATGGTGGATTCGTTTTAAATTTTCGGCTCCAGCCACTTTTAAATCTGCGCGCTTCTTCTTAGAGATACCTGAAATATCGAAGCCATCGATATCCATATGAGATGCCGCCCAGGGGGCTAACTCATCATGTGAGCCCGTAAGAATATTTATAACCCCGGCCGGTAGATCACTTGTTGCTAATACTTCAGCGAAGGTCATTGCAGCGATTGCTGCAGATCCAGGAACAAGTGCAACAACTGTGTTTCCAGAGACGATTGCAGGAGCGATAGCGTCAATGAAGGCTAAGAAACTCTCTGCTGGCGCAACAGCAATTACGCCTTGTGGCTCAGGAATTGTGAAATTGTAATAAGGCCCAGATACTGGGTTAGTTGCGCCAAAGGCTGCCGATAATTTATCGCTCCACCCGGCCATCCAAACCCAACGATCGATTGCTGCGAGAACTTCATCGTGTGCTTTTTTCGAGGTCACACCTGTTGCTAGCGATATTTCAGTCGCAAGCTGATCTGTGCGTCCTTCTAGCATTTCAGCGATGCGATAGAGAATTTGTCCACGGTTATAGGCCGTTGCCTTTGCCCAACCACTTTGTGCAGCGCGCGCAGCAACAACGGCATCTCGCAAATCTTTTCTTGATGCCAGTGATGGGTTTGCAACAGAAACACCTTTAGAAGTCAGGACTTCATAAACGCGTCCAGATTCGCTGCGCGGGAATGCACCGTTTATATAGAGTTTGTAAGTTTTCTTAACCTCTAAACGTGCAACTGGCTTCTTGGGAGTTGTTGCCATTTACTTGCCCTCCTTTAAATATGCCGATAAGCCATGTTTTCCACCTTCACGGCCCCAGCCGGATTCTTTATATCCACCAAATGGTGAAGCAGGATCAAATTTATTAAAGGTATTTGCCCAAACAACTCCTGCGCGAAGTTGCTGCGTAGCCCACAAAATACGTGAGCCTTTCTCACTCCAGACACCAGCCGAAAGACCGAACGGGGTGTTATTCGCTTTTTCAATCGCTTCTTGCGGTGTGCGGAAAGTTAGGATCGAAAGTACTGGCCCAAATATCTCTTCACGCGCAATTCGGTGAGCCTGCGTTACTCCGGTAAAGATTGTCGGCGCAAACCAAAATCCCTTATCCGACAAGGTGCAAGCCGGGCTCCAGCGCTGGGCGCCTTCGGAATCTCCTACACCTGCAAGTTCTTGAATCTTCAACAGTTGCTCGCGAGAGTTAATTGCGCCCAAATCTGTGTTCTTATCCAGGGGATCACCAATTCTGATTTTAGCCATACGGACTTTTAGTTTTTCAATGAACTCATCCGCGATACCTTCTTGCAAAATTAATCGAGAACCCGCACAGCAAACGTGACCTTGATTAAAGAAGATTCCATTAACTATTCCTTCGACGGCCTCATCAATTGGGGCATCATCAAAGACAACATTTGCACCTTTACCACCTAGTTCCAAAGTGGCTTTCTTTTCTGTACCAGCGATTGCGCGGGCTATTCTCTTACCAACTTCGGTTGATCCAGTGAAAGCAATTTTATGGATTCCAGGGTGGTTAACAATTGCGGAACCGGTGGTTCCATCTCCTGTAACTATATTTACAACACCATCCGGTAGCTCTGCTTCTTGGCAAACTTGTGCAAATAAGAGCGCTGTCAGGGAAGTAGTCTCGGCCGGCTTTAGTACAACCGTGTTACCAGTAGCCAACGCTGGGGCAATCTTCCAAGCCAACATCAAAAGTGGAAAATTCCAAGGAATTATCTGGCCGGCAACTCCATGTGGCTGCGGTGATTTACCAAGTCCGGCGTAATCTAATTTATCTGCCCAGCCTGCATGATAGAAAAAGTGGGCAGCAACTAGCGGAATATCTATGTCGCGGGTTTCGCGAATTGGCTTTCCATTATCGAGCGTTTCAAGAACTGCAAATTCACGAGCACGTTCTTGCAAGATGCGCGCGATGCGATAAAGGTATTTTCCACGTTCTTTTCCAGAAAGCTTTGACCAAGTTTTTGTATATGCCTTCTGCGCTGCTGCAACGGCCTTATCTACATCGCTAGCGCCACCCAGTGCTATTTGACTGAGAACCTCTTCAGTTGCAGGGTTAATAGTCGGAAAATGGTTCTTGCCTGTGACAAATTTGCCATCAATAAAGTGTCCGTACTTTGCCTTGATATCGACGATAGAACGTGACTCAGGGGCAGGTGCGTACTCGAATGTCATAGGGATTTTCCGGGTTTCTCTCTGTCTTAATCGATCGTTACGTAGTTAGGGCTAGCGTAGTAGCCATCATCGATTTTCATGCGTTGCATCAGTAAATCATTTAGCAATGCGCTGGCGCCAATCCGGAATAATTCTGGAGTAAGCCATTCGGGACCAGCCGTTTCATTGACTAGAACCAACTGCTTTATGGCATCTTTGGTATTTCGAATTCCACCCGCTGGTTTTACGCCAATTCTGCGATTTGTCATCGAATAAAAGTCACGTACCGCCTCCAGCATTACTAGGACAACTGGGGGAGTGGCGGCGGGTGCAACTTTGCCGGTGGAAGTCTTGATGAAATCGGCGCCAGCTAGCATCGCCAGATAAGAAGCCTTGCGAACATTGTCATATGTGACTAATTCACCAGTCTCAAAGATCACCTTTAGATGTGCGCGATCGCCACAAACTTCGCGAATCTTTACAATTTCATCAAAGACAAGACCGAACTGCCCAGATAAAAATGCACCGCGATCAATAACCATATCAATTTCGGCGGCGCCAGCATCTATAGCGTCTTGCGTATCTTGAATTTTAACTTCCATAGAAGCGCGACCTGATGGAAAAGCAGTTGAAACAGCGGCAACTGGAACATGTTGCCCACCAATTGAATCTAAATGTGTACGTGCGATGGCGACCATATCGTTATAAACGCAGATCGCACCCACGCTGGGAACAGTTGGATCTGTTGGATCAGGTCTGACCGCTTTAGAGCAGAGTGCCCGAACTTTTCCGGCAGTGTCGGCGCCTTCAAGTGTTGTTAAATCCACCATAGAGATTGCAGTGTCAATGGCCCAGCGCTTACTAGTTGTCTTAATGCTGCGAGTTGCCAACATCGCAGCGCGCGCTTCTGCTCCTACCTGGTCAACGCCAGGCAGTTGCGCCAGAAAGTGCTTTAGTGAACTCTCTGATCCATCGATAATTCCGTAAAAGCTCATGATAGAAATTCCTTTAGTGGGTTACGCAACTTATCCAACAGGATTTGCGCCGATTTTGCATCTTTGGTTATAACTTCGATATAACACTTTAACTTAGCTTCCGTCCCGCTCGGGCGAATAATGATGCGGATATCGCCATTGAGCCAGATGCGCAGGCCATCAGTTGGAGGGAGTCCATCCTTTGGCGCAGCCAAATCATCAATGGCGTGAACTTTGTAACCCGCAATTTCACTTGGAGGATTTTGGCGTAGTCGCGTTAAGAGTTGCGAAATCTTTGCCATATCTGTCACTCGAATTGAAATCTGCTCAGTTCCATGGAATCCGTGCCGCGCCCAAACTTCATCCAATAGATCAAGCAGAGTCTGACCTTGTGCTTTTAAATCACTGGCAATCTGGGCCAGATAGATGGCAGCAGAAATTCCATCTTTATCATTTACAGTTTTAGGATCAACTGCGTAACCGATCGCTTCTTCATATCCGTAGGCCAAATTATCTATCTTGGCCAGCCATTTAAATCCAGTTAAAACCTCTTGAAAATCAATTTTGTAATGCGCGGCAATCTTACGCAGCGCAGATGATGAAACAATGGAATTACCGAAAGCTCCTTGGGGCTTGGATCGCGCGATCCATTCGCCAAAAATTACACCAAGTTCGTCACCGCCCAACATGCGCCAGCCTGTCTTTGGATCATTTACCGCCACCGCGCAACGATCCGCATCAGGATCATTGGCAATAACTAAATCTGCACCGAAGTCACGCGCTTTTTCTAAAGCTAAATCGATTGCACCAGGCTCTTCTGGATTTGGAAAAGTGACTGTCGGAAAATCTGGATCTGGTTGAGATTGCTCATCAACTAGAATAAGAGTTGCAAAACCTGCGTGGTTGAAAACGCGTTGCAAAGTCTCTGTTCCGACTCCGTGCATCGCGGTGTAAACAACCTTTAGATCTCCAGGGTTATTTGCCAGAAGGGCCGTGCGACGTACATATTCAGTAACAATTTCTTCACCAAGTACAGTCCAACTATTTCCACGATGCAGTTTTGCCAAAGACGTTATTGCGGCGATCTCTTTGGCGATAAATCCATCGGTAGGAGTGATGATTTGAGACGATGCGTAATCGATACCGTCGGCAGTTGGCCCAACATAAACCTTGTAACCATTATCTTGTGGGGGATTATGACTGGCCGTGATCATCACACCCACATCACATTTAAGTTCTGCTGTTGCAAAAGCCAATACCGGAGTTGGTAGCGGCCGCGGTAGAACAAATACTTCAAAACCAGCCCCTGCGAAAATTTGAGCACTTTCTTCCGTGAAATCTTCTGATCCGTAACGAGCATCTCGACCGATGACAACGCGAGTCATGGCACGTGCTTTCATATATGAGGCAATACCTGCTGCCGTACGTCCAACAACTGCACGATTCATGCAAGATGGACCTGGTCCGACCGGACCACGTAGCCCCGCTGTGCCAAATTGCAGAAAACCAGAAAAGTATTTTCTTAAAGTTATTTCATCATCAGCAGCGAGCAGCGCCGTTAATTGGGCTGCAGTTTTCGGATCAGGATCATCTGCAATCCATGCCTTTACCTCGGCCAGCAGTTCGGCGTTCACCAGGACAGCCTAACGAGATTAAATCGAGTTGGGAATTACAGATAAAACTATGCGTCAATAATGTCACAGAGCACAGTGCCGCTAGATACGGTTTCACCGATTACTGCTTTGAGATTTGTAATCTTGCCCGCCTTATGTGCGTTAAGTGGTTGTTCCATCTTCATCGCCTCAAGGACGATTACTAAATCACCAACTTCAACGCTCTGGCCATCTACAACTGCAATCTTTACGACCGTGCCTTGCATGGGGCTAGTTAGACCAGTCCCGCTTGCGCCACCAACAATTGCAGCTTTAGCACGGTGGCGTTTTACAACTGGTTCAGGAGTATGAAGTTTTACTTCAAAGCGCTTGCCATTTACTTCAGCAACTAAGTGTTCTGCCGCTACTCGAGTTGTAACTGGGGCAGCAGTTGCTACAAATGCTGGAATTTCATTTTTAAATTCATTTTCAATATAACTTGTATAGATCTTGAAATCTTCGGTAAATGCGGGATCTTCTAAAATAGCGCGATGGAATGGAATTGCTGTTGCTAAACCATCAACTTCAAATTCGGCGAGTGCGCGACGTGCACGTTCAATAGCCTGCTCGCGAGTTGCACCGGTAACGATTAACTTGGCTAATAGCGAATCAAAGTTGCCACCGATAGTGTCACCGTTCTTAAAGCCAGCATCGATTCGCACGCCTGGCCCAGTCGGTAAATTCCATTGCGTAATTCGGCCTGGTGCAGGCAAGAACGAACGTCCTGGATCTTCACCGTTGATGCGGAACTCAAGTGAGTGGCCTCTAATTTCGGGATCATCAAATCCCAGACTCTCACCCATAGCAATTCGGAATTGTTCGCGCACTAAATCAATTCCGGTTACTTCTTCACTTACTGGGTGCTCAACTTGCAAACGAGTATTAACTTCCAAAAAGGAGATTGTGCCGTCTAATCCGATTAAGAATTCGCAAGTTCCAGCGCCGACATACCCAGCCTCTTTCATAATCGCTTTACTGGAGCGGTAGAGCTCTTCATTCTGCGCATCTGTGAGAAATGGTGCGGGGGCTTCTTCGACCAATTTTTGATGACGGCGCTGTAATGAGCAATCACGAGTACTGATGACAACTGCATGCCCATCTTGATCAACTAATACTTGAGTTTCCACGTGACGTGGCTTATCTAAATAGCGCTCGACAAAACATTCACCGCGCCCAAAACCAGCAATGGCTTCGCGTACGGCGGAGGCAAATAGTTCAGGGATTTCATCCATTGTGCGGGCTACTTTTAAACCGCGGCCTCCACCACCGAAGGCGGCCTTAATGGCAACCGGCAGACCATATTCCTTAGCAAATGCGGTGACTTCTTCGTGTCCCGCAACCGGATCTTTTGTTCCAGCAACGAGTGGTGCGCCAGCTTTTGCTGCAATGCGACGGGCAGAAACTTTGTCACCCAGTGCGCTAATTGCCGCCGGTGGTGGACCAATCCAAATTAGACCGGCATCGATGACTGCTTGGGCAAAGTCAGCGCGCTCTGAAAGGAAACCATAACCAGGGTGGACTGCATCAGCACCTGAATCTTTAGCAGCCGCAATTATCTTTTTAATATCTAAATATGTTTGAGTTGCAGTAGTTCCATTTAATGAAAATGCAAAGTCTGCACTCTTTGTATGTATTGCATCGCGATCTTCTTCAGAATAAACGGCAACGCTCTCCAGCCCATGATCGCGGCAAGCACGAATTACGCGTACTGCTATCTCACCGCGGTTGGCAATCAGAACGCGTTTCATCGCATCTCCTTAACTTGTGGCCAAGAATAGCCAAGTTGCGACATGGCAGATCTTAAAAAGGGCATTGATAATCCGACTACATTTGTGTAATCGCCTTCGATCACTGGAATAAATGGTGATCCAAATCCATCTAAGGTGAAACCACCCGCTACCTGAAGTGGTTCACCAGATGCGATGTAGTCATCAATTTCAAGATCACTCATTTCGGAGAAAGTAACTTTAGTTGTCACCCGATCTGCAATCTCGCGACCTTGAACTGTGTCAATTATGCAGTGTCCGGTGTGCAATAGACCGCTGCGTCCACTGATTGCTTGCGCACGCTCCTTGGCAATCTCAGCTGTTCCGGGCTTTCCAAAAGATATTCCGTCAACATCAAATGTGGAATCGCAACCAATAATGATCGCTGGAAAATCTATTTGTTCGCGCACTGTGTGCGCCTTAGTCACCGCTAGCGCGATCACCATATCTGCAGGTGTCATCGCGTTGAAAAATTCTGTCTCTTCATCGACGCGGCTAACCATGACTATTGGCGTAATTCCAGCGCCCTCTAGTAAACGGCGACGAGAAGTCGATTGTGAAGCAAGGACAACTTTAGGCATTATTTAGATTTTCTCCGAGCGCCAAAAGCTATCTGATGTGGCAGTGGTTGGCGAAGTTGCGGAATACCAAAGAGACTTCGTTTTATTACTGGCTTCAAATCTTGAACTTTGTGCTGATCCAAAGCGGCCTTTAAAGCCAGTAGCTCAACAGGTGTTGGATTGCCAGTGGTAACTGTAAATTTCATTAGAGCGGAATATTTCCGTGCTTGCGAGCCGGCAAAGTATCACGCTTAGTTTTAAGTGTGCGGAAAGCCTTGGTGATGTAAGCACGAGATTGATGCGGTTCGATAACGCTATCGATGGTGCCGCGTTCTGCCGCAGCATATGGATTAGAAAGAGTTTCGGTGTAGTCAGAGACTAATTCGGCGCGTGCTTTTTCTGGATTTTTCGCATCTGCTAACTCTTTACGATACAAAATATTTACCGCACCCTGTGCTCCCATTACTGCGATTTCCGCACTTGGCCAAGCGAAGTTGATATCGCTACCTAAGTATTTGGATCCCATAACAATGAAGGCGCCACCATAGGCTTTACGGGTAATTAAAGTTACGAGTGGAACAGATGCTTCTGCATAGGCATACAGCAACTTGGCGCCACGTCGAATAATTCCATTCCATTCTTGTTCTATGCCGGGCATGAATCCCGGAACATCTACCAAGGTAAGAATTGGGATATTAAAGGCATCGCAGAAACGAAGGAAACGAGCAGCTTTTTCGCTGGAATTGATATCTAGAGTGCCCGCTAACTGTGAAGGTTGGTTGGCGATAATGCCAATCGATTCGCCTTCAATACGGGCAAATCCAACAATGATATTTGGAGCATATAAAGCATGAACTTCTAGGAATTCGCCTTCGTCAACCAGTGTTGTAATCAAAACCTTCATGTCATATGGCTGAGTTGGGCTATCTGGAATGAGATGGTTAAGCGCAGCATCTTGCGCGCTCTCTTCCAAAGTTTGGGTTGGTGGCAGATGCGGTGAGATGCATCCATATTGTTGGAAGGTAGATAAGAAAGTAGCGCTTTTACATAATCAATTGCATCGGCTTCACTATCTGCCAGGTAGTGCGCATTACCTGAGCGAGTGTTGTGAGTTAAATGCACCGCCAAGTTCTTCCATTCCGACATCTTCACCAGTAACTGTTTTGATGACATCGGGACCAGTAATAAACATATGTGAAGTTTCATTGACCATAACGGTGAAGTCAGTTAGAGCAGGTGAGTAGGCAGATCCACCCGCACACGGACCAAGGATTAGCGAGATCTGTGGAATAACACCTGATGATCGAGTATTAAGTCGGAAGATTTTGCCGTAACCGTTAAGGGAAGCAACTCCTTCTTGGATGCGAGCTCCACCAGAATCGTTAATACCAATTAATGGAATACCACTTTTGAGCGCAAACGCAGCGATCTTTACAATCTTTTCGGCGTGAACTTCACCGAGACTGCCGCCCATAACCGTGAAATCTTGTGAATACAGCGCAATCGGACGTCCATCAACGGTGGCGGTTCCGATAACAACGCCATCGCCATAAGGACGGTTATTTTCCATCCCGAATTGTGTGGAACGGTGACGCGCAAATGCATCTATCTCGGTAAAGGAATCGGCATCGACTAGCAAAGCAATTCTCTCGCGTGCAGTTAATTTACCTTTAGCATGTTGCTTCTCAACGGCCCGAGCAGAACCGGCGTGAACCGCTTCCTCAACACGTAGCCGAAGATCTTCAATTTTTCCTGAAGTTGTATGCAGATCTGGGTTCATAGCCCTTACGGTACTAGGCGTGGGCATATCAGCGCCAAGAGCGCCACTAGATAGGACGATCATCGCTTCGCAACTTTCGCCATACTGGCGGGTAAGCGTGGTTGATCTCACTACCTCTACACAAATTGATCTGGCGGATTTAGCTAACGCAGGTCTTGCAACAAAGGGCGATGTTATCGCCGCCGAATTTCAAAGCGGTGGCCGCGGCAGATTAGATCGAAAATTCGATGCACCTGCAGGTAGCGCCCTTCTCTTTTCTTTTTACATTACGCCAAAGCGCAGCCGCAATGATTGGGGATTTCTCTCACACCTTGCCGCACTTTGTATGTCAGAAATAATTTCCAACGATCTAAATATCGCAGTTTCACTAAAATGGCCAAATGATATTTTAATTGCAGGTAAAAAAGTTTGCGGTCTAATTGCACAAGCAACAGCAGATGGAATAATTATTGGAATTGGTTTAAATGTTGGGATGTCACTTGCAGAACTCCCCGTTGCGACGGCTACTTCACTTGCAATTGCCGAATCTGATCAACTAGATCGCAATCAGATACTGATTCAATTTCTTGAAAGATTTAGCCTTAGATTCCTAGACTGGGATACAGGGCGCGACTTCATTGATGAATACTCGAAAGTTTCGGCAACTTTAGGCTGCGATGTTCAAATCGAAGTCGCAGGACGCGAAAATCGGATCGGTTTTGCGCAATCGATAACCGCATCAGGTGCCTTGATCCTGGCCGATGGCTTTGAAGTTAACGTTGGTGATGTAGTTCATCTACGATAGCGCTGTGAACGAGCGCTTTCCAACAGTTGGCATCATCGGCGCAGGCCAACTTGCTCGCATGACGGTTGCTCCAGCCACAGCGCTAGGAATAAATTTATTATTATTTGCGCAAAGCTCAGATGACAGCGCAGCACAGATAGCGCCACACATAGTTGGTGACTACCGAGATTTATCTGCCTTGCAAGAGTTCGCTGCTAAATGCGATGTCATAACTTTCGAACATGAACTTGTTCCGCTTTCGGTAATAAAGGGCCTTGAGGCATCTGGTGTGAAAGTTTCGCCGAGTTCGGCCTCGTTCCAATATTCGCAAGATAAGGCCGCGATGCGCCAAAAACTTTCCGCTTACCCTGGACCAAAGTGGCGGGTTATAAGCGATGCCGGCGATTCATTTGATTTCCCATTTATCGCTAAGAAGATTTCAGGTGGATATGACGGTCGCGGAGTCTGGAAGATTTCAAATCGCGCCGAACTTCGAGGAAGTCTTAAAGGGAAATCCCCAAATTTTAATCGAAGAGCTAATTAGCTTTGATTGTGAGATAGCAGTAATGGTTGCCAGGTCGGCTCATGGACAAGCAACGACTTGGGCCCCAACTCAGACTGTGCAATCTGAGGGGATCTGTACATTGACCATTTCACCAGCACCAGTTATTTCACAGGTTGTCGCTGAAAAGGCACAACACCTAGCGCTATCTATTGCAAACGATATTTCCCTAATCGGTGTTATGGCAGTTGAATTATTTGTTAAGGGCGATGAGTTATTTATTAACGAGTTAGCAATGCGTCCACATAATTCTGGTCACTGGACAATTGATGGTTCACGAACCAGTCAGTTCGAACAACACTTGCGTGCGATCTTAGATCTACCGCTCGGTGATCCTGCTATGACTGCTGGATATGCTGTAATGGCCAACATCTTGGGCGGAGAGAAGACGGATATGTATCGCCCATATCTGCACCTAATGGCGCGTAATCCGCAACTGAAATTTCACCAATACAAGAAGGAAGTTCGCAAGGGTCGCAAAATTGGGCATGTCACCGCTGTGGGGGAAAATCTTCTAGAATTAACCGAGATAGCCGAACATGCACGTGACTATATGAGCGGAGAAATAGATGAGTGATGTTGCGATCATCATGGGATCAGATTCTGATTGGCCCGTAATGGAAGAGGCTGCAAAAGTTCTTGATGCATTTGCAATTTCATATACCGCCGAAGTTCTTTCTGCTCATCGCATGCCACTTGAAATGGTTAAATTCGCACAAGGGGCTAAAGCAAATGGATTTAAAGTAATTATTGCTGGCGCCGGCGGTGCTGCTCATCTGCCAGGAATGGTTGCATCCCTTACAACTCTGCCCGTAATTGGCGTGCCGGTACCACTTAAGAATTTAGATGGAATGGATTCACTTCTTTCAATAGTTCAGATGCCTGCAGGTATTCCTGTGGCAACTGTTGGAGTTGGTAACGCTAAGAACGCTGGACTGCTGGCAGCACGCATCTTGGGAATATCAGATGAAGGGATTTCATTAAAAGTTGCAGAGCGCCCTGAAAGAAATTAATGAAGAAGCGAAGACAAAAGGCGCGAATCTAACCGCGCGACGCAACCAGAAGACGGGCTTCTAAATCTTCGCTGAATTACTAATCTCTAATTAGTCAGAGCGACCAAGTGCGTGCACGCGCCAGCCGGCAGCGCGCCATTTATCGCGATCCAGTGCGTTGCGCCCATCAATTAAGAACTTTGATTTCACCAATTGTCCGATTACTGAAGGATCTAGTTCGCGATATTCCTTCCACTCAGTTAAGTGGAGAATGGCATCTGCGCCCTTTACGCAATCAACGACTTTCTCTGCGTAATCCAAGTTAGGAAAACGCTTGCGCGCAGGTTCGATTCCTTTGGGATCATGAACAACCACAGTTGCACCTGCTGCTTGCAATTGGGCTGAGATATCAAGTGCTGGGGAATCGCGTACATCATCGCTATCGGGTTTAAAGGTTGCACCAAGAACTGCGATTTTATACTGCGTTAAATCTTCGGAAAGATCAGCGCGTACTACATCGATCACCCTTTGACGAGCGCGCAGGTTAATGGCATCGATTTCACGTAAGAATTCCAGCGCTTGATCTGCACCAAGTTCTTGAGCACGTGCCATAAATGCGCGAATATCTTTTGGTAGACAGCCACCACCAAATCCGATACCTGCTTGCAAAAAGCGGCTACCAATACGTGGGTCATATCCAATTGCCTTAGCGAGAACGGTGACATCGCCACCGGCGGCTTCGCAAACTTCAGCCATAGCGTTAATGAAGGAAATCTTTGTCGCCAAGAATGAGTTTGCTGCCACCTTAACGAGTTCTGCTGTTGGCAGATCGGCACGGATCCAAGGAGTCCCTAAATCAATAATTGGCTTGTAGACCTCTTTTAGGATCTTTTCAGCGCGATCATTTACAACGCCGACCACCAAACGATTTGGAGTCAAAGTATCTTCAACGGCAAAGCCTTCACGAAGGAATTCGGGGTTCCAAGCCAGGTCGGCATGTGGTGCGGACTCTGCAAGATAGTCGCGAAGTGATTGTGCGGTGCCAACCGGAACAGTTGATTTTCCAACAACAAGTGCGCCATCCTTTAAATAAGGAGCGATTGCGGCAACTGATGATTTAACGTAAGTCAGATCTGCTGCTAGACCATCTTTACTTTGTGGCGTTCCGACGCAAATGAAATGAACATCAGCGCCAGCAGCTGCTGAAAAATCGGTGGTAAAAGTTAAGCGACCAGTCTTAATCTCTTTGGCAAGAAGTGTGTCTAAACCTGGTTCGTAGAATGGCAACTCTCCACGCGATAACAGGTCTACTTTGCTTTGATCGGTATCGATTCCGATGACTTCAAAGCCGAGCGATGACATACATGCAGCGTGGGTAGCACCCAAATAGCCGCAACCAATTACCGAGAGTTTCATGGGTGGGAGTCTATGGCACCTTCTATTTGATCTCGCCGCACGGATTTTCCGAGGCGGTACGAGTCTTAAATTTATCTATTAATTCAGGCTTGGCAGATGCAGTCGTGCTTGCAGAAGGTGAAGGCTTAACCTCATCAACTAGTGCGGCATCATCGCGAATTCGAGTCCATAGATCAGCGCTCAAAGTTGTATCCCAAATTACTACTGAGCCAATACCCGGTACGTTGCCATTGGCATTTGAAAGCGGAACGGTCAGTGTGCGCACATTTCCAGATGATAAACCGCGCATCTGCTTTGCCAAATTAAGGAGATCGCCTTCATTTAGATTCTCATCCATTTTTATTGTTGAAATTGCAGCGTTTATAAAATTAACCATCTTTATTGGATTAAGCAGCACACCTGTACTGGTTGCCTTCTTTAAAACCGAACTCATAAATTGTTGCTGACGTTGCATACGGCCAATATCGCCGCGCCCGTCAAAATCACGGGTGCGTACATATTTCAGCGCTTCAATTCCATTTAAGGTGTGGGTTCCAGCGGCCAGGACTAAGTGGCTCTTTGGGTCATCAATATCAACTTTGGTACAGACTTCAATTCCACCAAGTGCGTTAACAATTCCAGCAAAACCTGCAAAACTGACCTCTATGTAATGGTCAATCTTTAAATTAGTTTCGCCTTCAATTGTTTGAATCAATAGTGGTGCTCCACCAAAAGAAAATGCGGCATTTAATTTATTTTGGCGATCCGGAACTTGAGTTTTTCCATCGTTACTTAAATGTGCGGGAATAGTTACCAGGCTGTCGCGGGGGAGTGATACTAAGTAAGCCTTGCTGCGATCCTTGCTGATGTGTACGAGCAGCATTGTGTCAGATCGTCCACCGGCGGCGGTCTTGGTCGAACCAACCCGGAGCTCTTTCATTTCTGCCTTGGTTAGACCTTCGCGAGTATCAGAGCCCACCAATAAATAGTTAAGCGCTTTAGAAGTTTTTTCAGGACGATCTTCAAGTCCAGAGAAGACGTTGATGCGCGCAATTTTGCCGCTAACTTGCCCAAGACCGAACCAAGAAGCCGAGGCGAGTACGACAACACCGACAGAGAGTGATGTAATAATTCGTATCGCGCGAGTCGATTTCACAGACGAACTCTACTTGGGCGATAGCGTGGAGGGGTTATGTCGACATCATTGGGCGAGTTATCTGCCTCACCGGCTATTAGCGTGATCCTTCCAGTCCTAAATGAAGAGCCACATTTAGAAGAATCAGTTTTGGCAATTCTCTCGCAGGATTATCAAGGAATATTTGAAGTAATTCTCGCTCTTGGGCCTTCGCAAGATCGAACTAACGAAATTGCGAACGCGCTTGCTTTGCGAGATAACCGAGTCAAGTTAGTTGCCAACCCAACTGGCAAGACTGCAGCGGGATTGAATTTAGCGATTGCTGCATCACAGAGTTCGGTGATTGTCCGAGTTGATGGTCATGCCAAGATTCCAAATAATTATCTTTCACTCGCTATCGAAATTTTACGCGAAACGGGTGCGGTCAATGTTGGTGGAGTTATGGCTGCTGACGGAATTTCTAAATTTGAGAAAGCGGTAGCTCGTGCGATGCGCAGTCCACTTGGCGTTGGCGCTTCTCGTTTTCATACTGGTGGCGATGCTGGAGAAGTAGACACTGTTTATCTTGGTGCATTCCGTCGTGAGGCGATAGTTGTTGCCGGTGGGTTTGATGAGCGATATACGAGAGCGCAAGACTGGGAGCTAAATCATCGCCTGCGTAAAAATGGTGGAAAAATATACTTTGATCCGAGACTTCACGTTACATATCGCCCAAGACCTGATTTAATTAAATTAGCGAAACAATATTTTCAATACGGCACATGGCGGCGCGTGGTTTCACGTAGCCATAGCGGAACAATTAACTTGCGCTATTTAGCGCCACCTTTTGCTCTAGTTGGATCACTGATCTCTGTGATTTCTGGACTTTTAATTCACCCAATCCTCTATTTGCCGGCAGCTGTTTACGGCGGCTTCGTTTTACTTTCATCGCTGCTAATCGCAAAATCAGTGAGCGAATACTTTTCATTATTAGCGATAATTCCAACTATGCACTTCGCTTGGGGCGCGGGCTTCATCACCTCAACTAAAACCCTGCGGTAGCCTTTACCTATATGAGCGCTCCAGTTGCAATTTACGAACCATTTCGTGCCGGTCTGCCGCCACTTGGCGCTTACCTCCGCGCGCTCTGGGCGCGTCGCTCTTTCATTGCAGAGTTTTCCCGCTCTGAACTTCGCGAACAGAACTATGGATCAGTCTTTGGCCAACTTTGGCTAGTACTGAATCCACTTTTGCTATCGGGTGTTTACTTTCTTTTGATCTACATCATCGGTGGCCAGAGTGATTCAACTAGGTACGGCCATCTCACCGCCAGTCTCTTCTTATTTTACTTGGTGAGCAACAGCCTAACTGGTGGCGTCAAATCAATTACGGCTGGTCAACGATTGATTTTAAATACTGCCTTCCCGCGAATAATGTTGCCCATTTCTGCGATGGTGATTGCGCTCTTTAAATTTGTACCAACGCTGGCGGTCTTTTTTGTGATGCGAACATTTCTGGGGCTAAATTATTCATGGCAGATGTTTTGGGCTATTCCAGTAGTTTTAATTGCACTTTTGATGGGCTTGGGCATGGCAATTTTAATTTCCTGCATCAACGTTTACTTTCGAGATATCGCTAGTTTTCTCCCCTATCTGACGCGCAGTCTTTTATATCTATCGCCAATTCTTTATCAGGCTAGCGATCTTTCAGATAAATTGAGAAGCTTTGAAATCGCAAACCCAATTTTTTATCTATTAGATGCCTGGTCTCAAGTTATGGTCTATGCCCAAGCTCCTGATCTATTTTCTTTACTCCACAGCCTGGTTTGGGCGCTAGCCATTTTTATTATTGGGACATATTTCTTCTTATCTAGGGAGCGTGATTTCGCTGTCCGCCTCTAATTCACAAAATTCAACTCACGCCAAGCACGGTCTGGCGGTATCAGTTCAAAACGTTGGACTCACTTACACAACTTCAATCGATAAGCGCCCTACTTTAAAGGCACGTTTAAAATCACTTGGTCGCGGCAAGAAGCACACCAGAGTTGTTAATGCACTGAACCAAGTTAATCTCGATGTTCACTACGGCACGGTGCTCGGCGTAATTGGTTCAAATGGCGCTGGAAAGTCTTCACTTATGCGAGTTATCTCCGGAATTGTTCCGCCATCGCAAGGACGAGTTGAAGTACATGGTTCGGTTAGCACGCTTCTTGCTTTAGGCGTCGGGTTTAATCCATCAATGACCGGCCGAGCAAATGTTTATCTAGGTGGGCTCGCTGCCGGAATGTCGCGAGCGGAAATAGATGAGCAGTTTGAGGCGATAGCTGATTTTTCAGAATTGGGTGATGCTATTGATGCGCCGATGCGTACTTACTCATCAGGCATGTACGCCAGATTGGCATTTTCGGTTGCCGCAACCGTGCAACCAGATATTTTAATTGTTGATGAAGCCCTCAGTACTGGCGATGCTCATTTTAAAGAGAAGAGTCTTAACCGAATCAAAGAACTGCGCTCGGCAGACCGCGCCTTGATATTAGTTAGCCATGCCATGGCAACGATCGAAGATGTCTGTAACGAAGTTGCTTGGTTGCATAAAGGAAAGCTCATGGCGCGGGGGAATCCTGCCGAAGTAATCAAGCAATACCGTGAATTTACAAACACTGGAAAGAGCTCGGCTGCAAATGAGGATGTATAAGCGAATACCAATCGCTTTAACCATTGCGCTTTTATTTTCTAGCGCTCCAAATTCAGCCCAAGCGATAGACGTTCCTACTAAATTTTCTTTTTCTGGAAGTGGCTATGGCCACGGCGTCGGCATGAGTCAGATTGGTGCGCGCGCTATGGCTTTAGCTGGAGAGTCTGCTACCGCAATTTTAAATTATTACTACACCGGAACATCAGTAGAAACCACAACTGATACCCAAATCTTGCGTATCAATATTGGACATTTGCTTACCTCGGCAAAAATCAAGAGTGATTCAGCTTGGGGCGGCTTTTACTTTGTATGCGGGGGATATTCCCGAGACTGGTTCTGCGACTTCTATATTAAATTATCCAAGTAAGACATCTCTTAACGTAAATCTAAGTGGCGGCCAGATTTCGATTTCAACAACTCGTGGAACTAAGACGACCCAGATTGCAGTGGGGCCTGTTTTTACCTTGAGATGGAGCGGCACTCGATATCAAGAGGGCCCACTAGCGATTCTTTCGGTTACGACAAATGGAGTAGTAAATAGATACCGCCACGGTCAGATGCAATTTAAAGTGGCTAAAGATAAATTATTAGGAAAGCGTTTAGAGATAATAAATTCGGTGAGATTGCAAGATGAATATTTATGGGGGATAAGCGAAGTTCCTTCCTCTTGGCCGCAGGCCGCTTTGCAGGCACAGGCCATCGCATCTCGCACATACGCGATCGCTAAAGCGGTGCGCATTCGCACCGCATGTGATTGTCACTTATATGGCTCAATTAGTGATCAAACATTTGCTGGCTATAGCAAAGAGGGCGAACCGAAATTTGGCGAAATCTGGAAAGGCGCTGTCAATTCAACGGCTGGACAGATTATTACCTTCGCAGGATTGCCAATTACTGCTTACTTTTCTTCATCAAGTGGCGGCATAACTGAAACTTCTGAGCATGCTTGGGGTACGGCTACTGCCTATACCCAAAGTGTTTTGGATACAGCAAGTGTTGATGTGGCGCTAAATCCGCGATTTGCAACTTGGGCTAGAGAAATTCCCCAGTCGGTAATTGCAGCAGCTTTTGCGCTTAAGCGATGTCGCTGACGTTGCAAGTGTTATCTCTAAATCCAGCAGGTACGGTTGCAATGATTCAAGCAACTTCGTCAACAGGGAAAACAGAGGTGCTAAGAGGTGAAACCTTTAGAAGTAGAAGCAAGTTACCTTCTGCTTGGTTTTCAATCCTTAGCTAATTAATTAATTCGCGTGGAGAACTGAGTTAAGCCCGCCCCATGTGCCGGTGCGCATTACAACTTCCAAAGATCCGTCTAGAGAATTTCGGCGAAATAAGAGATCACTCGCCCCGGATAAAGTGCCAGCTTTAACAATTTCTCCATCTGGCAGGCGCACCTTTGCTGCAGCGGTGATGTATGTACCGGCTTCGATTACACAGTTATTTCCAAGTGAAATACCTAGTCCAGAGTTAGCGCCTAGTAAACATTTTTCGCCGACTGAAATAACTTCTTTTCCACCACCACTGAGCGTTCCCATAATGGATGCTCCGCCGCCGACATCGCTGCCATCGCCGACTACTACGCCGGAAGAAATACGACCTTCAACCATAGATGTTCCTAAAGTGCCGGCGTTGAAGTTAACAAATCCTTCGTGCATAACAGTTGTGCCAGATGCTAAATGCGCACCTAAGCGAACTCGATCAGCATCGGCGATACGCACCCCAGATGGGATTACGTAATCAACCATGCGCGGGAACTTATCAACGCCAAATACCGTGACATGGCCGTACTTGGCACGTAGCGCAGCACGCACCGTCTCAAATCCTTCAACGGCACATGGACCAGCCGATGTCCAAGCAACATTTGTTAACAGCCCGAAGATTCCATTCATTACAGCGCCATGTGGCGCAATTAAACGGTGAGAAAGTAGATGCAGTCGCAGATAAGCATCAGCAGCACTTTGCGGTGCAATGGATAAGTCAATTTCAATTGAAATAATCTCACGCGTTACTTTGCGCACATCATCTTTGCCAACCAGTGCCGTTAAAGATTGATCGGGTTTACCGGTTAGCGCGCCAAGTGAAGGGCTTGGAAACCAAACATCTAGAACTGTTGCGCCAGATAAAGTTGCAATTCCATGGCCAGAGGCTGATCCTGATGGAGATTTCGATGATGCAGACATGCGATAAGCCTAACCCCTATCCTTTGGCTCATGCGTATCGCCGTTTATTGCTCCTCATCACAGACTATCGACCAGAAATATATTGAGTTAGCCCACGACCTGGGGGCGGCAATTGCGGCACGTTCTTGGGAACTCGTATCAGGTGGCGGACATATTTCTGCGATGGGAGCCGTCTCGCGCGGTGCTCGCCAATCTGGCGGACGAACAATCGGCGTAATTCCGCAAAGGCTAGTTGATATCGAATTTGCAGATAAAGAGTGCGATGAACTGCACATCGTTGACTCAATGCGTAGCCGCAAAGCAAAGATTGAAGATCTATCCGATGCCTTTATTGCGCTGCCGGGAGGCATCGGCACCCTAGAAGAGCTATTCGAAATTTGGGTGGGACGTTTTCTTAAGTTCCACGATAAACCAGTTATTGTTTTAGATCCATATGATTTATATGAGCCTCTTGCAACGCTGATTGATCATTTAGAAGTACACGGTTTTGTTAAGCCGGGCCAACGAGAACTATTGCACTGGGCGCGAACTATTGATGAAGCCCTCGATATTGCAGCACAATAAAATGGAAAATCAATAAATGGCACACACAATTCGACTTAGCGTCAAACTGCCGTGTTCAAGATCTCGCGCGTGGAAAGCGATCGCTGATTGGGAGCGCCAAGGCGATTGGATGTTGCAGACAAAAGTTTGGGTAACTTCACAAATTCATGAAGGAGTTGGCACATCTATCTCAGCATTTACTGGACCGTTCTATAAAAGCTTTCCAAAATTTTCAAAGCTGGGGTTACTAGACACGATGGTTGTAACGAGTTGGCAACCACCAGTGCGTTGCGATGTTTTGCACACAGGTAAGATCTTTAAAGGAACGGGCGCTTTCGAACTTATTGAAATTTCCCCAAACGCAACTCGCTTTAATTGGTCTGAAGGAATTGAGTGTTCACGCGCGAAATTTTTCGCAATCTACCCATTTATGTGGCTTGGAGTTCGAATATCCCTGGCTCGCCTTAAAGCAACGCTAGGCAGACCCGAGTAACCTTGAGCATATGAACGCGCCCCTTTCCCTGGCTGATGCCTTGGCGCAATTGCCAGAGGAAGAGCGAATCATTTTGACCTTGCATTACTTAAGATCGATGCCTAGCGATGAAATTGCTAAATTACTAGGGGTCCCTGAAAAATCGGTAATAACAGTTATGGCATCAGGAAAAGGGCGAATTACCGCGTTACTTGGGCTGGGCTAAGGCATCTGCCTGACTCGATTTCATCCCTAGACCGATTTGCGAGATACTTATCCTCTGTAGTTTTCAGTGTGGCCAGATATGGCCGCATCATTCGCAACAAAGGAGTCTTCCCTATGGCAGCCATGAAACCTCGAACTGGTGATGGACCGATGGAAGTAACCAAGGAAGCTCGCTCCCTAGTCATGAGAATTCCACTCGAAGGCGGCGGACGATTGGTCGTAGAACTAAATCCTCAAGAAGCCAATAACCTCAGCGCTGCCCTAGAAGCCGCTGTTGCCTTAATCAAGAAGTAATTCAACTAAAAATCGGCCGGCTAGCCGCGCTTTCCGAGCATTCTCTCGCTAGCCTTTGGCAATAATGAATTCGAAAACGGCGATTAAATATTCTGCTTCCTTGCTCAGCGCAGTCGAAGTAAACGTTGCTGCGCTCGCCGATTCTGCGGCAATTGCAATCGGGTTTACCGCAAAATCGTCAGGAGATAAGCCAGTTTTTGATTTCCCTGCGCATGCAGTCTTAGTAAAGAAATTAGAAAAACTCTTTGAAGTTGATTTGCGCGATGAACTCGAATTCTTTGCTGCGACAGGTAAGACCGGAGAGTTATTTGAAATTCCGGTTGCATCCGATCAGATGCAGGCAGATCGCATCCTGTTAATCGGTTTGGGAGATGCAACAACTGCATCATTGCGACAAGCAGGTGCGGCTCTTGGTCGTAAAGGCCGAGGAAAAGCAACTGTAATTTCCTCGATCTGTGTTGCCAGCCCCGATCAGTTACAGGCCTTTGCAATATCAGTACAACTCGGTGCCTATATCTGGACTCAGAAAACTGGCACCACTCAAGAATTGCCGCAGTTCTTATTTGCCACAGATAAGCCAGAAGTCATAGACGATGCCAGCGTTATTGCCAGCGCGATCTCTCGCACTCGCGATTTAATTCATACCCCTTCCAATATCAAGACTCCGTTATGGATGGCCGATGAGGCGCAGAAGATTGCCCTCGAAAATGGCCTCGAGATAAAAATCTTGGCCGGAAAAGAGTTAGCTGAATTTGGGGGGCTGCGCGCAGTTGGAAATTCTTCACCAAAACCCGGACCACGTTTTGTAGAAGTTACTTATTATCCGCGCGGAATGAAAAAGAATATTGGCGCACTCCCGCATGTGGTTATTGTCGGAAAAGGAATTACCTTTGATACCGGAGGCATTTCGCTAAAACGTCCTTACGAGACCATGATGGCGATGAAATCCGATATGGCTGGATCTGCTGCCGCACTTGGTGCAATAAGTGCGTTAAACCACTTTCAACCGCAAGTACATGTAACTGTCTTAATGATGTTGGCCGAAAATGCTCTCTCTGGTACATCGCAACGTCCCAGTGATGTCATCACCCAATACGGTGGCAAGACTGTTGAAATTCTCGACACCGATGCTGAAGGGCGCTTAGTTCTGGCAGATGGCCTGGCTTACGCTGATAAGAATCTAGATCCAGATTACATAATTGATATCGCAACCTTAACGGGATCGGCGACACTTGGTCTGGGTCGCCAGCATGCAGCGATGTATACGCGAGATGAAAAATTAGCAAAGAATTTTTATGAAGCAGGAGAAAAATCTGGTGATCGAGTCTGGCATATGCCGCTAGTAGATGATTATCAAGAGGCACTGGAAAGTCCTATTGCAGATTTAAGTCACGTCACTGCGAAGAAGAAATTTAGCGCGGGCTCAATCACAGCGGCGCTTTTTCTTGAACAATTTGCCGGCGAACGTACCTGGGTTCACTTAGATATCGCAGGTGTTGCGCGCAGTGAAGGCGATGTTGGAGAAAATCCCAAAGGTGGCACCGGCTTCGGTGTTCGCCTACTAATTGAATGGCTGAGAACGCTGTGATGATCATTGATCCACATACATATGCTGAAGGCTTTATACAAGAGGATGAAGTTAAGAAATCTGCGCGCGCCCGTCGGTGAAGAAATTGGCGCAATTGATACAACTTGTGGCACTGGCGCTTACTTAAAACATTTGGCTCACATTCTCTCTGCGCAATCAGTAGTAGAAATAGGTACCGGCTCTGGTATCGGTGCGCTCTGGGTATTAGAAGGAATGCTGGCTAGCGGCACTCTCACATCAATTGACGACGAGATGGAACACAGCAACGCAGCCAAGCTGGCCTTTCAAAGTGCAGATATCGCAGCAGCGCGTTTTAGATTAATCACAAATCCAGTTATGGATGTAATGACGAAATTGGCAGATCGCGCTTATGACTTAGTTATATTTCGCCACAATCCCGAAGACCTCCCTGTTGCAATACACGAGGCACATCGCATTCTGCGAAGCGGCGGAGTTTTTGTGATTGATAATTTCTTTGGCGGTGAGAAAGTTTCTGATCCAGCTCAGCGAGATCCCAAGACGGTGGCGCTGCGCGAGGCTGGGAAATCTATGAAAAATGAGACAGACCTTTGGGTGACTTCTCTCATACCTATCGGTGATGGTTTGTTACTTGCAACGAAACTGTAGGAAGATGGGTTTATGAGCACCTCGCAACCAAGCGGTTCAAATGGACCGTGGTGGATACCTGCAAGCAAGAATGGCAAAGCGAATTTAATCACGCGTGCCAATGCGATACTTCTTGCCTTTGTCGCAGGTCTTGTCGGAGCAATCTTTGGTGCATCATCATCGGGATCTTTATTTGGGCAATCTATAAATTTATCTAGAACTTCTAGTTCAGTTGAACGCGCACCTGGTTCAGTTGCTGATATTGCAAAGCGAGTTATTCCATCAGTTGTATCAATCGAAGCTAGAGCCAAAGATGGTGGATCGACTGGTACCGGTTTTGTTATCGAGAGCAATGGGTACATATTGACCAATAACCACGTAATTGCAGAAGCGGTTACTGGCAAAGGGGTTATAAATGTGACCCTAAATAATGGTCGAGAATATGTAGCAAAAGTTGTCGGGCGAGATTCCTCCTACGATCTAGCAGTGCTCAAGATTTCCACGACTGGATTGACCGCGCTTCAACTTGGCGACAGCGACAAAGTTGCTGTGGGTGATTCAGTAATTGCTATTGGTTCACCACTTGGCCTGTCGGGAACAGTCACTTTAGGAATTATCAGTGCTAAAGATCGCGCCGTTACTGCAGGTGAGACGGGCAGTGATAACTCATTTATTAATGCTCTTCAAACAGATGCCGCAATTAATCCTGGAAATTCGGGTGGCCCGCTAGTTGATTCAACTGGAGCGGTAATTGGAGTTAATTCTGCAATCGCAACACTGGGCTCATCAATTGGTTCACAGAGTGGTTCTATTGGCCTTGGTTTTGCAATTCCAATTAACCAAGCGCGCAAGACCGCCGATCAATTGATTAAAAATGGAATAGCAACTTATCCAGTTTTGGGTGTCTCAATTGATATGAAGTATGAAGGCGATGGCGCGCTCATCTCAAAGAGTGACAAGGCAATATTGCCGGGTGGACCTGCAGCGTTGGCTGGACTTAAAGGCGGAGACATCATCACCAAATTTGAGGGCCGCACAATTAACTCTGCAGAAGAACTAATTGTTGCAATCCGCGCAAAAAGTGTTGGTGACAAAGCTGTACTTACATATATCCGCAACGGCGTCACATCAACTGCCACGGTCACTTTGCAAGCCGGAAAGTAAAGAAATGTTCTTTGACTTTGGTGCAGGTGAAATCCTTGGTCTGGCTTTGTTGGCCATAATTTTAGTAGGACCCGACCGCTTGCCCCACTTGGCGGTCGATGCAGCGAAGTTAATTAAGAAAATTCGCACGATGTCACAAACTGCCACATCCGAATTGCGCAAGAATCTTGGGCCGGGATTTGAAGATTTGCAACCATCAGACTTGCACCCAAAGAAATTTATTAAGAAGCAGATAGCTAATGCGCTAGATGAAGACGATGAAGAAAAACCAAAATTTAAAGCAAAGTTAGATCCTGATTTACTATGACAACCATTGAGCTAATTAACGCTGCACTTGCCACAGTTTCAGATCCTGAGCTCCACCGACCTCTGCCAGAACTAGGCATGGTCGAATCAGTAGCCGTAAATGGCGCTGTAGCTGAACTGAAAATTTTGCTGACGATTTCTGGTTGTCCTATGCAAGATCGACTCCGTTCAGATATAACTGCAGCGGTTATCCAAGTTGCTGCAATCGATGAGGTAACTATTGTCTTCGGCGTGATGTCGGAGGAACAACGAAATAATGTAAAGAAACTATTACGTGGTGGCCGCGAAAAATTTATTCCTTTCGCTCAACCTGATTCGCTAACACGCGTTCTTGGTATCGCATCTGGCAAAGGTGGCGTAGGAAAATCATCACTAACTGCCAACTTGGCTATTTCTGCGGCGCTTCGAGGCCTGCGAGTTGGAATTCTTGATGCCGACGTTTATGGACATTCAATTCCACGTTTAATGGGTTTAATGGGGCAACGTCCAACTGCAATTGACCAGATGTTTATTCCACTTGAGTCGTACGGCGTCAAAGCTGTTTCCATGGAGATGTTTAAGCCCGAGCGCGCAGATGCAGTGGCCTATCGCGGTCCTTTACTGCACCGCGTATTGGAACAACTCTTATCTGATGCTTACTGGGGCGACCTTGATCTACTTTTAATTGATTTACCGCCAGGTACCGGAGATCTTGCAATTTCCCTGGGCCAACTAATTCCAACTTCAGAAATTTTAGTGGTCACGACGCCGCAGATCGCTGCTGCAGAAGTTGCCGAACGCGCTGGGCGAATTGCCCATCAGATTCACCAGCGTGTAGTCGGAGTTATTGAAAATATGTCTGCATTTCCTTGCCCCCATTGCAGTGATGAAATTTCCTTATTTGGAGAGGGTGGGGGAGAAGAAACTGCAGCACGGCTATCAATTCTGGTCGGCAGCGAAGTACCGCTCCTGGGCAAAGTTCCGTTTAGCACTCAGTTACGAACGGGAGGCGATGATGGAAAACCTATTGTCATTGCCCATCCTGATTCACCGAGCGCTTTAGCAATTTCAGCAATTTCAGAAAAACTTATGGTTCGCAGTAACTCTTTACTTGGAGTCAGACTGGGGCTTAGTACTTAAATCTTTTACCAAGTCTTCTAATTCGCTACGAATAAAATCTCTGGTTGCCATTTCGCCGAGTGCAATACGCAAGCTGGCAAGTTCGCGAGTCAGATATTCAGTGTCAGCAATTGAGCGAGCATTCTGCGCGCGATCTTCATTTAGGGAAATGCGATCGCGGTCGGCTTGACGATTTTGTGCCAGCAAAATTAGCGGTGCCGCATAAGATGCTTGCAGCGACAAGATTAAAGTCAAAAAGATAAATGGAAAGTCATCAAAACGTAAGTCGCGCGGTGCAAGTGAATTCCAGGCTACCCATGACATAACAAATACCGTCATATAAACCAAGAATCGAGCAGTACCTAAAAAGCGAGCAAAGCGCTCGGATAAGCGACCAAAAACCTCTGGATCATAATTTGGGCGCAGTGATCGACGAGATTCGCGCGGGGTGTCTAGTCCGCTGTTACGGGATGTGATTGCACGTGCCATTAGCGCGCCTCCTCTTCCATCGATTTATCTAATTCAATATCTTCGGGATCAACTTCTGTTCCTGCAACATCGCCAAGATTAAGTATTGGGCCAGTACCGCGAGTGGAATCACGGTGCTCCAGGCGCCAGTTTTCTGGCAAAAGGTGATCAAGTACGTCATCAACTGTGATGGCGCCCAATAGTCGATCATTAGCATCGACTACCGGAACAGATAACAAGTTATAACTGGCCAAGTATGACGAAACTTCATGCAAGGATGCATTGGGATTTAACCCTTGCGTATCTGTATCAACGATAGATCCGAGCAGCGTTGAAGGTGGCTCGCGCAGCAGTCTTTGATAATGCACCATGCCGATGTAGCGCCCAGTAGGCGTTTCAAGTGGTTGACGACATACAAATACTTGTGAGGCCAGCGCGGGTGAGACTTCACTGGCGCGAACACCAGCCAAAGCATCTGCAACTGAATTGTCAGCGCTCAGAACAATTGGCTCAGTCGTCATCATTCCGCCTGCAGAATAATCTTCATAAGTCATCAAGCGCAGAACATCTTCGGCATCTTCTGGCTCCATGAGTTCAATCAGCGCTTGCGCACGTTCTTCTCCCACTTCGCGAAGTAAATCTGCGGCATCATCTGGATCCATTTCACCCAAGACATCTGCAGCACGTTCGCCTTCGAGTTCAGCAAGAAGTGCAACTCGTTCTACTTCATCCATTTCTTGCAAAACATCTGCCAAACGTTCGTCATCAAGGGCACGCGCAACTTCAACACGACGCTTCGGCGCTAAATCTTGAATAACTGCAGCTAAATCGGCAGCGCGCAGGTTGCTGATGGTGGCAAGTAAATTGGTGACGCCTTGGTTGTGCTCAGGCAGAGTAAAGCCAGTTACTTCCTCCCATGCGACAGTTGAAGTAGCACCTTTACGGCGCAGTCCGCTGCCCTTTTTCATAATATGAACACGGTTGATAAACCAATCACCAGTGCGGTTTTGTTCCATGCCCATATCTTCGACAACTACAGGCTCGCTATTTTCGTTTAAAGTAATTGAGCGATCTAGTAACTCACCGAGCACTAACAATTCACCAGCGCGAGATTCAAAGCGGCGCATATTTACCAGACCGGTAATAACAACTGCCCCTGATTCGATAGATGTAACTCGAGTAATTGGTACAAAAACTCTGCGACGTAAAGGAACTTCAACGACGAGGCCAAGAATGCGAGGTGGCTGATTATTGGAACGTAAAGTCGCGACAGCATCGCGAACCTTGCCAACTGGATCTCCATTTGGATCAAAGACTGCCGTGCCTGCCAAGCGTGCAATAAAGACGCGATTTATTGTGTTGCCACTCATTTTTGGCCTCCCTTCATTGGCTAAGGGTATCGGCTACGGTTACTGTCATGTCGCAGCCTTTAAATCGTGATAACCACACACAAATACCTGCGCGCCCAGATTTAATTCGCTTAGGAATAGGAATTATTGGAATCGGCACATCTGGACCGCTTATCGCTATGAGTTCAATGCCAGTGCTCTCACTGATTTTCTGGCGAAATTTCGGAGCAGCACTGATGACCGCACCTTTTGCGCTACGCCATCGCATCGATAGAACTGGCGCAAAATGGGCGATTCTTGCTGGCGTTGTCTTAGCGCTACATTTCTACGGTTTCTTCCTTGCGATGCGTATGACAACAGTTGCTGCAGGTACCGCCCTCGTTGCACTTCAGCCAATCTTTGCCGCACTCTTTCTTAAATTATCAGGTGGCCATATTCCATCTCGTGCTTGGTTGGGTATGTTTGTATCTTTCGGCGGAGTTCTGTTAATTTCTGGAATTGATTTACAAATTTCACTGCGCGCTTTCCTTGGTGACTTAGCAGCGATTATCTCTGCCGCCCTTTCTGCCTTATACATACTGATTGGAGCTCGGGCACAAAGAACGATAGAAACAGCCACATACACATCTATCTGTTATTTCTTCTGCGCTATTACCGCGCTACCAATGGCGATAATTGCGGGCAACGAACTTCTGAGATTTCAGCGCACGCGAATGGTGGATCCTATTAGGGCTAATTCTCGGTGCACAATTTTTAGGTCACACCATGTTTAACTCAGTTCTCAAACGAGTTTCTCCGGCTGTTGTTTCTCTGATCGTTTTCTTCGAAGTTCCAGTAAGTTCGATCTTAGCTATCTGGTGGTTGAATCAGCGCCCACCAATTGGCGTCATACCCGGCATCGTCTTAATTCTTTCTGGTTGCGCACTAGTTGTTATGCGTACTAGACCTACTCGCGTAATGATTGACGAGTAAAAGTAGAATGATTTCAAAATGATTGATTTACATACGCATACAACGGCAAGTGATGGGACAGATTCACCTGCTGCGTTGGTAAATAAAGCACATTCTGCCGGTATCACTACCTTGGCGATTACCGATCACGACAGCACTTCAGGTTGGGGTGAGGCTGTGACAGCGCTTCGCCCATCGCTCTCTTTAGTGTTAGGCGCTGAAATTTCCACACTAACTCTTGATGGAATTAGCGTGCATATGCTCGGGTTGTTATTTGATGGTCAAGATAAAAATATGCAAAATATGTTGGCAGAGTCTCGAGATACCCGAATTCCACGCATGCGCAAGATGATTGAGTTACTTGCAGCAGATGGCATCAATATCTCTATTGAAGATGTGATGGCTGCGACTCCAGTTGGTGCAACATTAGGCAGGCCGCACCTTGCTGATGCGCTTGTACGAAATAAAGTTGTTACAACACGCGATGAAGCATTTCTTGAACTGTTACATAATGATTCAAAGTATTACGTAACTCATGCAGCCCCAACGCCTGAAGCTGCCATCCACCAGATAAATCAGGCGGGCGGTGTTGCAGTCATTGCGCACCCGTTTGCATCAAGACGCGGCGAAATAATTTCAGCAGATACCTTCAAACACCTAGTCTCTGCCGGATTGCATGGAATTGAAGTAAATCATCGAGACCATTCACAATCTGAGCGTGAGCAACTAGCTGAAATCGCAGATCAACTTGGGTTAGTTAAAACTGGGTCAAGTGATTACCACGGCAACGGTAAACTAAATGAACTGGGAGAAAATCTCACCGATCCCGAGCAGTGGGCTCGCCTTGAATCACTAGCAAGTGCGCGAAGGGTCGTAACAAAGTGAACGTCATTGAAGTTAGCGCAGTTACCTTCTCGATTCAGGCTTTCGTAACCCTTTTAGTAATTCTCGATCCGCCAGGTGCAACGCCGATATTTCTGGGACTAGTTGCTGACAAAACAAAGAAAGAACGTGTGCAACTTGCTTGGCAAGCAGCACTGGTCTCTCTTATCGTAATTTCCTTCTTCTCGATCTTTGGCCGATTTATTTTGGAGTACATGAACGTTTCAATTGAAGCGTTACAAGCAGCGGGTGGACTTTTACTTCTATATGTTTCCCTTGAACTCTTAACTGGTCGCGATATGGGCGGGGATGGCTCGAAGGATAAAAATATTGCACTCGTCCCACTTGGAACTCCGCTACTAGCAGGACCAGGTGCGATCGTGGCAACCATGATCTTCGTACAGCAGATCCAAACTCCGGCGCAGAGCATTGGTCTGATCGCAGCAGTCGTTGCAGTACATATCGTGATTGCAATCTCTTTAATGGCTTCCACGACTATTTTGGGGATTATTAAAGATGCTGGCGTAACGCTGCTAGCCAGAATCGCTGGATTATTACTTGCGGCAATCGCAGTTCAGATGTTGGTCGATGCCATAAAAGCTTTCACTGCACAATAACTAAACCTCAGATAAAGTTACGTATATGTCATCAGATCCCCGTGGGAAATTCTCACCTGAAACTATCGCCTGGCAGATTCATTCCGATCCGGCGATGGCTATCGGTGGAATACGCGCTTTGTTGCAACAAGCGCTGCACCCAGCTGCCATGGATGGCGTAGCCAAGAATTCGAATTTCCGTGAAGATGCGTGGGGTCGATTGCAACGCACCGGAGATTATGTTTCAACCATAACTTTTGGCAGTCGTGATGAAGCAGATGCGCTCTCTTCTCGAGTCAGAAAGATTCACACTTCATTAGGTTTAGATGATCCCCATCTATTGCTCTGGGTACACATGTCGATGGTGGATTCTTTTCTAGATATTGCGGTTCGATCTGGTATGTCACTTACCTCTGAACAACAAGATCAATATGTTGCTGAGATGGTGGTGTTTGCAGAAGCTGTCGGAATAAATGCCGACCAAGTTCCATCTTCAGTTGAGCAGATGCAAACGTATTTTTCAAACATTTCGCCAGAACTTAGCGCTTCAGATGATGCCAAGCGTGCGGCCCTCTTCTTAACAATTCCGCCACTTCCAACTGCAGTTCGTTTTGTAACTCCGGCAGCGCCTGCCTGGGCTTCGCTTGCACTTATCGCCGCTAGTTCTTTGCCGGCTTGGGCTAGATCTCTTTATGGAACTCCAACACTTCCTGGGCAAAATTTTGCAACAGAGATTTCGCTAAAAGCGGTTCGCAAAACTTTAGGCGCAATTCCAGATGCGATTTTGGCACCACCCGTGTACAAAGCAGCGCAAGTGCGATGGGGATTGGTGTTGGCCAAGTGAAGGTAATTGCGATTGCAAATCCGGCAGGCGGGGTAGGCAAGACAACTCTTGCACACTGCTTGGCTGTGGCCTTTGCTGAATTTGGTAAGAAGACACTTTTAATAGATCTTGATCCTGCGGCGCCACTTACCTTTCGCCTTGGGTTTGAAAACCCAAGACTTACAATCACCGAATTTTTATTGGACGTTAAGGTAACCGAGGAAAACCTAGTTACAACTTCTGAACGCTTTGATTTTATAGCGTCAGATTCACGATTAGCAGCGAACCTAGATGAAGGCGCGCTTTCCCAGTTGTTAACCAGGTTACCCAAAGATTATGACTTAGTTATCTTGGATATTCCTCCAACGTTGACTCCATCATTAGGCGCGGCAATCAGCGCCGCAGACCAGATTTTCGTACCCGTTTCGCAAAATCTTCACTCGCTACGCGGGCTAATTCAATTGCGAAAAATTACCGATAAGCCCATAACCGCGGTCGCCATAGGTGAAGTAAATTATGAAGAGCTCTCACCAGTATTAGATGTGGCAATTTTGCGCAGTGACGAGGTAGAAATTGCGGCAAGTTCTGATTTATCTGTCTTAACCTTGAGTAAAAGTTCCGAAGTGTCAGAGAGTTATCGAAGTGCCGCATATTCGGTACTCGAGATCTTGGGTCTGGAATAACGGCTAAAAAATTAAGAAGTAAACTTCTTAGTGCGCGTACGATTTCGTGGAGTTTTATCTGCTGTTGGCTTAGCAGCTCTCTCGGGTGAGGCAACCTTTTCTGTCTTAGCTACAGGCTTCTGCTTTATAATGCGTCCGTTGGAACCTGCTGGAATATTTAACATTTGATAAAGATGTTCTGATGATGAATAAGTTTCTTCGGGTTCGCCTAAGCCCAGCACTAGAGAGGTATCAATCATCTTCCAGCGAGCCAAGTCATCCCAATCGACAAATGTTACTGAGATTCCGTCTGCTCCGGCACGCGCTGTGCGACCAATGCGATGCACGTAAGTTTTTTCATCTTCTGGACATTGATAGTTGATTACGTGCGTAATGCCATCTATATCAATTCCGCGCGCTGCCACATCAGTTGCGACGAGTACATCTGATTTACCAGCCTTAAAATCATTAAGCGCTTTTTCGCGCGCGCTCTGTCCTAGATCGCCATGAATGGATGCGGCACGGAATCCACGTTCGGCCAAATCATCAGAGGTTTTTTGACAGGTGCGTTTTGTGCGGCAGAAGACGATCGTTGGACCTCGTCCATCGGCTTGGAGAATTCGAGCCAGCATTTCGATCTTATCTAGAGCATGGGCACGTATTACATGTTGCTTGATACGAGATACAACCGCACCCTCATCTTCGTTATCTTGCGTGCGAATGTGTATTGGCTGATTCATAAAGCGGCGCGCTAGGGCAATAATATCGCCAGGCATGGTCGCAGAAAAGAGCATTGTTTGTGAGCGATTTGGAGTGCTCGTAAATATTTTTTCAACATCAGGCAAGAAGCCTAAATCAAGCATTTCATCTGCCTCATCTAAGACAACGCGTGATACTTCCTTCAATTTCAATTGACCTTGTCGGTATAGATCTAACAAGCGACCTGGTGTTCCAACGACTATCTCCACACCGTTATTAAGTGCTTCGATTTGTGGTTCAAATGCGCGACCACCGTATACAGCCAGAGTGCGTATGCCACGATTTCCAGTCAACTCATCAATATCTTTTGTGACCTGCACGCAGAGTTCGCGAGTTGGGACTACTACCAAAACTTGTGGCAGTCCTTTAGCTGTTAAATCCGTCCATTCGGTATCAAGTGGTGCGATCACTCTTTCAATTAATGGAATTCCAAAGGCCAGTGTTTTTCCAGTACCTGTCTTGGCTTGGCCAATTACATCGCCATCGCCAAGTGCGATAGGCAGCACCATCTCTTGAATTGGGAAAGGTGAGATAAAACCATGTTCTGCTAGCGCCGCCTGTGTCTCGGGGCGAAGTGGCAAATCGGCAAAAGTTATCGACACCTTAGAGAACGCCGAAACCAACGCGACGATCGGCGGCGACACCAATGTCGACGAAGCCAATCTTGTCCGCTGCTACAACAATTTCATGGCCCCGAATATCTTGTAACGCTAGGGGAGTCTGACCTGCCAACGCTGCCGACACTGCCGCTTTAACATCGGCAACTGAAGAATTTGTTTCAACTACTAGTTCGCCAGAGATATTGGCAATTGCGATGCGAACCTGTGTACTTTGTCCGGCATCTGATTTTTTTGTACTCATGTGGCTATCCTATCGCCAAAAAGTGCAGCCAATCTCTCTGAAATGAGTAGGGGTTATTGACTTCCAGAGAGTGGGAAGCCAGAAATTCCGCGCCACATTAAGTTTTCAACTAATTCAACAGCTTGCTGGCGACTTAATTTGCTATCTCGATCCAACCAATGGCGTGCGGTCACTTGGGTATATCCAATAAGCCCAACGCCCAGCAACATAGCAACTTCTTGAGGCAATCCAGTGTCATTGGAAATAATTGCACTTACCGCCGCTGCGCAGTCATAAGTCATACGATTCAAGCGCTCACGAACCTGTGGCTCAACGCTCATATCGCTTTCGAAAAGTAAACGGAATGCCTCACCCTCTTTTTCGATAAATTCAAAGTAAGCAACAACGGTCGCATGTACGCGCATAGAGTTATCGGGAGTTGAAGAGATGGCTTTTTGTAGTGCGAAGACTAGTGAATCAATATGCAGATCTAGTACGGCAAGATACAAATCAAGTTTCGAAGGAAAGTGCTGATACAGAACTGGCTTGCTGACATTTGCGCGATCAGCAATTTCATCCATCGCAGCCGAGTGGTATCCGGCGGCGGTGAAAACTTCTAGGGCCGCGTTGAGTAATATCGCACGGCGCTCATCACGCGGCAGGCGTGGTTTATCGCCTTTTGTATTCGTATCTACGGTAGTCATTGCTCGTATCGTAGACGCAGCAGCGCTAATAAAGAAAGATCAAATGCAGATGAGAACGATTTGCAGCGTGCCAAATTTATCTAATTGGCGCACCTGCAACGCCTACGGCAGAATAGCGCTATGACGAACCCACAAATTAAACCTCCAGCCCTGGTATCTCCTGGACCTGCGCTGACTGTTGATGAAGTTCGCCGATATAGCCGCCATCTGATAATTCCAGATGTTGCAATGGCTGGACAGCAACGTTTGATGAACGCCAAAGTTCTATGCGTTGGTGCAGGTGGACTGGGTTCGCCGGCGCTGATGTACTTAGCAGCTGCTGGCATTGGAACTCTCGGAATTGTCGAATTTGATACCGTCGATGAATCAAATCTGCAGCGGCAAATTATTCACGGCCAAAGTGATATCGGTAAGAGTAAGGCGCAATCGGCCAAGGCAAAAATTGCGGAGATTAATCCTTATGTAAATGTAGTAACTCACGAAGTTCGCTTAGATAACTCCAATGTGATGGAGATATTTTCTCAATACGACATCATCGTTGATGGAACCGATAATTTTGCAACTCGGTATTTGGTAAATGATGCCTGCGTATTACTGAAGAAGCCATATGTTTGGGGATCTATTTATCGCTTTGATGGCCAAGCCAGTGTTTTTTGGGCTGAGTACGGACCTTGTTACCGTTGTCTTTATCCAGAACCTCCACCACCAGGAATGGTTCCAAGTTGTGCCGAAGGCGGCGTGCTTGGTGTTCTTTGCGCAACCATCGGATCTATTCAGACTACAGAGGCGATAAAAGTAATCACCGGCGTTGGCGATCCAATGATTGGTTCGCTAATTATTTACGATGCGCTAGAAATGTCATTTAGAAAGATCAAGGTTCGCAAAGATCCAAATTGTCCATTATGTAGCCAGAACCCAACCCAGACAGAATTATTGCCAGATTACGAGGCCTTCTGTGGCGTTTTATCAGATGCTGCAGAAGTTGCAGTTAAAGATTCGACAATCACAGTTACCGAACTTGCTGCAAAAATTGCCGGAAATGATAACTTCTATCTAGTCGATGTTCGTGAGCCAAGTGAATTTGAAATTGTTCGTATTCCAGGTTCGCACTTGATTCCAAAACAAGGTTTCTTAGATGGCACCGTGCTCGCGACCATGCCACAAGATAAGCCGATAGTTCTGCATTGCAAGAGCGGTGTCAGATCGGCCGAATGTTTAGCGATTCTCAAAGGTGCTGGATTTTCAGATGCCACCCATGTGGCAGGTGGAGTCATCGCATGGGCTAAACAAATTGATAAATCATTACCGGTCTATTAATGCGTAGTTCTTATCAAGGTTTTCGCGCTTTATTGGTTCATGCTCATCCTGATGATGAAACTATCAACAACGGTGCAACCATGGCGTTATACGCCGCACTCGGTGCGCAAGTAACTCTTGTTACATGTACTCGCGGAGAAGAAGGTGAAATTCTCACCCCTGAGCTAAGCCATTTATCTAGCGCTGAATCCGATGCCCTTGGATCTCATCGCGAAATCGAACTTGCCAATGCAATGAGCGCACTTGGTATTAGAGATTTCAGATTCCTCGCGCAAGGCGCTAGAACTTATCGCGACAGCGGAATGATGGGAACGGATCCCAATAACCGCTCCGATGTCTTTTGGCAAGCAGATTTGGAAGAGGCTGCTGATTATTTAGTTGCAGTGATCGAAGAAGTTAAACCACATATTCTGATTACTTATGATGAAATTGGGGGATACGGCCACCCAGATCATATTCAAGCCCATCGGGTTGCGATGCGCGCATCTGAAAAATCTCAATGGCAAATTCAAAAAATTTACTGGAACACAATTCCTAAATCTGTGATTGCTGAAAGCATGGAAAAGTTAAAAGAGATTGGCTCAGATTTCTTCGGAACAGATAACATTGATGAAATTGCCTTTGCAAAAGCTGACGAATTTATTGACGCCTTGGTTGACGGCAATTCTTATGTAGAACAGAAGATGGCAGCGATGAAAGCGCATCACACACAGATAGCTCTTGATGGACCTTTCTTCGCACTCTCCAATAACCTGGGGCTACAAGTCTGGGGTAATGAGTTCTACACATTAGTAAAAGGTGAAAAGGCGGCTCCATTTGATGAAGCCGGACGTGAATCGGATTTGTTCGCCGGAGTCATTGCCTAGATGAAGTATCTTTTTTCATTTCTTATAGGCGCGATAACCGCAGTGGCGGCGACATTCCTACATCTATTTCTGCCACCCTTTGGCATTGCGTTGGCAATCATTGGAACTTTTACATCCATCTGGTCTGTGGGACGAACTTATAGAAAATCTAGATTTAAAATAATCGCAGCCCTTGGATGGAGTGCAATTTTTTTCCGAGCATCTACTTTTGGTGCAGGAAAAGAAATATTTGTGCAAGGTGATAATTTAGGAAACGCCTACTTTTTCCTTTCTTTTCTGGCACTTACAATAGCCATCGCTTTACCGACTAATTAAATCCAGCTCCAACTTTGTCCGGCAGGTCCATCGCTAATCGAAATACCTTGGGCCAAAAGTTCATCGCGCAGAAGATCACTTTGGCTCCAATTCTTGCCTTCGCGTGCCCCTGCTCTTTGGCTCAATAATGAAGCCTGCTCAGGTGAAAGGGGTTTCTTGATGGCCGCGCGAGTAAGTTCTAGCCCAAGCACCTGGTCTGCATGAAGAAATATGGCACGTTTATCGTGCGCCAGAATTTGTAAATCTTTTTCTATAGCACGCAACCGCACAATTGCGCGCGGCGTATCAAGATCTTTTTTGATTGCACTAGCAACTTCTGTATCTGCAATGGCAGAGGTTTCCGAACCCCAAGCGGCTATTGAATTTCGCCATCTACGCAAAGTGGAATTTGCAGCTTCCAGAGCCTCCCAAGTCAGATCCATTTGCGCGCGATAACGATTTTCCAATAGACAAAGCCTTAACGCCAAGGGATCAAGTCCGCGATCAATTACATCTTGTAACAGAACAACATTTCCAGAACTCTTTGACATCTTGCGGCCCTCAAAAAGTAAGTGCTCACCGTGTACCCACATGCCAACTGCCTCAGAATTAATTATTGAATTTGATTGCGCGCGTTCATTTTCATGGTGTGGAAATCTCAGGTCTATGCCACCCACGTGAACATCTATGCGGTCATCAAGTAATGAGAGTGACATCGCTGTGCACTCGATATGCCATCCCGGAAAACCAAGCCCCCATGGTGAATCCCAGATCATTTCTGTACGTAAACCAGCTGCTTTCCAGAGCGCCCAATCGGCATGAAAACGTTTATCTCCCTCATCGGTAAATTCATAGTGATGGCCAGGCTTTAGCGAATCCAGACGATTGCCACTAATCGCGCCGTAGGTTTCAAAGGATCGAGAATCGAAGTAAACAGAACCGGCAGTCGTGGCATAAGCAAAGCCGTCAGCGATTAATTTGGAGATGTATTGCTGCATCAAATTTATAGTTTCGCTGGCGCGGGGATATGCGCTCGCTGGCAGGACATTTAGCCGTTGTAAATCGTTATGGAACCCGGCTTCATATGCGCGAGCAATTTCAAAGGGATCACGCTTTTCCAGATGCGCCTGTTGGAGCATTTTATCTTCACCTTGAACATCTTCTGACATATGCCCAACATCGGTTATGTTTTGAATAAAATTAACTTGCGCACCTTGTTGAATTAGCGCTCGATGAATTACGTCCGCCAGTAAGAATGTTCTTAAATTGCCTACGTGAGCATCGCGATAGACGGTTGGACCACAGCAGTAAACGGTTACCCGTGATCCCGAAGACTCTATCTGGCTAACCTTTCTCGCCAAAGTGTCATATATAGAAATCATTACCTTACTTCCAAAGTTTCTAGAACGCGATAGACATATTTGTGATGAAGTCTAAATCCCATCGAATCGTACAAGGCAAGAGCAGCAGCGTTTTCAAGATCCACTTGCAGTGCGATTTTTGTTGCTCCATCTTCTTTAGCTGCAGCCATTAAACGGAGCATTAGTTGCTGTGCCAGCCCTTTGCCACGATGAGATGGATCGACGAAGAGTCGCGTCGCCATCGCCCATGTTCCAAGGGTTGCGATTCGGCCAACAGCCTTGACGCTTTCTCCAGATTTAATAAGACCATATCTTGCTGGGTAACGTTGCATTAAGTTTTCTAGGCGGTGATCTGATTGCAGGCCTAGCCATTGCTCAGATGGATAATCAAGAATCTCAAAATCATTTTGCGAAAACATTTCTGTCTCAATTAAATCTATATCTTTAATTAGGAATTGCGCCCCAACTTTTATTTGCCAGCCTTGGCTTTCTAGGTATTCATCTAGTTCTTGATATATCGGAAGAGGTAATGTGAAAGTTGGAGTTAAACCCTTATCCCGATAACTCTTTATTACATGCTCTACGGCATCGGCTAGCGCTAGGGGAGGTTCTCCGATTGGGCCGGCACCAATTGGGAGCACCGAATTTGCACGCATCGTAAATCCATCAGAAATGCGCAGGCGCCATTTTCCAAATTCAATAATTTCTGCGGCAGGCCAAGTCGTATCAGATAGTTTTTCTAATTCAATAATCCGCAGCGACAGCGGCGAACCTGTACCAGCACGATCGGGAAGTGGTTTAATTTCTCGCCAAATTGCGATGTCATCTTTAGAAAACGAAATCGCCTGAGATTTAGAATTTATTAATTCGTGCTCGCTCTGCAGAATTCCCACGATATCTCGCAAGCCGCCATCGGCTTCACGCAGTCTTATCGTGACCCTTTTGCCAATCGCCCCGCTCAACGGTGACGCAGATCCCTGGCTGGCTTCACTCATATCGATACTTTAATCGGGCAACCTCGCCTCTGCATGGTTAGACTGAGCGCGATTGAATAGCAGGGCCAACCATTCTGGAGGTTAGATCGTGACTTATGTAATTGCCCAACCGTGCGTTGATGTTAAGGACAAATCCTGCATCGAGGAATGCCCAGTTGACTGTATCTACGAAGGCAATCGCATGCTCTACATCCAACCTGACGAGTGCGTAGATTGCGGTGCTTGTGAGCCAGTCTGCCCAGTCGAAGCCATTTATTATGAAGATGACATCCCTTCACAGTGGAAAGACTCATCCAAGATCAATACCGAATTCTTCGTTGAACTCGGATCTCCTGGAGGCGCGGCCAAGGTTGGCTTAACAAATAGCGATCATCCAGATGTCCTAGCAATCCCACCAAAAGAATAGTTGCACAGAGTCGCATAGCTAGCGCCTTCCAATTATGCGCCAACCATTGCCAGATTTTCCGTGGGATGCGTTGGCACCTTATGCGCAAAAGGCGCGGGAATTTGCCGGCGGAATAATCGATTTATCTCAAGGAACGCCAGTTGATTCCACTCCGCAAATAATTCAAAGCGCGCTGCGCGAAAGTGCTGATTCACCACGGTATCCCGTCACTGCTGGCACCAAAGAGTTACAGGATGCAATTCGCAATTGGGCCATTGCGCATCTAGGTGCAACAGGGGGCTTTGATGTTCTGCCGGTAATTGGATCTAAAGAGCTAGTTGCCTGGCTGCCAACTCTTCTGCAAAGCCAAAGCGTTATTTATCCAGAAGTTGCATACCCAACCTACTTAGTCGGAGCACTTTTGGCCGAAGCAAATCCAATTGCTGTCGGTGTCGACGCGGCAACTTGGCCAGCGGCGGATTTAGCTTGGATTAACTCACCGGCTAATCCAACTGGACGAGTGCATTCCGAAGTTGAACTTCGAGCAGCGCTAAAATGGTCTCGCCAAAATTCTGCAACGCTTATTTGCGATGAGTGCTATATCGACTTTGGCGATACTGCTAAACCAACTTCACTTCTTAAATATACCGATGGCGATAATTCAAATGTGTTAGTGGTGCATTCACTTTCTAAACGCTCGTCAATGGCTGGCTATCGTGGTGCATTTCTAATTGGCGATAGCAAGTTAATTGCCCAAATTCGTGAAGTGCGCAAACATGCCGGGATGATGGTGCCGCTTCCAATTCAAAATGCGATGGTGACCGCGTTAAGCGATGAAAAGCATGTGCAAGAACAACGTGCTAGATATAACTTGCGTAGATCAATTTTGGCACCTGCGTTGCAATCCGCCGGTTTTAGAATCGATGAATCAGCCGCCGGTCTTTACATCTGGTGCACCAGATCAGAAGATGCTTGGCGCTCGGTTGATTGGTTGGCCCAGATCGGAATTTTGGCGACCCCCGGTAATTTCTATGGTCCACTTGGCGCATCTCATATTAGAGTTGCGATGACCGCATCTGATTTGCAGATAAATGAAGCGGCTGAGCGCATTATGAAAGCGGCTAAATAATGGCGATTGGTATTTTGCTAGTTGGTGGCTTTGGTACACGCCTTAAGCCACTGACAAATGAAACTCCAAAACCAATGTTGCCCGTAGGTGGCTTACCAGTTACCGAACATCAATTACTTGCCGCTAAGAAAGCGGGGATTAATACAGTAATTCTGGCTACTTCCTATCTTTCAGAAGTTTTTACACCTTACTTCGGTGATGGATCTAAATGGGGTATGAAATTACTTTATGCGGTGGAGAAAGAACCACTTGGCACGGGCGGGGCAATCCGTAACGCAGCGGCTATGGTGGGTTTTAGCAACACAGATGAAGAGTTTGTGATTTTCAATGGTGATGTTTTAAGTAAGCACAACATCGCTGCGCAACTAGAGCTCCATAAAGAACGCGGCGCAGATGCAACGCTGCACTTAATAGAAGTCGCCGATGCTCGCGCATTTGGTTGCGTGCCAACTGATACGACCGGGCGAGTTAAAGATTTCTTAGAAAAAATGGATAACCCAGTAACCAATGACATCAACGCAGGATGTTATGTATTTAGCCCATCGGTGATCTCTGAAATTCCTGAGGGAAAAGTCATCAGTATCGAGCGTGAAACATTTCCGCAGCTAGTTAAATCTGGACGGCCGATATATGGATATCGTGAGCAGTCTTATTGGCTCGATATTGGAACGCCAGCGGCGTTATTTAAGGGATCGCGCGATTTTGTTGGCGGAGATTTCTTGGCTGGTGTCGGCACCAATATTGCGGCGGGATCATCGCTCACTGGCGGCACTTCGATCGGTTCTGGCTCGGCCATTGGGGCTGGCTGCAAAATCTCAAATTCAATAATCGGGAACGGGGTTGTAGTTGGCGAAAACTGCACAATCACCGATTCATTTATTCTCCATAATTCATTGATTAGCGCCAACTCAGAAATCATTGGAAAATATCTTTCTCCAAATGAAAATCTGCCAATTTCCACCAAATAAGTCGATAAATCATCCCTAAATCGCAGATTTCAGCCACAATTTCCTAAATTTGACCCTTTCTTGGACTTGACTAAAAGGGATTACACGCGTGTAATTCGTTATAGAGAAGCAGTGTTCATAGCGAGCGCTGCCAACAAAGGTCTTGAGGAGATTAGTCGATGCCGATTCGTCCAGAAGCCACACCTACTGGCCATCCAACAGCCCCTACTGCTGGTCCATCAATTAAATTAGCAAACGGAGAGAATGTTGAACTCTCTTGGCAAGAGCGCGCACTATGCGCACAGACAGATCCAGAAGCTTTCTTTCCTGAAAAAGGTGGCTCAACTCGTGAAGCAAAGCGCGTCTGCCTTTCTTGCGATGTTCGCCAAGAATGTTTGGAATACGCGCTTGCACATGACGAGCGTTTTGGAATCTGGGGTGGACTCTCCGAACGTGAGCGCCGCCGTTTGAAGCGCCGCCCAGCGTAACTCTTATGAGTTCACATCGCGTCACTGCGATTCTTGTACTTCATGACGGTGCGCGTTGGTTACCTGAAGTTATCGCATCTCTTGCTTCACAAACGCATCCAGTAAATCAGAGCGTTGCCGTTGATACGGGTTCCGAGGATGGTTCAGCAAAACTTGTTAAGGGTGCGCGCATTCCAGTTTTTCCGATGGCTCGAGATACCGGATTTGGTGAAGCTATTGGACATGCTGTCTCAACTCTTCCGAAAATACTTGATCCAGAACGCGAATGGATCTGGCTGATCCACGATGATTTAACACTGCACCCAAACGCCTTAGGAAATTTAATTGCCGAAGTTGAAACTAAACCTAGCGTTGCAATGGCTGGTCCAAAGTTATTGGGTTGGCACGACCACACTCACTTATTAGAAATTGGAGTAAGCATTGCCGCCAACGGAAATCGTTGGACCGGATTGGAGCCTTCCGAGTATGACCAAGGACAACGCGATGGCGTGTATGAAGTCCTTGCCGTAAGCACCGCTGGCGCACTAATTCGCAGAGATGTTTTTGAACAACTAGGTGGATTCGATCCCAACTTAGATCTCTTCCGTGATGATGTTGACTTTGGTTGGCGTCTTTACTCCGCGGGCTATACCGCTATTGCAGTATCTAGCGCCATCGCCTTTCACGCTGAAGCATCTGCCAATGAACGTCGCACAGTTGATGTTGCAGAAGCGTTCCTACATCGCCCCTTGCTTCTTGATCGCCGTAACGCAGCCTATGTTCTCTTAGTTAATTCTTCGTGGTGGCGGCTTCCGATTCTTACCGTTCAATTATTAACTGGTGCGATATTGCGCGCGGTCGGCTTTTTATTTGCAAAATTACCCGGATATGCCAGTGATGAAATTTTGGCTATTGGTGCGCTGATTCTGCAACCTGCAGATTTAATCAAAGCGCGAAAAGTTCGACGGACTCACCGCTTAGTTCCGTCTGGAATTGTGTCAAGATTTATTCCATCGCGTTGGTCGCAGACGCGCCTGGCGCTTTCCAGATCTGCCGAATGGATTCGCACGCAACTCTTTCCTGCCGAAATAACTGAAGTTCGCGAGATTTCTGTATTGGATGAAAATTTAGATGAAGAGGATTTACTGACTCCAGCATCTAATCGCAGCTGGATTAATCTACTGAAGCGACCGCTTGTTGCACTTCCACTGTTCCTTTTTTTCTTAACACTCGTTTGGTCGCGTAACCGATTCGGTGCGCTATCAGGTGGCGCTTTGCCAGAACAACCAAATGGTGTGAGCGATCTCTGGGACATTTACTTCAGGGGATGGCACTCAATTGCCATGGGAACTAGCGCCGCTGCGCCACCTTGGCTAGCTCTCATAGCAATTTTTGCGACTCCGCTATTAGGTAGCGTGAAGCTCTTTATTGTGGCGCTATTTTTCTTAGCGCCCTTGGCAATGGCCACAACTTTGCATATGCTTCTGAAACGGTTATCTGATAACCGCTGGCTCACAGCGTCATCTGCAGTCTTATATGCGATTTCACCTGTTGCAATTTCAGCGATAAATTCCGGCAGGCTTGCCACGGTAGTAATTCTTGTCCTGCTGCCGTTATTAGTGATCGTGGCAAGCGGCTGGCGTGATGTTGAAAAATTCTCATGGCGTCGGGTGTCTGTCGTCTCCCTTCTAGTTGCGATTTTGGCAGCGTTCTCACCAATTATTTTCTTATTTGGGCTGGCCTTAACTGGCATCGCCATTTATCGCGACTATCTTGATAGTGATCAAGGATTAAATTCAAAATTGTTCAATGACCGTCTCCATCGGCGAATTGCCTTAGTTTTAACCCCTTTGCTGCTTTGCGCACCGTGGAGTTTTGAATTGATATTTAATCCAAATAGGTTTCTTATTGATGCTGGTTTCTTAATTCCAGGTGGTGGACCAAATCTAGCTATCCTCGGAAATCCTGGAGGACCAGGATCACTGCCACTGGCCGTGTTGAGTCCGTTATCAATCATTCTTGGCATTTCACTCTTTTCATCTACGCGGGCACGTCGTGTCGCTGAATTTGGTTTCTTTTCGTTGCTCTCGGCAGTACTCATAAGCGCAATATCGGTAACCGGCAACGGAACCTTGATCCCAACCAGAATTTATTCTGGAACGCTCATGACTATTACAACAGTGTCTGCGATCTGCGCTGCAGTAATAGCGTTAGATAAATTACGAGATCGACTAATTGCCACAAATATCAATTTTCGACACATATCTGCTGCAACGCTCTTGGTGGCAACCATTCTTTATTCACTTGCTTCAATTGGCTGGATCGTAACTAAAGGTGCAACTTCACCGTTGCAAACCGGCAGAGAGGTTGTTTTGCCTGCCTTTTTAGCAATTGAAAGCGACGCTAAAACTTTGGTGCTTCGCCCGCGGACTTCAGGTAAAGAAATTTCACTTAATTATTATTTGGCACGTGGGGGAGATATATCTCTTGGTCAACCAGATATTGCTCCACAAGATCGAGAACAGATATCAATTGCGGTCCGTGAATTAACCGATGGCACCGGACTGACTTCCAGTACCACCTTTGCAGTCCACGGTATTAAGTATCTATTCTTAAAAAGCCCAGTTGATAAAAATATTGCCAGAGTTATTGATGGTTTAGGTGGCTTCAATCGTGCATCTTCTACCAACGCCGGAATTGTTTGGAAGACTGTGGGCAGTACAGGGCAAGTTTTATTTAAAGATGCTTCAGGCAAGAGTTCGGTCTTGGTGGAAGGAATCCTCGGAATAACAGTAAGCGCTCCGGGCGAAATGACCTTAACTGAAAATTACAGCCTTGGGTGGCGAGCAATGCAAGATGGACAAAGGTTGCAACGTACGCGCAGCGTTGATGGTTTGCCAGTATTCACCGTAGAAAAACCTGGGTTAGTTACTTTGATGTATGACGGAACGCTCCGCCGTGCTTGGGTTTCACTGCAGATAGTTATTTTCGTAACTGTTTTGGTTATGGCACTCCCGGCAGGCCGACGTCGGCGCGAGATCGAAGATGCGGAGTTAGCATGAGATTTCAACGCCCCGTAGCCCTTATTGGCTCTGTAGTTGCAACACTCTTGGTAGCCAACGGAATTAACGTTGGATTATCAAAAGATGAGTTCTCAACTAACTATCCAGCGGTAGTTTGCCCGCCAACTCCAAATAATTTGACTACAGCAATCTCTCTTCCTTCATCAAAGACAGAATTTCGATTAACGGGCACGAAGTCTCTCTCGCTCATTCCTTCGCAAACTCTGCGGTATATGCAAGCCAAGGCTCCCGCAATCATTGAATCGCAAGGTGCAACACCAGTTGTCTGGCAGATTCGCAAAGATGTTTGGGCGGGTGCGACTATTTGTTCATCACTACAAAATGAACAATGGTTTGTTGGTGGCGCCGCGGATGTGACAAGTAAGGGAAGAATTATGCTGGTTAACAGCGGGTTAAGTGCCGCAATTGTTGATCTGCAGATTTGGAATGAAGTGGGTGCGCAACCATCTAAACCAGTTAGCCTTAAAGCCAATTCATACTCTGAAATTGGCCTGGATTCACTAGCCCCAGGTTCGCGCCAAGTTGTAGTTCAAGCAATCACGCGATCGGGCAGAGTTACAAGCTATATGTTGGATGAACGCGGCAAGGGGTTACGCGCACTTGGGGGAGACATCATTAACTTCGCGCCATCTGCCACCAAAGAAATTTTCATCCCAGCGATTCCACATACCGTTAAAAAAGTTGGTACTAAGTTAGTAGAACTTCCTCATTCGTTGCGCTTACTGGTGCCCGGAGAAATCGATGCTCGAGTAAGCGTCAAAGTCTTATCCACCGATGGCACATTTATCCCTGCCGGGCTAGAAAACAAATTAGTCAAGGCGGGTTCCGTAGTCACATTAGATCTAAATCCAAAGCTGCCTGCTAGTAAATTTGGCATCCAAATTACATCGGATGAACCGCTGGTTGCCAGCGTATTTTCTACGACCCTGGCCGAAGGCAAGTCGGATTTCATCTGGAGCACAGCCGTTCCAGCACTTACAAAGTTCACATTAGCAACAACTGGAATTGCTCCGCAGCTAATCTTTATTGGTTCTTCAATAACGGCTGAGGCGCAATTATTCTTTAACAACGGAGAACGCAAGCAAGTAGTAATTAACGGAAGTGAAATTGCCACCCTCAAAGTTCCCGATGGAGTTCGCTCTGTCACATTTACAAAGGTAGGCAAGGGGATTTACGGAGCAGGTCTGGTTGCAACCAAGAGCGGCTATGGATACTTCCCACTTACTGCTGGCAGTGTCCTTACAAAGTCATCAGTGCCACTTTCAAATATTCGCGTCTTAACTCCGTGACAATCCCAGATATTCAACGCCTTCACCACTAATCTAGGAACCATGAGTAAGTTGGCAAGAACCGGTCGCAGCTGTTCGCGAGTTAGCTGCAGAAGTCTGGCTTCGATGACCCTCACCTATATTTACGCTGATTCAACTGCGGTGCTTGGACCGCTTGCCACATTTTCAGAGCCACACTCTTACGATTTGTGTGAAACCCATGGAAAGCGTTTGACCGTTCCAAATGGTTGGAACGTAATTAAAGAAGAAAGTTCGCAAGATCCAATAGGTCCCAGTGATGACGATCTAATGGCAATTGCTGATGCGGTGCGAGAAGTTGCCATGGTTCAAAGTTCAAACAGTGAAGAAATTTTGGATAGTTCAGGCAATTCAGCAAATCAGCTGGGACGCCGCGGCCACTTGCGCGCCGTGCCTTCTTAGTTTTTAATTAGCAAAAACTTGCTACAGAGAGAAGACCCTCATTTCAATCTTTAAGGCTTATGACATTCGCGGTTTAGTTGATGTAGAAATTACCGCGGACTTTTGCTTTGCTACCGGCGTTGCCTTTGCAAGATTCCTGAAGCAAGAACGTGAACCAGGCTCAGTGGTAATAGGTGAAGATATGCGCCCATCATCACCCATTTTTGCTGAGGCGTTTTCTGCAGGCGTTACTTCACAAGGCCTCAATGTGATTCGTATCGGGCTAGCTTCAACTGACATGCTTTATTTTGCAGCCGGCAAATTGAATTTTCCTGGTGCGATGTTTACTGCCAGCCATAATCCAGCCGAATATAACGGGATTAAATTGTGTCTTAGTGGTGCGCGCCCAATCGGAAAAGAATCTGGCTTGTTAACAATCGAACGTTTTGTAAACGATGGATCCCCGGTAGATTTTAGAAGCGTGGGTAATGAGAGCAACAGTGACATGTTGACTGAATATGTTGACCATTTGCTTAACCTGGTGGATTTATCTGATATTCATCCGCTGAAGATAGTTATTGACGCCGGAAATGGCATGGCTGGACATACTGCACCAGCGGTATTCGCGCGCCTTAACTGTGAAGTGATTCCTATGTATTACGAATTAGATGGCACCTTCCCAAACCATGAAGCAAATCCAATTGATCCTAAGAACCTTAAAGATCTTCAGAAAGCGGTTAAGAAACATAAAGCCGATATCGGTCTTGCCTTCGATGGCGACGCTGATCGCTGTTTCTTAGTAGATGAAAATGGCGAGCTTGTAAATCCTTCAACTCTGACAGCTCTAATTGCTGCCCGCGAATTAGCCAAGAACCCTGGCGCTAGCATTATTTATAATTTAATTTCTTCGCGCGCCGTTATTGAGATCGTGGAAGAAAACGGTGGAAAAGCAATTCGCTCCCGAGTCGGTCACTCATATATAAAGAAGTTGATGGCAGATACCGGAGCTGTTTTCGGCGGCGAACATTCAGGTCACTTCTACTTTAAAGATTTTTGGCGCGCTGATTCTGGAATGCTGGCAGCTTTGCATGCAATTGCAGCACTCGGGGAAGTAAGCGCTTCTCTGTCTAAGATTTTGAAACCTTATTGTCGCTATGTGGCAAGTGGAGAAATCAATTCAGAAGTCTTAGATGCGCAGAATTCGATGAATGAGATTGCAGAAAAATTTGGTGAATCTGCCGGAAATGAAGTTGATCATCTTGATGGCTTGACCGTAAATGGCGATACCTGGTGGTTTAACGTCCGCGCTTCAAATACCGAGCCCTTACTTCGTTTAAATGTCGAAGCCAAGACGCAGGCACGCATGGAGAAGATAAGAGATGAGGTGCTCGCCACAATCCGTGGCTAGCGTCTAAATAGCCAGCAAGGGTCGGTGCGCGCTAATCTATGCACAGAGCCGCCTAGCAAAGTAGAGCCCTACGCCTTAGGTAAGCACAGTCCAATCAACTGTTATTAATTACCATTTAGGGAGAAGACCATGAATTCACCAGTTACAACGACACTTCCAAAACACGATATCGCTGACGCATCACTTGCAGCCCAAGGTCGCAAGAAGATCGAATGGGCAGAACGTAATATGCCTGTACTCGCGCAGATCCGGGAACGCTTCGAGAAGTCACAGCCATTTACTGGCGTACGTATCGCAGCATGTATGCACGTCACTACAGAGACCGCCAACTTGATGCGCGTTCTTAAAGCTGGTGGAGCAGAAATCGCACTTTGTGCATCAAACCCATTGTCAACACAAGATGACACAGCCGCAGCGCTTGTTCACGAATATGGAATTTCAGTATTCGCTCGCAATGCAGTTGATCGTGACGGTTACTACTCACACATCAATGCTGCACTCGATATCGAACCTCACCAAGTATTTGATGATGGTTGCGACCTCGTTAACACTCTTCACACAACTCGTAAGGAACTTCTTCCAAATATCGCTGGTGGTTGCGAAGAGACCACAACTGGCGTAATCCGTCTTAACCAAATGGCTAAAGATGGCGCACTCACTTTCCCAATGATCGCTGTCAATGACACCGATACCAAGCACATGTTCGACAACCGTTACGGAACAGGTCAATCAACTCTCGACGCTGTCTTCCGTGCAACTAATTTTCTTCTCGCTGGACGCATCGTCGTCGTAGCGGGATTTGGTTACTGTGGCAAGGGCGTTGCAGAACGCGCTAAGGGTATGGGCGCTGATGTTGTTGTTACTGAAATCGATCCAACAAAGGCGCTCGATGCCATGATGCAGGGATTCCGCGTCATGCCAATGCTTGATGCTGCCAAGGTTGGCGATGTATTCATCACCGTTACTGGCAATCGCGATGTATTACGTGATGAGCACTTTGCAGTTATGAAAGATGGCGCAATCATGGCTAACTCAGGCCACTTCGATATCGAAATCGATGTTGCCTGGCTTGAACAAAATTCAAAGACAGAAGAATGCCAAGATGCGCCACCAAACAGATGAGTATGTACTCGCTGATGGTCGCCGCTTACTGCTTCTAGCAGAAGGCCGTTTGGTTAACCTGGGAGCTGCAGAAGGCCACCCAGCATCAGTTATGGATATGTCATTCTCTGATCAAGCGCTAACTGCCGAATACTTAGTTAAGGAAGCAAAGAATCTTCCAGCAGGTGTTCACAACGTCCCAACTTATATCGACAAGGAAGTTGCTAGCCTGAAGTTGATTTCAATGGGTGGACGAATCGATACCTTAACTCCAGCTCAAGATATGTACCTGAACTCTTGGGAGCACGGTAGCTAATGACTTTAGTCATGGTCGTCGATGACGACCAGGATCTTGCGGAGATGCTCGGCATTGTTTTAACTGGTGCCGGCATCGACGTAGATCTAGTAAGTCGTGGTGATGAAGTTCTGGAGGTTTTTAGAAATAATCCTCCAGATCTTGTCCTGCTAGATGTAATGCTTCCTGGTCTTGATGGAATAGAAGTTTGTAAGTTAATTCGCGCCGAATCTATGGTTCCGATCATCATGCTTAGCGCAAAAGGCGATACCCATGATGTGGTGCTGGGATTGGAAGCGGGCGCCGATGATTACATGGTTAAGCCATTTCGCCACGCTTCAGAATTAGTTGCTCGAATTAGAACTCGTTTGCGCCGTACCAATGCAGATGTTTCGGGGTTGCTAACAATTGGTGATCTTTCGATAGATGTTACTGCGCACGAAATTATTCGCGGCGGCAAGAAAATTGCTCTCACCCGCTTGGAATTTGATCTCTTAGTCGCACTTGCCAAAGAACCGGGCAGAGTCTTTTCTCGTGATGCGCTGCTCAGTGAAGTTTGGGGATATCGCCACTCAACCGATACCCGCTTAGTAAATGTACATGTACAGCGTTTGCGTTCAAAAGTTGAGCATGATCCAGAGCACCCCGCAATTGTCATGACAGTTCGCGGAGTTGGATATAAAGCTGGAGTTTCGGGCGCTTCTTAGAATGAACCGCATAGTTAAGAAAGTCAGAACTTCGCTGGCTTCTAAAGTTATCGTTTCAACAGTTCTGCTCTCGCTAGGCGTTGTTTGGATAACCGGATCTGCCCTGTACTCACAATTATCTGCCGGCGTAAAGCAGGTAAATCTCGAAACGTCTCTAGCTGAGGCACGTTCCTCATTTTTCAATGCGCAGTATCAGTTCTTATTGGTAGACGGGGCCAGAAATTCAATTATCACTAAGACCGTGCAAGAAATCATTATCTCTTCAACGGCAGTCAGTCTTAATCAGGACCGCAAGTCCATCTTTTTAAGTCGTATTGGTTCTGTCCTTGATTCTGGTTCAAAAGTTGTGGCAATTGACTACAGCACCGTAACTGACGAGCTAGATGTCTCATCATTTCCCACCGAATTACGCAAGCGAGTTCGGGCTAGTGATCTAGTCGAATATCAATATGCCACAGTTAGTTATAAGAATCGCGCAGATGCAGACGTTTTAATAGCAGGTCGCAGAATTGCGATTCCTGATTCTGGAAACTATGAGATGTACTTTGTTTATTCACTAACCAACCAGAATACAACTCTGGCGCTGATAACTAACTCATTGCTAGTAACCGGCTTAGCCCTGCTATTTCTAATCGGTTTAATCACCTGGCTTGTTGTGCGACAAGTTGTAAAGCCGGTGCGCGAAGCCGCTCGTATCGCTCAACAATTTACTGAAGGTGATTTCACACAGCGCATGCAAGTCGAGAGCTCTGATGAAATTGCCACCTTAGGTACTGCATTTAACGACATGGCGCTCTCCTTGGAGTCGCAGATTTCCCGATTAGAGAATTTATCTCGCGTCCAGCAACGATTTGTCTCTGATGTTTCCCATGAGCTGCGCACCCCGCTAACGACGTTGCGAATGGCATCAGAAGTTATCTATGGCCAGCGCGAAAACTTTGATCCCACTATTGCGCGAAGTTCTGAATTACTTGTCGCACAGCTAGACCGATTCGAAGGTCTGCTGGAAGATCTCCTTGAGATCAGTCGATTCGACGCTGAAGTTGCAGTGCTTGAACCAGTTGACTTTGACCTGGTTGGTCTAATTAAGCGTTGCATGGCGGATTTGCTCGGTAATGAAAATGACCAGCAAGCAGTGATCAACATTGAGCACGAGACTGAGCAGGTAATGATCAAGGCAGATATTCGCCGCGTCGAGCGAATTATGCGCAATTTGCTATCTAATGCCTTAGATCATGCTGAAGATAAACCAGTAGATGTAAGGATTATCTCGACAAGTACAGAAGTTGGTGTCGGAGTTCGCGATCATGGCCCCGGAATTGAACCTTCGGTTCTCTCGCGGGTATTTGATCGTTTTTGGCGGGCTGATCCTTCGCGTGCTCGGGTGCGCGGAGGTACCGGACTTGGACTATCGATCGCGCTGGAAGATGCGCGCCTACATAATGGTGAACTAGATGCTTGGGGCGCACCAGGTTTCGGCGCACATTTTGTGATGACCTTGCCACGAATTGCTGGTGAGCAAATAAGCGGACGCCCAATTCGCTCACAACCATTTGACTATCCTCAGACCGATTAAAAACGCTTTAGATTTCTAGCCTTTGTTGCAGGATTCGGCAATGAAGAAATCTGCAGTCAAGAATTTAGCTGACTTAATCTTTCCATCTAGATGTATTGGTTGTTCCCAACTTGGAATTTCAATTTGTTCAAATTGCAGAAGCAGTTGGCATCCCCATATTTATCTCCGTGAAGTCAGCGTGGAAGGTTGCAATTATCCGGTTGTTTCTTCAGTTCAATATTCGCCGGTGGCTTCACGAGTTTTACTTAGCGCGAAAGAGTCAAATATTGCAGATGCAGACAAGTTGCTCATTGACGCAATTTCTCACTCGCTCAGCCATTTCATAAAACGTTTTGGAGGCAGGACTTTGGTGGCAATTCCTTCTCGCCGATCTGCCACAAGAAAGCGCGGCCGCAATTTTCTCAGCGAAATTACCTCAGAAGTTGTCAGAATTTCTGAAAATGAAATCTCATTCATTGATACACAATTATTAGTACATTCCAGAGGCGTTAAAGATCAATCTGCACTTAACTCAAAGCAACGACAATTAAATGTTTCGGGCGCCTTAGCTGTGCCTAGCAAGTTCAAACCCAGAATCGGCGATGGGAATATTGGGCCACTGATCATTGTTGATGATCTAATAACCACGGGGGCGACCCTGGCCGAAGCGATAAGGGCTTTGCGCACCGCAGGTTTTGAGGTCAAAGGCGCGGTAACAGGTGCAGTTGCCAAACCCCTACGATAAGGGGGTTGATTTTAGAATGGGAGCGTAAATGTCGAAGATTGTTGATCGGATCATGCGAGCAGGCGAAGGAAAAATTCTTCGCGATCTCAGCAAGGTTGTAGATCAAGTCAACGCATTTGAGCCTCTGATTTCTCCGCTCTCTGATGACAGTTTGCGAGCAAAGACAGCCGAATTCAAATCTCGATATGCAGGCGGTGAGAGCCTTGATGATTTACTAGCCGAAGCATTCGCAGTTATTCGCGAAGCAGCCAAAAGAACTCTCGGCCAACGTCATTACGATGTTCAGATTATGGGTGGAGCCGCACTTCACCGTGGCAATATCGCGGAAATGCGCACCGGTGAAGGAAAGACTTTGGTGGCCACACTTCCGTCTTACCTAAATGCGCTCGCTGGCCGCGGTGTTCACGTAGTCACAGTTAATGATTATCTCGCCGAACGCGATAGCGAATGGATGGGGCGTATTCACCGCTTCTTAGGTTTAAGTGTTGGCGTAATCGTAAATAGCATGACCCCGGCCGAACGTCGCGCTGCGTATAACTCTGATATTACATATGGCACAAATAATGAATTCGGTTTTGATTATTTGCGTGACAACATGGCTTGGTCTCTCGAAGATTGCGTTCAGCGCGATCACTTCTTCGCAGTAGTTGACGAAGTTGACTCCATTTTGATCGATGAGGCGAGAACTCCTTTGATCATCAGCGGCCCAGCTGATAAAGCAACTAAGTGGTACGTCGAATTTGCCAATATTGCAGATAAATTACAACGCAATACTCACTACGAAGTAGATGAGAAGAAAAAGACTGTTGGAATCCTAGAAGATGGTGTTTCCAAAGTCGAAGAGCTGCTAAAGATTGAAAACCTTTATGAAGCAGCAAACACAACGCTAATTGGTTACTTAAACAACTCTGTGCGCGCCAAGGAACTTTTTAAGCGAGATAAAGATTATGTCGTCATGAATGGCGAACTTCTAATCGTTGACGAGCACACTGGCCGCATGTTGGCTGGTCGCCGTTACAGCGATGGTCTGCACCAAGCCCTCGAAGCTAAAGAGCGAATTGATATTAAAGATGAAAACCAAACGTTAGCCACAATCACTTTGCAGAACTACTTCCGCTTATACGAAAAGATTTCAGGTATGACCGGTACTGCGATGACCGAAGCATCTGAATTCCATCAGATCTACAGACTTGGCGTGGTTCCAATCCCAACCAACCGCCCAATGCAGCGCCTAGATCAGGCAGATCTGGTCTATAAAACCGAACTCGGCAAATTTATGGCAGTTACTAAAGATATTGTCGAGCGTCATCGCAAGGGCCAGCCAGTTCTTGTCGGAACTGTTTCAGTTGAAAAATCTGAAGAACTTTCTGCCCTACTTAAGAAATCTGGCATTCCTCACGAAGTTCTAAATGCTAAACATCACGAACGCGAAGCATCAATCATCGCGCGCGCTGGTGTCGCGGGCGCAGTTACCGTTGCTACAAATATGGCAGGTCGCGGAACAGACATCATGCTCGGTGGAAACCCCGAATTTATGGCCGACTTCGAACTACATGCTCGTGGCCTTTCCCCGGTTGATAATCCAACTGAATACGAAGCAGCATGGCCAGATGAAATTGCTAAACAGAAGGCCGCCGTTGCAAAGGGTCACGAAGATGTGGTCGCCTTCGGTGGGCTTTACGTTCTCGGCACTGAACGTCACGAATCTCGTCGTATCGATAACCAGCTGCGCGGTCGCTCTGGTCGCCAAGGTGATCCAGGTGAATCTCGCTTCTATCTCTCTTTACAAGATGAGCTAATGCGCCGCTTTAATTCGGGCTTAGTTGAACGTTTCTTATCTGCTGCAGGTCTGCCAGATGATGAACCTATCGAATCCAAGATGGTCAGTAATGCAATTCGCTCAGCCCAGACTCAAGTTGAAGCCCAAAACTTTGAAATCCGTAAAAATGTTTTAAAATATGACGATGTCATGAACCGCCAGCGCGAAGTTATTTACGGTGAGCGCCGCTTGGTTCTAGAAGGTGAAGATATTTCACCCCAAGTTCAAACATTTTTGGCCGATACCTTGGTTGCCTACGTTAACGCCGAAACCACGCAAGGCTTTGGTGAGGATTGGGATCTAGATCGACTCTGGCAGGCTTTAAAACTGGTCTATCCAATCTCGTTTACTCCCGATGAGCTAATTGCCAAAGTTGGCTCACGAGCAGCGATTGATTCAGAATATTTGTCAGCTCAAATTTTGGAAGATGCCACAGTTGCATATGAAAAGCGCCAATCAGATCTTGGTGTCGAAGTCATGCGCGAACTTGAGCGAAAAGTATTGCTCTCTGTATTAGATCGTAAATGGCGCGAACATCTCTATGAGATGGATTATTTGCAAGAAGGCATTGGTCTGCGCGCAATGGCGCAGCGCGATCCGCTCGTTGAATACCAACGCGAAGGCTACGAACTATTTTCTGCGATGATGGATGGAATTAAGGAAGAGCTTGCTAGTTTGGTGTTTAACGTTCAGGTATCTGTTGAAGGCGACGGATCTGAAGTAAAGGCTGCCGGTATTTCAGAGAAGCCAACAAACGTTGCTCCGCTGCAATACACCGCCGCTGATGAATCAGGGATTTCAAATAAGGGCGACGTTTCCAGAAATAGCCCATGCCCCTGCGGCTCAGGTAAGAAATACAAACGATGCCACGGTGGTGCTTAAAGTAATTTAAGTTCAGTGCATAACCAGCGCTGATCAACGCCTTCAAATCTAATAACCATGGCGCGTAGCCTCTCACCATAACGAACCGTCACCGTCGATTCACAAATACCATCAAGTGGTTGGCTCTGATGAATACTTCTGATCCGTCCGATCTCTTTCTGACTTCCAACCTGCTTAAGTAACTGCATATAAATATGGCGATGACATCTAGATATCAACTGTGCTGGCTGGCGCCGGCCAGCCCAAATTTCAATAACACTTACTGCAAATTTCATTGTCCAGGTATGTAGTTCGGGTAACTCTTGCGCCGATGTCGGTACCGGTTCAAAACCAGGTTCGTACTCTTCTCCGAAACTGGTGGGCACTAGATATAACTTGGCTTCTTGAGGCGGAAGGGGAGTGGCTCTGCGTTTGGCTGCGATTTCAGAGAGCGAATAGAGATCTAACTGTGGATGGCTCCACATTGCTGGATCTTCATTGCTAGAAACTAATTGCAGGGTTTGCTTCATAGGAAGTGGTATGAATTGTGTGGTCATGGGCGCACTTTTGTATTGGCCGCTCTTTTAATGATCATCTGCATGGATGAAATCAACTCATCCGAGAAGATGACTGTGGATAGAGCGCGGAGAAATCTCGCAAAATGTTCTTTGCTTCGCCACTATGAATAATTCAAGTAAGGCATCGCAAACTCGTCTAGTTGTTGCAACCTCTCTCTTTGCAGCAGCGCTAATTTCTGCGATGGCGCTAACTGCGCTGGGGAATCAGAGCGATACATATTGGGTAGCTAGCAAAAATCTGACGCCGGGAGCGCAAATCAGCGAATCCGATCTGGCGCAAGTTCAAGTCTCGCTAGGTGAAAGCAGCAGCGATTACCTCGCCGAAGATTCATCACCGATTGGCACATATGTGCTGCATGCAATCGGAAAAGGTGAACTGATTTCCATCAACGCACTCAGTGATACCTCGCGTGAGATGAGATCAGAACAGGTTCCTATTTCGGTGCGGGGCAGTGATATACCGAGCGACATTGAGCTAGGTGAGGCGATTAATATCTATTGGGTTCCCGAAGCGATGGGGATGCAGAAAGTTGGCGAACCAGCTCTAGTTATATCGGGGGCGTACTTACGTTCAATCGATCGCAAAAGTGCAAACTTCGGTACCGATGTTGCGTTGACAGTATCTGTGTTTAGCCGTGAAATTTTTGCCTTGCTAAGTGCCACGTCTACGGGTCGACTCGTCGTCGTACGTTCTAATGGATAACTTGGCAATACCTGCAGTAATTACTGCAATTGCAGATCCAGAATTTGAAGGAGTTGTCTCTAGCGCGTTATTTAGCCAAGGCTGGAGCGTCATCGCTAGAACACTTGATATGAACTCTTTAGAGATAGAAATCGCCAAGTGTGATGTCAGCCAAGTAATTCTTATCTACTCATCTGATTTACCAGGAATATCGTTAGCGCGATTGCAGGAAATAACTAGAAGCGGCGTAACTCTTTTTGGTTTTGCCGATGCTGTAGGTAGCGCGCAAGGCTTGCCCGATATTTCACCCAGGCCAACTTCTTCGGCGGAACTACTGGCCTATATACGTGGAAATATTAGATCTCCGCGTCTTCGTACTCCGCTGCTGCAGCCAACGCCAAATCTGAAGGCAAGGATCATTGGAGTCGGATCGGCATCTCACTCAACTGGCAATACCGTTCTTGCGCTAAATCTTGCGCAAGAATCTGCTTTGTTAGGGCTAAAGACTCTGCTTATCGATGCAAATTTTCAAGCACCTGCAATTGCAACGTTGCTGGATTTGCGCAAAGTATCGGATGAGAATAAATGGCGCGATATATCCGAAAACTTATCTGTTTCAGAAATTACCCAACAGAAAGCAGCCGGTTTCAACGCATTGGCTATAGATGCAGCGGCATATTTCGATCTTATTTACATCGATCTAGGAACGTTAGCCAATCTTCTCGAGTGATTTAACAGACCGTAGATGGGCCTCGCAAGTAAAGATCTGGGTGGCCAACTTGGCACAGAATGTCATAATCACTTCAACCACTGAACTATTGCAACAGAGACGACTCAAGGACTTGCAGCAAGATCTATCCAAGATCTCGATAACACCAAATATTTCTCTAGCGGTGCTAAGTGTGAGTGATTACAGGAAGAGAGATATCACAACGCTGACCAGCACATACCCGATGTCCCATATCTGGCAAATTCCATATGATGCCCGTGCATGTTCTCTGGCGATGAGGGAGCGGACAACGCTTGCGCAAATTAGCGCCAAATCTGCCTTACGCAAGACGTTCTTAAATATCGCAACTCAAATTACTTAACGAGCGCTTTCTCTTATACCCTAGGCCTCATGCGCGGGTACTTGCCAGTTACAGTTGATGAGATCGCCGATTTTATTAAAACAGGTGAAATGGAATGCGGTCCGCTTTATGCGCCGACAATTAAATTTCTAACTGCCAATAACGATATGGATGACGAAGAAGGCGAATTTTCGCTCTCTATGTTGGCCGCTGATGAAGCTCTAGAAATGCGCGCATCAGAGAAAAGCCCCGGCTTTATCCTTGGCGCTAGAAGTTAGCGATCAACAGATTTCTGAACATGGTGAAAATTTTGTTAATTTGAAGGACTCGGCACAGTGGGAGAGCGTGCAATGCGCCTTCTTAGTTTCCCCCGATGGTGAAGAACTCACTTGGTTTGCAACTCAAGAAATTTCTAACTCACTCAGCGACTGGTTAAAGGCATAAGCGATGCCACACCTTGAATCATTCTTGCGTGATCGCAGTCCGCTAGATCAAAATCAACTGCGTCGTATCAGAGAATTGACTTCAGATTGGCAATTGCTGGCAGATTTATCTTTTGCGGATTTAATTTTATGGGTACCACTTCGTAAAGATTTTAAGAGTTGGCCAACTGGTTATGTTGCCGTCGCCCATATCAGACCAACAACTGCGGCCACTGTTTTTCCGCAGGAGGTTATCGGGGAGGAAATATCTTGGGGGTCTCGGCCTCGAATCGATCAGGCACTTTCGGGCGCGGAGATCATTCGCGATGCGCAGCCAGAGAAATTTGGTGAGCTGCTAATCAAGGAAGAAACTATTCCGGTAATTTTGGATGACCAAGTCATTGCCGTAATTTCACGTCACCGCAATGCAGAACTGATGCGCCAGCCAAGCCGTTTAGAGTTAAATTATCGAGAAGTCGCTCACAATGTTTATCGAATGGTTGCCGAAGGCACATTTCCATATATCGAACATAGTGAACTCTTTGATCCCGCAGTACGCGTAGGCGATGGGCTCATTCGCTTAGATATAAATGGTGTTATTACGTATGCCAGCCCGAATGCAAAATCAGCGTTTAACCGCATGGGTTTGGCTGGTGAGTTAGAAGGAAATAATTTAGGAGATGTTGCGCGAAAGGTATCTTTGATAAAAAGAGAAGCGCATGATGAGGCAATTGAGGTTAGTCTCAGTGGAAAATCATTACGACGGGTAGAAATCGAAAATACTGGTGGAACAATTGATTTGATGTCACTGCCTTTACTTGCGGCCTCAGATCGAATCGGAGCGATTGTCTTGCTGCAGAATGTGACAGAACTGCGTCGGCGCGAACGAGAACTTGTAACCAAAGATGCAACAATTCGCGAGATTCATCATCGCGTTAAGAACAATTTACAAACTGTTTCTGCGCTACTGCGTCTGCAATCGCGCCGTATTGAAGACCCGGCAGCTAGTGCGGCGCTAAATGAAGCGGTGCGCCGCATAGCTTCAATTGCCTTGGTACACGAAACCCTTTCCAGCAGTACCGAAGCATCTGTCGCCTTCGATGACGTTCTAGATCGCCTGGTTGCACATGCGCTAGAACTTAGTCCACGTATGGGTGAGTTACAGATTTCTCGTGATGGCGCCCTGGGTTCGCTAGATCCCAGAATTGCAACACCGTTATCACTTGTCGTGACCGAGTTAATTCATAATGCGCTAGAACATGGCCTGGCAATTTCAGGCGAAAATTTAAAAATTGAAGTCAATCGTGCGGGCGATGTAGCAACAATTACGATCTTTGATGATGGCATCGGATTGCCTGAAGGCTTTTCGCTCTCTGAATCAGCAAATTTAGGCCTTCAGATTGTGCGCACGTTAACCGAGAATGAATTAAAAGGATCTATAAATTTAGTTCGCACAGATCGCGGCACCGAAGCGCAGCTAAAATTCCCGCTTTAGAAGCTGTTGTTCTGTTCAACCATACGTGCACGATTACGTGCGGCGCGACGCTTAAGGGCGCGACGCTCATCTTCTGATAAGCCACCCCAAACACCAGCATCTTGGCCGCTTTCAAGTGCCCAAGCCAAGCAGGCATCTTTTACAACACAGCGATTGCAGACTTTTTTCGCTTCCTCGATCTGAGTCAAGGCAGGGCCGGTATTACCTACCGGGAAGAAGAGTTCAGGATCTTCATCACGGCATGCCGATTGATGTCGCCAATCCATGGTTGAACTCCTTAATAGAAGCGGGGAACAGAAGATAATACAAACGCATCAAGGTGCGTAAGTAGGACATTCTCCCTGTTAACAGCGATATAAACAAGCACGCAGCGAAAATATTTCAGAAAAATTTGGTGATTTATATCGCGTGCCCCCGACAGGAATCGAACCTGTGCACCCGCCTCCGGAGGGCGGTGCTCTATCCCCTGAGCTACGGGGGCGCAGGTATAGGAGAAGGTTACCCAATCTTGAAAGTTAAATAGAGCGCAATCTGCAAACTCCTGAAAGAATGCACACTATGACCGCTATAACAATGTCAACTGCGTACTTTGCAACAGGTTGCTTCTGGGGCGCTGAGCGTCGCTTCTGGAAGATGGCTGGAGTTATTGATACCAGCGTGGGTTATATGGGTGGTAACACTACAAATCCAAGTTACGAAGCAGTCTGCACTGGCCGCACAGGCCATGCCGAAATGGTGAAAGTGGATTTCGATCCCAACTTACTTTCTTACCATCGTTTGCTTGAAGAATTTTGGACGATGCACGATCCGACTTCGCTAAATGCACAAGGTGGGGATATCGGTACCCAATACCGCAGCTCGATTTACACGACTTCACAGGATCAGATGACAGAAGCGCTCGCTTCACGTGATCTCTATCAGCGCGCTCTCTCAGATTCTGGAATCGGAGAAATTGTTTCCGAGATTCTAGATAGTACTGGTGTTACTTATTATTTAGCCGAGGAATATCACCAAAGATATTTGGAGAAGAATCCAAATGGGTATGACTGCCATTCCAGCACCGGTATTGCTTTCCCAAAGTTGGCGGCAAAGTGAGCGCTAAGAAAATTGAGATTGACGAGGCGGCCTTAAAGGCAAAGCTCGATCCGCTTTCCTATGATGTTCTGCGAAATTCAGCAACCGAGCGCCCATTTACTGGCGAATATACCGATTCTGAAACCGTTGGTATTTATCGCTGCAAAGCTTGCAACTCAGAACTATTTAGATCTGATACAAAGTTTCACTCCGGTTGTGGCTGGCCTTCCTTTTACGCACCAACTGCTGCAGATGCCGTTACGTTAATTGAAGATCGATCACTGGCGCCACGCGTTCGAACTGAAGTTCGTTGCGCATCATGTGATTCACATTTAGGCCATGTTTTTAAAGGTGAAGGCTATGACGTACCAACTGATCAACGTTGGTGCATTAACTCAGTTTCTATGATCCTGGAAGCCAAGTAAAGCCTTTTCATTTCCGCGTCATCTATCACTAACTGAGGCTTAACTGGCATACTCACCACTATGCGCGAGCGCCAGATAGTTATTCCATCTCTTGCAGAACTTCAGACCCACCGCAGTGAAAAGTGGCGTGGCTTTCCACATGATGTCTTGCCACTTCCAGTTGCCGAAATGGATTTCCCGGTAGCAGATTGCAATTCGGGAAGTCTTGCTCGACATGGTTAAAACTTCCGATCTTGGATATCTAGGTTCAATTCCAGAACTTGGCACATCATTTGCCGGTTTTGCTAAACGACGTTGGGATTGGTCGGTAAACCCTCTTCACGTGCGGGCAGCAACTGATGTGGGAGTTGCGATAGTCGAACTCCTTCGAGTCTTTACAAAACCAGGAGATAAAGTTTTATTTAGTTCACCTGTGTATCAAAATTTCTACACCTGGATGCGCGAAACCCATGTTGAAATGGTGGATGTTCCCCTCACTCTTGATTCTGAGTCAAGTGATCAAACTGGCTGGAGCCACGATTGGGCCGGAATAGAAGCAGCTTATAAAAGTGGGATTGCGGTGCATCTGCTTTGTAGCCCGCATAATCCCCTTGGAAAGGTCTATACCCGTGAAGAACTTTTACGTATTGTCGAATTAGCAAAGCGATATGGCGTGGTCGTAATCTCCGATGAAATTCACGCCCCGCTTACCTTTAAAGAACAACCATTCATTCCTCTCTTAGCTGTGAGCGAAGCGGCTGCTGAAGTCGGTGTTGCGGTGTCCGCGGCCAGTAAGGGTTGGAATATTGCGGGCTTGAAGTGCGCAATCATCATTTCGCAATCTGAAAAAATGCATGAGAAATTAAATCAATTGCCCCCAGCGTTGCACTATCGCGCTTCCTTACTTGGCGCTTTTGCAACAGTTGCCGCATTTGAAAAAGGCGAACCTTGGCTGGATCAAGCGATAGAGATATTGGATGAAAATCGTCAGCTAATTGCTAACCTAATTTCAGCACGGATCCCATCAATTAAGTATGCGATGCCGCACTGCTCATATCTTGCTTGGCTCGACGTCAGCGCTCTGAATTTGGGAGATGATCCAGGGGCTGTACTGATAGAGAAAGCTAAGGTCGCATTTAACTCAGGCCATATCTATGGCGCGCTAGGAAAGTCACATGTCCGATTTAACTTTGCTACCAGCCCTGCAATTATTACCGAAGCGATCGAACGTATCGCGAGAGTTCTTTAAAAAAATGTCGCTCGATAAGAAGTACGATGCAATTGTCGTGGGCGGAGGCCATAACGGCCTAGTTGCTGCAACATACCTGGCAAAAGCCGGCAAGAAAGTTGTACTTCTGGAAGCCGAAAAAGAACTTGGTGGAGCAACCACCAGCGTTAAACCGTTCCCAGAATTTGAAGCCAGGCTTTCTCGCTATTCATACCTAGTCTCTTTGCTGCCAGATCAAATAGTTGGCGATCTTGGAATTAACTTTAAAACCCTAGAACGCGCGATTGCTTCCTACACTCCATATTCCAAAGCGGGTCAAGATGGCGGACTGCTGATATCTCAGAATTGGGATGATCGCACTGCGCAAAATTTTCGAGATGTAACGGGTTCTGACGCTGAAGGCAAAGCGTGGCAGCAGTTCTATGGCGAAATTGCGTTACTTGCCGAACGAATTGCGCCATCAATGTTGCAGCCGCTAAAAAGTGCAAAGCAGCTAAATGGCGAAATTGGCTTGAGTGATACCTGGAAATATTTAATGGAACGTCCAATTGGAGAAGTTATCCGCGAACGTTTCAGCGATGACATTGTGCGTGGCGTAATCCTTACAGATGCGCTGATCGGAACATTTGCATCTAGCGATGATCTTCAAGCAAATCGTTGCTTCCTGTATCACTTGATTGGAAATGGAACTGGCCAATGGCGCGTTCCACAAGGCGGTATGGGAGCACTGGTATTAGAACTAAAACGAGTTGCCATCGAGGCGGGCGTTGAGATCCTTCTCAATTCTCGCGTTGCAAATATTGATAGTGATGCAGCCGGAGTTTCCGTGATGACTGAAGCTAATGAAAAATTTAGCGCGCGCGATCTTCTCTTTGCGGGAGCGCCCCAAACTTTGGCCAAGATTCGTGGCACTGCGCAGCCGACTTCACTTGAAGGCTCACAGATGAAAATGAATATGTTGCTCACCAAGTTGCCAAGGTTGAAATCTGGAATTGATCCTCGATTAGCATTCGCCGGAACATTTCACGTTAATGAGAGTTTCTCTCAATTAGAGACCGCCTATCACAGCGCTAGCGCCGGCTTGATTCCGAGAGATCTCCCACTAGAACTGTATTGCCACACTTTGACCGATCCAACAATTCTTTCACCAGAATTAGCTGCGTTGGGATATCAAACTTTGACTTTATTTGGTTTGCATACACCTGCATCTTTATTCGATAAATCTCCAGAGGCAGCCAAGGAAGCGGCTAAAGAAGCGGCGATAGATAGCCTTAATCAATACCTGCTTGATCCAATCGAATCAGTATTGGCTATCTGCCAAGATGGATCACTTGCCATCGAAACTAAATCACCACTTGATTTAGAAGCTGACATCGGATTGCCGCGGGGAAATATCTTCCATCGCGATCTTGATTTTCCATTTATTGATGGCGCTGCAGGCCCTGCACAAAAATGGGGATCTGAAACTGAGCAGCCCCATATTTATCTAGCAGGGGCAGGCGCGCGCCGTGGCGGTGGAGTCAGCGGCATTGCCGGACATAATGCGGCGATGGCAGTACTCGGTAACGATTAGGCTTAGCCCATGACATCCCAACACGGATCCGAACAACGTCCAGAGACAATTGCGATTACCGCAGGTCGTCCTGCAGTGACACCTGATAGCGCGCTAAATCCACCTATCTCACTGAATTCAACATTTACTTCAGGTGGTCCAATCGGTTATGGCCGATACGGAAATGAAACTTGGACCGCACTCGAAGCAGCAATCGGTGCCCTCGAAGGCGGGCAGACACTTTCTTATTCATCAGGAATGGCAGCAGTTAGCGCCGTTTTTTCAACGTTGCCAGTTGGCGCCAAAGTTGTGGCATCTAATCAAGGCTATTCGGGGGTAATGACTTTGCTCGGTAACTTAACTGCGGCAAAGAAAATAAATGCAACGTTAGTTTCAATTGCAAATACCGAGGAAGTTATTGCAGCGCTAGATGGTGCAGATTTGTTGTGGCTCGAATCACCAACTAATCCTTCGTTAGATGTTGCAGATCTGCCAGCGCTGATCAAGGCGGCTAAATCACAGAACATAACTGTTGCCGTCGATAACACATTTGCAACGGCCCTTGTTCAACAACCGCTTTCGATGGGCGCCGACATAGTTATGAACTCAGTTACTAAGTACCTGGCAGGCCATAGCGATGTAGTTCTTGGCTCACTTTCTACAAATAGCCCAACGCATTTCAAAGCGTTAGAAGATGCCCGCAAATTCAACGGTGCGATCCCAGGACCATTCGAAGCATGGCTGGCACTGCGCGGCATTCGTACCTTCCCGATACGTTTTCAACGCGCCAGCGAGAACGCTTTAGAACTCGCTAAACGTCTAAGTGAGCATCCCTTGGTTACCCGCGTGCGTTACCCCGGCCTGCCTACCGATCCGCAACACGATAAAGCGAAATCTTTTATGAAGGGCTTCGGCGCCATCGTCTCCTTCGAATATGCCGGCAACGGGGAAGCCACAGATCGTGTTTGCGAGTCATCAAAGATAGTTACCTATGCCACCAGTTTGGGCGGAGTCGAATCACTTTGGGAGCGCCGCCGCCGCTGGCCCATTGAAAGCGCGAGCGTTCCTGAGTCGTTAATTCGCCTTTCAGTTGGCTGCGAAGATGTAGAAGATTTGTGGGCAGATATTGATGCGGCGTTGCAGGCGGCTAAGTAAAGAAAGTTTTTCGCTAACGCGGTATTTTTAGCACATGAAAATCGTGCGCCGCCTCCTAGCTGCCTTTGCGCTATTGGCTGTCGCCTTTCAAGCGGTAGGTTCTTTCCTTTCTTGGGCGCAACGTCAAGATGATGCACCGGCAGATGCTTGGATTGATGAAGACGAAGATGAACGTGAGGATGCCTAATTGGCACAAGCTGATTACATTCCCGGTAGCTGCAACATCGGTGAAGGCGAAATAAATCGCAGACGTATAGTCGCAGCAATCGGATTTGTCCTATCTTTATCCGCCCTAACTACCTTTATAACAACGGATGTTTCACAAAGTGCGCGTCTTGGAATATTTATACCTTTACTCGTGATGTCTATTGGCTGGGTTCAATCTCGCAAGAAATTCTGCTTAGCATATGGATTCACTGGCACATTTAACTTTGGAAAATTGGGTCAAATATCGCGCGTGGCAGACCCGATCGCGCGTGCCGCCGATCGTCGCACCGCACTAATGATTTTCGCACAGAGCACCCTTTATGCCGCTGTGTTAACCGCACTCGTTGTGGCGCTTCCGCTCTAAAATTAATAACAAGTATCTAGATCTAGCCCTATGTCCAAATTGGCGCTTTGGTGCCATTGTTAGGTAGCAAGAAAAGCCTATAGGGAGAGAATATGAAGATTGTTATTCATGCCCGTCACGCAGATCTAGCGGCAGATTTTCGCAAAATAGCAGAAGAAAAACTGCGCAGCATGGATAGATTCAGCGTGACTATTGAAAGAGTAGAAGTTGAGATATTGCACGAACAAAACCCGCGCCAAGGCAAACGCTCACATCGTGTAGTTCTTACATCTCATGGTGCGGGACCGCTGATGAGAGCCGAAGCTGCCGAATTCAACGATGTTGCAGCGTTTGATGCAGCCATTAAAAACTTTGAATTACAAATTCGCAAACATCATGAACGAGCAAAGTCTCATGGGCGCCAAACTTTACGCAATATGCCGATCGTGGTTAACGAATAGTTATTGCGACAACGTTTGCTAATTTGAAGGCTTTGGTTTTTTAGATTTTTCAGACTTCGGCGCTTTTGCTGGTGGCGTTGGTGCAATTGGTGGAAGTCCCAGCGATTCAATAGCTGCGTCACGCACTGCTGTTGCTGCAATCACCAAATTTTGTTTGGTATTCATATTCTGTCTTTTCTGCATCTGTGACTGACCAGAAACGCTCAAAGATCTGGCATCTGAAAGTGCCTTATCAATTGCTTCTTTAAAACTCTGATTAATTGCTCGTCTTTTATCTTCGTAAACTCTTAATTCACTAAGAAATTTATCTTGTGCCAACTTATAAATTACCCTGGCATCGTTTGCCTCAGCAGGTGCTGGCGGCTTAGTGTCTGCAATTGCTGGAGTCGCCAGAAATGAAGAAGCGAGGATTAGCGCCGGGACAGCGATTAATAATTTACGCTTCATATTCCAACCCTTTCCTCTTGCCATAAGTATCGGTCACCTCTTTGTGAATTTTCGGTGAAAACGCTAATTTACATTGATATCTCCTTAACTTCCTTGGATATATCACCGCTACCGTGCGAGGCTATACCCATGGCGCAATTAATTTTGATCGTCGATGACGAGGCGGGCGTTCGCGAACTCTTGGGCGATGCCCTTCGCATCGCGGGCTTTGAGACCGCTACGGCGCCGGATGGCATGTCGGCGCTAACCGCAATACGAAATAAGAAACCTGATTTGCTTATTATCGATATAAATATGCCGCTCATGGATGGATTCGAACTTGTCGAAAGACTGCGTTCTACAGGAGATAACACACCAGCGTTGATGCTAAGTGCACGCGCTGATCGAGCCGATGTTACACGCGGTCTAACGCTAGGCGCTGATGATTATGTCACCAAGCCATTTGGACTTGAAGAACTATTACTTCGTGTAAAGGCGATTTTGCGCAGAGCAAATGTGGCGATCGCAAAAGGCGTTGATATGCGTTGTGGCCCAATCACTATTGATGAAGATAGCCACACTGTGACATTTAGTGGAGAACCAGTTGAGCTTTCACCTACAGAATTTAGGCTTCTGCAGGTGCTTATTGAAAATAAGAATCGCGTATTAAGCAAGGGCCTTTTACTTGATGAAGTTTGGGGAATTACCTTCGAATCCGAAAGTACTGTTGCCGACACTTATATTTCCTACCTTCGCAAGAAATTACATCGTGATGGCTTTGAGGGAATCAAGACAGTCCGCGGAGTTGGATTCGTCATTCAGGACCCTAAGTAGCAATGAAGAAGTCCAATAGTAAATTTGCAATTTTATCTATCATTGTCACAACGGTGCTATCGATTATTATCGGTGGGTTTGCAACGATTGAATCTCGCAATGCAGATTTGCGACAGATAGACCAATCTATAAATCTCGTTGCCGAACGGGTTATTCAATATTCAAATGAGGCGATAAGCGCTGCGATTTTAACCGTTGAGGAAGAGAACCTGGATCTAACTTTGGCCTTAGTGACTCAAGAAGGTATTGAGACGGTAATAAATGAATCTCATCTGATTTATCCAGTAATTAAAGCCCTGGCAGAAATTCAGAAGGGCATCACAGGACCTATTTCAATTGAAGGAGATAACCCCTACAGGTTTAGATCAGTAGTTATCCCCGGCGGTGATTACCTAGTTATCGCAGCGGCGCTTGATAAATTAAATGCAAACTTTAAATCTAACCTTAAGAATTTAGGTGGGTTTACTCTCGCCGCCGATGCGCTAGCCATCTTCTTCAGTATCTTTTTCTTGCGCCGCTATAACCGCGGGCTAGATGCCAAGGCTTTGGAGCGAATGCAGAGATTCTTAGGGGATGCATCCCACGAATTACGCACTCCACTAACTGTCATCAAGGGATATAACGAGCTGCTGAGTAAGGGACAGATAACAGATTTAGTTGATCGAGTTCGCGCATTTTCTCGGGTGAGTACCGAGATCGAGCGCATGGAAAGCCTCATCCATGACTTGCTATTGCTGGCAGAACTAGGCGAAAGTAAGCCAACTACCTTTGAAGAGGTAGATCTCTCTGAATTAGTTAGCGCCCATGCCAATGATTTCGCCTTCTTTAATAAGGAACGAAAACTTAATCTGAACATATCCGACACTCTTTCAGTCCAGGGCTCACGCGAACATCTAAATCGATTAATCCAAAACTGTCTCTCTAATATCGTAAGACACGCCCCATCAAGTGCTCCGGTTGCAATTACTTTGAGATGCAAAGGTAAAAAAGTTAACTTAATTATTGAAGACGGTGGGCCTGGATTACCTGTTAGCGCTTACCGTAGCGAGATCGCTGCCATGAATCGATTTGATCCATCTAGATCTCGCGAAAGTGGTGGTTCGGGACTGGGTATGAGCATCATCGCCGCCATTGTTCAAGAACATGGTGGAAAACTTGATCTACGAAAGAGCGATTTAGGTGGCCTAGCAGTTGATGTGGAACTACCTAGCTAATTATTTGCGTCGCGCAGTTACGATCAAAATGGATTAAATCTGCGGTATTTTTACGACATGGAGCCGAGTCTCGAGATAGCCCTTGCAGAAGTGCTTGCATCCCTAGAAAAGTCGGAGAATTTTGTTCGATTAGTTCTATCTGGGCGTCGCCGCAATATGCAGACCCCATCCGAACGAATTGACGTAAAGCCGGTACTGATCAAGAGCGAAATCAAGTACCAGGTATCCCAAAGTGATGGACGCGCCATGACAACCAAGAATTATTCACCAGCCGAATTTATTGAACTTAACTACCTTGGCTCTGGTTTTGCAAATATCTTGCTGGAACAGAAATCTGGATCGATTTCAATTCGGATAACAAAGAAAGGTGAAGCGCTGATACAACGTACCAAAGATGCATTTGAAGTCGATCTTTCGCACGATCGCTCTAAAGCGCGTCTCTTGGAAGCGAGTGACCCATTTCTAATTGAGGTCGGCATATCCGACTCATCTGGAAAAGTTAAAGCCAGTAAGAACGATAAATATCTACAGGTAGAAGAATTTCTGCGCTTGCTCGTACCTTCGCTGAATTCGGCAATAGAAGCTGGACATATTGCAAAACCGACAACTGCGAACCCACTTTCGGTTGTTGATTTGGGATGCGGGCATGCCTACTTAACTTTCGCCGCACATCAATACCTGTGGAGCCAAGGAATTCCGGTAAATGTCATTGGCATTGATGTTCGCGAAAGTGCGCGTCAGCGAAATAACGAGATCGCCAAGAAGTTGGGGATTTCCAAGACGATTAACTTCCTTGCTGAAGAGATTTCACAGACCAGTCTAGCGTGCAGCTGATGTGGCAATTGCGCTGCATGCCTGCGATACCGCAACCGATGATGCAATTTCTTGGGCGGTCACCGCCGATGCCAAGTTAGCCCTGATTGCTCCATGTTGTCACCACGATATCCAGGCGCAGATGGTTGATATTCCCGAGCCATGGCAGATGATGACCAGAAATGGAATTATGAAAGAGCGGCTGGGCGATTTAATTACTGATGCATTGCGGATGCAGATTCTGAAATTACTTGGATATCGCGTCGAAGCAATTGAATTCATCGGGGGAGAGCACACGCCGCGCAATCTAATGATTCGCGCGGTAAAGACCGGCGCAATTGCAGATGCCGCAGAGAAATCACGCTATGACGAGATGGTCTCGCTCTGGAAAGTAAAGCCTGCACTAGCAGCCCTGCTCAACCGTTAGACTTACCCGCATGTCCAAAGTTCTTGCATCCCTTCCAGTTGGCGAAAAAGTGGGTATCGCCTTCTCTGGTGGCCTTGATACATCGGTCGCGGTGGCGTGGATGCGCGAAAAAGGCGCAGTTCCTTGCACATACACCGCAGACCTGGGTCAATACGATGAAACCGATATCGACACTGTTCCAGTTCGCGCAAAAGAATATGGCGCAGAAATTTCACGACTTGTAGATTGCAAAACATCTTTAGTTGAGGAAGGTTTGGCTGCGATTGCTTGCGGTGCATTCCATATTCGCTCTGGCGGAAAACAATATTTCAACACAACGCCACTTGGCCGCGCAGTCACCGGCACTTTGCTGGTTCGCGCGATGCTGCAAGATAAAGTTGAAATCTGGGGCGATGGTTCAACCTATAAAGGTAACGACATCGAGCGCTTCTACCGTTATGGACTGCTCGCCAATCCAAATTTACGTATCTACAAGCCATGGCTTAGATGCAGATTTCGTGCGCGAACTCGGTGGCCGCAAAGAGATGTCCGAATGGCTAGTAGCCCATAAATTCCCGTACCGCGACAGCGTTGAAAAGGCTTACTCGACGGATGCGAATATTTTGGGCGCAACCCACGAGGCAAAAGATCTAGAGAGCCTTGATGTTTCTATTGAGATCGTTAACCCAATCATGGGGGTTAAGTTCTGGGATGCAGCTATTTCGATTCCCTCTGAAGATGTGAAAATCAGTTTTGTGCAAGGCCGCCCAGTTGCTATCAACGGAAAAGAATTCAGCGATGTTGTCGCTCTAATGCAAGAGGCCAACTCAATCGGTGGCCGCCATGGCTTGGGCATGGCAGATCAGATTGAAAACAGAATTATTGAGGCTAAGAGCCGCGGAATTTATGAAGCACCCGGAATGGCGTTGCTCTTTATCGCATACGAACGCTTGCTAAGTGCGATTCACAATGAAGACACAATTGCTAATTACCATGCAGAAGGCCGCCGTTTGGGCCGCCTGCTTTACGAAGGTCGTTGGCTAGATCCACAAGCGCTGATGCTGCGCGAATCTCTGCAACGTTGGGTGGCATCTGCTGTAACTGGTGAAGTAACAATTCGCTTACGTCGTGGTGATGATTTCTCAATCATTAATACAACAGGTCCAGCACTTAGCTACCACCCAGAAAAACTTTCTATGGAACGCACGGAAAACGCGGCCTTTGGCCCAGTCGATCGCATCGGACAACTGACTATGCGCAATCTAGATATTGCAGATACTCGTGCAAAACTTGAGATGTATCGCGACCAAGGGCAACTTGGTGGCGGGGAATTCAAATTAATCCGAGAAATCGGTGAAGGAGAAAAGAAGTAATGAAAGCCAGACTTGCCGCTGTAATTGCTATGTCACTAGTACTACTAACTGGATGTGGAGATAAAGAAGTGAGCTCAAGTGCGGATAATTTGCCAACTGTTACAACTAACCAAGGTGAGGCTCCAACTATTGGTGCGCCAACTGGTGATGCTCCAACAACTTTGCTAACTAAAGACATCATCGTCGGAACAGGTGCGGAAGCGCTTCCAACTTCGACAATGACGGTTCACTACACGTTAATGACTTGGTCTAACGGCAAGTTAATCGAATCTTCTTGGAACAGTGGAACTCCTGCAACATTCCCACTCGCAAATGTAATTATTGGTTGGCAACAAGGTATTCCAGGTATGAAAGTCGGCGGACGTCGCTTGCTCGTTATCCCACCTGACCTAGGTTATGGCGCACAAGGTGGCGGACCAATTGGGCCAAATGAAACCTTGATCTTCGTAGTTGACTCGATCGGTGTTGCCTAAAACTCAAAGAATTAGGGCCGTATCCGCAACACTTTATAACGCGCTAGACTGAGGGTGTTGTTTTTCGGGGTCGATGTAATTTCGAACCGGCAGTTAAAGTCTGCGACCCGGTCAAGGCCATTGACCGGTTGATTGGGTGAAATTCCCGAACCGACGGTTAAAGTCCGGATGAGAGAAAATCAACGCGTAGTCAACGCAGGCTTTGTTATTGGTTTTTAACAAAGTTTTGGTGCGTTGGCTCGTACCGCTTTTTCCACCCCGAGATGCAACACCGTTCTCGAAAAGGGTGTTGATCATGAACCAAGTACTTAAGTGCAGATGCATGCGATGGCGCGCGCCATCGAGTGCGCTGGCTATGGTCTTGGTAAAACATTTCCTAATCCAATCGTTGGCGCTGTAATAACAAGTGCAACTGGAGAATTCATTAGCGAGGGATTTCACCAAGGGGCAGAGCACGCCGAAGTTCTCGCGATCAAGGGCGCTAAGAAAGTCCTTGCAGGATCGATTCTTTATATAACTTTAGAACCTTGCAACCATCACGGAAAAACTCCGCCCTGTGTTGACGCGATTATTGAATCTGGAATCAAGAAAGTTGTTTATGCCGTCAGCGACCCAAATCCTGTTGCTGCCGGTGGATCAGAACGTTTGCGCGGTGCCGGAATTGAAGTCATCTCGGGTATCGGACAAATCCAAGCGATCCACGAAAATCGCGCTTGGCTTACCAAGATCGAAAAGGGCCGTCCACGCATAACTTGGAAGATCGCATCCACTATGGATGGCAAAGTCACTGCAGCCGATGGCAGTTCTAAATGGATTACCGGAGAACTAGCCCGCGCAGATGTGGCAAAAATCCGTGCGCAGGCAGATGCCATCGTTACATCAACTGCGACGGTTATCGCTGATGATCCGCTGCTAACTAGCAAAGGCTTAGGCAAGAACCCAGTAAGAATTGTTATGGGTTTAACTGATATTGACAGCAACTCTCAAATTCTCGGCACCGATGCAGAGACTGTTTTGGTTAAGTCGCACGACTTCAAAGAGCTCATCTCTTTGGCCAATGATCGCGGATTTAATCAATTGTTAATTGAATCAGGCCCGACGCTTGGTACCGCTTTATTGCGCGAAGATTTAATTGACGAAATCATTTTATTCCAAGCTCCAACCTTTTTGGGCTCAGGCACACCGTCAATCGGCGATTTAGGAATTTCAAATATCTCAGGACGTCTGGATTTCGAAATCACTGACGTTGAGGTCATTGGTGCGGATCTAAAGATCACTCTGGTAAAGAGCGCAAAATCAACAGAAAGTGGCCGCTAATGTTTACTGGACTCATTCAAGCCGTTGGCCAGGTTGCTGCAATAGAGCGTCAAGAAAGCAGTGCGCGCCTTGAGATATCAAGCAAAGAGATTGCTGCGCAAATTGCTCAAGGTGATTCGGTCAGTGTTAACGGAACCTGTCTAACCGTTGTTTCATTTGATGAGTCAAAGTTTGCAGTTGATGTAATGGTGCAAACTCTTAATTTAACAAGCACAGGATCACTTGAAGTTGGTTCTGCTGTAAACCTCGAACTTGCTACTCGCACCGCAGATCGCCTCGGCGGCCACATCGTGCAGGGTCATGTTGATGGCGTTGCAGAAGTTGTAGCAATTTCTGCTGACTCGCAGTGGACGCGTATGGATCTTTCGATCCCTAAAGATTTAATGAAATATGTGGTTGCGCAAGGTTCTATTTGTGTCGAAGGCGTATCTCTGACAGTTGGAGAGCTAAATGATCCGGCAGATCAGATTTCGGTCTGGCTTATCCCAGAGACTTTAGCCAAGACAAATCTTTCACATAAACAAGTCGGCGATCGGCTCAATATCGAAGTAGATGTTCTAGCCAAGTACGTAGAAAGACTTATTGCACGTGGACAGGATGACAAATGAGTAACCTAGATAAGGTCCTCGCGGACTTTAGGGGCGGAAAATTCGTTGTCGTAACAGATGATGAAAACCGCGAAAATGAAGCGGATCTAATTTTATTAGCCGAGAAAGCAACTGCTGAAAATATCGGATTTATGGTTCGTTACACATCCGGGGTTATCTGCGGAATCATCAACGAAGAAAGCGCCAAGCGGCTAAAACTTCCACTGATGGTTAAGCGCAATGAAGATAACCACAACACAGCTTTCACCGTGACCGTCGATGCAATCGCTGGGCGCTCAACTGGTATCCCAGCCGAAGAACGTGCCAACACCTTGCGAGCACTTGCCGATGCCAAGTCAGTACCAACAGATTTTGCACGCCCAGGCCATGTTTTCCCATTGATTTCCGCGCCCGGCGGTCTTCACGAGCGTCGCGGTCATACCGAAGCAAGTATGGCTTTATGCGAGTTAACTGGTTCCAACCCCAGTGCAGTTTTATCTGAATTAGTAAATGACGATGGTTCGATGATGCGCGGTGGGCAAATCACTGAGTTTGCCAAACAACACGGCTTGGAAATTATCTCAATCGATGAATTAGCTCGCGCACTTCCTGCAAAGAAGAATATTGAAGTCTCGAAAATGGAATGGGCAAACCTTCCGCTAGAAAACGCTAAATGGCAGATTTCTACCTATATCTCTCCAACGGGTGCCGAACACGCAATCCTTAAATTTGCTGACTCTCCAAAGAACCAACCACTAGTCCGGGTTCATTCAGAATGCTTAACCGGAGATGTCTTTGGTTCCAAGCGTTGTGATTGTGGGCCACAACTACAAGAAGCAATTCAATTAATTGAAGAAAACGGCCACGGCTACATTATCTATATTCGCGATCACGAAGGCCGCGGTATTGGATTGGCGGAAAAGATTCGCGCCTATGTACTACAAGATTCAGGACAGGATACCGTTCAAGCAAATGTTTCTATCGGCCAACCAATTGATGATCGCACATATGAAGATGCAGCAGAGATTCTGCACCGTCTAAAAATCACTAGCCTTACGCTATTAACTAATAATCCAGAGAAAATATCTGCGATTAGATCCGCAGGAATTGAAGTGACAGTTGCACCTCTTGAGGTAATTGCCAATAAACATAATCAGAAATACTTAGAAACCAAGCGAGATAAACTCAATCACGCGTTAGGAGCGCTCTAATGGCTGGCCATGCACCCGATATTAAGATTCCACAACTTCCACACCTGAAAGCAGTTGTCGTAACTGCTGCCTGGCATCCCGAAATTTGTGACGCGCTCGTTGCAGGTGCTGTGCGCGGCTTTAAAGCAGCCGGAATTAACAATCCAGTGACTCGCACTGTTGCAGGCTCTTTTGAACTCCCACTAGCTGCGCAATTAGCTTTTGATGAAGGCTTCGATGTTGCCGTAATTGTTGGCTTGGTTCTACGCGGCGATACCCCACATTTTGATTACGTCTGCCAAGGCGTAACACAAGGAGTCATGGACGTCTCTCTATCTCGCTCCAAGCCGATCGGTTTCGGCGTTTTAATGTGTGACAACCTCGAACAAGCCACTGCGCGTGCGGGATTGCCTGGCAGCAAAGAAGATAAAGGTTATGACAGCGCACTCGCAGCCCTTAGCGTGATCAATAAAGGTTAAGTTGTGCCAGAACTTCCAGAAGTTGAAACCGTTCGCCGCGGGCTAGTAAAACTCGTAAAGGGTTACACCATAACCTCGGCGCACGATCTGCATCCACGAGCACTCAAGCCTGAATCAATAGCACCCTTAAGATCGATAAACGGTGCCAAAATAATCGACTTAAACCGGCGCGGTAAGTTTCTCTGGTTTGTTCTTGATCGCCCACAAGTATTAGTTGCGCACCTCGGCATGAGCGGGCAATTCTTAATACATGTAAATAACCGCCCCGCAGCCAAACATGTCCGTGCCAAGTTCGATTTATCCAAACAGCTGCGCAAGCGAGAACTAGTTTTCAACGATCAGCGCACCTTTGGTTGGGTCTCTGTTGAAGAAACCACTGACGGAATTCCATCGTCTGCCCAGCACATCGCCAAAGATCCTTTTGATCCGAATTTCGATCACACCGAAACCATTAACAAGTTCGCTAAACGAAATATCCGAATAAAAACCGCACTTTTGAACCAAGAGATCATGAGTGGAGTTGGAAACATCTATGCCGATGAGACTCTCTGGCGAGCCAAGGTCCACCCTGAAATATCGACCGCTGATTTATCAAAGAAGAAGATTGCATCGATCATTGATTTTGCTACCGAAGTAATGCAAGAAGCGATAGCCAAGGGCGGCACATCATTCGATGACTTGTACATCAACGTAAATGGCGAAAGCGGATTCTTTGAGCAATCCTTGGCCGCCTATGGCCGAACCGATGAGCCGTGCCCAAGGTGCGGAAGCCCCATTCGCCGAATCATCTTTGGAGCCCGTTCATCGCACTTTTGTCCGCGTTGCCAACGCAAATCTGCCTAGCCGCCACGCATAAAAAGGCCTTATGCAAGCGGTGTAACACTAGATACCGTTATGTCCTATATCTGCTGGGGAGCCCTTAATGCGCAAGTTTCAGGCCGCAATAATCGTGATTGCATCATTATCAATGATTGTGCCAAATATTGCGTCTGCGGATACCAAGCCAATCGAACAGTTTTATGATCAAGGACCTTCCGTCAAGAACGTGGGTGGATATACCGGAGTATTAGTTGAAGATTCATTTCTTTTAACTACACGGCAATCAAATTTAATTGGTTTCTATTTTGAAAATAAAGATGGAAAATGGATTCAAAAAGATGCTAAAACTTGCACTGCATACTCGGATGTAAATTGCAGCAACGCAGACAATATTTGGTATGACGCAATTCTGGGAGCCTGCAAATCAAGTACCGAGACGAACTGCGTTGTAGGCGTTACTGCAATTAAAGGTGGCAAGGAAATAACCGGAAAGTTTTCCCAGAATTATCCGGAATCAAATGAGTACGCCTTTAAGGGGGATGCGACACTAAATATCCCAGACGGCGGTTTACCCTCCCTCTGGACTTTTGATGGATTAAGCCACCAAGGTGGCGATCAATTCATGGTCTTCCCCAGATATTTCCATAACGGAAATGTCTATTTTGGAAGCAAGTCCCCGCTTTCTCCTCAACAATTCGATATGGGAATTTTTGCAATTTCGAAAAGTAAAGTTCAAAACGCACAGAAATTTAACATCGTGGTGGATAAAGTTCGAACCTGGTGGAACGGCACTAATTTTGGATGCCAATCAACCGGCTCTGTAGACGGAGAATGCGCCCTTAGTTGGCCGCTTCCCAAAGATGTCAGATACAGACTTGAAATCCGTACGAGTATCCCGATTACCAGTTTCATGCATGGACGCCTACTTGATCCTTTGATAAAAATTGAAACTGATGCAGCCGGGCAACAATTATTCTCAGTTGAAGCTGGCCCAGTTGCAGTCCCTGTCCTAAACACGTGGGTCAAGAACACAGACATGCCTAAAGGCTTGCGTGATTATCTTTATGGAATGACAAACTGGGGAGGGTTTTTCACATATCAAGATGGATTAGGAAATACCCGAGACAATGTTCAGCTTCTCCAAACATTTGATCAGTACACCGCAGAAACCTTTAAAGAGTATTTATGGTGGCTTGAGATTGCCAAGGACCAATCTATTGGCGATAAATCAATTTGGATTGCGCACACTCTCAGCAAATCTGAGGTATTTAGTTCCGGTGAAATCATCCAACAATGTCTTGGTGATGCCAAAAACTTGACCGGAATCGTCACAACAAATGCAGGTATGTATGTTTCTGCACCACCCACATTCAACAAAGAGGCTCAGTCGCTGGACTACAAAGTTACTTCTCCACACTTGAATGAAGCAGGGAAAGCGAATGTTGGTAATTACAATTTAGTTCTCAGTTCCGAGGCAGCACGCTGTATCTATGGGTTCACCAAAGCACCTATCTCAGCAACGGTCAGCATTATCTCTACCGATGGAACCGCTCAAGTAGCTACAACTACAGTCAATGAAAAGAATGGCTGGCTTTACTTGTCAGCGAACGGTTTCACATTTTCTGCGCCAACTGTTCGAGTTAAATTGATGCAGGAGGCAGAAAAGCCGGTTGTTGCTCCAACACCAATTGCTACTCCCATGGCTAAGCCTGCAGCAGCCAAGAAAACCACAATCACCTGCGTAAAGGGTAAAACCTCAAAAAAGGTGACTGCAGTGAAGCCGGTCTGCCCGACTGGTTACAAGAAGAAATAGTAAAGAATTCACCTTGAGAAATATAGTGATCATGGCCAGTCCCGCTAAGGTCGATCTATGAAGTTTCTCCGTGTCCACAAATTGGCAATTCTAATCTCAGTTTTTTCAATTGCATTTTCTACCGCTCCAGTGATCAACACAGCCCAAGCAGTAGGTGAAATTGATGAGCAATTTCAAGTAGTAAATCCTCCAGGTCCTGGATACACCGGATACCTAGTTAATAACTCAAGAGCTCTTGCTCGATTCTGGACTAACGTAGCGACTTTCAAAGTTGAAAATCAGGTAATTACTGGAATGGCAAGATGTAAATCCATGGAGAAGTGCCCAGTAAATTTCACTTTTCAATTAGCTGATATGAATTTAACTCCCTGCGCAAACTCAGCCGAAGTTGATTGCATTGCAGGAATAACCACCAAGAATCTAACTACTGGTGCTGTTTCAACTTCATTTACCCCTAGACCAGAGTTAACTGAAAGCTTTGACGCTGCAGTAAAGGGGGATCCAGCAATCGGTTTACCAAATGGTGGAAACCCGCTGGTTGTTTCGATACCTAGCGCCGCACATTCAGCCGGAGATTTGTATCTGGTTAAATCTGATTTTTATACGCATCGCGACGCAGGGACATCAAATAGATTTGTTCTTGATCAACTAACTAACAGCCTTTATCCGGTTACGGTAGAAACAGGACAATTCACTCCTGGTGGACCAAATTTGGACCCTAACAATTACGTTGGGAAGCGGATAGGCCCAGGTACGGACACAATGAACGCGAGCTTATCTGGATTTATAACAGATGACAGATGTTTGATGGCAACTCGAACCATTTGTATAAAGTCGCAACCTTTTCCTACAAACTACTCTTTTGGAATTACCCTTAACATGTCTAAGGGCTTCAACGGTTGGCTTTATGGACGTATGGCAAATCCAGAAGTATCTGTAACAACTGCTGTCAACGGCGGCTCAATCAAAGTGCAAATTCTTGCTGAGCCAGTAAAGGTTCCGATCGTATTTGGCTGGACGAAGAATTCAGATTTGACCCCAGAAATGCAGGAGAGATATCAAAAGGATCGCGGCGGAGGTCTCTATGCCGGCACGAGTCGGCAAGAACCATTTGAATCTGTATCAATTCTTAAAGGTCACAGCAACAAGTATGACGCTCTTGGAATAGATGAATTCTTGTCATGGATGCCATTCCTCGGTGATAAAGCGGTAGCGATGCCTAGCCAGTGGAGCTTCCAAACGCTAAACCTAGCAAGTGATACAGCATCAGAACTTTCGAAATGTACGGCGAGCGTTAATTCTCTTGCTGGTTTGGTATTTACCAATGCGAGTGTTTTTTCATCTGGCGCACCAGCTTTCAATAAATCTGAAGGAACGCTGGATTACAAGGTTGCATCCCCTCACACCAAACCAGATGGCACGTTAACTTCAGGAACCTATGACTTGGTTCTTAACTCAACCGTTGCGCGTTGCCTCTATGGATTCTCAAAAGCTCCAATTGGGGCAACAGTTTCTGTATTAAGCAACGATGGCCAAGCACAAGTTGCCACAACCATCATTAATGAGAAAAATGGATTCTTCCGTATGGGTGCATATGGCTTTGGATTCTCATCGCCGACAATCAAGATGAAAATCACTCAGGCGGGTGCCGTGGGAGCGAAAACCACCATCACCTGCGTAAAGGGTAAAGACTTCAAAAAAGGTGACTGCAGTGAAGCCAGTTTGCCCCGCAGGCTTTAAGAAGAAGTAAGTTTTAAGCCTAGGTCTAGTCAATGGCTGACCCCGCTTCTACAATAGGCAACGTGATGTTTTCATGGCGAAAAGTGTCAATTGTTCTGTTGACCTCAGGTCTTTTACTTTCCTTATTACCAACATCGACTTTCGCCGTTGATCCGGTTCAGCCAGGTTCTGCAGCCCCTAATGGTCCAGCATTTACCCCGCCTGAAGATCCTGAAGTAATTAAGGATGCCCGCTCAATTCTGCGTGCGATTGAACCAAGTTCTTCAAATAACGCCATGGTCTACTTCGATCAGAACCAAGTTAATTTCAAGTCATATATCTCATTGGAAAAACAGAGCGCTGGGCAAGCAGGTGCAGGCGGTGCCATAACTTGCCTTACACCTGATGACCCAAAGTGTGTATCTGCACTAGCTGATTCATCTTTTCAACAAATCAAATACGACGTGGCGATGGGGTCATGTGATGCCAGGCAGATAGCGGCATGCGTTAAGAGTTTGACCCTAGTTAAAGAAGATGGCACAAAGGTCAAAGCTGATCCGGTAACCAGAATTTATAGCAAGACAAGTCCGGGTTGGGCATCTACTTTCAACTCTAAAACAAATTCAGGTTACCCAGGCTCTGACGGACCTTGGATCTGGAGAATCAACGATGGTGGCAAGAGCACTGATTACCTGATTCTTGGTTTAGTAAGTGCGCTATTTAATAGACCAAATGGTGTGTCAACTTGGGATGCCTCCGAAAAAAGTCTTCGCCTATCGATTTATCCGGTGAAGAAATTTGAAAGTGCGATGTTAGTTGAAGGTGCTGGAGAAACTGGATGCTTAGCTGTTGATACTGGGGTTTGTTATCAAAGAATCGCTTTTGCTTCGAATCTACGATTTGCCCTTGATTTGAGAATTCCAAAGGTAATCACCGGCTGGCTCAATGGCCGCTTAGAAAAACCAGTTGCTTATACTGAAAATTACAATGATGACTACTCAGAGTTAATTGTTGAGGCAAGCCCACTTGAGGAGATTATGACTGGCAAGTGGCTTGCAAATACTGGTGCTGTTTCCAGGTATTTAGATGAGTCGCGGCGCGGCTTAACTGCAGGTGTTGGTAAGAATTTAGATATTGCAGGAGTTGATCCAGATGATCAGAGCGCGGTCCGCTACTACTCATCAATGGCTACGCTATTTAATAACACTGCTTTAACAAATAGTTTAACTTGGCGCTTAAATACAACTTCTAGCGGTGCTCAAAGTTTTGCAACATCTTGCCAAAAGTCTGATGGCGTGCAGGGGATAGTTACGAGTAATGCCTCCGTATACGAGCCTGGATCGCCGAAATGGGATGGCAATGAAGGCGCTCTTGCCTACAAAATTGCAGCTCCTACATATAAACCCGATGGCAAAACCGAGAACGTTGGGCGCTATGCATTTACGATGCGGGCAGATCTGATCAAGTGTGTATATGGAATGGAAAAGTTGCCAGCGTATGCAAATATTGAAGTTACATACGATGGTTCGGGGGAGAAAAAGACCGCAACGGTGGCGCTTGGTTCCAATAAAGAGTGGGTTAACTTGCACGCCGATAACTTCATGTATACAGGTGCACCTCCAACTGTCAGCGTAAAGCTAGATGGATGGGCCAAATCCACTTCAGCTGCCACTAAAGCTCCTAGCAACAGCGGCAATCAAGGAGCAGCCCCTGCTCCTGCAGCCGGAAAAGTAACTATTACATGTATTAAGGGAAGCACTAAGAAATTAGTTACCGGTGTTAAACCACAGTGTCCAAGTGGATACAAAATGCAAAACTCCGCCGCTCCTGCCGCTCAACAAGTTCAAGTGACCGTAACCTGCACAAAAGGAACAACGAAAGAAAACAGTGACTGGTGTGAAGCCACAATGTCCGGCAGGTTACAAAATGAGCGCGGCAACACCAGTAAAAGCGCCGTCAGCTCCTGCACAACCTGCGGCGCAACAACCGAATGCACCTGCAGATATGCCGGCACCGCAAGCACCTGCTGGACAACCAGGAACTCCAAATCAACCAGGAACTCCAAATCAACCGGGGCAACCACAACCTAATGGGCCAGCACCACAATTTGATCCAAACGCTGACATAACTATTACCTGTACAAAAGGTGCTGAATCAAAACAAGTTACAGGTAAATCACCCGTGCAATGCCCAAGTGGTTATCAGATGAAGCCAATGGGACCAGGACAACCTGGAACTCCAAATCAACCGGGTCAACCGCTAGATCCATTTCAACCAGGTCTTCCTATGCAACCACCTAAGCAGTAAACAGATATTCCATTTTGCGGTCATTGGATAGATTGAAGTTTTCGCACCTCATTTGATAATCCTAAGTCGCTTTAAAAAGATTTAGACGTTACGACCTAGCGTAGAACAATCTTGTCCTCTTGCCACATACGAACAGCAAGAATTCGAGGGTTATATTCATCATCGCTCTTAAGCCCCAAGGTGGCAAAGGTGCGCTGGACCAGAGTTTCGGTTGCGCGAAGTGATGTTCCGCGTCGCGCTGCAATTGCAGAATTTGTATATCCATCAGCCATCAGCCGCAGAATTTCGCCTTGAGTACTGCTAATAACAATACGTGTTTGCTCCAGAACGGGGCGAGTTGCTAATGTATTTGTGTTAGCAATGGATTCTCTAATGGCCGTGTTAAGAGAAGAGATGGACTGAAGTTCTGACTTCACCATGTAAGTAACGTTCTTAGGCAGGGTTACTCCACGCGGAAGGGCCAAAGCTGGCGAGGCATGTGAGGTCAAAATAACCTTGCCTATCCATGGGTGTTCCTCTTCTAGATAGTTGAGCAGATCTGCCCCACTGGGAGCGTTGATCCCAAAATTCAGGTCGCTGATAACTGCATGCGGGTCAAAGTTCGCAACAGCCTCAATGGCTTCGGCCACCGAATTAACCGCCTTGACCTCAAACTTGGCATCGGTAAGTATGTCGCGCAGAAGATTGAGTGTGAACTCTTCATCTTCTGCAACGAGCACGCGCGTACGAAAATCTGATGCCATGACGCTCCAAGTTAGGGGAATTGGACTAGAAGTTGAGTTTAGGGATATTCAAACAATGGACAAGGTCACGGCCTTGCTCTTGTTCGGTTGATACTCACTATTTAGCCCAAACTGGCAAGACCAGCCTGATTATCTGCGCGGTAGGCTTGAAAGATGGAAATCAGAAAACGGTCGAGTCGACCACGTTTTCCACGCCGCCATTTTGCGAGTCGAATTGCACATGCGCAAACTCCGCAAAAATTGTTCCTGCGCTTTCTGGCGTTGGTCTCGATCGGTCTAGTGCTAACGATTGTTGCACCGGTAATCGCGGATGAAAATACACCTGCCCCAGAGTTAACTTCTCCACTTCCCATGGATTCTCCTGCTCCGGCACCATCGCCATCTGATTCTCAAACAGCTCCAGCCAGTGACTCGATAATCCCGCCGGGTACTTCAACTCCATCACCGAGCGCATCTGCTTCAACAAGCACTAGTGGTGGAGCCAGTAAAAGTGAATCCGCCACGGCTAGTGCATCACCAACACCGGCTGCAGTTGCCAACCAAGTTATGAAAATCAATTTTCCTTCGGTACTTCCCGTGGACCCGCGTGCGCTTTTTCGCTCGCTACCGGGCGTCAATATTTCTGGTCCCCAATATCTACTTGTATGTATTCAGGCAACTAATATCAGATTTGATATCTATACCAAAAATGCCAGTGACTCACTTTTTAATGGCCAGCGCCTAGCAAATGGCGACTTGACCTCAGATTTATTGATTTCAGGCACCACCGATCAAGTGGTGGCAATCCTCAATAGTTACGGCGGCATGCGCCTTGCTGGTACCAAAGGACCACTCGGTGGCCTTTATCTCAACCTGAGACTTACAGCCTTGACCGCTCCATCATTGGATCCGGTGCATTGTGGGCAAGCTTCACCAGCAAATACACTCATAATTTATTTGCGATCTCTTGAATTAGGTCAGAATTTAATCAAGAAAGCTATAACTCTTAAAGGTTAAAGATCGGTTTTGCAACGTTAAATCAGTTGAAAAACCTCTGTGTTTCTAGCGTCAATCAAGGGTTTCCTGACCGCTCACAGGTAAAGTTACAGGTCATCAGATGCAATTTCCCCTTCCTGAAGCTATCTAGAGAGATAAGGAGTCCCGATGCCGAAGGGTTTGCAGTCTCCTTTAAGTGGCAGAGTGGATTCTGGCTTTGGCGGCGGACGTAGAACACACCGAAATAAAATATTAGTCGGCGCAATACTCGCAGGTGTCGTTCCCTTTGTTCTCTCCACCTTTGCCGCCAGCGTGACCGTGGGAACAGGCGCCCTTGAATTTGGTCAAGGCTCACAGCGAGCGGTGGCGTGTGATCCCACCGTTTATGCAGCTATCGGCGAAGAGTGGCATTCATCGCCAACCCCAACAGATGCCTCGGCGGGGTTCTTTAGAGTTCGCGGAATAACCATCTCTAACCTTGATCTAATTTCATGTAAGGGAAAGAAATTGCGCGTGCGCCTCATTGACACCGTCGGCGCCGAATTGGCAGTTGGTCCAACAACCGATGCCCACGTAATTCAAATAGTTCTTCCTAATGTGGATGCACCCGTTAGCACCAGCGATTCTGGGGCCCTGGCGCTGACTTACTTGACCGGCGAAGGCGCTGCAGTATCCAGCGCTATGGCCTCTGCAGTCTCTCTAAACGTCTCCGGCACATCTATTTATGATGGCTCTGATCTTTCAACAACCAATGCTGATGTCACTTTCTACCTCGATCCAACAGCAACTGTTGTAAATATCAATGGGCAATCAATCGGCAGAACGACTGTTGAAACGGTCAATAATCCAACTCGCTAAATGCAAGAGATCAAATTATTAAAGCAGAGCACTGTTTTTAGCACTTCTTGCAATAATAATTAGCGGCAAAAGCCTTTTCAAAGTATTTACAACGACTCAGCTTTGCCCCTCTGGCTTAAACCTGAATTCACCTTTTGCAGCGTCTACCCAATGCCGAAGGCTTCAAAATGAGCATATTGAGGCAAAAAAGCGCGTAAAACCCGAATGGTTTTCGCTCAAGAATTTTTTTTGAGCGTGAGTGCTAAGTGGCCTGTCCTTGCATCGCATCGGCAGGTACTGCTTTGATAACTCTCAAGAAGAACAACAGGGTATCTATGAGGCACAAACCTCAGGATTAAGCCTGGTTGAGGAATTCACAAAGCGTGAGCTCCACGAAAGGCACTTTCCCCTTAGGAGGAAGAACAGATGGAGATTTTAAACTTGGGTGGTTCACAAGAACCGTCTGCCCGTCCCTCCAAGAAGAAGTTTAAGGTCGTCTTGGGTATTGGACTACTTGCCGGTGTTATGGGCATAGGCTCAACGCTTGCAGCTACCGTTTCGATCAATACCGGAGCGACCGTTGAATTCGGTCAAGGCGTTGCCGCAACTACTGCTTGCGACAGTTCGCTAACGGTTACACCTGGAACTACTTATGTGAACGACACGCAAACTTCTGGATCATCCGCGAATTTCCAGATGCGATCTATCATCCATTAGTGCATTAGACATCAACCTTGAAGTCAAGTGACGGTGTAACGCCAGGATGTGGCGGCGATTTGGTTAATTCTCAAGGCTTACACAACAAGTGACTCTCTAGCAACAAATTATGCTCAGGGTGGCTCATCTGCAAACGCCCTTTACTTGGGTTGGAATTACACACCACCTACGGTAAATGGCGGAGTCGCAGGAGCAGGCTTACGTTCGCTACAACCTATGGTATTTCTCTGGCGATAGCTGATGGCGGAGCATACATGGTACAGCTAAAGTTCACTGCAGTGGCTACACCGGTTGCCGATGCTGCAGGCGCAGCATGTGCAATGACTGGGGCTGATTCAGCCAGCATGACGGCGACGGTAACACTCGGTAAGACCTCTAGCACTTGGTGCTCGATTACGGAGTTATTGCAGGCGCAGTACAGAAAATCACAGTTGAAACTTCTGGCACCGATCCGGTATATGGTCAACGACAGTCACTTCATAGTTAGAAATATAGGTTGGTATAAAGAACGACCCGCTCTAGGTAACTAGGGCGGGTCGTTCTTTATTGAATAGAAATTATGTAGTGCTAAGAAGGATTGGCGGTCATCAAGTGAGGCACATCATCATCACCGCAAGAGCCATCACTATCCACATTTACTAGGGGCGACCGAGCTCTGGATTGAAGATGTGGGACAGGTTCCTGAATCTAATGTTTTGATAACCGTTTCAGATTCCAGTGGAGAACACACTTACCTTATTGCTGGCGATAATGTTGTCGAGACTAAATCTAGCCTATTCGTCCAAGCACCTGAAGAACGCATCGCGGCGGGCCCACGAGTCATGTATTCGCGTATCTCAGCTCTTTTTCGTTGGTCTGGTTATGTATTAGCTTTTACCCTTCTTACCTTCGCAGTCTTCTCATTTTCGGGCACCGTCAAAGCACGCGTTGTCTTAACCGGCTCCATGACCCCAGCAATTAATCCAGGGGACATCATCATCACCACGCCACCAAGTAACCTAGCGCCAAAGGTGGGCAGCGTCGTTGCCTATGTCGGACGGCGCTTTGATGGCACAGCAGTAGGTATTTTCTCTCACCGCATTATTGGCGGAGATGCCGAGACAGGCTTCATTGTCAAAGGCGATAACAACCCTAATCCTGATACGCAACGTCCCAAGACTCCAGATATTACGGGAGTCATAATTTTTGTAATCCCGTTGATCGGACGTTTCTTAACTCCACGGGCCTTACTTATTACGGTGCCGGTCATCTTTGGTCTCTGGTTGATTATTGATGCCTTAAAGAATGAGTAAGAAAACCGCCATAACTTTGCTTCTAGCAGGGCTCTTCACGCTTCTTTCGGGATACCTTCCTTATATGCAGCAGATATTCCTTATTTAACGTGGGAGCGAGGCAGAGAACAGAACGTTGTGGCCGGGCAAGGCCAAGGCGATAATTCTTGGCAAGTTAAGTTAGTTCGGATAGGAATACCTGCTCGGGATTTTAAAGCGAGCAAACCCAACGCCGATGGATTCATTGTCTACTCAGCCTTCCTTCCAGAAAATACTCCTTTGGGTGAGTACGAAATTTATGTATTTGGAGATACCAGCCCAAATGGTTCATTGGTAGCAAAGGTAAAAATCATTGAGTTAGATCGTTACAGCATAACTCAGGTACCAAAAGATTTTTCAGTTCTACTCTTAGCGTTGGTCTTTGTTACAACCGTGCTTTCAGTTGCCCGAGGGCGCAAATATAAATACTTAAATTTCCCGCGTCAGAAAACAGCGGCCGAAAGCCGAACCCTACTTCTCGAGAAAAGTATTCCCCGAATTCTTTATCCTGCCTATTTAATGCGCACTGGAGCAATGAATAGTTTTAGGCCATCCATATTTCGTTTCCTCTTGATCTGCGATGACACATTCCTTCACAAAATCTCTCCATTACTATGGACGCTATTTCCAATTCTTGGCCTTGGCTTAGGTCTGCAATCTGGTTATTCCACACATGATCAGATGCCGAACATACCCATTTACGCCTTGGCTGCGATCTCCCTCGTAGGCATGCTTGATGCCTACAGTGGAATTTTTGCAATCGTTGGATTTGCAGTGGGTCAGATCGTAACCGCCAATGTTTCTAACTTACGAGAGTTCCTTGTGATTTCGAGTTTAGCGCTTTGCTGGATTATGCCCAGCCTCTTTGGCAATTTGCTCTACCTCGCCACTGAGCGGGACTATCCAAAGATCACGGGTACCTCAAAGGCATCGCTCAAGAGCTTCTCCTTACTTGCCACTACATCTGCAATTGTGGGCTTATTTTTCTATGCATCACAGCTCTTCGTGGCGAGCATTTCTCTGCACGCACCCAAGCATCACCCCTACCTAATGGCTTTATCAGCGGCACTTAGCCTTTGCTTCCTGCTTAAAATCTTCTTGCGAGAATGGCTAGATAACAGGATTTTACGCGGAGATCAGAAGGATTCTTTAGTGCTTGAAGTTTTCAATCTTGATTTAAGAATCTCTCACAGATGGGTCGCCTGTATCGGAGCTGCTTTGGGCCTATCCACTTACATTGTTACCGAAAATCTACCAATTTCCATAACTTCAGCCTTCATAGCTCTACTGTTATTTGGTTCACTTACCCTGCGCATTAATTCTTCACACCTGCTTTTCAAGAGGCTTTGGAGACGAAATATTTATTATGAGGCTTTTGCAATGACTGCCGCTGTTTCAATACTGTTTTTTAATATTCAAAAACTTCCATTTCAAACTAGTGACAAGGCTTTAATAATGATGGCTGCAAGCTTTGGCTTGGCCCTCTTGCACACGCTCTTTAGTTTATTCCACGACATTTCTGAGAATCTACAACACTCAGCAGATGGCGCTAGAGAAGTGGGCTTACAGCCATGAAGAAAATACTTTTCTTTCTTAGCGTACTTCTCATTTCCACTGGGCTTACGCAATTAGCCAGTCCTAAATCTGCAAACGCTAGCCAATTTGATAATCTACTTTTCGGATACGAGATTGGCACTGGTACAAATCTCAATCAAATCCTTGCTCTTACTATTGGCATTGAGGGTAAAGCTGGACCTGCAGGAGTTGCCGGCAAGAATGGATTTGTTGGCATGAATGGGTTGGCGGGCGCGCCAGGTATTGCGGGCGCGCCAGGGCCAATCGGTTTAACCGGTCCACCTGGTGCGAGCGGTGCAGCAGGTCCACCTGGTGCGAGCGGTGAAGCAGGAATGCCTGGTGCCAGCGGTGCAGCAGGTTCAAACGGTGCACCGGGTGCTCGTGGTGCCAACGGTGCACCGGGTGCTGCAGTTGCTGTTATTCAACTCGCACCTGGAGCTGATCCCAGATGTCCGCAAGGCGGAACAAAATTTATTGCAGCAAATGCAGATATTAGTTATGCATGTAGCGGAACAACTACAGGAACTGGAACTATTTCAATTGGTCGCGGCAGCGCTTCTGTGACCAGCTGCGATGATGCAATAGAGGTGGGAATGCTCAGTCACTTTGATACCGTAAATCGCAGATTCCTCCTAGATGGAATTAAGGTCTCAAATTTAAGTTCTGACTGTAAGGGCCAGCGTTTAGACGTTACCCTCTCGACAACTGCTGCAGATTCATCCCATCAAGACTTCACTTGTACGGTACTTACGCTGCCCGATCCCGCTGGAGCCGATCTTTATATAGCAAGACCTGAGTATAATTTGAGATATGGGGAAACAGGACTTCTGGTTCCCCTCACGTGTAATCCGAATTTGAGCACTATGGACTTAACAAATTTAGATTCCATTATTGCTTTCCAGTTATCGTGAGTGTTCATGGAAGAAGGGGGCAATAGTGATGGCAAGTAAAAATAACAATCTTCCAGATAAACCTATTGTCTCGCGAGTCCCTCTTCCAATATCCGATTCTGCTTTAGTGATTGATTTGCCGGATGGCCAAAAACTTGTCATCGGAAAGATGGGGCAAGGAACCGTAATCGAAGTTGCAACATGGCGCGGTGTAGGACGACCTGATTCACGAACAAACCGCATGATGTTTGGAATGTCGAGCGCTGAAATTGAAGAAGAAGCGGGCCTAGTGCAAGATGAGTCAGCCCTTGCTTCAACTGCTGGCGTTGCCCTTCGCATAGTTGGTTATCCATTAGCAATGTTGAAGTGGCTTTTAAATATTCAAAGTAAGCCCAAAGCTAAGAAGCGCAAAGATGTGCGCAAGAATTTAATTATCGATGCCAAGGCACCTAGCGCTTGAAAGTGACCCTTCCAGTGAGGTGGTTACAGCGGATAGAAATTCCACCAACGCTGGCGTGAAGATCGCCAAAAAGTCTCTAGTGGTGGCTAAGAGTTTGCTTCTGCGCGGTCTGAAAGTACTTTTTAAAGCTCTGCGAAATTTTGATCTATCGGCAAGTATCTCTGCGCTAAAGACTTTAAAGTTAAAATCGATAAAGGGTGCTAGTTCAATCAATAGAAAAGCTTCTCCAAAATCGACGCCAGATTATGGAGACAGCATCGATATAGATCAATGGCTGGCATCGATTACTACCAAAGCCGCTAATTCGGCCTCATTTGGCAAAGGCCATGTTGCGATCAAACCTGGTGCGACGCCCCGGAAAAAAGCGATTAAAAAGGCCCCCAAGAAATAAATAGTCGCGAAAACACTTAATTATCTGTATTTACGCGCCTTGAAAGGTATTCTCAGAGTACGAGTATTTGAAATTTCTAGGGAAGGCGAGAGATGAGCGATAACGTTAAGCGTGGCATCGTTTTTGCCGCCATACTTGGAGTCATCTTGTTTGCCCTAGGTTTACGTGTAGACCATCCAAAATCAGGGCTAAAAAATGCCCTCGGCAGCGCAGAATCTAGCATCGTTGTCTATTGGCACCAGTCTAAAATAAGTGTGGGCGAGAGGGTATTGGTAGTCCTGGACAAATCGGCGCTCGATCCAGCGGTGGCAATCGTAAACAATGTGAATTCTGATTCTATAGATGTATCAACGACTGGTGCATTTAACCGCGTTCCTAATGAGAAGGTGAAAGGTTCCCTGATTATGGTCTTCCCATTCATCGGAACTCTCTTAGGCGTCTTCGGCCTATAGCGCAATGAGTCTCTTTGAAATTGAAGAAAGAAATAATAAGAAGCGCAAATTTCCCAAAGGTCTTTTACTGACCGGAATTATTTCAGCAATTGCTTCACTTGGTTTGGCAGTCGGTGCCTTAATTACGCTAACTGGACAAGAGACTTCAGCTGTTGAGTTTGGTACAGGCGTTATTGTATTTACAGGATGTGATCCCGATGGCATGACTGCCATACCCCTGCAAAGTTTTGCAAACTCTGAAACGCAAACGAAGTTTACCTACAATGAAGTTACTTTGACCGGAATATCTGAGAATTGTGCTGGGCGAGATTTAACGATCACGATTCGAGATCAAAACGGTGGGGTATTACCAGTATCAGTTGCTGCAGATGGTCGCTTAATTACTTCAGTGCGTTTCTGGTTTCAAGATCTAACCAACTCACCTGGCAAAGTGACAAGCAATGGATATTTCGCAGATATGTTCACCCTTCTTGGCCCGGATACAGCTACAGGCTTTGTTGCCGTGACTACGGTCAATAACCTACAGTCAACTGGGGAGGTGCTACCTACTGACGCAAATGGAGATGTTAATTGGAACGGTGATAATCCAATGACCTATTGGCGGATGGACCCTGATGATAATCAAGTAACTATTTTCTTTAATCCAAGCCCGGTGACTAGTGGTCCAAACAGTGGGCAAGATGCGATTGGCGGATTCGCTGATGCCAGGAATGGCTACTCAATTGTTATGGAAAGCACCCCTCACCAAGATTCTTAATATTTTTCTGCTCAAAATTTTAAACTTTAAGAATAATTGCTTATCGTTGCATCTTATATAGCCGCTAGCCACGTGGAATAACAGAGATGCTCATGATATTAGTCGATGCCTGCGCAAATGCATTGCTTGTTGGCCTAAAGATTGCTTCGACTCTGGTGAGCACCAAGGCGTGAAGGTTTCCAGTTACAAGTTGCAGCTGTAGTAACGGTTGCCCTAATGCTGCTGCAGCCAGGGATCGTTCTACCCTCTTGCAAGAATTCTACGGTTCCAGCGGTTGCAACTCCGACCGTTAGCACAGTGGCAGATCCATATCCAATGCTAGCGGCAGAGGACAGAACTGCCGTATTCGATTGCTCGGCTGTAGTAAATGTCACTGTCGTTGTATCGCTGGCAACTGAGTTGTATTCCGAGTTTCCGGCCATGGTGGCAATCACCTTGCATGTTCCGGTAGTGCCGGTTGATAAATTACCTGTTGTTATCGAACAACCTGTCGCTGATCCTCCTGAAGTGACTGCGTAACTCAACGATCCATTGGTAGAACCGCCAGTGGCAGTTAGGGTGGTTGGAGTAGTAAATCGGCCCGTAATTGATGTCAGAGTCAGTGCACTTTGATTAGATTTGATAACAGTTAGAGTCACACCACTTGAAGTAGTTGTCTCTGTAGTAGTACCTCTGGTGTTGGTAACAACTACTCTATATTGACGCCCACTTACAGTGGAGTTCAAGGTAGCGCTCGTGTAAGAAGATGTCGTTGCCCCACTTCCTGAGGAAGCGTTTGCCCAGCTTGAGCCCCCATTTAGGGAGGTTTGCCATTGGTAGCTCAAGGTTCCGCCATCAGATGCTGAAGCGGCAACGCTCAGAGTGCCCGTTTGCGTAGAAGATGCGCTGGTATTTACTGGCTGAGTATTAATTGTGGGCGCTACAGCATCTGGGATACGCGTAGTAACCAGAGATGAGTTCGTAGACTCGGCTGAATTTGCATATTGAGTATCGCCAATTGCGGTAATGGTCACCTTATATCCGGTTAGGTCTGCCATAGATGCGTAATCACTATCTGTAATGGCGCGAGAAGTTCCGCTAACTGATGTAATAGTTGCTAGCAAAGAAGAACCTGAAGAGTCATAAAGTTTTAAAGTATAAGAAGTCGCATTGGCCACCGCGGTCCAAGAAGCAGTGATGTATTTACGGACATCTGTGTTGCCCACTACCGTCGGCGCACTAGGTGTAGAAATATCTGCTTTATTAGTGGTGATCAGAGCAGACAATGTGGATTGAGATGAGTTCGCGTACATTGCATCACCAATGGCGGTGACTGCAACTTTATATCCAGTGCCAGGGGTGAGTCCCGTAATCGTATTACCGGACACAGAACCCAGTAATTAGAGAGCCAACTTCTGTTGTTCCATTAGAGGCATAAACTTGCACGCTGTATGAAGAAGCGTTAGAAACGTTTGTAAAAGTGACAGTAAGCGATGTTGCTGATCCGAGCACTACAGCACCTGATGGCTGTGATGGCGTGCTCAAAATTATCTTTGCAACAGTTAGCGTTGCAGCACTTGAATGTTGCAGCAGTAGTTGTGCCATTGATCGCATTTGTAACAACCACGCGATAGACAGTGCCGTTATCACCGATTGCAAGAGTAGGAGTTGTGTAGTTGACACCTGTAGCACCTGCAATCGATGAGTATGTAGAAGGTGCTGCAGCTGTTGCACTTTCCCATTGGTAACTCAGCGTTCCGCCATCTGAGGCAGTTGTTCCTGAGGCAGAGAAGATATGGCTTTGGCCCACTGTCTTACTAATGCTAGTTGGGCTAGTGATAGTGGCAGCAGCAGCGGCTGAGAGAGTGCTTATCTGACTAGAAAGAGCTGAGGCAGATGAATCTGCATAGTTGGCATCTCCAACAGAGGTCAGCGTGACTTTATAGGCGGTGCCAGCGCTTAGTCCGGTGATTGCAGTATTTGAGGTGTAAGAGGTGGCAGTTGCAATAAGAGTTGTTCCATCAGATGCTAAATAGACGCGCGCTGTGTAACTAGTGGCATTAGATGCATTGGTAAAGGCGATCTTCAGAGATGTTGCAGAGCCTGAAACTGTTGTTGGAGTAATAGCAGTAGGTGCTGCCAGCGGAATTTTAGTAACAGTAAGAGTTGCTGGGTCAGAGTCGAAAGTCGAAGGTGGTGCCATTGATCGCATTGGTAACAACCACGCGATATTGATTACCGTTATCACCGATTGCAAGAGTAGGGGTTGTGTAGTTGATACTTGTGGCTCCTGCAATCGATGCAGTATGTGGTGGCGCTATCTGTGGAGAGCTGCCATTGGTAAGTCAAGGTACCCCCATCACTAGCAGTTGTTCCTGAGGCAGAGAAGACATGTGTTTGTCCTACGGATTTGCTGGCCGCACTCGGACTCGTAATGGTTGCTTTTACGGCTCCATCTAGGGTAGTTCTAGAAGAAGAAAGTGATGAAGGAGCGGAATCGGAATAACTGGCATTTCCAATCGCAGTAACAGTGATTTGATACGAGGTTCCAGGGCTTAACCCCGTAATTGTCGATCCAGATAGGAAGGAGGTCGTTGCATCTCCCACTTCTGTTCCATCTGCTAAATAGGCGCGCGCTGTGTAGGAACTAGCATTAGATGTATTGGTGAAACGCACCAATAATGATGTTGCAGAGCCTGAAACAGTTGATGCAGTAATAGCAGTAGGTGGATCTAGCGGAGCCTTTGCAACAGTTAGCGTTGCAGCACTAGAATGTTGCAGCAGTAGTTGTGCCATTGATCGCATTTGTAACAACCACGCGATAGAGAGTGCCGTTATCACCGATTGCAAGAGTAGGAGTTGTGTAGTTGACACCTGTAGCACCTGCAATCGATGAGTATGTAGAAGGTGCTGCAGCTGTTGCACTCTCCCATTGATAACTCAGCGTTCCGCCATCTGAGGCAGTTGTTCCTGAGGCAGAGAAGATATGGCTTTGGCCCACTGTCTTACTAATGCTAGTTGGGCTAGTGATAGTGGCAGCAGCAGCGGCTGAGAGAGTGCTTATCTGACTAGAAAGAGCTGAGGCAGATGAATCTGCATAGTTGGCATCTCCAACAGAGGTCAGCGTGACTTTATAGGCGGTGCCAGCGCTTAGTCCGGTGATTGCAGTATTTGAGGTGTAAGAGGTGGCAGTTGCAATAAGAGTTGTTCCATCAGATGCTAAATAGATGCGCGCTGTGTAACTAGTGGCATTAGATGCGTTGGTAAAGGCGATCTTCAGAGATGTTGCAGAGCCTGAAACAGTTGATGGAGTAATAGCAGTAGGTGGATCTAGGGGAGCCTTTGCAACAGTTAGCGTTGCAGCACTAGAATGTTGCAGCAGTAGTTGTGCCATTGATCGCATTGGTAACAACCACGCGATAGAGAGTGCCGTTATCACCGATTGCAAGAGTAGGAGTTGTGTAGTTGACACCTGTAGCACCTGCAATCGATGAGTATGTAGAAGGTGCTGCAGCTGTTGCACTTTCCCATTGATAACTCAGCGTTCCGCCATCTGAGGCAGTTGTTCCTGAGGCAGAGAAGATATGGCTTTGGCCCACTGTCTTACTAATGCTAGTTGGGCTAGTGATAGTGGCAGCAGCAGCGGCTGAGAGAGTGCTTATCTGACTAGAAAGAGCTGAGGCAGATGAATCTGCATAGTTGGCATCTCCAACAGAGGTCAGCGTGACTTTATAGGCGGTGCCAGCGCTTAGCCCGGTGATTGCAGTATTTGAGGTGTAAGAGGTGGCAGTTGCAATAAGAGTTGTTCCATCAGATGCTAAATAGATGCGCGCTGTGTAACTAGTGGCATTAGATGCGTTGGTAAAGGCGATCTTCAGAGATGTTGCAGAGCCTGAAACAGTTGATGGAGTAATAGCAGTAGGTGGATCTAGCGGAGCCTTTGCAACAGTTAGCGTTGCAGCACTTGAATGTTGCAGCAGTAGTTGTGCCATTGATCGCATTGGTAACAACCACGCGATAGAGAGCTGCCGTTATCACCGATTGCAAGAGTAGGAGTTGTGTAGTTGACACCTGTAGCACCTGCAATCGATGAGTATGTAGAAGGTGCTGCAGCTGTTGCACTTTCCCATTGATAACTCAGCGTTCCGCCATCTGAGGCAGTTGTTCCTGAGGCAGAGAAGATATGGCTCTGTCCCACTGTCTTACTAATGCTAGTTGGGCTAGTGATAGTGGCAGCAGCAGCGGCTGAGAGAGTGCTTATCTGACTAGAAAGAGCTGAGGCAGATGAATCTGCATAGTTGGCATCTCCAACAGAGGTCAGCGTGACTTTATAGGCGGTGCCAGCGCTTAGTCCGGTGATTGCAGTATTTGAGGTGTAAGAGGTGGCAGTTGCAATAAGAGTTGTTCCATCAGATGCTAAATAGATGCGCGCTGTGTAACTAGTGGCATTATTTGCATTGGTAAAGGCGATCTTCAGTGATGTTGAAGAGCCGGCAACTGTTGATGCAGTAATAGCAGTAGGTGCGCTAAGGGTTGCGGGTGCAATTATGTAAGTTCCACTTGTATATGTAACAGAGGCGTAGTTACCTGATCCGCCCGAACTAAATACTGCAGCAGAAGGAGCGACGTAATAACTACCTACTGCAGTTGGGGGAGTAGTCGATGAATAACTGGCAGTACCAGACTGGTTAGTAAATGTGTAAGTCAGTGAGGAGATTGCGTCCGCAGCCAACCAAGGTGCTTGCTGTGGAAGATCTTGCCGGTGTGGATGAACCAAATTGAATTGAAGCCAATGTTGCTGCTGTAATCGTTAGCGCTGCTGCCGCAGTGAAAGTCATGGTCCATTCGGAAGAACTTACGGCGGCGTAGTTAGTATCCGATGCCTTTGTTGCCGTGACCTTACATGTACCAATAGATGTTGCGGTCAGAGTTGATCCAGTTATGGAACAGCCCGTTGCGGTGGCACCTGATCCAGTGACGGCATATGTGACGGTGCCTGTTCCGCTTCCGCCACTGACAGAGAGAGCAGCCCCAGGTCCATAAGTTCTAGAAAGGGTTGATGTATTAGTCAGCGTTGCTTGCGCTGCTTGTGTAACCGTGATTGTAAAGACTGAACTTGCAGATGTGTAAAGACCCTGCGCAGCTTTTGTAGCTGTAATAGTACAAAGTGAACCAGCATCTCCAGGCGTTAATGTTGCAACGCTTAGTGTGCAAGTACCGGATGTTTTGGTGAATGTAAAAGCTCCTGAACCAGATCCACCTGATCCAACGAGTGAAAGAGTGCTTCCGTATACAACAGTTTCTGAAACCAAACTCAATGCAGCCTGTGTAGCAAGAGATGTTGTTGCAGGAGCGGCTGCAGATCCACCCACATAACCAGATCGGGTAGTAGTAATAGTTGCAGTAGATGCTGTATTTGCAGCAACCCCGGTGACAGTAACAAGACCGCTTCCGCTAATTGCGACAGAGCCACTTGCTGTGGCAGTTCCTGCCCAGGTGTAGTTGACGCCGTCATAGTTACTAATCTGAACGGTAAAGCCATTAGCGGTGGCCGTTGGTGTACCAAAGGTTGGCGTCAGCGCTGCCACAAGTGATGTCGTTGCGGGAGCAGCAGCAGATCCACTGACATAACCAGATCTAACGGTAGTAATAGTTGCAGTCGATGCGGTATTGGCTGCAACGTTGGTAACAGTAACAAGACCGGTTCCGCTAATTGCGACAGAGCCACTTGCTGTGGCAGTTCCAGCCCAGGTGTAGTCAGCGTTGTAGTTACTGATCTGAACGGTAAAGCCATTAGCGGTGGCCGTTGGTGTACCAAAGGTTGGAGTTAGCGCTCCCACAAGTGAAGTCGTTGCAGGAGCGGCTGCAGATCCACTGACATAACCAGATCTAACGGTAGTAATAGTTGCAGTAGATGCTGTATTTGCAGCAACCCCGGTGACGGTGACAAGGCCAGTATCACTAATTGCAACGCTGCCACTTGCGGTGGCTGTTCCTGCCCAGGTGTATAAAGCGTTGTAGTTACTGATCTGAACGGTAAAGCCATTAGCGGTGGCCGTTGGTGTACCAAAGGTTGGAGTTAGCGCTGCCACAAGTGAAGTCGTTGCGGGAGCAGCAGCAGATCCACTGACATAACCAGATCTAACGGTAGTAATAGTTGCAGTCGATGCGGTATTGGCTGCAACGTTGGTAACAGTAACAAGACCGGTTCCGCTAATTGCGACAGAGCCACTTGCTGTGGCAGTTCCAGCCCAGGTGTAGTCAGCGTTGTAGTTACTGATCTGAACGGTAAAGCCATTAGCGGTGGCCGTTGGTGTACCAAAGGTTGGAGTTAGCGCTGCCACAAGTGAAGTCGTTGCAGGAGCGGCTGCAGATCCACTGACATAACCAGATCTAACGGTAGTAATAGTTGCAGTAGATGCTGTATTTGCAGCAACCCCGGTGACAGTAACAAGACCGCTTCCGTCAATAGCAACGCTTCCACTCGCCGTGGCAGTTCCTGCCCAGGTATAGGAAGCGTTGTAGTTACTGATCTGAACGGTAAAGCCATTAGCAGTTCGCGTTGGTGTACCAAAGGTTGGAGTTAGCGCTGCCACAAGTGATGTCGTTGCTGCAGTTGCTGCAGATCCACTGACATAACCAGATCTAACGGTAGTAATAGTTGCAGTCGATGCTGTATTTGCAGCAACCCCGGTGACGGTAACAAGACCGGTTCCGCTAATTGCGACAGAGCCACTTGCTGTGGCAGTTCCCGCCCAGGTATAGGCAGCGTCATAGTTACTAATCTGAACGGTAAAGCCATTAGAAGTAGGGGTGTAAGTGCCAAAGGTTGGAGTTAGCGCAGAGGCGTTTGCAACGGTAGTAATAACAACTGCCAAGTTTGCCAGTGCCCCCGCAGCGTAATACCAACTGAACTGATCTGATGCGCCCGCAAGCATCGTATTAAAATTTGAAAACATGGCGTAGCTACCATCGTGGGTAATGTCCAGGGAAGCAGTTGCCGGGTCCTGGTTATAAACATTTGAAAATTGGCAACAGGCGTTGACTGAAGTTGTTGCGTTGTCATCGGTTGAATAGAAGAGAATACCTTCGGCACCGCTAGTAATTCTCAGTGCTGGCGATCTAGTAGCGGCAGTATCAGACTTTACAAAGGAACCAGTGTTGATATTTCCGCGTTGCTTATTAGGGCCGTCAGATGTACCAACCCAGTCATCATTAGTCCCCACCCATAAGCGAGCGTTTTTCAGGGTGACCCCAGAAGTGTTGGTGATCTTTGTTGTGATCTTGACATAAGAATCAGATTGACCGGTGACGTATGTGTTTGTAAGTTTGAACGTTCGAGAGCCGGTTGTAACATTTACCGAGACCACCAAAGTTCCATATCCATAATTCAATCCATTGGCAGTGGAAGTAGTCACAAAGCCACTCGCGTCATCGATCGTCATACCAGAAAAACCACCTGTTTCGGAACTCATGATATTTCCAGATAGATTCCATCCAGTTCCGCCGGAATAACTTGCATCATTAGTGCCAACCGCATAACGAAGGGGATATGAAGAGTAGGTGAGTTTGTACCAATTACCGTTACTGCTCTTATAGAAAGGTTGCCTTAGAAAGCCATCGTCACCAATAGAACTCACACCACCATTACCGAATTTAATATTCGAAGTTTGAATGACATATATATTGGCCGCTGCCACGGCTTGGACCGGATAAAAAACCCCAGCGATCAGAGCCAACACGATTATGAGCCCAGACTTTCTCGCCTGCGCAGTGAGAGAAAAAGCAGCGTGGAGCATGCCATAATCCTAAGGTTTGCCTGTGGATATAGACACCTTCGTTGATGATAAGGCGCTGCAAAGTAGTAAAAACCCAATGCCTAAAAGTGCTAATACCTGATTCTACGCCACATAAGAAATTTGAAATCAATTTGGATTAATAGTTGCCCTATGTAGCTTCATAATTGGTGAATGCGAAAATTATTGTTGTTCTTTACCTTAGTTGCAACTTTATCTATTACTCCAATACTCGCCTCTGCCGATGTTGCTGATACCACTGCGCCAATAACTGAGTCCATCAATCTCTCGCCAACAATACTTACTTCATCGGGAGGGGAGTTAACCATTGAATTTATTGTTTCTGATGAAGGTTCAGGATTAGCCGCTACTAATTCCAGTGGTGCGGTGATTCCAAGCATCACCTTAAAATTGCGAAATAGTGATAAGACTTTTTCTCCCGCCAATGTAGCAATCCTTTATAAAGGTGACTCAATATATGGCTCATATCGCTGCCTGATAACGATTCCTAGCACCCTAGCAAATGGAACTTGGGAATTATTCATTAATCCTCTGCGCGACCAAGCCGGAAATTCGACGACGCAGATTTCAACTGGCCTAACTTTTCTTTTGGGTTCAGCTAATGCCCGACCTTCTTCACCGGCGCCATCTGGTGGGTCTGGTGGGTCTGGTGCATCTGCCCCAACATCGCCTGAAACCCCTTTGCCAACGCCTTCGGCGACAGCAACTGCGACAATTGCGCCAACGCCGATTGCATCTTTGACTCCAACGCCTAAGCCAAGTGCAACTCCGAGTACGGTTTTTGCAACACCATCACCGACTCCTTCGGCAACGAAAGCGGTGGCAAAGAAAGTGGTTTCAAAGCAGAAGACAATTAGCTGCCGAAAAGGGAAGTTAACAAAAAAAGTAACTGGTATTAATCCGAAGTGTCCGAAAGGATATAAATAGTTTTTGCGCAAGATCGCATCTAGCGACTTGATAGCAATAATAAAATCACCCTAAGCCGTAGCCTGCGCGCTTGGAAAGTGCATCAAAATATAGATAAATAGCGGGGTACCCCAACCGGATTTGAAGTAACGCCCGTACACCTTGGCCATCAATAATCGGTACTTCACATAGACTTCTCACACCCTAGACCACTAGTAGAGATGCAGGTTTTTTGATGTCGGCTGCTTTTCGCACAAGAGTACTTGTTGCAGAAGATGAAGAGTTCACCCTCAATCTTCTCCGCGAGATTCTTAGCGATGCCAATTATGAGGTCATTGCAGTCAATACGATCACCGGAGCGATCGAAGCAATTAAGGAATTCGACCCGCACGCGGTCGTTACAGATTTGAATTTCGGAATCAACGCACCGAACGGTGCCGACTTACTCAACTTGCTAGAAGCTGAGCGACCCTGGATTGGCAAAGTAATTCTTACCTCCCACGCCTCAGCAAACTTGGCGCTGCCACGCGGTACAGAGTTGCCAAAAAATGTTATTTATCTAGTCAAGTCAGAACTTGAAACCATTGCAGCGCTTAGCAACGCTGTTCAAGATTCCATTGCTCAGATAAATGATAAATCGCCTCGGCAAGCTACGGAAAGTAATCGAATTGCCATTAGTGAATCTCAGGGAGAAATCCTTAGGATGATCGCTGAGGGTTACACAAATGCTGCGATAGCCACCCAGCTTGGTACTTCATTGCGAGCCACTGAAGCCTTGGTGCAAAGAACCTTTTTAGCCTTAGGCCTCAAGAGTCACGAAGATTTTAACTCGCGCATCCTTGCAGTTCGGATGTGGCAGGAAGATAAAGTTGTTATCCGATGAAGGCATGGCTGCAACACTTTAAATTGGTCTCTACTGGACGCACGGCAGTATCAATGCCATCCATGGTGCTTTACTTGCCGCTGAGTTTCATCTTCGCACTTGAGCGTGAATTCGTACTTGCCCCAAATAATCTCAACAATCAATTAAAGATTGTCCTAGCAGGAGAATTAACATCATTTCTGTTTTTGCATATAAGTGCGGTCACAGTTCTAAAAAATAGAAAACTTCGAGAACAGAACCTTTTCCTTTGTCTTATGGTTTGGGCAATAACTGGTGTGATTCGTGGTTTTTTCTCTGAATTCTATGCTTCATCAGTTTTAAATTATCAGTCCTATGCTGCCAACCGAATTCTTACCTCAGTATTATTTTCTACGCTGGGTTTAGCATTCGCTGCCTATTCATTTGGATCTACCTACGCCATAGATACAAAGAAATCTGCTCTTCGATCCCTCAATGGATTTATTTTGAGTGAGAATGCAGATCTGAATGCAAAGCAGAGCGCTATGAAGGAAGAAGCGATTATTACGCTTCAACAAAGTCTGGTGCCAAAAGTTATCCAGCTTCAAAATCTAACCTCTGGGCTAAAGAAAATCGATACGTCAGATGCCTTGCAGCAATCCCTTCACTCGCTGGAAGAGCAAGCTCAACATCTGGCGTATCAAATGCGCGTTAATCTAGATAAGTTAGAATCAATTCCTAATCCGCGCACCGGTGTGACTTCGCGCCTCTTTATCTTGTCCAAAAACTCGCCGGCAATATGGCCGACCAAATTATCTGTAAAACTTTCGATTCTTTTTCTTTCTATTGGTGGAGTCATTGTCCATATTGGTCGGAATTCAATTTCCGGCCTCCTGAGCTCTCTATTCGGATCTGTGATCATTGGGGGAGTACTTCTGATCTTTGAAAGACTGTTACAGAAGGCCAGAAGTGATTTTAAGCAATTCCTCTTTATTTCAACTTTTGTATGTCTCTTTGTGATCCAATATTTTTACGCTTCTCGGCTTGTGCCAGAAGTCTTCAAACTAGACCAACCGCTAAATCCTTGGTATTCATCGGCGAAGATAGTATTTGCGGTTTTTCTTGCCTCATCTTTTCTCTCGTACTTGGACCGAGATACTTCAATACTTAAATCTATGATAGATCAGAGCTCTAGTTCAAGAGAAGTACTCAATTTACAGAAAAATAGGTATGAAATTCTTGAGGCCACAAATACCTCAACTAATCAAGGGGCGCTTCAAGGGCAAATTTCCGGGGCGCTACTTTCCTTGAATCTCTTAACTAAAGATGAAGATTTGAATTTAACGAGGTTAAATGCAGCCGATATAATCGATAATGCTAATATACTTTTAACTAATGCAATTTTAGAGATTAAAAAACTTAGTCTCTAAAATTCTAGATTTGAGGATATTTAGGAAATGAAACCGAATCTAATTTTTATTAGAATCAAGGAATCATTTTCGCCTTATAGGTCTTTCTTGCAAGAGCGAGTAGTAACCTGGGAGGCCTTTTGGGGCACAATTCCGCTTTCAGTCCTGATCGCAATAATTTTTATCAACCCAGATCAATTTAATTTTCGCAATTCACTTTTATGGACTGCAATCGCCTTAATTTCTCATGCCAGCATGGCTCCATTTGTCCACTATTTGAATAAGCGATTTTCGGGAAGAGTGCATCTAATATCTGCATTCGCTCTCGGTACTATCAAGGGGAGTGTGTTAAATTTAATCGCTCCCGTCTTTTTAGTGACAGATCCTCTTCCAATATATTTTCGAGCTTTGAACTCTGGACTAGTCTTTCTATATCTTTTTGTGATGGTCTCGATGATTAAAGGGGTTTGGGGTAAGTTTGAGAAAAACTTGAGAGACTTTCTGGTTGCACTTGTATCAAATAAGTCAATTGCTCAACTTATTTCATCAAAAAACCGTGATCAAATCGATGATACGCCACGTCAAGATGCCATCGCGAAGCTTGGCAAGCTGTTAGAAGATTCTCTTGCTAAAGAATCTGATGGATTGACTCTCATTCAACAGGCAGAAGCCATTGACCGAGTAATTGCCAAGAATATTCGTCCCAATAGTTCACAAAGATGGAAAGAAGCCGAATTGATTTGGCCTCGAATACATCCATGGCGGGTTCTTAGAAAGTCATTTACAGAAACTAGGAGCCCATTTTTCTTACTTTTATTAATGATCACTCCACTCCTACTGACTGGCCGATCTGCATATGGTTCTTTATTTAATTCGATCCTACTTCAATCAATATCACTTGTTATTATGTATCTCTTAATTAATCTCGCAGATTGGATATCTATTAGAGCAAGAAAAGACACTCGATTTAATAACCTGCTTTACATACTGTTTTATGTGGTTGTTCAAGGACCGATCATTGTATGCATCGGTTTTGTTCTAATTACGGATGCGGATCTAACGATTACCAGAATGGTTCTGCTACAAATTGGTGCGACAGCCGCGTTTATTGGATTCGCGGCGTGCGGGACAATGGTTCTATCTGCTTATGAAGAACGCGATAAAGCGTTAGAACAGTTAAGAAGTTTGTTGCCGGAGGAGAAACTTCGGGAAATTCTCAATGCAGGGATCAATTCAAATGCAGAGTCAGAATATGCCCAGTATTTACATGCTGAAGTTCAAGCACAACTGACAGCCAGCAAACTTCTGCTCTTAAAGGCAGCAGACTCTGACTTCTCGTCTATGTCGACCGAGACAACTCGTCAGGTTTTGGAACGTATTGATCATCTGAAATTGCCTTATAAGAAGAAAGATATTCGTGTTCCGGAATTTCGACTTAATGAACTCGTGCAAACTTGGCGTGGTTTGACCAGAATAAAGATGGATTTACCTCCCGAACTTAGCCAGACTTGCAGGAACGGAGAGGTCATCTCGCAACTTATTGAAGAATCGGTGATAAATGCCATACGCCACGGTAAGGCTAAGAATGTGCGAGTAATCGTGTGGATTGAAGAGGAAATTTGTCATATTGAAGTACAAGATGATGGAAAATTAAAATCAACGAAGAAGCGAGGATTAGGTACTACTTTTTTTGAGGTTTTTGCGCCAGATTGGAAATTAAAATCAAACGAAAACGGTACTTTGGCGACAATGACCACCCCGTTTTAAGTAATACTAGTTTCAACGCTTACGCGGCTGACATCGCTCATTAAAGCTAATGGCGCCGAGAACTCAAGTGTGTAGGTTGCGCTATTTGTACTGTAAACCAATGATTGATCAGTGCTAGAGCGTTCTATGTTCTGATTTTGTGAATTAAGCAGAGTAATACTCAACGCCCGATCCAAAGTTTTATCGGCATCGATTACTAAAAATGCGCTATCTACTGATGTTGCAGTTTGTGATTCGGAGAACAAGTACATGGCTGTTGTGGACTCGCCCGCAAAGAGTTGCAGCTTGATAGTTCTTCCCGCACAGGCTCGTGTATCAAGTCCAGTAAATAGGATGCTGCGGACGCGAGATGCATTTTCATATGGCGCACCAGCAGCGTTAACTCCCGAGAAAGTAGCCGCAGAAGGATTCAAGGAAATTGAAATAAATGAGTCACAGGCCTTAAGCGTGACGATACCTTGACCAAATTCGACTCGATCATTTGCGTTGATATTAATAGTCTGAGCGAGTGTGGCACCAATAAATCCACAAATAAGTAGACCAAGGCCAGCGACGAGTTTAAAATTACGGCGTGGGCGGGGATTATCTTTACCGAGTGCCCGGTAATCGCCATCGACTTGCTCGTACACCAAGGCTCCTTAGATCTAGCTTTAGCGACATCTTACCTTCGTGGCAGCGGCTTTACCTTCTAGAGGAATATGGCATGACATCAATTTCATAACCGACTATCAAGCCAACAATTTTCTTAAGTCTGTGGCTACTTCTTTTTGTAACCGGTAGGGCATGTTGGGTTGTTTCCGGTAACTTTCTTAGTTGTCTTGCCCTTCACGCAGGCAATCGTCTTCTTGGTAATTGGTGCAACTGACGGCGTTTTTGCCGCCTTAGAAGTTGCTTGTGGGGTCGATCCAGCCTGCGTTAATTTCACTTTGATGGTCGGAGATGAAAAGGTGAAATTCTTTGCGCTAAGAGTAATCCAACCACCTTTCTCGGTGACTAATTCGGTAGCGACATTTTGAGCCCCGCCATCGCTCGATGTTACAGATACATTTGCCATGATTGGTGCATTTGAAAATCCATATAGGCATCTGGCAACATCTGATCGTATTGCCAAGTCATATGAACCTTTAAACAAAGTACCATCTGCTTTAAAATGTAACCCAGCCACCTTATAGTTCAACGATCCATCTTGGAATATAGGTGCTCCTCCCCAGTAAATTGGCGCATTAGTTGTTACTAATCCGATCAATTTATCTTTTCCTGCTTGAGCAAAACAATTTTGTTTGCTTTGTCATCACTACTTGATGCGAAATTCCAACGCCAATTATCTTCTGGGTTTGCCTTCATCAATTTCTCCCACACTGCAAATTCCTCAAAATTGGTCGTAGTGGTCGTCAAAGTGCCCGCAGAGGCAAGAGAATCTTCAAACTTTCCATCACCACTCCACCAAGTCTTCTTTTTATAAGCATATAAATCTGGGTAATTGGCTAAATTCTTTTTTTCAACCGATCCCGTTGCAGTAAGTAAACTGACTGAGGTTGCTTCTACCCGTAACTTATTAGTTTTAGAATCTAGAGAAGTAATTGCTATGTCAACATCTTTCATTCTTCCAAAAAGCCAACCAGTAAGTTTACTATCCATCCGCAAAGTAAGAGCGACTCTCGTATTTGGCAAAAATTCAGCCGGGGCGGCGCAAAATCCCGTTTCAGTCAAGATGCACTCGCCAGCAGTTCCCCCTCCTCCATTACAGCTCCCAACCTGCCGAGACCCAGTATTGACTTCACCAAAATATTCATCCTTTGCAACCTCGAAAAGTTCATAACCGCAGTAGCTGCCTTTTTTCATATTAACCGGAATGACTTCTGCCTTAAAATAACCAGGATCAAATTGTTGAGAAGATACGGCTATTTTTTTATCTAAGAGGTAGGAGGCCTGGATAACTACCGCATAAGAAAGTGCATTACCTTGATGCGCAATTGATGGTGCAGTCCAGATACTGCCCGATCCTCCAGCAGGCAAACCTAATTTATTATCCCCTGGTGTCTTATTACCCATTAACTCATGGTCTAGCACTGCGCTTTCAAGTGGCTTACCTTCTGCGCCAATCTCTAATCCTTCAATACATACTCGATCAGCAGCGGTATAGCATGGAGGAATAATTAAAAGAGCATGTATGTCCACGCTATTTGCGCAATGTGGATCTGTTGCAGATGCACATAATGGATGATCGCCTTGCCCTTGTTTGCCTGCTGCCACCGGTACATTTCCGCGCAAACCAGATAACCAAAAAAAAGGCAATGGATATTGCTCTTTAATACCCATTTGGAATGATGGTGGAAGTAGGTCTACTTTTGGGTGGGAAGTGGCCTGGCTTACGGTTGGAACCAAAGAAAAGGCGATTAAGGCGGACATTAAAGTAGTCTTAAAAGTTGCTCTGGTTTTCATATAAAGAGATTACGCCTGCAATATCCACTAGGGAATAGTCCGACACTCATATTTGCCATAAGTGGGTTGTAAGGGTTCGGGTTATATCGCCTTCATAGGACACGTATGGGTTCAATTGATTTTGATCCACAACTCAGATTAGAGATTGGGCCAAAGTTTCAATTGACTGATTTTAAAGTCAGCTTCTGAATTTTCGGTGATTTTTGAGGGCTCATAAGCAGTTCTACTTCGATGGCACTGCCCCCACTCTCAACTTTCCAAGTTACATTTGATTTCGTTTGTGCAGTGATTGAGCCCTCTAAGGGTTTCCAATTATCTTTTCCTGATGTCAATTTTCGCAGCTCGGCAATCCGTTCTGCACGTGGCTGGTCTAGATCCATATTTTCAGTGAACCACTCATCAGCAACAGCATCGTCCCATTTATTAATAAGGTCATTAATAGCAATCATCGCTGCTTGTGTTGCATTACCCATATTTATCTTCGGTTTACTCGATTTCCTATGAATTTGTGCAATATGATTCATGATATTTGTACAAGCAATATTCATCGGCGCGTAAGTCAAATTTCCTAAGGCGACGATTCCCCAACCTGACTCAAGATGCCATCTCATATGAGACCATAACCTGGATAGCCACCAGAGTGGTGCACAAAACGACCGAGTATCGCATCATCATTAATGAATAAACCAAATCCATATGCACTTATGACGATTCTTTCTGGGGATTCATTTACTGCTTTCGCCATCCCTGATTGCGCATATCGATACGGAGTTTGTTGCTCGATCCTGCCAAGTTGATACGTTGAAACCCACTTTGCTAAATCATCTACACTGCTATGCAAGCCACCCATGGGGGTAAAGGCACCAGTTTTTATAGTTGGCTCAGGAGTTAGCCCAGAAGCAAATTTTGCATACCCAACGGCACGGAACTCATCTGGCACAACATCTGTGAAGAAAGTTGAAGCTTGCATGCCCAACAGATCAAAAATTTCTCGCTTAATGAAGGGTTCAAATTCTTCACCAGTCACCACTGAAATAATTCTTCCAAGTAACGCGTAACTCAAATTTGAATATTCAAATCCAGTGTTAACACTCCTGTTGAAAGTTAGCCCCGATTTAACCATTTCATCAAAGTCTGAGATCGGTAAACTCTCTTGTCGGTCTCCCCATGGATCATCAATTGGAAGTCCGGCACCCATAGTTAAGAGATCGCGGATAGTAATTGGAGCAGAGTTAGCAGGTAAACCGATTGTTGCAGCCCAAGGAAGATATGTAGTTATTGGTAAGTCGAGTTGCAATAAGCCCTTATCCCGTAAGTCCAATATTGCCTTTGCTGTAAAACTCTTAGTCATAGAAGCAATGCGAAAAACTGTTTTTGATGTTGGTTGGATTCCGCTACCAATAATACTTTCACCGAATCCTGCTGAATAAACCAGATTACCTTCGTGTATTAAGCCAAAGGCGATGCCAGGTATTTCCATCTCTGCCCTGAGAAGTTCAAATTCATGAGATGCATATTCAATTATCTCTTCAGGATTCATCTGAGCAGATTACAAGGCAAAGTACTTCTTTCACCTCTCATCCAAGGTTTGGAGCAAGATTTTAGATCTTGACTCATCTGCTCTTCTTGCTACCCTTTTGGAATGCGTACTAAGGGGACTGTTTCCAATGGACTTTTAGTTGCCCTCATCCTTACCCTGCTTCCAACATCCACCTATGGAACTGATCATGCAGGTCCAAAAACACCAAGTTGTGGCAACTACAAAGTAACAAAAAACGAAGTCATAGTTGGAGTTAATTTCCCCAAAGGCACATATCAAGTTAATGCATTTGGAATTTCCTGTCAAAAGTAATGGGTAACAAAGGGCTATTTTCCAAATTCCTGAAATTGAAAGATAAAGATCCACTTCCTAAGCCTTGGCGTTATCTGGCGGATGCAATAGGAGCACCAAAATTTTCATCAGGACCAGGAGTTGGATTTTCGTGTTCAGATACATTACACTACAACCCCAACACCTACTCCAACACCGGAAGTTCCATACCTGGTTCACGAACTTGAACGCACGTATCTACAGTTGGATGCGATTATTAAGGAGTGGGCTCCCTATCTTTCAGCACTTGAAAACAACAAGGTGAAACTGATTAGTGAGAATCCATCACATCCGCGAAATGAAGAAAATCGCCTAAGTGCAGAGGTGTCTTTTGAAATCATAGGAAAAATGCTGTCAAGAATGATTTCTCCAATGTATTACATGTATGAAACAGCGGAGTGGGCCGATAAACAAATGGCATCACCTTGTCCACGGTTAGTGGGCCAAAATCCAACGGGAACGACAGCGGGCGCAAACGCCGGATGCGGCAAGGTAGTTATATCCAATCTAAATGGCTGGAACGAATAACATTGCGGGTATCGATGGCTCATGGTTTGAATCCGCACACGAGACATTTCATAATGCTCAGTTTGTCGCCGCTATCGTCGGAAATGACCCCAA
>CAXNNT010000002.1:0-319611 GCA_964203855.1 Candidatus Planktophila sp. | reverse complement strand
ATAAGTGGGTTGTGAGGGACTCGAACCCCCGACCCGGTGATTAAGAGTCACCTGCTCTACCAACTGAGCTAACAACCCATTCAAACGGTCGAATGTTTGAATGCAGAGCAGACCCTATCAGGGCATTGCGCCTTGTCTAACACGCTCGTGGCGGCGAAGATGGTGACATGAGTCGCTGGCAAATCCGCATTTCGGTGCTGTTGATTGCGGGCTTTGTAATGGGTCAAGGGCCACTTGAGGCAGCGCCTAAGACAGCGGTGGCGGTATTGGAAACGTTGGCGGTCAAAGGTAGGGCGGCTAAGACTGGATATGAAAGATCTCAGTTTGGTCCTGCATGGTCTGATGTTGATCGAAATGGCTGTGATACGCGTAATGACATTTTGTATCGTGATTTAACTTCGATTGTTTATAAAGATGGAACGAAAGAATGTGTTGTTCAATCAGGGATATTGGTTGATCCATATTCGGGGGAGAAGATCTCGTTTGTGCGTGGGGTGGCTACCAGCTCTGATGTGCAGATTGATCACGTTGTGGCGTTATCTAATGCCTGGCAGACCGGGGCCTTTAAATTAAGTTATGACAAGCGGATGGCTTTTGCCAATGATCCGATGAATTTATTGGCGGTGAAGGGACGGCTGAATTCGCAGAAAGGCGATGGCGATGCAGCGACTTGGTTGCCGCCTTTGAAGAATATTCGGTGCGCATACGTTGCCCAGCAGATTGTTGTGAAAGCAAAGTATGGGTTGTGGGTTACTAAGCCTGAGAAAGCAGCGATGGTTGCTCTGCTTGATAAGTGCCCGGGGTTTAAAGCGCCAACAAATTAGTTTTCGGGCTTAGTGGCTTTCGTTATAACGTGTGTATGAGGCGAGGATTTCTTCTTCGGCGGCGTCGTGGCCGACCCAGTCTCCGCCGTGAACTTCTTTGCCTGGTTCTAGAGTCTTATAGACCTCGAAGAAGTGCTTGATTTCATCTAGTTCATAAATTGGGACATCATCTAAATCATTGAGGTTGGATTTGCGGATATCACCGGCTGCTACGCAAAGTAACTTGTCGTCGCCGCCTTTTTCATCGGTCATACGGAACATGCCGATAACGCGGCAAGAGACAACGCAGCCTGGGAAAGTGGGTTCATCTAACATGATTAACGCATCAAGTGGATCGCCATCATTTGAAAGTGTGTTCTTTACGAAACCATAATCATGTGGAAAACGAGTTGCAGTAAATAACATGCGATCAAGGCGGACTTCACCGGTTAAGTGATTGATTTCGTATTTATTGCGTGAGCCAGCAGGGATTTCAACTACTACGTCGAAGATCATATTTACCGCTCTCGTTTCGTTCTTAGTCGATTAAGGAAAAACTTGGGGTGAACGACGGGGCTCGAACCCGCGACATCCCGGACCACAACCGGGTGCTCTACCAGCTGAGCTACGTCCACCATGTGCTGATTGAATGCTAATAGTACCTGTTATCTAGACCTGCTCGTTATCTGGGGCGGTAGGGATGAACAGAGATGAGCGGTAATACGCCAATTCGGCGATCGAATCTTGGATATCTCCAAGGGCGCGGTGGTTGCCGGTCTTGGCCGGGGCTGCGAAGTACAGTTTTGGATACCAGCGACGTGCTAATTCTTTTATCGATGAAACATCGACGGTGCGGTAATGCAGGTATTCGCTAAGGCGCGGCATGTCACGTGCGATGAAATTGCGATCAACGCTTACTGAATTTCCGGCCAGTGGTGATTTGCCAGCAACGGTTCCGGTTGATTCTAAGTAAGCCAAGATCGCATCTTCGGCCTTTGACATCGTTGTGCCATTTGGAATTTCTGTGATTAACCCTGATGTTGTGTGCATCTGAGTTACGTATTCGTTCATGCCGGCAAGTTTTTCTGGAGTCGTTGCAATTACGACATCGACGCCGTCGCCAATAACGTTTAGATCAGAGTCTGTGACCAAGACCGCAATTTCGACCAAGGCATCGCCAACTAGGTCAAGGCCGGTCATTTCGCAGTCGATCCAGATCAGGTGGGGCAGGGGTGTAGTCATGTGCGCCTGGCTGGAATCGAACCAGCGACAACTCGCTTAGAAGGCGAGTGCTCTATCCGACTGAGCTACAGGCGCCTGCAGAGGTCGTTAGTTAATTGTACCGACACGAGCCACTAAGGTTTTCTCCATGGCTGAATTCATTTACACGATGAAAAAGACGCGCAAAGCGCATGGTGACAAGGTAATTCTCGATGATGTGACCTTGATGTTTTATCCGGGGGCAAAGATCGGTGTGGTCGGGCCAAACGGCGCCGGTAAATCAACGGTCTTGCAGATCATGGCCGGGCTGCAACAACCATCAAATGGTGAGGCATACCTGACACCCGGATACACAGTCGGCATTTTGATGCAGGAACCAGTTTTAAATGAAGAGAAGAACGTAATCGATAACGTCAAAGAAGGCGTTGCTGAAACTGTTGCGATGCTTGATCGCTTTAACGCGATCAGTGATGAGATGTCACTGCCCGATGCCGATTACGACAAGTTGCTCGCCGAGATGGGCACGCTGCAAGAACAACTTGATCACCGCAATGCTTGGGAGCTTGATTCTTTGCTCGAGCAGGCGATGGATGCGCTGCGTTGTCCACCACCTGATGCTGATGTGAAAGTTCTATCCGGCGGTGAAAAACGTCGCGTGGCTTTATGTAAGTTGTTATTGGAAGCACCTGACTTGTTGTTGCTCGATGAGCCTACAAACCACCTTGATGCCGAATCAGTTCTTTGGCTTGAACAACATTTAAATAAATATCCGGGCGCCGTTGTGGCGATTACGCACGATAGATATTTCTTGGACAACGTGGCGCAATGGATTCTTGAACTCGACCGTGGGCGCGCGTATCCATACGAAGGAAACTATTCGACATATCTTGAAACAAAGGCAACGCGTTTAAAGATTGAAGGCCAGAAAGATGCCAAGCGCGCCAAGCGTTTGACTGAAGAACTGGAATGGGTTCGCCAGAATGCAAAGGGTCGCCAAGTTAAATCAAAGGCGCGTCTTGCGCGTTATGAAGAGATGGCGGCTGAAGCCGACAAGATGCGTAAGTTGGACTTTGATGAAATTCAGATTCCACCTGGGCCGCGTCTTGGAAATATCGTTGTGGAAATCGATCACCTGACAAAAGGTTTTGGCGATCGTATTTTGATTGATGATCTTTCATTTACCTTGCCGCGCAACGGAATTGTCGGAGTCATCGGACCTAACGGTGCCGGTAAGACAACTTTGTTTAAAACAATCTTGGGCCTAGAACCAGCTGATTCTGGAAATGTGAAGATCGGTGAAACTGTAAAGATTTCATATGTCGATCAGTCACGTGGTGGCATCGATCCCACAAAAACACTGTGGGAAGTTGTCTCTGATGGTTTGGACTTTATAAAGGTCGGCCAAGTCGAAATGCCTTCACGCGCTTATGTTTCAGCGTTCGGATTTAAAGGCCCTGATCAACAGAAGAAAGCCGGAGTCTTATCTGGTGGTGAGCGAAACCGTTTGAACTTGGCGCTTACCTTAAAACTCGGTGGCAATTTGCTTCTGCTCGATGAGCCAACGAACGACCTTGATGTGGAAACGCTGGGTTCTTTGGAAAATGCGCTGCTGGAATTTCCAGGGTGCGCAGTTGTGATCTCTCACGATCGTTGGTTCTTGGACCGCGTTGCAACACACATCTTGGCCTACGAAGGTGACTCTAAGTGGTTCTGGTTTGAAGGAAACTTTGAATCATATGAAGAGAATAAGATTTCACGCCTTGGCGCAGATGCGGCTCGTCCACATCGTGCTACATATCGAAAGCTAACGCGCTAATGAAATTTTTGAGTAAGCAATTTGTACGCTGGGATGATCTTAGATGCAATGGGTCATGTAAATAATGCAAAGTACTTGACCTATGCCCAAGAGGCGCGTTTCTTATGGGCGACGGAAGAATTCTCGGGTGCCATGCGCGAAACATCTTTAATCGAGATGGTTGTGGCGCGGGCAGAAATTGATTTCGTCGAACCAATTTATGAAGGCGGCCGATTTGTAGATGTTGAAATCACGATCGGAAAGATCGGTAACTCCTCATTTAATATGATTTTTACTATCTCTGATCAAGGCAAAGTCTTTGCAAGGGTCATGACCGTGCAAGTTGCGATTTCAACTGAGACGATGAAGTCTCGCCCGCTGACCGATAAGGAACGCGAATTCCTGACCAAGTATCTGGAATCCAATTAGTGGCGCAAGCTAAATTTAAGATCCATCCTGGCTGGATAGCCGTTGCCGTTACCTTCGTAACGCTGATGGCAACAGCCGGGTTTAGATCCGCGCCTTCTGTTTTGATTGTTCCGCTGGAAGATGCCTTCGGTTGGTCACGCTCTGATATCTCACTGGCTGTTGCGATAAATATTCTTCTCTTTGGGCTGGTTTCTCCATTTGCAGCAGCGCTGATGGAGAAGTTTGGAATTCGTAAAGTAGTTATGTTGGCACTGACTACCGTTTCACTTGGCGCTTTCCTTACAATCTTTATTCAAGCCCCTTGGCAGTTAATTGCAACTTGGGGTGTGATCGTTGGAATTGGCACCGGCTCAATGGCTTTGGTATTTGCTGCAACCGTTGCCAATCGCTGGTTCGTTGCCAAACGTGGATTAGTAACCGGAATACTCACTGCTGCGGCAGCTACGGGCCAGTTGATTTTCTTGCCGGGACTATCTCATCTAGCTCTTACCTATGGTTGGAAGAGTGTTTCTGTAACTGTCGCATCCTTTGCGTTGCTCGTAATTCCTTTTATTTATTTATTTCTGCGAGAGAGACCATCGGATTTAGGGCTCTTGCCTTACGGCGCTGCAGCAGATTGGCAGGAACCAGCTACAAAGTGAATTGAGTGCCGGCGCGCTTGCAATTGATACTTTAAAGCAGAGCGCTAAGAAAAAAGATTTCTGGTATTTATTTGGTTCGTTCTTTGTCTGTGGACTTTCAACTAGCGGACTAATCGGCACTCACTTTATTCCAGCAGCACACGATCACGGAATGCCTACAACTCTTGCTGCATCACTGCTTGCCATGGTCGGTATCTTCGATGTGATCGGCACTGTATTTAGTGGATGGCTCACCGATCGTTATGACCCAAGAAAATTACTCTTCTTCTATTTCGGCCTGCGCGGACTTTCTTTATTCTTGCTGCCATCGATTCTTGTTTAGTTCTATCCACGCATCAACGCTTGTCTTTGTAATTTTCTATGGCCTTGATTGGGTAGCAACCGTGCCGCCAACGATCATGCTCTGCCGAGCAGTTCTCGGTCCGCAACGTGCCAGCGTTGTTTATGGCTGGGTATTTGTCGGACACCAAATCGGTGGCGCCGCTGCAGCATTTGGCGCCGCTATCTTGCGAGTTCAACTTGGTGATTACGCGGTTGCTTTCTACATAAGCGGTGCGATGTGCATTGTCACCTCATACTTTGTTTTGCAGATCGCCAAAGGCGTTGACGACAAAGTTTTGAGAAGTTAATGACTTTCTACGAAGAAGTCGGGGGAGAACCATTCTTCAACGATTTTGTCTCGCAGTTTTATGCGCGAGCAGCAACTAATCCGATATTGCGTCCGATGTATCCCGAAAAAGATATGCACGGGGCGGCGCTTCGCTTAAAGATGTTTCTTGAACAATATTGGGGCGGTCCAACAACTTATTCAGAAGAACGTGGGCACCCAAGGTTGCGGATGCGCCATGCCGGTTTCCATATTGATCTAGCAGCGCGTGATGCCTGGCTTGGGGTGCGCACTTGGCGCTTTGGAAGGTATGGAAATGCCTGATGGTCATCGCACGCAGTTGCGTGAGTATTTAGAGATGGCAGCGCACGGAATGGTTAACGCTGCTGAGACCGATTTCCAATAATTAGAATTTCACCATTTCGAACATACCAAAGCACTTCATCTTTATCGCGAATCGTGGTGATGCGAAGTCCGACCTTTTCTACAACGCCTTCAATATCTAAAACTTTGATTTGATCACCGACTCCGTATTGATCTTCAATTAACATAAAGATTCCAGATAAAATATCGCGAACCAAAGTTTGAGCGCCTAAACCAATTGCAACACCGATAACACCGGCAGATGCGATCACCGGACCAAGATTGAATCCGAATTCACCGAGAATCATTCCGATTGCGATAATCCAAACAACTGCCTTAAGAATCGAGTTAAGGACCGATCCGGTTGTGCGAGCGCGTTCGGCTTGTCGCTTGGCAACGCCCGGACCCGGCTTTAAATCTGCGGTGGCCAATTTGTTGATTGCGCGGTCAATGGCGCGGTGGCCGATGCTGTAGCTGATCCAGGCGGCGATGAGGACGATCACGATGCGAAGCGGCGCACCGCTTAGCCATTCCAGAATATTGCGGGTCTGCTGGCTCATAAGTCGAACTCTAATCCAATTCTTTACCTAAAATTGACCTGCAAATGCCCCGAAGTTGCGCATTTTTAGTGCAAGATAAACCAATCGGCGCGAGCCACGCGCTTCGAAACTGGGGTCTAGATGTCACGCGCATTGGTATTAAATGCCACCTACGAACCGTTGGGTGTAGTTACTGAGCGACGTGCGCTTCTCCTAGTTCTAAATACAAGAGCGACTATGGTCGAATCATCTGGCAACATTCTTCACTTTGCTAAAGGACAGATCGAACTTCCATCTGTGATTCGTTTAAATAAATTTGTAAAGATTCCTTATCGCCATGCGGTTCCATTATCTCGCCGCGCAATCTTTGCACGCGATGGTGGCCGTTGCGTTTATTGCGCAGCGCCGGCAACTTCAATTGATCATGTTATTCCGCGATCTCGTGGCGGCGGACACAATTGGGAAAACGTTGTCTCTGCTTGCCACAAGTGCAATCACGTAAAGGCAGATAAACCGCTTAAGGATTTAGGTTGGAGACTTCGCTCACTTCCACGCGAACCAGTTGGCGCTGCCTGGAGAATTTTGGGCACAGGTCGCACAGATAATCGATGGTTGCCTTACCTTGAACCATTTGGTGTGGCAGCAGCTACTGCTTAACTGACTTACACTTACGTCCATGATGATTCATATCGCATCCGCTATTCACACATTTGCACAAGGCGCGCAAGAAGATGGCACTGTTGCAGGCGAGGGCTTATCTGCAATTGAGACATTTACCTATTTCTTTGCAGCACCAACGGTGTTATTCCTTGGCATTTCGGTAATCGTTTACGCGCTCACCGGAGACCGCAAGAAGCCAAAGAGCACCAGCTCTGTTATTACAACTATCGAATAGTTAGCGAGCGTCAACTGCGCGCGCTTTAAGCGCACGAGTCATAGCATCGCGACCTTCGGTCACCGAACGACGCAAAGCATGAGATGCATCTTTACCAGTCACATCTAGCCAGTGCTGAGATTTAGTAACAGTTGCTTCGCTAATTGCCCAAGTTGGGAAAGTAAGAGTTGCTGTGGTCTCGGCTATTTCGAATCCCTTGTTCTTCCAGACTTCTAGAATCGCAGCAAAGTAATCGTCAACAAATCCCTCGAGTAATTCGCCATGGATACTTTCATTGAAGCCGCGGCACTTATAAGAATGGATTGTGTTGCTTAGGTCATCAGTTGTAACTGATTTAAATGCTGCAGCCTTAGCTTCGATCGTAGGAATCGCAGCATGTGCGAATGCAACATATTGCTTACCGTGCGCGGTCTTGTCACGATCTGCTTCGGCGGCAATTTCAGTTGGGCCAAAGATGCCGCGCTTTACACCGCAAAGGAATATGTACCAACGAAGGTCGGCATCCATAGTTAGTCCGTTGACTGAACCATCAAGCATCGCTTTTAGGCGATCGAACTGCGCCGGTGTAACTGCGCTATTTGCAAAGGCGCGAGCGTATTGAAGTTGGCTATCGCTGCCTGGCTTTGCACCATCAAGTAACGCCTCTGTTGCATTGGCAACTGCAAGACGGATTGCTTCACGATTTTTTGGTGCAACGTATGCCCAGATTGCAGTATCGATCTGAGCGAAAGTTGCAGTGATCATAGAAATATCTGTCTCACCCTTTAGGGCATTAAGTGCAATTGCAATGTAATCACTTGCGGCTAGTTCGCCATCGCGAGTTGAATCCCAAAGTGATGCCCAAATAAGTCCGCGAGCCAGTGAATCATCTAGCTGGCCAAGGTATTGCTTCATGGTTTCAACAGAGCGATCATCAAAGCGCAATTTGGCGTAAGTCTGATCGTGGTCGTTTATCAGCAAGAGATCGGCAGCTTTCTTGCCTGCAAGTTCTTTGATCTCGGTTAGTTCGCCAGCGATATCAATTTCGATGCTTTCGCGGCGGACCAACTTGTCGCCAGCGATATCAAATAGGCCGATAAATAAATTATGTGGGCGCAATTCTTTAGAACCAATTGGCATCGGTGGAACTTCTTGCTTGACAGAAACTGATGCGTAATCATCACCATTTAGTTTAATGATCGGACGAAGCGTGTTCACACCAGCGGTACGAAGCCAGGTAGCAACCCAAGGAGTTAGGTCTTTACCGCTGGTGGCCTGAAGTTCTGAAATCAGATCACTTAGTTCGGTGTTCTTGTAAGCATGCTTAGCAAAATACTTGCGCAAACCGTTGATGAAGTTATCGCGACCAACGTGTGCCACAAGTTGCTGCAGAACAGATGCGCCCTTGGCGTATGAAATGCCATCGAAGTTTGTGCGCACATCATCTAGATCTTCCATCTCGACTGCGATTGGGTGTGTAGATGTAAGTTGATCGGCGCGGTATGCCCAGTTCTTGCGCACAGAGTTGAATTCGGTCCAAGCGTGCTTGTACTTTGTTGATTCGCTGACTGACATATAAGAAGCCCATTCGGCAAATGATTCATTTAGCCACAAGTCTTGCCACCATTTCATGGTTACAAGATCACCAAACCACATGTGGGCCATCTCGTGATGAATCGTTGTTGCGCGGCTGATGTAGCTGCGCTCTGTGACCTTGCTGCGGAAGATCAAGACATCTTCATGGAAAGTTACGCAGCCGACGTTTTCCATCGCGCCCCAGTTGTATTCGGCAACAGCAATCTGGTCGTACTTACCGAATGGGTAAGCCAGACCGAAAGTCTTTTCAAAGTAGGCAAATCCTTGCTTGGTGACTTCAAAGATATTTTCAGCATCGACGTGCTTGAAAAATGATTTACGGGCATAGATTCCAAGAGGGATCGTTTTCTCACCCTTGTATTCATCATGGACTGATGTGTAAGCGCCAGCAACAATTGCTGTTACATAAGTTGAAATAATTTGTGATGTTGCAAACTGGGTGTGCTTGCGATCTCCATCAAGATCTTTGGTGCTTTCAATCCCGTAGTTAGAGATGACTTCCCAATGCTTTGGGGTGATCGTGCTGATGCTAAATGTTGCCTTTTGATCTGGTTGATCGAAGCAGGCATACATGCGACGAGCATCGCCGGTTTCGAACTGGGTATATAGATAGACCTCGTTATCGGCAGGATCAACGAAACGGTGCAGGCCTTCACCAGAGTTTGAATAGATGCCTTCGTGCTCGATTTCTAAAGTGTTATCTGCGGCAATTGCCGGCAAGAAAATTGATTCGCCATCAAATTTTGGATCAAAGTCAGCGCCATTTAACTTTGCGCTGATGACGCGCTTTCCAACACAGTCAATAAAGGGTGTGGCACCCGGTGTTAGGCCCGCGAATTTAATTGTCGTCTTAACCAAGAAAGTCTCGGCCCCAGTTGTTACATCCAAGTCAATTTTGTAGCTAGCAACTTTGATGGCTTCGGAACGCTGGGCGGCTTCGATCTGCTTGAGGTTAGTACCTGACACGATTGCTCCTTTTAAATGAAATCACTGTGTTTTGCTGGTGCAGTCTAATCGTGAAAGAGTGAAGGTGTGGAACCAATTACCAATCGAAGTTATCGCCTGCGCGGTGTTCGAATCACCCCTGCCCAGCAAGAAGCGCGCGATAACTTATGGGCAAAATTTGGCGTTGAGTTTCAAGAGTCCCAAATAGATCTGGAATCTCTCTTCCCTAAAGTCACAACCAATTGTTATGGAGATTGGGTATGGAATGGGTGAAGCAACTTGGCAGATTGCTAAGGCAAACCCGAGTACAAATTATTTAGGTGTAGAAGTGCATATGCCAGGTGTCGGAAAATTGATGGCGCGCCTTGATGAATATGAACTTACCAATGTTCGCTTAATCGAACGCGATGTCTTTGAAGTTTTTTACTACATGGTTAAAGATGAAAGCCTCGATGGTGTTCATCTTTTCTTTCCTGATCCTTGGCCAAAAAAGCGCCACTTCAAACGTCGCATAATCAACGAGCGATTCCTTAGCGATGTTGCGGCAAAGTTAAAGCCCGGCGGGTACCTGCATATTGCAACCGATTGGGTTCCCTACGCCGAATGGACCACCGAAGTATTTTCACAGACCAAGTTATTTACTGGGGGAGTCATTGACCGTCCAGATTGGCGTCCGCTGACCAGGTTTGAAGGACAAGGTATTTCTAAAGATCATGCAGTAAATGACTTCAGGTTTTTAAAAGCTTAAATTTTGCCAGTTCTCTTCATATTTAGAGATTAAATTAATACGGCGCACATGGCGTTCATCATTACTAAATGGCGTTGCTATGAAGGCGTCAATAATCGCTTTGCACTCTTCGATCGAATGCATCCGTCCACCAATTGCAACAACATTTGCGTTGTTATGTTCTTTGCCTAACTTGGCGGTCTCGATACTCCAAGCCAAAGCCGCACGTACACCCTTAACTTTATTGGCAGCCATTTGTTCGCCGTTTCCGGAACCGCCAATAACAATTCCAAGTGAAGATGGATCTTTAGCAGTGGCTTCGGCTGCCGGAATACAAAAGACTGGGTAATCGTCTAGTGCGTCATATTGGTAAGGCCCGTGATCTGTGATGTCGTGGCCGTTGTTCACCAAGTAAGCGATTAGCTCGCTCTTTAATTCAAGGCCCGCGTGATCACTGCCGATATGTAAACGCATGTCTGAAGTCTCTCATGGTCCTATTTATTAAATGCTAATCGCAACAACGAAAAACCCGCCGCGATGGAGAATTCGCGACGGGTTTTTCTACCCTTGGAGGATCTACATGAAGTTAATCAGTAGAACTTATGCAGCAGATGCTGGAGATGTGGTTGGTGCAGGAATTGTTGGAGCAGCCCCCATGCCACCCTTACCTGGACCACCATGTCCGCGTCCACCTTTATCGCCCTTGCCCTTGCCTTCTTTATCGCCCATTCCTGGACCGCGCTTGCCACCGACAGAATCAACCTTTGCGGTTACACGTGCGGTAAGCCCAGCCTTGAGTGTTGTTGCTTGTGCAGCAGTTAACTTTCCAGCTGTCACAGCTGCATCGATGCGCTTTGTCTTGTCAGCAACAATTACTGCGATGAGTTCGGTTTTCTTCGCACCCGCGATTGCACCAAGTGATTCACCTGCTGCTAGACGTGTACGAATAGTTGCGCTGTCCACACCGATTGTCTTCGAGATCAGTGCTTCAAATGCAGCACGTTCTGCATCCTTAATTGCATGGAATGCATCCTTTGCCGCGCGCTTAGCAGTTTCGGCTGCCGTGGCTGCTGCAGTGATTGCATCTGCTTGTGCTTGAGTGATTGTTCCCTTTGCAACCAGTGCTGAAAGAGTTGCTGCTAAATCTGCAACATGTCCGCCACTCTTGGCCATTGGATTAGCAATTCCATTTGAGGAAGTGCGAGTTATCTTTGTTGAGACAACCTTTGACTTTGATGCAGCTTGACCGATTCCAACACTGCCTACTGTGAGAGCAACTGTTGTTATCGCTACTGCGATAACTCTTTTCTTTGATGACATTTGCATGTCTACCTTTCATCCCGTGGAGCACGTAATCGAAACCCTCGGTATCGACTACCCGTAGATAACTACTTGATCTTCAGAAAACTATCCCTAGATCCTGTGAGACTCTTGCGAGTTTTTGCTCGGCCCGACCCTGCCTCAAGCGCAGCGGGACCATCACTTTCTAAGAAAGCACTCAGGAAAGCCCCCTTCGCGAGCATCAATCTGAGTAGCACACTGAATTAGATAACCCACTAGTTATCTAGGAGGTTTATATGAACCGGAACCGGATATCAATCGCTATTACATTAACTCTCTTGCTAACGGGTGTTTCAATACCTACAACAAGCGCTGCGACAAAGCCAAAAACTGCTGGCAGAACTTCTAGTTCAATACCGAACACGATTTTGAACGGTAAGGGTGCGCCTTCAAGCACCTTGGGAATTGATGGAGATTTTTACATAGATACAAGAAGTCTTTTAATTTACGGACCTAAGAAAAATAAGAAATGGCCAACGCCACAAAGTTTGCAAGGACCAACTGGCATAAGTGGTATCGATGGGAAAAATGGGGGCGATGGTAAAGCCACTTCTACGGCATCAAATGTTGCAGGTCCCAGTGGTGTGCAAGGCGCTGTCGGTGCCAAGGGTGATAAAGGCGAAACAGGAACTGCGGGCGCAAATGGTGCTGCCGGGTCAAACGGTGCAACAGGTTCACAAGGTGCAACTGGGCCTACTGGAAGTTCGGGAGGTGGAACTCCTGGTGCAACGGGCGCACCTGGTGCCGCGGGAACACCGGGCGCAGCTGGTGTAGCCGGTGCCAAAGGTGAAACCGGAACTGCTGGTTCTCTCGGTGCAACTGGATTGAAAGGTGAAACCGGAACTGTCGGCGCAACTGGACCGAGCAATGTTTATCAAGGGCACCTTTAATCCTTCCAGATATAAGCGGGAGTGCGGGCACAAGTCAGATTGCGACTTTAGGCGGATTCAAATCAGGAAAAAGTTATTTTGTAACAATTGGAATTGTGACTTACCAACCAACTAGAAATATGGATGAATTTCTTCCGATAGGTCTCGCAATTCACGAAGATAATTTGGCTGCAACTTGCAAGTATTTGGTTTGCATTATCAACGAGCGAGCTGGGTTTTCCTATAGAGGCGGAGCGAGTTCGGAAAGATGGGAGTATGCAACATCGGTGCAAATTACGTTGGATGGTTCTTCAAGCGTCGATTATTCAATAAACTTACAATTATCAATCGGCGCAGATACGAGTGCCTATTTAGGAAGATCTGATGCTAGTTATGTTGCAACCCTGGTCGGGTCTATCGGTAATCTGTAAAACTTGGAGCGGGTGACCGGGATCGAACCGGCATGGCCAGCTTGGAAGGCTGGGGCTCTACCATTGAGCTACACCCGCGAGAAGTGCTAACCAGCAGAACTGGCTACGCGGTACGGGCAAGAGTACTGCCTCGGTAACCGAGAGTAAAAAATTACTCTAGACTCGCTTCTTGCGCCACGGGGCGTAGCGTAGTGGCTAGCGCGCCTGCTTTGGGAGCAGGAGACCGGGAGTTCGAATCTCCCCGCCCCGACCAGTATTTTCAATTTAAATCTTGCATCTCTATTTCAAGGAGCACTTTGTGAAGAGCACAGTCGAAACACTTTCCCCAACACGAGTCCGACTTGATATCGAAGTTCCTTATGCAGATTTATCTGAACACATTGCAGCTGCATATAAGGCTGTTGGCTCAAAGATTAATATTCCAGGTTTTCGTAAAGGCAAAGTGCCGGCTGCAATGATCGACCAACGCGTTGGTCGCGGTTCAGTGATTGATGAAGCTATAAATAGCGCACTTCCTGAGTTCTATGGAAAGGCAGCTCGCGAGCATTCAGTACTGGTTGTTGGCCGTCCAGAAGTTGAAGTTAAAGAGTACGTCGATAACGAGAAGCTGGTCTTTGCAGTTGAAGTAGACGTGCGTCCAGAAGTCACCCTTCCAGATTTTTCAAAAATCACACTTGAAGTCGATGATCTTGCTGTCACCGATAAGGATATTGACGAGCAAGTTGACGAGCTCCGCGCTCGCTTTGGGACTCTTACAACTGTTGAGCGCGATACCAAAGATGGCGATTTCGTAACTGTTGATTTAACAGCCAAGATCGATGGCGCTGAAGTTGATGGCGGCAAGGCAAATGACATTTCATACGAAGTCGGTTCAAATCGCATGATTGATGGACTAGATGCTGCTCTTATCGGCATGAAGGCCGGGGATGTTAAGAATTTTGAAACACAGCTCGTTGGTCAAAAAGATGACGAAAAGGGCGATGTTGAGATTAAGTTAAAGGCTGTTAAAGAGCGTGAGCTTCCACCAGTTGATGATGCATTCGCAAAGTTGGCATCTGAGTTCGACACAATTGCAGAGTTAAAAGCGGATTTTGCAGAACGTCTAAAGCGCGTTAAATCACTAGAACAAGGTGCGCAAGCACGTGACTTGCTGCTTAAGAAGATGATCGATGATCTTGATATTCCAGTCCCAGAAAAGTTGGTAGCTGATGAGGTTAATGATCACCTCGAAGGTGAAGGCCGCCAAGAGGATGCCGAACACCGCGCAGAAGTAGATGGCCAAGTTCGTACATCGATTAAATCTGATTTCTTACTTGATGCCATTGTTAAGGCTGAAGAAGTGCAAGTTAACGAAGTTGAATTAACTGAATACTTAATTCGCTCTTCACAGCGATATGGAATGCCACCAGAACAGTTCGCACAACAACTCCAAGATGCTGGTCAAATTTCACAACTAGTCGCTGAGGTATCTCGCACGAAGGCGTTGGCCACAGTCCTCGGTCGAGTTAACGTTGTCGATAAATCTGGCAACAAGGTTGATCTCGAGGCACTTCGCCCGCAGACTCAGCCCTAAGCGAACATCGGCGGATTTGCGCCTCTTTTTTCATATTTGGGAAGCAATTCCGCTCTGTCATTGTTAAGGTCAATACATATAAAGCGGTTATCAATCAGGAGGAATACGTGGATTATCAAGACCCACAGTCGACGGGATTAAATATCCAAGCTTCGGCAAAAGGCGGCAATTGGTTAGATGACAATGTCTATAACCGTTTGCTTCGCGAGCGAATCATCTTTCTTGCCGGCGAATTCCGCGACGAGATGGCCAATGCGATCTGCGCGCAGATGCTCTTGCTCGCTGCCGAAGATTCTGACAAAGATATTTACTTGTACATCAACTCACCTGGTGGATCTGTAACCGCAGGTATGGCGATCTACGACACCATGCATTACATCAAGAACGATGTCGCAACTGTTGCAATGGGAATGGCTGCATCAATGGGTCAATTCATCCTTACGGCTGGCGCTCCTGGAAAACGTTATGCAACCCCGAACGCGCGCATCTTGATGCACCAACCACTTGGTGGCATCGGCGGTACAGCAACAGATATTCGTATTCAGGCAGAACAGATGGCAATTACCAAGCAGACCATGTCTGAGTTAAATGCCAAGCACACTGGTCAGCCACTAGAAAAGATCATCGCTGATTCAGATCGCGATAACTGGTTTAACGCCAAGGATGCACTTGCATATGGCTTTATCGATCACGTCGCTACAAACGATGGACAAGTTGCGGGAGGTAAGAAGTAATGAAGCACATTCAAGAGATTACAAACCGCTATGTTCTTCCAACAATCGAAGAGAAGACCGCTTACGGTTACAAGCGCCTTGATCCATACACAAAGTTATTCGAAGAGCGCATTATTTTCATGGGCCAGCCAATTGATGACACCGTTGCAAACGATGTTATGGCACAGCTTCTGACTCTTGAATCAATGGATCCAGATCGCGATATTTCGATCTACATCAACTCACCTGGTGGATCATTTACAGCGCTGACAGCAATTTATGACACTATGCAATTTGTTCGCCCAGACATCACAACAATTTGTCTTGGCCAAGCAGCATCAGCTGCTGCGATCATCTTGGCCGGTGGCACAAAAGGAAAGCGCTATGGCCTAGAACATTCACGAATTCTTATCCACCAACCTTCATCCGAAGGCGGGGGACAGGCATCAGATATCGAGATCCAAGCACGCGAGATCATGCGCATGCGTGGCTTGCTTGAAACCATGCTTGCAAAACATTCAAATAAGAGTGTTGAAGAAATCGAAAAAGATATCGAGCGCGACATGATTCTTACTGCTGCAGAAGCAGTTGAATACGGAATTATCGATAAGGTTATGTCTTCACGTAAGGCGAAGCCTTAAGCGTAATTATTACTAAAGGGGCGTCGGAGACGAAATGTTGAAAAAATATTTCGAACCCGGCGCTCTTTTATCTTTCTACGCATTTAGAAATCTGCTCATTTCAAGCACGCTCACGACAATCGCGGTATCAGCTTTTCCAATCGCACTTGCAGTAACAGTTATAGATGCCGGCGGCAGCCGCTTCAACTCTCGGGCTAATTCTTGCTGCAAGAGTTCTATCCGGTGTTGTTCTTGCGCCCGTCGGCGGAGTATGGGTTGACCGTTTGCCGCGCAAAACTATGTTGATTGTGGCAGACACTTTCCGCGCAATTATGGGTAGCGTTGTAATTTTTATAAATCCTGAAAATAACTCAATGTGGATACTTGGCGCCATTGTTGTATTAATGGGAGTCAGTGATGCATTCGGTGGGCCGGCCTCTGGCGCGATTATTCCAAGCTTGCTTCCAGATCACTTGCTTCCTTCGGGAAATGTAGCGAACGGAATTGCAAAAAGAACGTCAACAATCGTTGGTCCAGGTATCGCAGGAATTATTGTGGTTTCGCTGGGAACTCATGCGACATATATAGCCACTTCAATTTTCTTTTTCATTGGCGCATTGCTTCTCGTTCGCATCGATGAAGGCCCTCGGGTTGCACCTGTCGGTAAAGAGAGCCACTTCATGAATGAGATGCGCGAAGGCTTGCGCGTAGTTTGGTACTACAAGTGGATTGCCGCGATGATCATCATGGCTTCGTTCCAGTTGATGATGGTTATCGGCGTTGAGAATGTTTTATTGCCCGTAATCACTAAGCGAGAATTTGGAACCGCTTCCGTCTTCGCGATTGCTGCAGTGCTCTTCAGTTTAGGTGGTGCAATTTCGGCGGTTATCTGCATTAAGTCAAAAGTTAAAAACCCAGGTCTTGTTTCTGTTGTGGTCTGGGGGCTATTTATTTTCGCGCCTCTTGTTTTAGCTTTCCCTGCGCCGAAAGAGTTAATTTATCTTGCGTACTTCGCTGCAGGTTTTTCAATCGGTCCATGGGAAGCTTTTTGGGCAACTCAAGTACAACGCGAAGTTCCGGCCGAATATCAAGGACGCGTATTTGCTATTGATTACATGGGATCGCTCGGGCTTATGCCACTTGGGATGGCACTGGCTGGTCCGATGGTAAATGTTTTCGGCGAACGAGAATTGTTGATCGGCGTTGCAGTCTTTCATTTACTGATCTGCGCAGTTGTTTTATTTGTGCCCGGTGTGAAGCAGATGAAGTCGACAAAACCTCCTTATTATTCTCAGGGCGAACAAAGTCACTCGTAATTTAGGACCCATTTATTTAGCCTAGAAACTAAGATTTACCCATGACTCGTATTGGCGAAACTAGCGATCTCCTCAAATGTTCTTTCTGCGGAAAGACTCAGAAGCAGGTCAAGAAACTTATCGCCGGTCCTGGCGTTTATATCTGCGATGAATGTATCGAACTCTGTAACGAGATCATCGTTGAAGAACTCTCTGAGGCCACAACACTTGGCCTTACCGAACTTCCTAAGCCACAAGAAATCTTTGAATTCTTAGATCAATATGTAATCGGACAAGATCGTGCAAAGAAATCTTTAGCGGTTGCGGTCTATAACCATTACAAGCGCGTGCAATCTGGTCAGGCAAAAGGTGAAGACGGCGTTGAACTAGCTAAGTCAAATATTTTGTTGCTTGGTCCAACTGGTTGCGGCAAGACGCTGATGGCGCAAACCTTGGCGCGCATGCTCAACGTTCCTTTTGCAATTGCAGATGCAACAGCTCTAACCGAAGCGGGCTATGTTGGCGAAGATGTTGAAAACATTTTGCTAAAGCTTTTGCAGGCCGCCGATTACGATGTTAAGAAAGCCGAAACCGGAATCATTTACATCGATGAAATCGATAAGGTTGCTCGCAAATCTGAGAACCCATCAATTACTCGCGATGTATCAGGTGAAGGTGTCCAGCAGGCTCTCTTGAAGATTCTGGAAGGAACTGTTGCATCAGTTCCACCACAAGGTGGACGCAAGCACCCGCATCAAGAATTTATTCAGATCGATACAACAAATGTTCTCTTTATTGTTGGTGGAGCATTTGCCGGCTTAGATAAAATCATCGAAGCGCGCAGCGGAAAAGCTGGCGTCGGGTTTAATGCAACTCTGCAAGAGGCGGCAGATAAGAACCGTAAAGATATCTTTCGCCGATGTCATGCCTGAGGATTTATTAAAGTTTGGAATGATCCCTGAATTTATTGGGCGCCTTCCGGTATTAACTAGCGTTGAGAATCTAGACAAGATTGCGCTGATGGAAATTCTCACCGAACCAAAGAACGCCTTGGTTAAGCAATATCAGCGCCTATTTAATTTAGATGATGTAGAACTTGAATTCACGACAGATTCACTCGATGCCATCGCCGAACTTGCTCTAAAGCGCGGCACTGGCGCACGCGGGCTTCGCGCAATCATGGAATCAGTTCTGCTTACTGTGATGTACGACGTACCAAGTCGCACAGATATCGCCAAAGTGATCATCACTAAGGAATGTATTGACGAGAATGCGGCCCCAACCTTGGTTGAGCGCACCGGCGATATTCCAAAGCGCGCATCTCGCCGCGAAAAAGGTACAGAGGAGAAGAGCGCGTAATCTAGACTGCGCTCTATGTCTTCCGCATCGCCAACTGGCGCTGAACTAGCTTCGACCTTTTCACCGGTCGATATCGAGTCACGTCTTTACAAAAAATGGCTAAGCGCCGATTACTTCACCGCTGATGCGACATCCAAAAAAGAAGCTTTCACAATTGTTCTGCCGCCGCCAAACGTTACAGGAGTGCTGCATATCGGCCATGCCTTAGATCAAACTTTGCAGGATTGCCTATCTCGCATGAAGCGTATGAAGGGCTACGAAGTTCTGTGGCTTCCCGGAATGGATCACGCCGGCATTGCAACCCAAAACGTTGTTGAAAAGCAATTAGGTGCCAAAGGCTTATCTCGTCATGATCTTGGCCGCGAAGAATTTGTAAAGAAAGTTTGGGAATGGAAAGCCGAATCTGGTGGAGCAATTCTTGATCAGATGAAACGACTTGGCGTTAGCGTCGATTGGTCTCGCGAGCGTTTTACTATGGATGAAGGAATGTCCAAAGCCGTGGTGTCAATCTTTAAGAAGATGCACGATGCTGGATTGATCTATCGCGCCGAAAGAATCATCAACTGGTGCCCACGCTGTTTAACCGCACTTTCAGATATCGAAGTCGACCACCAAGACGATGCTGGCGAGTTTGTGCAAATTCGTTACGGTGAAGGTGAGCAATCAATTGTTATCGCAACAACTCGCGCCGAAACTATGTTGGGTGATGGCGCCGTTGCGGTTCACCCAGATGATCCGCGTTATAAGCATTTGATCGGTACCGAAGTGTTATTGCCATTGGTAAATCGCATGATTCCAATCATCGCCGATGAACTTGTGGAACAAGATTTTGGAACTGGTGCGGTAAAGGTCACCGCCGCCCATGATGCCAATGACTTTGAAATGGCGATGCGCCATAACGTTCCTTTCGTTGTAATCATGAACGAACACGGCGTTATGGACGGTACCGGCACCGAATTCGATGGCATGGATCGTTTCGCTGCGCGCGTGGCAGTTGTTGCTAAGTTAAAAGAGATGGGCCGAGTCGTTGCTGAAAAGCGTCCATACGTTCACGCAGTAGGCCACTGTTCACGTTGCGATACAACCGTTGAACCGCGTCTTTCTAAGCAGTGGTTTGTAAAAGTTGCTCCACTTGCAAAAGCATCAGCGGATGCGGTTCGAAGTGGTGAAGTAAAGATTGAACCAGAAGCGCTATCGCCAAGATATTTCGAGTGGGTAGATAACATGCATGACTGGTGTATCTCTCGCCAATTGTGGTGGGGACATCGCATTCCAGTTTGGTATGGACCAGATGGTGAAGTGCAAGTTGTTGGACCTGATGAAGTTGCACCTGCCGGATGGACGCAAGATCCTGATGTTTTAGATACCTGGTTCTCATCAGGGCAATGGGCATTTTCAACCTTTGGTTGGCCCGAGAAAACAGCAGATCTTGCAAAGTTCTATCCAACTAGCGTCCTTGTTACTGGTTATGACATTTTGTTCTTCTGGGTTGTGCGCATGATGATGATGTCAACATTTGCAATGGGCGGCGTTGCTCCATTTAAAACCATAATGCTGCACGGTTTGGTGCGCGATCAGTTTGGCAAGAAGATGTCTAAGAGCACGGGAAATGTAATTGACCCGATTGAATTTATGGATAAGTACGGCGCTGATGCGCTGCGCTTTACCTTGGCGCGCGGTGCCAACCCAGGTACAGATCAAGCTTTGGCTGAAGACTGGATTGGTGGCTCCCGTAACTTTGCAACCAAGCTATGGAACGCAACCCGCTTTGCAATGATGAACGGGGCGAATGTTTCAGGTGATCTACCTGATACAAGCACGCTAAATGCCATTGATCGTTGGATCCTTTCGCGCTTGAGCGAAACTTTGCGCGATGTAGATCAGCTCTTAGAAAGTTATGAATTCGCTCGCGCCTCTGAAACTCTCTATCACTTTGCCTGGGACGATCTTTGCGATTGGTATCTAGAACTTTCTAAAGAAACATTTGCATCGGAAAACAAGGCTGCCTCACAGCGCGTACTTGGTCACGTTTTAGATCAGTTGCTACGTGCGTTACATCCGCTGATGCCGTTTATTACCGAAGAACTTTGGTGCACCTTAACTGGGGGAGAATCATTAGTTGTTGCGCAATGGCCGGCGTCAAACCCGGCACATATTGATAAGAAGTCAGAAAAGCTAGTAGCGGCTTTGCAAGAAGTCGTTACAGAAGTTCGTCGCTTCCGTAATGATCAAGGGTTAAAGCCATCGCAGAAAGTTCCGGGCCGCTTTACGGGATCAGCAGACATCGTCGGCTATTCCAGTGCGCTTCGCTTCTTACTTAAATTAGAAGATACCGATTTCACTCCTTCGGCCACACTAGAAATTGCCGGAGTCAAAATCGAACTCGATCTGACCGGATCTATTGATGTGGTTGCAGAACGTGCGCGTCTTGAAAAAGATTTGGCGGCTGCAAAGAAAGACTTGCAGACAGCAGAGGTTAAATTGGGCAATGCTGGCTTTATGGCAAAGGCACCTGCTGATGTTGTTGTGGAAATTAAAGAGCGCTTAACCAAAACATCGGCAGATATTGAACGTTTAAGTGCTGCACTTGCAGCGCTGAAATAAATATTTAAATGAACAATACAAACCCAGATGATCAAGCACGCATCGATGCTATTGAAAAAGCGCTGCTGGCTCGTTGGCCCGAAAATCGAATTGCTCCAACTTTAGAGAGAATTGCTGCGCTGGTTGATATTTTGGGTTCTCCGCAACTCACCTATCCCACCATCCATGTGGGTGGAACCAACGGTAAAACGACTACTGCTCGAATGATTGATTCGCTGCTCTTTGAAATGGGTCTACGCACAGGCCGTTTCACAAGCCCGCACTTAGAAAGTTATCTAGAAAGAATTTCGATCAACGGCCAATCAATTGATGCCAAAGAATTGATCTTTTCCTTTAACGATCTGAGCCCATATTTAGATCTAATGGATACAAAGTTTGATAATCCAATCTCTTTCTTCGAAGCGATGACTGCGCTGGCCTTTGTGGCATTTGCTGAACATCCAATTGATGTTGGCGTAATTGAAGTGGGCATGGGCGGTCAATGGGATGCCACAAATGTGGTTGATGCAGATGTTTCAGTAATAACTCCCATTGGGCTTGATCACATGGATTACCTGGGCAATACCATCGCGGAAATTGCAGCGACTAAAGCTGGAATCATTAAAGAACAAGGCTTCGTGGTGTTGGCGCAACAAAGCCCTGAAGCCGCAGTTGAACTGCTACGACGTGCCGCCGAAGTTGGTGCAGATGTTGCGCGCGAAGGTTTGGAATATTCGATTGATTCTCGCGCGATCGCAGTCGGTGGACAGTTGATTTCAATTACTGGTCTACGCGGACATTACGATGAAATCTTTTTACCTTTGCATGGCAAACATCAAGCCTCAAATGCCGCCGCCGCTTTAATCGCGGTCGAGGCGTTCTTCGGCGAGCAGGATTTAGATATCGATGCCGTGCGTGCTGGTTTTGCAAATGTAACTTCGCCAGGACGTTGTGAAATCATCCATCGCGATCCCACCATCATCTTGGATGCCGCTCATAATCCGCATGGAGCCAAGGCCATCGCCGAAACCTTGCAGACTGAATTCACCTTTGATGATGTCACCGGCATCGTGGCTTTAATGGCAGATAAGGATGCCTTAGGTATTTTGCAGGCGACTTGAGCCAGTGATGAACCAAATCATCGTTACAACTAATTCATCAGAGCGCAGTATGAGCGTTGCCGACTTAACTAAGTTAGCCAGCCAAGTATTCGGCGCCGATCGCGTCTTTGCCGCTGACACATTTGACGGCTGCAATTGATAAAGCGATTCAAGATGCGGTTCGACCACTAAGTGAAGAATCTCTTGCAATCGTAATCACAGGTTCGGTTGTCACTGTTGGGGAAGCAAGAACTGCGGTGCGCAAGAAATACGCAAAGCAAGCGATAGGTGAGGGCAAGTAATGCGCGTATTAGGATCCGCCGTTTTAGCAATGGAATTCTTAATTATGGGATTTGCAATGTTGTTGGCAAAAGATACTCACGAGATGGCGACAATCGTTTACGGATTTGTCGTCATGTTTTTGTTGATTTATTCGATTCGCCTTCTTAAAAAACGAGCCGGGTGGATTCTCGGTTCAATTTTGCAATTTGCGATGATGGCCTACAGCGTTGTTGTTCCATCAATGGCGATCGTTAACCTTCTTTTTATGGGGCTATGGGTTGCGGCGATAATTGTGGGTCGAAAAGGTGAGGCAGCGCGGGCGGCCCTGTTGGCGCAAGGAAAACCAGAACCTGGGAAGTCGGGGCAAAATCCCGTGTCACCGCAAACCCCAGATGCCTAATAGACTGGGCAAGTGAGCACCGAAAAGACCCTGATCCTCGTTAAGCCAGATGGCGTGCGCCGTCAATTGGTGGGCGAAGTTATTTCTCGCATTGAGAAAAAAGGTTATGTCATTACTGCAATGCGAATGATGCAAGCAGATCGCGCATTGCTCGAACGCCATTACGCAGAACATCAAGGCAAGCCATTTTTTGAACCACTAGTTGAGTTCATGATGTCTGGCCCAATTGTTGCAATCGTTGCCGAAGGAAATCGCGTTATTGAAGGATTTCGCTCACTTGCCGGAGTCACTGATCCAACAGTTGCAGCTCCCGGAACAATTCGCGGTGACTTAGCTCGCGATCAAGGAACAAAAGTTGTTCAAAATATTGTGCATGGCTCTGATTCGCCAGAATCTGCTGCACGAGAGATTGAAATTTTTTTCGGTAAGTAAGTTCAAGAAAACAAATCGAGGGGTAATACATGAGCAATAGAATGTCATTCATCGGCCGAGATATGGCTGTCGATTTGGGTACCGCAAACACTTTGGTATACGTCCGCGGTCGTGGCATTGTTCTAAACGAGCCTTCAGTTGTTGCTGTCAATCAAGACACTGGTGGAATTCTTGCAGTTGGTCTTGAAGCAAAAAAGATGATTGGACGCACACCAGGAAACATCGTTGCGATCCGTCCACTCAAAGATGGAGTTATTGCAGACTTTGACACAACCGAGCGCATGCTCCGTTACTTCATTCAAAAAGTTCACCGTCGTCGCTATCTTGCAAAGCCACGTATTGTGGTTTGCGTTCCATCAGGAATCACTGGCGTAGAACAGCGCGCAGTTAAAGATGCTGGATATGCAGCGGGTGCGCGCAAGGTTTACATCATCGAAGAACCAATGGCAGCAGCAATTGGTGCTGGACTTCCAATTCACGAACCAACCGGAAACATGGTTGTTGATATTGGTGGCGGAACAACTGAAGTTGCAGTTATTTCACTCGGTGGAATCGTTACTTCACTCTCAATTCGCGTTGGCGGAGACGAGCTAGATCAATCGATTATCAACTGGGTAAAGCGCGAATTCTCATTGCTTCTCGGAGAACGCACAGCCGAAGAAATCAAGATGGCAATCGGTTCTGCTTATCCACTGCAGGGCGAAAATGATGCTGAAATTCGTGGTCGCGACCTAGCAACAGGTCTTCCAAAGACGATCGTTGTTTCTGCTGCAGAAATTCGTAAAGCACTTGAAGAGCCAGTAAATGCGATCATCAACGCGGTAAAGAGCACTCTTGATAAATGCCCACCAGAGCTTTCATCAGATCTTATGGATCGTGGAATTGTTCTTACCGGTGGCGGAGCACTTCTTAAGGGTCTTGATGAGCGCCTTCGCAAAGAAACTGGAATGCCAATTCATATCGCTGATCGACCACTCGATGCAGTGGTTGAAGGCTCAGGTAAATGCATTGAAGAGTTCGAAGCCCTTGAAAAGGTTTTGATCTCCGAGCCACGTCGATAGGTTTTAAGGATGCGAAACGGCGGCGATAACCGCGGTCGTCTGCTGCTTATATCTCTAATTGTCACTTCGCTTTTCTTGATCACACTAGATCTGCGCGGTGTTGCAGTGATCGGCAGTTTACGAAGCGGTTCGCAGAGCGCACTTTCTCCGGTTCAATCTGTAGCGGCAACAATCTTTCGCCCAGTCGGAAACTTCTTCACTGATATCACGCGCTTAGGCAGAACTCGTGGCGAGATTGAAAGACTCAAGGAAGCCAATGAAAGCCTACGCAATTCGCTAATCAATCGAGAGAATGCTGACGCAGAACTTAAAGAGCTAAAGTCAGTATTGGATTTAGCTGGCAGCGCTAAATATAAAGTTGTCAGTGCAAAAGTAATTTCACTTGGATCCGCGTCTTCATTTACGCAAACTATCTCAATCGATGCTGGAACCAATATGGGTGTGCGTAAGAACATGACAGTGATTTCAGGGCTCGGGCTAGTTGGTGTTGTAAAGATTTCTTATCCAAATCACGCACTGGTGCAGCTGACTACTGACCCAGCATTTCGTGTCGGTGCCCGAGTCGCAGGCACCCAGCAAGTCGGCATTTTAAGTGGCCAAGGAACAAGTAAGGGCGTTTTACAACTTCTCGATAATCAAGCAACTCTGAAAGTTCGAGATGTAATTTTGGCGCGAGGCAGTCAAAATAATCGACCATTTGTGCCAGGTGTACCTATCGGAGAAGTTACATCAGTTGATAACGCTGCAGGTGCCGTAACTCAAACAGCTGATGTGAAGCTGTACGCCAATTTTTCTGCACTAAGCGTTGTTGCTGTCGTAGTCGGTGCACCAGAAGTGGATCCACGTGATGCGCTAGTACCAAAAGCTCCTGCTCCAACTCCTGTTCCAACAGTCACGATTTATGCCACTCCTTCAGAATCGCCTAAACCATAAATGTTCGCTCGAAAATTTCTAATATCCTTTCCGATCTTTGCAACGATGTTTGTTGTGCAGGAAGCGATTGTCAACCAATTTAGAATTCTTGGCGGAGGGCTATCTCTATTTCTAATTTTCACTTTGCTATGGGCAGCTCTAAGTTCACCTGAACTCGGTGCGGTTACAGGGTTTGGCGCAGGTTTGATGATGGATTTATCTCAGACAACTTCGAGTCCCATGGGCCAATGGACTTTGATAATGATCTTGGCAGGATTTTCTATCGCTTACTTAGGTTATGGCGATAACAATTTTCGCGGTAACCCAATTTCACTTGTAATAATTGTTGCAATAGCCGTTCCGTTAACCAGGTTGGTTTATCTAGTTATCGGACTCATGCTGGGTGGCGAATTGGGCAGTGTGCTGCAGGTTGGTATCTCACTACTTTCCTCAGCACTTTGGGCGGTCGCAATCGTTCCGCTCTTGATGCCAATTGTGACTCGCGTACATGGCGCGCTCTTTCAAGAGGCCAGTCGCGGATGAATCAACGCGCACGCCTAAGTCTTTTAGTTGTTCAAATATTTATACTCTCACTTCTAGTTGGTCTGCTGGGCCGTCTTTTCTATTTGCAGGTCGCGGCTGGTCCAAAATATCGCGATGCAGCGTTATCCATCCAAAGCCGTGATGTGGTTACACCTGCAACGCGCGGGTTGATTGTTGATTCATCAGGTGTTCCACTTGCACTAAACCGAGTTGGAATTGCAGTTACGGTTGATCGCACCAAAATTGATCGCCAGCCTGACAAAGGTGTTTCGGTGATGAAGAGTCTCGCTAAATTGTTGAATTTGGAATACGCAGATATTTACCAACGCACACGCTTATGTGGCGAACTTCCTAAAGGTTCACGAGCTGGTTGTTGGACAGGTTCACGTTTTCAACCAATTCCAATTACAAAAGAAGCCGATCCAGAAATTGCACTGCGAATAGTTGAGCGATCTGATCAATATCCCGGAGTTTCTGCAACCCCAGTTTCAATTCGCAACTATCCAGCAAACGCTGGCGTAAACGGTGCGCATTTACTTGGTTATGTAGGTCCACTAACTGATGTGGATTTATCTGGAGCCAATGGGCGAAGTTATTTCAGATCCGAATCAATTGGTAAAGCAGGTTTGGAGATTCAATACGACGAATATCTGCGGGGGACTCCGGGGATTAAAACGGTAATTGTTGACCGTAAAGAAGCAGTAACCAGTACAAGTCAGAACTCAAAACCAATTGGCGGCAACCATTTAGTAACTAGCATTGATGCGCGTGTTCAAGCTTCTGCAGAAAGTGCCTTGGCCGATGCGGTTCGAAGAGCGCGAGCATCGGGTTATCGATCAGATGGTGGCGCTGCAGTTGTAATGGATATTAAGAATGGTCAGATTTTGGCACTTGCCTCTTATCCAACGTATGACCCAAATGCATTCGAACGTGGATTAACTGTGGCAGAGGCAGAAAATCTTTACAGTGACGCTGCTGGTGTACCGGCGTTATCTCGCGCACTACAAGGTTTATTTGCACCTGCTTCAACCTTTAAGTCGGTATCGGTTGTTGCCGCAGCGAACGCGGGCTATGACTTAAACGCAACTTATGACTGCCCATCCCAGGTCGAAGTTGGAACTCGCGCATTTCAAAACTTCGAAAGTAAAGCGCAAGGTCGCATCTCATTGAAAAAAGCTTTAGCTATTTCTTGCGACACGATTTGGTATCGCATCGCCTTCGATGAATGGTTGCGTGATGGTGGGCTCAAGCCAAAATCTAGTGCCAATGATTATTTCTATACCGCCGCTAAAGGTTTTCAGGTGGGTAAGAAGACTGGAATTGATCTGCCATCTGAATCATCTGGTCGATTAGCCGACCGTGAGTGGCGAAAGTCTTGGTATGAGCAGAATAAAGATTTCTATTGCAACTATAAGGAACGTGCGCCAAAGAGCCAGCAGACTAAGTTCTTGCTGCAATTAGCATATGAAAACTGTCTAGATGGCGACAAGATTCGTGCCGGCGATGCGGTCAACTTCTCAATTGGCCAAGGTGACACGGTGATTACCCCACTTAAGTTGGCTCAGATGTATGCCGCTATTGGAAATGGCGGAACTATTTGGAAGCCAACGGTTGCTAAGGCAATTGTGAAGACAGATGGAACCGTACTTAAGACTTTTTCTCCGGAAAAGTTGGGCTCCATCCCCGCTAGTAAAGAGACGATGAAATTTTTAAAGGGCGCTTTACGTGAAGTTGTTGTTAGCGGTACCGGCGCTGGAGTGTTTAGTGGATTTCCAATTGCGATTAGCGGCAAGACCGGAACAGCCCAAGTCTTTGGTAGAAATCCAAACGGCAGCCAAAAGTCTGATACTTCTTGGTTTGCTTCGTATGGTCCAACTGAAAAGCCACGCTATGCAGTTGTAATGATGGTTAGCCAAGGTGGATTCGGTGCATCTACTTCTGGCATTGGTGTTCGAAAAATTTACGAAACTCTGTTGGGTGTACAAGGTTCTAAAGTTTTATCTGCCAAGATCATCTTCCCTAGTGGCGTTCCACCAGTTGGGTTGCCAAAGATCTCACCTGCAACGAAGGTAAAGGGAGCAAAATGAGCCTATCTTCGCAGCGCATTAATTATCGCAAGAGTTCTCGTTCATCTATTTTTGCAGGCTTTGATCCAATTCTTACTATCGCCGTTGCGCTATTGCTTATAACTGGAACTCTCTTGGTCTATGCCGCAACTCGCGATTGGTATGCCGCCAATGGTTTAGATCCCGAGTATTACCTAAAGCGCCATGTCATCAACATTGCAATTGGGTCACTACTTGCGTGGGGGACAACGGTTGTTGATTACAGACTGCTCCGCGCCTACACACCAATCCTTTGGATTATCGGAGTACTTGGATTAACTGCAGTTTTGATTCCGGGAATAGGCGATGAAGTAAATGGCGCCCAGGCATGGATCGGACTTCCAGGTGGATTCCAGATTCAACCTGCTGAGTTAGCAAAGATCTCAATCATCGTTGGTATGTCGATGATTTTATCCGAACGAACTCATGACACTGATGCACCGCAACATACTGATGTACTGCAAGCGCTTGTTGTTGCCGCTATTCCAGTTCTTTTAATTTTGTCTCAGCCAGATATGGGTACCGTTTTTATTATCGGTATCGCGGTTGTCACGATGATCGCGGTCTCTGGTGCGCCAATGCGGTGGGTTGTTGGGCTGATTCTGGTCGCAGTGATCGGTAGTTTTGCAGCGGTTCAGATTGGAGTCATAAATGATTACCAAGTTAAACGTCTGCAAGCATTCGTTGATCCAAATGCAGATTCGCAGGGCAGCGGTTATCAGCTACGCCAAGCGCGCATCACCGTTGGTTCTGGTGGGCTAATCGGAACTGGTTTATTTAACGGTCCGCAAACAAATGGACGCTTTGTGCCAGAACAACAGACGGACTTTATTTTTACGGTAGCTGGTGAAGAACTTGGTTTTATCGGATGTGGATTCATTCTTATTCTTTATCTAACGGTTTTAATGCGCGCCTTTGGTATCGCGCGAAGATCTAGCGACCCTTACGGAAGGTTGGTTTGCACAGGTGTAATCGCCTGGTTTGCATTCCAAACTTTTGAAAATATTGGAATGACATTGGGAATGATGCCGATGACCGGCGTTCCGTTGCCATTTGTCTCATACGGCGGATCGAGTATGTTTGCGACGATGATTGGCTTCGGGTTGCTGCAGAACGTAAATGCCCGCAATCGCGGCTAAATCGCCCTGAATTAACGCTCGTTTCGCACTTTGGTGCATTCATCTGCCATACTTATGCCAACAGTTCAGCGCGGCTCGCGATCTAAATCGCGAAGGAAGCCAGCGGCGGACTCATAGAGAAGTTAAAAAGAATTGCTTGAAGGATTTACCAGGCGGCAGCCCAAAGGTTGTTTGCCAGATAAGTGACTACAAGCCAGAGCGCGTTAATTAACGCATAGAGGATTTGGTGCCATGGCTATTGAGCCAAAGTCACCGCGCAAGCGTGCGGTGAAAAAAGTAGGTAAGAAGAAATCTGTTCCAGGTGAAAATTCGACGGATGTCATTGATGCCCCCGTTGCTGAAGTAACTGAGACAAAATCAAAGAAGAAGGCACCGTCTATTCCGGTGCCAATTTTTCAGGCAGCTCCAGAAGAGAAGGCTCCTAAGAGCGCGCCAAAGAGTGTTAAGAAGAGCGTTGCAAAAGCAGAAGCAACGGATGCGACATCCGAAAGTAAATCTGGCGATAACGATGGCAGTGATTCATCGGATGATGCAGATTCACGTGGAGGTCGCAATCGTCGTCGCCGTCGCGGTGGACGTGGCCGTCGCAAACCACAGACAGATGGTGCTGAAGGCTCTGAAGGCGCAGAAGATGATGACAGCGAAAGTTCTGAAACTGATAGCGAAGGCACAGAAGGCGGCACTCATCGCCGCCGCCGTCGTCGTCGCGCAACCGGTGAAGGCGTTACACCTGGGGAAATCGTTGATGAAGATGGTGTAATAACAGTTGTTAAGGTTCGTGAAGTTCGCGAAAAAACTGAACGTCCAGCGCGCGCAGATCGTAACGAACGTGGAACTCGCAATCGTCGCGAAAGAAGCGGCAGATCTGATCGTTCCGATAGCCGTACTGATTATCGTGAGCCATATCGCCGTCGCGGAACCATCATTACAGATGGTGAATTCTTAGCCCGTCGCGAAAACGTCGATCGTGAGATGTTGGTACGACAGATCGCTGATCGTATTCAGATTGCAGTTATCGAAGACAAGGTAATGGTCGAGCACTATGTAAACCGCAATGCCAACGTTTCATATGTAGGCAACGTTTACTTAGGTCGAGTTCAGAACGTACTTCCTTCGATGGAAGCTGCCTTCGTTGATATCGGCAAGGGTCGTAACGCAGTTCTTTATGCTGGTGAAGTTAACTGGGATGCTGCAGGCATTTCAGAATCACAACCACGCAAAATCGAAATGGTTTTAAAGACTGGTCAACCAGTTCTTGTGCAAGTAACCAAGGATCCAATCGGTCAAAAAGGTGCGCGTTTAACTAGCCAGATTTCTCTGCCGGGACGTTACGTTGTCTATGTTCCTGGTGGCGGTATGAGCGGTATTTCTAAGCGCCTTCCTGAATCAGAGCGCACTCGCTTAAAGGCAATTCTTAAGAACTTAATTCCTGAAGAAGCTGGCGTGATCGTGCGCACCGCTGCTGAAGGCGTTAGCGAAGAAGAGTTAACTAACGATGTCGCACGCCTTAAAGCGCAATGGGAAGATATCTATCAGAAGTCTGAAAATCCAAACTTCCACGCACCAACACTTCTGCTTTCAGAGCCAGATCTAGCAGTTCGAGTTATCCGCGATATCTTCAATGAAGATTTCCGCAAGTTAACTATTCAGGGAAGCGATGCTTGGGAAGAGATCAGTACATACCTTGGCGGTATCGCACCTGAACTCGTTAGCAAGTTAGAGAAATATTCTGGCAAGGGTGATCTCTTCGCCGAATTCCGCGTAGAAGAACAACTTGCTAAGGCATTCGATCGCAAGGTTTATCTGCCATCAGGTGGATCACTTGTTATCGATCGCACTGAAGCGATGATCGTAATCGATGTCAACACCGGTAAATTTATCGGTAAGGGCGGAAACCTCGAAGAGACTGTCACCAAGAACAACTTGGAAGCAGCTGAAGAAATTGCTCGTCAACTTCGCTTACGTGACTTAGGCGGCATTGTTGTTATCGACTTTATCGATATGGTTCTTGAATCCAACCGTGATGCGGTTCTTCGTCGCCTAGTTGAATGTTTAGGTCGCGATCGCACCAAGCACCAAGTTGCAGAAGTAACATCACTCGGTTTGGTACAGATGACGCGCAAGCGCGTTGGCCAAGGTCTGATTGAAGCTTTCTCAACGACTTGTGATTCTTGTTCAGGTCGCGGAATTCATATCCATATGGAGCCAGTAAAGATGAAGGCTCCAATGCCACAAGTAAATTCACAATCAGCATCGCACGAAGATGCAGATGAATCTTCGGCAACTGAGCACGAATTCCACGAAGTTTTAAATTCCGAAAGTTCTGATTCCGATTCTGAAGCAATTTCAGAAGATGTAGTCGAAACTGCAAAACCTGCTGGGCGACGCCGTCGCCGGGCAGCCTCTAGCGGGATTATCACCGCCTAGAAAAACCCCAATTTGACCCTAGGGGTATGAAATCCGTACCCTTAGCCTCTGTTCGTTCGCAGCCCATCTCGGGCCGCGCGAGCGTGAAATGAACTGGAGCAAGAATCGTGTACGCAATTGTTAAAGCTGGCGGACGCCAGGAGAAAGTCACCATCGGTGAAACCATCACTGTCGATCGCATCGACCAAGCTGCTGGCGCAACCGTTTCTTTCCCTGCTCTTCTCGTCGTAGATGGCGCAAGCGTCACATCTGATCCAAAAGTTCTAAGTGGCGTAAAAGTTACTGGCGAAGTTATTGACGAAGTTAAAGGTCCAAAGATCGACATCCTTCGTTACATGAACAAGACCGGTTACCGCCGCCGTCAAGGTTTTCGTGCACAGCAAACTCGAGTCAAGATCACCGCTATCAGCGGCGTGAAATAAGGGGCTGAACAATGGCAAGTAAGAAGGGTGTCTCCTCGACACGTAACGGTCGCGATTCAAATCCGCAATACCTTGGTATCAAGCGCTTTGGTGGACAAGAAGTAAACGCAGGCGAGATCTTGGTTCGCCAACGCGGAACACACTTTCACCCAGGCAAGAACGTTGGACGCGGTAAGGACGACACTCTCTTTGCACTTGCTGCAGGAGCAGTTGAATTCGGTCGCGCTCGCGGACGTCGTGTAGTGAACGTGGTTCCGGTCGCTTAATTTAGGTTTCTCAAAAAGAGCGAGCCGCGTTCGTGGCTCGCTCTTTTTATTTCCAAAAGATTTTAATAACTAGTTTGCCGAAAGGAGCAGATAGAGATGACAACATTTATTGATCGTGTGACGCTCTACGCTGCTGCCGGAAAAGGCGGAGACGGTTGCGTCTCGGTAAAGCGCGAAAAATTTAAACCACTCGGTGGCCCAGATGGTGGCAACGGTGGTCGCGGTGGCGACATTATTTTGATCGTCGACTCAAGTGTTACAACGCTCTTGGATTTCCACCATTCACCTCATCGCAAAGCAACATCAGGTTCGCAAGGTTATGGCGATCGTAAAGATGGAACTTACGGCGAAGATTTAATCTTGCCTGTTCCAAATGGCACCGTTATTTTTGATGACAAAGGAAATCAGTTAGCAGATCTAATTGGTACGGGTACAACTTTTCTGGCAGCACAAGGCGGCCATGGTGGTCTTGGAAACCTTGCGCTCTCATCATCAAAGCGCCGCGCACCAGGATTCGCACTCCTTGGCGAACCAGGTGAAGAACGCACACTTTATTTAGAACTTAAATCAGTTGCTGATATCGCACTAGTTGGTTATCCAAGCGCCGGAAAATCCTCACTGATTGCCGCAATTTCTGCAGCGCGTCCCAAGATTGCTGACTATCCATTTACAACTCTGGTTCCAAATCTAGGTGTTGTTCAGGCAGGTGATACTCGCTTCACAGTTGCCGATGTTCCAGGTTTGATTCCGGGTGCATCACAAGGCAAAGGTCTTGGCCTGGAATTCTTGCGCCACGTAGAACGCTGTGTTGCCTTGGTGCATGTGCTCGATTGCGGAACGCTGGAAACAGATCGCGATCCAGTTAGCGACCTAGAAATTATTGAAGCAGAACTAGCTCTTTACGGTGGCCTTGAAGATCGAGTTCGAATAGTTGCGCTAAATAAAATTGATCTACCTGATGGCAAAGCAATGGCTGACATGGTTGCGCAGACTCTGCGCGATAAGGGCTATGACGTTTACCCAGTATCTGCAGCAAGTCGTGAAGGCTTGCAAGAACTTCTTTACGCCATGGCGCGCTTAGTTCAGAAAGCGCGTGCTGAAGCAGCAACTGAAGAACGCACTCGAATTATCTTGCGTCCAGTTGCAGTTGATGATTCTGGATTTCTCGTACAAGCAAATGCAGACGGCTCATTTAGCGTGCGCGGCCAAAAAGTTGTGCGATGGGTTCGCCAAACAAACTTTAAGAACGCTGAAGCAATTGGTTATCTAGCAGACCGCTTAGCTCAACTCGGAGTTGAAAAAGAGTTGTTCAAGAAAGGCGCAGTCGCTGGCAGTGAAGTTCGCATTGGTTCGGGCGATAACGAAGTTGTCTTCGAATGGGAGCCAACGATCGAAGCTGGCGCAGAACAACTTGCCGGCCACTTGCATCGCCGTGGTGAAGATTCACGCCTTGAAGGTGCCTGGGTTGTCGAAGAACGTGTTGTCGATCAACTATCTGATGATGAAATTGCGCAACAATGGGAGTACAACGTGGAGGACCCACATACTCCGCAAGCAGATTTAAGTAAGCCACCAGTTAGCGAGGAAAAGTAAATGGACCGCATCGAAGTCACTGGCGCTAAGCGCGTTGTGATAAAGATCGGATCATCTTCCCTAACTGGAGATGCAGGTTCTCAACTAAACGAATCTGCTGTCTCAAAGATCGTGGATTTAGTTGCAACCCTTACCAAGCGCGGTGCTGAAGTTGCGTTGGTTACATCTGGTGCGATTGCAACAGGGCTTGCACCACTTGGGTTAAAAGTTCGACCAAAAGATTTGGCGACCCAGCAAGCAGCGGCATCGGTTGGTCAAGGTTTACTTATTGCAAAATACAACCAGAATTTCGCACGTCATGACATCGTCTCATCACAAGTACTTCTGACAACCGAAGATGTCGTCCGCCGCTCACATTATCAAAATGCGCAGCAAACCCTATTTAAATTACTTTCATTGGGCGTTGTTCCGATCATCAATGAAAATGACTCAGTCGGAACGCAAGAAATCCGCTTCGGAGATAACGATCGACTAGCAGCACTTGTCGCACTTTTAATCGGAGCAGATTTATTGGTTCTGATTTCAGATGTTGATGCCCTCTATGACGCGCCTCCATCACAGCCAGGTGCTAAAGCCATTCATTTTGTTAAGGCAATGAGCGAAATCGAATCTGTTGTTGTCGGTGGCGCAGGAAGTGCCGGAGTTGGCAGTGGGGGAATGGTTACCAAGATAGAGGCGGCACGGATTTCAACTGGTGCTGGCATTCCAATGCTGCTGACTTCACTTGAAAAAGCAGAGCAAGCTTTAAGCGGAGTTGAAGTTGGAACTTTATTTGCCGCACATGGGGTTCGCACAAATTCTCGTCTGCTCTGGTTGGCACATGCCTCAACTCCACAAGGACGATTGATTTTGGATGCAGGTGCAGTCACTGCAATTTTGGAGCGTGGAGTATCGCTACTGCCGGCTGGCGTTACAGCAGTCGAAGGTGAATTTATCTCAGGCGATACTGTCGAATTAGTTGGACCAGATAAGAAGATAATCGCGCGCGGGTTGGTTGCATTTGATTCCGTGGAAATTCCACAAATGCTGGGTCGATCAACTAAAGAACTTGCTGCATCCCTTGGCGCTGAATACGAGCGCGAACTCGTGCATCGCGATGATTTAGTACTCCTTGGTTAAATAGAAACCGATAACCTTTTCCAATGGATGCAGCAGTTATAGTCGCAGAGCTAGCGCTCACCGCTCGTAAAGCAGGGCGCACCTTGTCGACTGCAACTGGTGCCGAACGCAAAGCAGCCTTGTATGCAATTGCCGAAGCGATTGAAAAGCGCAGCGCTGAAATCGTTACCGCTAATGCAGAAGATATTGAACGCGCTAAGTCCGAGAATATGCACCCACAAATGCAGGATCGGTTGTTGCTCAACGCATCTCGTGTTGCGGGTATTGCAAATGGTGCGCGCTTAGTTGCAGATCTGCCAGATCCACTTGGTCAAGTTCTTCGCCACTCAACGCTGCCTAATGGACTTGATTTAAAACAGATTTCGGTTCCATTCGGCGTGATTGGCATGGTTTATGAAGCCCGTCCAAATGTCACCGTTGATGCTGCAGTAATTTTACTGATGTCAGGAAATGCTGCTCTGCTTCGAGGATCATCAACTGCTGCGGCCAGCAATAAAGTATTGGTAGATGTTATGCGAGATGCTCTTGCCACTACCAAGATTTCACCAGATGTAATCCAATTAGTTCCATCCGATGATCGCGCAACAGTCAAAGCGCTATTAAATGCACGTGGCAAAGTTGATCTAGTCATCCCACGTGGCAGCGCAGCCCTAATTCGCATGGTTGTCGACGAATCAACGGTTCCGACCATTGAAACTGGCGCTGGGGTCTGCCATGTTTATGTTGATGAGTTTGCAGATATTGAAAAAGCGCTGCCAATCTTGATTAACTCTAAAACTCATCGCCCAAGTGTTTGCAACGCTGCGGAAACTTTGCTGGTACATCGCGCAATCGCCCCAACCTTCTTGCCCATGGCTTTGAAAGCTTTATCCGATGCCGGTGTAATCCTGCACGCGGATGCGACAGCGCAGAAGGTGGCAGAAAAATTTGGAATAGCTTCATCCGTTGCAACGGATGAAAACTGGTGTACTGAATACGGAATTTTAGAGATGAACGTTGGCGTGGTTGATTCGGTTGAGGCTGCGGCAGATCACATTGCAAAATACGGCACCAATCACACCGAAGCAATCGTGACTGAAAATAAAGCCAACGCGGATCGCTTCATCGCTTTATCTGATTGCGCAGCGGTAATGGTTAATACATCAACTCGATTTACCGATGGCGAACAGATGGGCTTTGGCGCAGAAATCGGCATCTCAAATCAGAAGTTGCATGCTCGCGGGCCGATGGGGTTAGAAGCTATGACTACAACCACCTGGATCGTCACTGGCGATGGGCAAATTCGCAACTAACTGGCTTAGTCATTAAACTCATCTCACTATGAGCAGCCTTTCCCGTGATGAAGTAGCCAAACTGGCCGCACTTGCTCGCATCGAAATGAGCGAAGAAGAACTCGTCGGTTTGGCATCACAATTTGGCAGCATTCTTGATGCTGTAGCGCGAGTACAAGAACTTAATTTGGATGGCGTTAAAGCAACTTCTCATCCGCAGCCTCTTGAAAACATTTTCCGTGAAGATGTAGTTCTGCCCAGCCTCACACCTGATCAAGCGCTTTCTGGCGCGCCCGCCCAAGAAGAGCAACGTTTCCGCGTCCCACAAATATTGGGAGAAGCGGAATGATCAATAAAACCGCGGCCGAGATGTCGAGTGCACTTGCAAAAGGTGAAGTAACTTCCGTTGCGCTAACCAAGCAACATCTAGATCGAATTGCAGATGTAGATAATAAAGTTAAAGCGTTCTTACATGTAGATACCGAAAGCGCTTTAGCCCAGGCTGCTTCAGTTGATGCTGATCGTGCCGCGGGTAAAGCGCTAGGCCCTTTAGCGGGTGTGCCGCTTGCACTTAAAGATGTACTAGCCCAAGAAGGTGTTCCAACCACTGCTGGCTCAAAAATATTGCAAGGTTGGAAACCGCCTTATGATTCAACGGTTGTTGCAAAGTTAAAGGCAGCTGGCGTTGTAATTCTTGGTAAGACAAATATGGATGAATTTGCAATGGGTTCATCAACTGAAAATTCAGGTTACGGACCAACTTTTAATCCTTGGGATTTAACTCGCACACCAGGTGGTTCAAGTGGTGGATCAGCAGCCGCCGTCAGCGCATTCGAAGCACCAATCGCAATTGGTTCAGATACAGGTGGATCAATTCGCCAACCTGCAGCGCTCACCGGAATTGTTGGCGTGCGCCCCACATACGGCGCAGTATCTCGTTACGGACTCATCGCTTATTCATCAAGTTTGGATCAAGCAGGACCTTTCGGCCGAACTGTTTTAGACACCGCAATGTTGCACGAGATCATCGCCGGACATGATCCAAAGGATGCAACGAGTATCAATGCGCCAGTACCTGCAGTTGTCGCTGCGGCGAAATCTGGTGATGTTAAAGGCTTGAAGATTGGTGTTATAAAGCAACTGCAGGGAAGTGGTTACCAAGCCGGAGTCTTGGCACGTTTTAACGAGTCACTAGACGTGCTTGCCTCTCTTGGCGCCGAAATTGTTGAAGTAGATTGCCCAAGTTTTGAGTTTGCACTTGCTGCTTACTACTTGATTGCACCTTCTGAATGCTCTTCAAACTTGGCTCGCTTTGATGCGATGCGTTATGGCCTTCGCACTGGTGATATTGACGGCGCTTCGGCTGAATCAGTAATGAATTCAACTCGCGAATCTGGCTTTGGCCGCGAAGTTAAACGCCGAATTATTCTGGGAACTTATGCGCTTTCATCTGGTTATTACGATGCTTACTACGGCAGTGCGCAGAAGATCCGAACCTTAATTATTGAAGATTACAAGAAGGCATTTACCCAAGCAGATGTGTTGGTCTCTCCAACTTCTCCAATTACCGCTTTTAAGATCGGTGAAAAATCAGAAGATCCAATTGCTATGTACTTGGCTGATGTTGCAACTATTCCAGTTAACTTAGCGGGCATCTGCGGAATGAGTCTGCCAGCCGGATTAGCCGATGAAGATAATCTGCCAGTTGGTTTCCAAATCATGGCACCTGCAATGCAGGATCAACGTCTATACAACGTGGGAGCAGCGCTGGAAGCGGCGCTAGTTTCAAAATGGGGCGGTCACTTGATTTCTAAAGCTCCTGCATTAGGAGGTGCCAAGTAATGGCTCTTTCATATGATGATGTAATTGCAAAGTACGAACCAGTTCTTGGTTTAGAAGTACACGTTGAGCTAAATACTGAATCAAAGATGTTCTGCTCTTGCAGCACTACATTTGGCGGAGAACCAAATACCCAGACTTGCCCAGTTTGTTTGGCGCTACCTGGCGCGCTGCCTGTTGTAAATGCCAAGGCGATTGAGTCTTCGATCTTGATTGGCTTGGCACTTAACTGTCAGATCGCACCGTATAGCCGCTTCTCTCGTAAGAATTATTTCTATCCAGATATGCCAAAGAATTTCCAGATTTCGCAATATGACGAGCCAATCTGTTTCGATGGATTCGTTGATGTAGAAATTCAAACGGATGAGGGCCCCAAGCAGTTCCGTATCGAAATTGAACGCGTACACATGGAAGAAGACACCGGAAAGTCACTGCACGTTGGTGGTGCAACTGGGCGTATCCATGGCGCTGAATATTCGCTACTGGATTACAACCGCGCAGGTATTCCACTGGTGGAAATCGTTACCAAGATAGTTCCAGGCACTGGCAAATATGCACCTGAAGTTGCCAAGGCTTACGTTGCAGAACTTCGCGATATTTTGCGCGGGCTAAAGGTTTCAGATGTAAAGATGGAGCAAGGATCATTGCGTTGCGACGCCAACGTTTCACTTCGCCTGATCGGTTCAGATGTTTTGGGAACTCGCTCAGAAACTAAGAACGTTAACTCACTTCGTTCAGTCGAACGTGCAATTCGCGGTGAAATGATTCGCCATGCCGAACTCTTAAATGATGGCAAGAAGGTAAAGCAAGAGACTCGCCATTTCCAAGAAGAATCTGGCCTGACTCGTTCTGGTCGTTCGAAAGAACAAGCTGAGGATTACCGATACTTCCCTGAACCCGATCTTGTTCCTGTCGCACCTGCAGCAACTTGGATTGAAGAACTTCGCGCACAACTTCCTGAGCGTCCATCACTTCATCGTAAGCGTCTGAAAGAACAGTGGGCTGTTCCGGATAAGGAAATGGCGGCGATGATTAACGCCGATGTTTTAGACATTGTTGAGCAAACAGTTCTGCTCGGTGCTGATCCAACCAAAGCACGTACCTGGTGGCTTGGTGAGATTTCACGTCTTGCAAATGAAAAAGATATTGCAATTGCTGATCTCTCAATTGCACCTCGTGATGTTGCAGAAATTGTGGCCTTGGTTGCAGCTGGCGAACTTACAGATAAGTTGGCGCGACAAGTTGTGGAAGGTGTTATCGCGGGCGAAGGAACTCCTGCTGAAGTTGTTGCTAAGCGCGGGATTAAAGTTGTAAATGATGATGGCGCACTAATGGCTGCTATCGAGAAAGTTTGTGCCGAACAAGCAGAGACTGCCGATAAAGTTCGCAATGGTCATGTTCCTGCAGCTGGCGCCCTAATCGGCGCGGTCATGAAAGAGACAAAGGGCCAAGCAGATGCCGCTCGAGTTCGAGAGCTTCTACTTGGCCACTTAGGTCAAGCCACTAATTAATTTTTTTTCTTAATTAATGTACTGATACGCCTTCTGTTTCAACGAGTGACTCTTTTCCGATATTAATAAAGAAGAAGAGCACAACTGCGCCTAGCAAATAACAACACTGCGCTGAACTTAAATGCCACAGTAAATCCATGAGTCATAGCAAATGGCATTACTCGATCACCTAGTTGAGTATTTGCTGCAGCGTAGGTAGCCGTAGCGGTTGCCGCAATGGTGTTTAGAAGTGCGGTACCGAGTGAGCCACCGATTTGCTGGGAAGTATTTAACATCGCACTTGCCACGCCAGTGTCATGATTTGAAACTCCATGCAGTGAAGTTGAAGTCAGCGGGATAAAGACCAGCGCCATACCGCTAGACATGATTAACAGCGATGGCAGTACGTGCGTTATGTAAGAAGTATCTGGAGTAATTCGAGTCATCATCAGCAGGCCAACTCCAGCGAAAATCAGGCCAGGCACCATCAGCGGTCTTGGTCCAAATTTAGGCAACAGTTGTGATGCGATTCCCGCAAAGACAATGATGCCGGCGGTGAATGGCAAGAATGCAAAACCAGATTTCAGTGGTGAGTACCCAAGGATCACTTGTAGATAAAGTCCAAGGAATAGGAACATTGAAAATAGTCCGGCTCCTACGACAAGTGAGCCAAGATATGAACCGCCACGGTTGCGCTCTGTTACGACGCGAAGTGGCATTAGGGGATTTGCTACCTTCTTCTCAATCACAACAAATACAACCAACAGGACTACAGCGGCAACGAGGAATGAAATTGTTGTCGAAGATGACCAACCCTTAGTCGCTGCTTCATTGAATCCATAAGTGAGTGAGAAGAGTCCGGCAGTTGCAGTAATAACGCCTGGGATGTCGTAAGTGTTATTTCCCTGAGCCTTTGATTCGCGAACGAATTTGATAGCAAGCAGCGCCGCAATAATTGCGATTGGAACGTTAACGCCCAAGCACCAGCGCCATGAGAAGAATTCAGTGAGTGTTCCGCCGAGGATTAACCCGATAGCAGCACCGCCACCTGAGATCGCACCAATTACACCAAAAGCCTTAGCGCGCTCTGCTGGAACTGTGAAAGTTACCGAGATGATGGCAAGGGCAGCGGGAGCAAGAAGCGCGCCGAATACGCCTTGCAATGCACGGGATGCAAATAACAAACCTTGGGTGGATGCAATTCCGCCAAGTGCTGATGCTGCTGCAAAACCAGCGAGACCAATTAGGAAAATCTTCTTACGTCCCATGTAATCACCGATACGACCACCGAGAAGAAGTAGTGATCCAAAAGCCAGTGTGTATGCAGTGATAACCCACTGTTGGTTAGCATCGCTAATGCCCAAATCAATCTTGGCACTTGGGATTGCAATATTCATGATGGAGCTATCGAGAACAATCATCAATTGAGAAATGGCCACAACAAATAACGTGCGCCATCTAGTTGGATCTAGTCCGTCGGTTCCTACTTGGGCGGGCTTTTTTGACACAAGGTTCTCCTCTAAAAGGTAAGTTTTTGGTTATTAATTGGAGTGAATGAGTGCATTCTATTAGACTTGCCCACATGTCGCAGATGAAGCCACGTTCGGGTTTGGTCACAGATGGTCTCGAGCGAGCACCTGCCCGCGGAATGTTGCGCGCTGTTGGAATGACAGATGATGACTGGGTCAAACCTCAGATTGGTATCGCATCATCTTGGAATGAAATCACCCCATGTAATTTATCTTTAGATCGTTTAGCCAAGGCATCGAAGCAAGGTGTTATTGATGCTGGTGGTTTCCCTATGCAGTTCGGCACGATTTCAGTTTCAGATGGAATCTCAATGGGGCACGAAGGCATGCACTTCTCACTTGTTTCTCGCGAAGTAATCGCCGATTCAGTTGAAACTGTTATGCAAGCCGAGCGCCTTGATGGCATGGTCACATTTGCTGGGTGCGATAAATCACTTCCCGGCATGATGATGGCGGCGGCGCGAATTGATGTGGCATCTGTGTTTGTTTACGCTGGATCAACTCTTCCTGGCCAAGTAGATGGAAACGATGTAACCATCATCGACGCTTTTGAAGCGGTCGGTGCATGTGCGCGCGGATTAATTACCAAAGAGCGCGTTGATCAAATTGAGCGCGCGATCTGCCCTGGTGAAGGCGCCTGTGGTGGCATGTACACCGCAAACACAATGGCAACAGTTGGCGAAGCAATTGGTCTCTCACTTCCAGGTTCTGCAGCACCTCCTGCAGTTGATCGCCGCCGTGATGCATTTGCAGTTCAATCTGGTGCAGCCGTTGTCAATATGATCAAGATGGGTCTAACAACTCGCGATATTTTAACGAAGCGCGCATTTGAAAATGCGATCACTGCAGTTATGGCAGTGGGCGGATCAACTAATGCAGTGCTTCATTTACTCGCAATTGCCCACGAAGCTGAAGTCGAATTATCACTTGATGATTTCCACCGTATTGGTTCACGCGTTCCATTGCTTGGCGATCTAAAACCATTCGGTCGCTATGTGATGACTGATATGGATCGCGTTGGGGGAGTACCTGTAATTCTTAAAGCCCTTCTTGATGCTGGTTTGCTGCATGGAGATGTCATGACCGTTACTGGAAAAACTATGGCAGAAAACTTAGCTGGAATTAATCCACCGGATGTAGATGGCGATATTTTGCATGCCGTTGCTACTCCACTTTCTACGGATGTTGGAATCACGATCCTTGGTGGATCACTTGCAACAGATGGCGCAGTTTGCAAGACCGCAGGTATTGGCATCGAATCTTTCGAAGGCCCAGCACGTGTCTTCGAACGCGAACAAGCTGCCATGGCCGCACTAGAAAATGGAACTATTCAAGCCGGTGATGTAGTCGTTATTCGTTATGAAGGTCCAAAGGGCGGACCTGGAATGCGCGAGATGTTGATGATTACCGGCGCGATTAAAGGCGCTGGCCTTGGTAAATCAACTTTGCTATTAACTGATGGCCGCTTCTCTGGTGGCTCAACTGGTCTATGTGTTGGACACGTTGCACCTGAAGCTGTTGATGGTGGACCGATTGCATTTATTAAAGATGGTGATTTAGTGCGAATTGATATTAAAGCGCGCACCTTGGATCTCTTGGTCGATCCGGCAGAACTAGAAGCCCGCAAAGTCGGGTGGAAACCCCTGCCCCATAAATTCACTCGTGGAGTCTTGGCCAAGTATTCCAAGACCGTGGGCTCTGCATCCAAGGGCGCTGTCTGCGGCTAGTTTCACAATTTGAGACTTACATCTCAAACCTTGACGCAAGTACCTAAAACGATGGACAATACTCACATGTCAAAAAAGAGCGCGCTCATCTCGTCTTCATCAGTAATTGTGGTGGTGATTCGATAGCGCGTGCCTTTTTAAAGCACGCGCCCTCAGATATCTGAGGGTTTTTTCGTTTAATAAGTAAAAAGAAATTTTAAACAACAAGGAAAGGAGTAAGAAGATGGCACACGTACCAACAGCCAACGGCACAGCAATGACAGGAGCTACTTCATTGGTGAAAAGCCTAGAAGCAGCAAATGTAGAAGTGATGTTCGGACTGCCGGGCGGCGCAATTCTTCCTGCTTACGATCCGATCTTTGATTCAACTATTCGCCACATCTTGGTTCGCCACGAACAGGGTGCAGGTCACGCTGCAACTGGTTATGCGCAAGTTACTGGTCGCGCTGGCGTTTGTATCGCAACTTCTGGTCCCGGTGCGACAAACCTAGTTACACCTTTGATGGATGCTGCGATGGATTCAGTTCCGCTAATTGCAATCACTGGGCAAGTTCCATCTGCTGCAATCGGTACCGATGCATTCCAGGAAGCGGATATTCGTGGAATCACAATGCCATTTACTAAGCATAATTATTTGGTAACTAATCCTGATGAAATCCCTGGCGTTATCGCTGAGGCTTTCCATATCGCAACGACAGGTCGTCCGGGTCCAGTTCTCGTAGACATTGCAAAAGATGCGTTGCAGAAGATGACTACATTTAACTGGCCAACTTCAATCGAACTTGCTGGTTACAACCCAAAAACAACTCCTGATTCACAGGCGATCACCGATGCAGCCGCGCTAATTGCGCAATCATCTAAGCCAGTCTTCTATGTAGGTGGCGGAGTCATAAAAGCAAACGCTCATAAAGAACTTCGTCAGTTGGTAGAACTCCTGGGCGCACCAGTTGTGACAACGCTGATGGCGCGTGGCGCATTTCCTGATTCACATCCGTTGCACATGGGTATGCCTGGAATGCATGGAACTGTCGCCGCTGTTACAGCGCTACAAAAGGCTGATTTGCTAATCACTTTAGGTGCTCGTTTCGATGATCGCGTTACTGGAAAACTTTCTACTTTTGCACCGAACGCAAAGATTCTTCATGCAGATATCGATCCTGCTGAAATCGGTAAGAACCGACATGCAGATGTGGCAGTTGTCGGAGATGTGAGAGAAACCATCTCCGTTCTTATTCCTGCACTTAAGGCCGCTCTTGCAAAGAAACAACCTGATCTTTCAGCATGGTTGCGCCAGATGAATTCACTTAAGTCCACATATCCATTGGGTTACGACCAACCTGAAGATGGTTCACTATCTCCACAACACGTAATTCAACGAATTGGACAGATATCTGGGACTGACACCATTTTTACATCTGGCGTTGGCCAACATCAGATGTGGGCATCACAATTTATTTCATACGAACATCCACGCACGTGGCTTAACTCAGGTGGTGCGGGCACGATGGGTTACGGCGTACCTGCTGCAATGGGTGCAAAAGTTGGCGCACCAGATGCAACTGTTTGGGCAATTGATGGCGATGGATGTTTCCAGATGACTAACCAAGAGTTGGTTACCTGTGCGCTAAATAATATTCCTATCAAGGTTGCGATCATCAATAACGAATCTCTTGGCATGGTTCGCCAATGGCAGACCTTGTTCTACGAAGGTCGTTACTCAAATACCAACCTGGAATCAAAGCGCGTTCCTAACTTCCCAATGCTTGCTGAAAGCATGGGTTGCGTCGGACTCTCATGCGAGAGCCCGAAAGATGTTGATGCCACTATTGAAAAAGCGATGTCTATAAATGATCAACCAGTTGTTGTCGACTTCCGCGTTCATCGTGATGCCATGGTTTGGCCGATGGTTGCAGCCGGAACATCTAATGATGAAATCATGATCGCCCGCGCTACTGCGCCTGACTGGGATTCACAGGAGCTCTAATGGCTATTCATAAGTTAGATGTCCTTGTTGAAAACGAACCAGGTGTTTTAGCCCGTGTTGCTGGCCTCTTTGCCCGCCGCACATACAACATCGATTCCCTAGTTGTTGGACCAACCGAGAATTCGAAGATCTCAAAGATGGTTATCGAAGTAAGCGTCGAAGGTCACTCTCTCGAGCAAGTTATTGCTCAGCTCGACAAGCTTGTCAGCGTCATATCTATTAAAGATGTGACAGGCAAAGTTAAAGAAATTCACGACACCCAACCCGATTACCAAAACTAAGCAAGAAACTACAAAAGGAGAAATACCGTGGCAACGATGTATCACGAAGAGGATGCAGATCTATCAATCATCCAGGGTCGCAAAGTCGCGATCATCGGTTACGGCTCACAAGGGCATGCGCACGCACTTAACTTGCGTGATTCCGGCGTAGATGTACGTGTGGGACTTAAAGAAGGTTCAGCATCCCGTGCCAAAGCTGAAGCAGAGGGCTTGCGCGTAGTAACTGTTGCAGAAGCAGTCAAGGAAGCAACCGTCATCATGATCTTGGTTCCAGATCACTTACAGCGCCACGTATATACAGATTCAATTTTGCCTAACCTAAAAGATGGCGATGCTCTCTTCTTTGGTCATGGTTTCAATATTCGCTTTGGTTACATCAAGCCATCAACAAATGTTGATGTTTGCATGGTTGCGCCAAAGGGTCCTGGACACCTGGTTCGTCGCGAATACGCAGGTGGACGTGGAGTCCCAGTAATCGTTGCAGTTGAACAAGATTCAACTGGTAGCGCATGGCCACTAACACTTTCTTACGCCAAGGCAATTGGCGGACTTCGCGCAGGCGGAATCTTGACCACATTTACTGAAGAGACCGAAACAGATCTATTTGGTGAGCAGTCAGTTCTTTGTGGCGGCGCATCACAACTAGTTATGTACGGTTTTGAAACGCTTACTGAAGCTGGATATCAGCCAGAAGTTGCTTACTTTGAATGCTTGCACGAACTCAAGTTAATTGTTGACTTGATGTTCGAAGGTGGAATTGCAAAGCAGCGTTGGTCAGTATCTGACACTGCCGAATACGGCGATTATGTTTCAGGTCCTCGTGTAATTGATCCAAGTGTTAAAGAGAATATGAAGGCAGTCCTTGCTGACATTCAATCTGGTGCATTTGCTAAGCGCTTTATCGATGATCAAGAAGCAGGCGGCGTTGAATTTAAGGCGCTTCGCGCTAAGGGTGAAGCTCACCCAATTGAAGTTGTAGGCCGCGAACTTCGCAAGATGTTTAGCTGGATCAAGACTTCAAATAAAGATGATTACCGAGAAGGCAGCGCATCACGTGGGTAAACCCGTTGTATTAATTGCAGAAGAGCTAAGTCCGGCGACGCTAGATGCGTTAGGTCCGGATTTTGAAGTACGCAATTGTGATGGAGCAAACCGCGCCGAACTTCTTGCCGCACTTGGCAAAGGCGTTGACGCGGTCTTGATCCGTTCTGCAACCAAGATGGATGCAGAAGCAATTGCGGCAGCAAAGGGTTTAAAAGTAATTGCTCGTGCCGGTGTTGGTTTAGATAACGTAGATATTCCAGCAGCGACAACTGCTGGCGTTATGGTCGTTAATGCACCAACCTCAAATATTGTCTCAGCGGCAGAACTAGCAATCTCATTATTGCTGGCTTCTGCTCGTTTTATCTCACCAGCTCACGCTGCACTTCGCAATGGCAAGTGGGCGCGTTCTAAATACACCGGCGCAGAGTTATTTGAAAAAACTCTTGGCATCGTTGGCTTTGGTCGCATCGGTCAATTAGTTGCCCATCGCATGCAGGCATTTGGCATGAACGTAGTTGCCTACGATCCATACCTACAGCCAGCACGTGCTGCCCAACTTGGCGTTGAATTAGTTGAACTAGATGAATTGTTAAAGCGCAGCGACTTCATAACTATTCACTTGCCAAAGACCAAAGAGACTGCAAACTTAATTGGCGTCGAAGCGTTAAAGAAGGTCAAGCCTTCTGTTCGCATCATCAATGCTGCACGTGGTGGAGTTCTAGATGAAGCAGCGTTGCACGATGCAATCGTTGAAGGCCGTGTTGCAGGCGCTGGGCTTGATGTTTATGTCACCGAGCCTTGCACCGATTCACCTTTATTCGCACTCGATCAAGTTGTCGCAACCCCACACTTGGGTGCATCAACGGATGAAGCTCAAGAACGTGCCGGAATCGCTGTCGCTGTTTCAGTTCGCAAAGCACTTGCTGGTGAACTTGTACCGGATGCGGTAAACGTTAAGGGTGGAGCGATTCACGAAGAAATTCGTCCTTCACTTCCACTGGTTGAAAAGATGGCTCAAATTGCGACAGCTATTGCTGGCGAACTTCCTACAAATCTTGATGTGCACGTGCGTGGAGATATTTCTGAGCACGACTCTTCAATCCTGGCGATCAGCGCTCTCAAAGGTGCGTTGATGGCAACGGGTGCTGAAGATGTTACATATGTAAATGCGCCAGGACTTGCTGCTGAACGCAATCTAACTTCATCATCAGATAGTGATGCCGTTAGTCCAGAATATCGCAGCATGATTTCTCTGCATTGCGCACTCCGCAACGGAAAATCAATAACCGTTGATGGAACGCTAATGGGAATCCGTAAAGTTGAAAAAATCATCGCAATAGATGGCTTTGATCTTGATCTTCCGCCAGCCGATAATCTTCTCTTCTTGCGTTATTCAGATCGCCCCGGAGTTGTTGGTGCAGTTGGCAATGCCCTTGGTAAAGCCGGAATCAATATTGCAGGAATGCAAGTTGCTCGCGCTAGCGCTGGGGGAAATGCTTTGATGGCTATTACCGTGGACTCACAAGTATCGGATGCAATTGTTAGCGCTGTTTCTAAAGAAACCGGAGCGGATCTAGTTCGCTCCGTGACCCTAGTGAATTAACGAGACGATAATTATGAAGAAGATAAATCTTGCCGTAATCGGTGGCGATGGCATTGGACCTGAAGTTGTCGCCCAAGGTTTGCGCGTACTCGATAAAGTAGCTGCAAAACACGGCGTAACTTTTGAAAAGACTGAATACGATTTGGGCGCTGGATATTGGCATCGCACCGGTGAAGTGCTTCCTGATTCAGTTTTGGCTCAACTTGCTAAGGCAGATGTAATTTTGCTTGGTGCTGTTGGCGATCCAACAGTTCCGAGCGGAGTTCTAGAGCGCGGATTACTTCTTAAATTACGTTTCGCTTTCGATCACTACATTAACTTGCGTCCCGCTGTTTTGCGCGCAGGCGTAACTGGTCCGCTTGCCACAAAGGCGCCAATTGATTTCATAGTTGTTCGCGAAGGAACCGAAGGTCCATACGTTGGTGCCGGGGGAGTACTTGCTGAAGGAACCGATGCTGAAATAGCAACGGAAGAATCCTTAAATACTCGTCGCGGTGCTGAGCGCGTTATTCGTGATGCATTCGCACGTGCGGCAAAGCGCGATCGCAAGAAGTTAACCCTTGTTCACAAGAACAATGTCTTAACTCGCGCTGGCAGCCTCTGGACTCGCACTTTTAACGAAGTTGCAAAAGAGTTTCCGACTGTGACGACTGATTATTTACACGTGGATGCAGCCTCAATGTTCTTTGTTACCAACCCAGAGCGTTTCGATGTAGTTGTCACCGATAATCTCTTTGGAGATATCTTGACCGACATCGCAGCAGCAATCTGCGGCGGTATAGGTCTTGCTGCATCTGGCAACATCAATCCAACGGGCGCTTATCCATCTATGTTCGAACCTGTACACGGTTCAGCACCAGATATCGCTGGCAAGAACTTGGCAGACCCAACTGCAACTGTGATGTCGGTTGCGATGATGATGGATCACTTGGGATTTGGCGATGCTGCCCGTGAAATCGAAGCTGCGGTAAACGCTGATTTGCTTGTGCGCGGAGATAAGAAGCGCAGCACTACTGAAATCGGAGATGCGCTACTAGCGCAACTTTAAAATGAAAATCACACTAAATCCCAATGCAAAAGATGCTGCAACTCGCGATGCTTTAGTTGCTGAAGGTGGATTTGGTAAGTACTACACAGATCACATGGTTATTTGTGAATGGTCAGAAAAAGACGGTTGGGCAGAACCTGCGTTAATTCCTTACGGTCCACTTTCACTTGATCCAGCAACTGCAGTTTTTCACTACGGACAAGAGATCTTCGAAGGTATGAAGGCTTATCGCCAACCAGATGGCGGCATTTCATTATTTCGCCCTGAAGCAAATGCCCGTCGCTTTGCCAAATCTGCAGCACGATTGGCGCTTCCAGAAATGCCTGAGTCTTTATTTTTAGAAACAGTTGAAGCACTTGTTAAACAAGATGCTGGATGGGTTCCAAATAAAGTTGGTGAGTCGCTTTATATCCGCCCATTTATGATCGCAACCGAAGTTGGCTTGGGAGTTCGCCCTTCCAATAAGGCGACATACATTCTTATTGCAACGCCAGCGGGCGCTTACTTTGATCCATCGAAGGCAGTATCAGTATGGATCTCAACTGAATATGTTCGCGCAGCGTTAGGCGGAACAGGTGAAGCAAAGTGCGGCGGAAATTATGCGGCATCCCTTGTTGCGCAAAAGGCTGCTGCAAAAGAGGGTTGCGACCAAGTTGTGTGGATTGATGCCAAGGAACGTAAATGGATTGAAGAGATGGGTGGCATGAACCTTTACTTCGTTAAAGGTAAAGGCGCAGATGCTTCTGTGATCACTCCAAAGTTAACTGGAACGCTTCTGCCTGGCATCACACGTGACTCGATACTTTCTGCCGCTAAAGATTTGGGATACAAGACTGAAGAAGTCATGTTGTCGATCGATGACTGGCGCGAAGGTGTTGCATCCGGTGAGATTACAGAAATTTTTGCATGCGGCACTGCAGCGGTTGTATCACCGGTTGGTCAAGCCAAAAGCGCAATGGGCACATGGGTTACAGGTGATGGACAACCTGGCAAGATCACCATGGAAATCAGAAATCATTTACTCGCGATTCAGCATGGCACAACGGCTGATAAGCATGACTGGATGAAGAGAGTCATCTGATGCCAGTATCGGATGCGTTTCATATATATGACACAACTTTGCGCGATGGTGCCCAACAAGAAGGTTTAAATCTTTCTGTCCACGACAAGTTAACTATTGCTAGACATTTGGATGATCTCGGTGTTGGTTTCATCGAAGGCGGATGGCCAGGGGCTAATCCAAAAGATACCGAATTCTTCGCTCTAGCCAAGAAAGAGTTAAAGCTAAAGAACGCAACATTTGTGGCATTCGGTACAACTCGTCGCCCTAATGCAAAGGCTGCTGATGATGTTTTGCTCGGCGCACTTCGTGATTCTGGCGCACCTGCCGTAACTCTGGTTGCAAAAGCCTTTGATCGCCATGTGGACCTTGCACTAAAAACCACACTTGAAGAGAACCTTGCGATGATTCGTGATTCGGTTCTTCACCTTCGCCAAGAAGGGCAACGCGTATTTCTTGATGCCGAACATTTCTTTGATGGCTACCGCGCTAATCGCGATTACGCACTTGAAGTTATTCGCGTTGCCATGGATGCTGGCGCCGATGTTGCAGCGCTTTGCGATACCAATGGTGGCATGTTGCCTGATGAAATCGCCGATGTGGTCCACGATGTTTTAACTGCAACTTCTGCTCGTATCGGTATCCATTGCCACAACGACACAGGTTGTGCCGTTGCTAACTCAATGGCAGCGGTTGCAGCGGGTGCAACACACGTTCAGGGCACGCTAAATGGTTATGGCGAAAGAACCGGTAACGCAGACCTTGTAACAATCATCGCAAATCTAGAGCTTAAGAAGAAGCAATTAGTTCTTCCTACAAATGCGCTACGCGAATCATTTAGAATTTCTCATGCTGTTGCTGAAGTTACAAACATTTCACCTTCTGCACGCCAACCGTACGTTGGAGTTTCAGCCTTTGCGCACAAAGCCGGACTCCATGCATCTGCAATCAAAGTTGATCCTGCTCTATATCAACATGAAGATCCTGAATCAGTCGGAAACGATATGCGAATGCTGGTATCTGAAATGGCAGGGCGCGCATCCATTGAACTTAAATCCCAAGAACTGGGTGTTGATTTAGGCGGAGACCGTGAACTCATTACTCGAATAGTCGAGCGAGTCAAAGAGATGGAATCTCGTGGATTTCACCTTTGAAGCAGCCGATGCCTCATTTGAATTATTGCTCCTTGAAGAAGCTCGCGGAAAGCGTCCATCATTTTTCACAATTGATCATTGGTTAACTACGGTGGAACGTGCACAGGATCAGAGCATTATTACTAAGGCTGAAGTAACGGTTACTGCACAAGGCAAAGCAATCTCATGCACTGGATCTGGAAACGGACCGGTTAACGCATTCGATAACGCACTTCGCTCTGGTTTAAAGCAGCTCTATCCAGAACTTGAGGTTCTAGAACTTACTGATTACAAGGTACGTATTCTTGAAGGCCGCCTCGGAACTGGCGCGATCACTCGCGTATTAGTTGAAACATCTGATGGAAAAGGTGAATGGAACACTGTTGGCGTTCACGAAAATGTTATTGCCGCATCCGCCATGGCACTAGAAGATGCAGTTACCTTCGGCTTACTGCGTCAAGGTCGCAAACCCGAGTAACCTTTACCGTATGACTAGCGTTGCGTTAAGTGATATTCGCAGCGCATTTGAACGCTACTTAGAAGCCGAGCGAAATCTTTCAGTACACACTGTGCGCGCCTATATGGGCGATCTAGATTCTTTCTTTGATCATTTAACCAAACTAGATGTAAATGATTTCGCAATTTTGGAACTCTCGCATATTCGATCTTGGCTTGCCAACCAACAAATTAAAGGGGGAGCGCGCACAACTTTGTCACGCCGCTCCACCTCGATTCGTCTGTTCACAAAGTGGGCCACTAAGCAGGGTTTTCTTCTTAAAGATGTTGGCGCCACGTTGGCCACACCAAAGGGTGCTCGTACTTTGCCCAGCGTTTTAAATGTTGCTGATGCTGCAACTGCCATGGATTCGATGGCTACTCGCGTTGCTGAAGAAGATGGGCCAATTTCTAAACGTGATTGCGCCATGCTCGAAATCTTGTACGCATCCGGTGCTCGCGTTTCTGAACTCTGCGGCTTAGATCTGGAAGATATTGATTACCAACGCCAGACAATTCGCGTGTTAGGTAAAGGAAATAAGGAGCGCACAATTCCCATCGGCAACCCTGCAATGCGCGCACTTGAGAACTGGTTAAAGAATGGACGCACAGATTTAGCAGGTGAACAGTCGATGCGCGCAGTTTTTCTTGGTTCGCGCGGCAAGCGAATTGATCAACGTACTGTTCGAACCGTGGTTTATCACGCACTTGAAGCGCTCGAAGGTGCGCAGAGAATGGGACCACATGCACTGCGACATTCGGCGGCTACACATCTATTAGAAGGCGGTGCTGATTTGCGCACCGTCCAAGAAATTCTGGGCCACGCCTCCCTTGCAACCACTCAGATTTATACTCACGTTTCCACGGAACGTCTGCAAAAAGCATTTAAGCAAGCCCACCCCCGCGCATAAATACGGGGCAGCCGTGGATTTAGCACCCCTTGGCGGCGGGTAAGATTTCCCCTGCACCAGAGCAATCTGGTGACATCTCAGCACTTATGTATGAACTGTTTTTCAGGGAATACAAGCCACTTCGGTCCGCTAGCTAACTAGCGGTCGGCGTTGTAGGTGCGACGGGCTTAACAAATTGTTTAGCCACTAACCGATCAGGTTTATTGCGCTGTGCGCAAAAAACCTAAGAAAGAGAGCGCTGCCATGGCAGTTGTAACAATGCGAGAACTCCTCGACAGTGGAGTCCACTTCGGACATCAGACACGTCGCTGGAATCCAAAGATGAAGCGTTTTATTTTCACCGAGCGCAACGGCATCTACATCATCGATATTCAGCAATCACTTGCACTCATCGATCAAGCATATGAATTCGTAAAGGACACCGTCGCAAAGGGCGGACACGTTCTATTCGTTGGAACAAAGAAGCAAGCACACGAACCGATCATGCAGCAGGCTGCACGTGTTGGAATGCCAACCGTCACCGAGCGCTGGTTAGGTGGAATGCTCACTAACTTCCCAACTGTTTACAAGCGCATTCAGCGCCTGAAAGAGCTAGAAGCACTTGAGAACTCAAATGATCTTTTGCTTACCAAGAAGGAACTATTGGTTCTTCGCCGCGAACGCGAGAAGCTATTTAAGAACCTTGACGGTATCCGTCACATGACCAAGTTGCCTTCAGCAATCTGGGTTGTCGATACCAAGAAAGAGCACCTTGCTGTTGCAGAAGCTAAGAAGCTAGGTATTCCGGTAATTGCAATCTTGGATACAAATTGCGATCCAGATGAAGTTGATTTCAAGATTCCAGGTAACGATGATGCAATCCGTTCCATCGGTCTGCTTACTCGCGTAATCACTGATGCAATTGTTGAGGGCATGAAGGCTCGCGCAGCTTCTGCACCAACACCTGCTGCAGTTGAGGTTGCGGTGTCCGAACAATTAGAAAACGAATTGTTGTCCGGGGTTCCAGCTGAAGCTGTGACCGCAGACGCTGTTCTTTCACCTACTCCGGAGGCATAAGTAAATTGGCTAATTATTCAGCAGAAGATGTAAAGCGCCTTCGCGAAGCAACGGCAGCAGGAATGCTTGATTGCAAGAAGGCACTTGATGAAGCAGATGGCGATTACGACAAAGCTATCGATTTGATCCGCGTTAAGGGACTCAAAGGCGTAACCAAGCGTGAAGGTCGTCTGACCTCAAACGGTTTGGTCGTTGCAAAGGTTTCAGGAGATCTCGGCGTAATGCTTGAGCTCAACTGTGAAACTGACTTCGTTGCAAAGGGCGAGCGTTTTATCGCACTTGGTGACGAACTAGTTGATCACCTACTCTCTTCAAAGACTGCAACTGTTGAAGCGTTCCTTGCATCAACAATGTCTAACGGCAAGACTGTGCAAGCAGTTGTCGATGAAGGCAATGCAACTCTTGGCGAGAAAATTGAAATTCGCAACGTCGCAGTCGTAGAAGGTCCAGTTGGACTTTATCTACATAAGACTTCGCCAGATTTGCCACCACAAGTTGGCGTGCTTGTCTCGCTTGCTAAAGAAGCTGCCGAAGTTGGCCGCGATATTGCACAGCACATTGCAGCATTTGCACCAAAGTTTGTTCATCGCGAAGATGTTCCAGCGGATCTCATTGAAAATGAGCGCCGTATCGCTGAAGAAACTGCCCGTGAAGAAGGCAAGCCAGAAGCATCACTTTCTAAGATCATCGAAGGCCGCGTAACCGGCTTCGTCAAGGAAGTCTCGCTAATTGAGCAGGCTTTTGCCAAGGATGCGAAGAAGACTGTGAAGCAGATCCTCGATGAGGCAGGAACCGCCGTCAAGGCATTCCATCGTTTCCGCGTCGGTCAGTAAACTATCCAGAACGACTTAGAACTAGAACGACTTAGATAAGGAGCGCCCATGCCCGGTACACGAGGAACGTATCGGCGGGTGCTCCTTAAACTTTCTGGCGAAGTTTTCGGCGGCGAAAAAGGCATTGGCGTAGATATAAATGTCATGCGCGATGTTGCTAAACAAATCAAGGATGTCGTTAAAGGCGGAGTACAACTAGCAGTCGTAGTCGGTGGCGGTAACTATTTCCGCGGTGCAGAACTTCAGCAAGTTGGTATGGATCGCGCACGCGCGGATTACATGGGCATGCTCGGCACGGTTATGAACTGCCTGGCGCTACAAGATTTTCTAGAAAAAGAAGGCGTTGATACTCGCGTACAAACTGCAATCACAATGGGACAAGTTGCTGAGCCATATATTCCACGCCGCGCAATTCGACATCTAGAAAAAGGTCGTGTTGTAATTTTTGGTGCAGGCGCAGGAATGCCTTTCTTTACAACAGATACCGTTGCCGCACAGCGCGCACTGGAAATCGGATCAGAAGCGTTGCTTTTGGCTAAGAGCGGTGTTGATGGCGTTTACAGCGCTGACCCTAAGAAAGATCCGAAGGCAACAAAGTTCGATGAAATTTCTTACAGTGAAGTTCTATCTAAATCACTTGCCGTTGCAGATGCTGCAGCCTTTAGCCTCTGCCGTGAAAATAACTTGCCAATAATAGTCTTTGACTTGATGTCGAACGGAAATATCGGCCGTGCGGTGCGCGGTGAAAAGATCGGAACTTTAGTTTCGTAAATCGCTATTTGGCGAATTACAAATGATTTACAAAATAGGGAGTAAGAAATGGCAGATGTAGCGAGTGCTCTAGCGGATGCGCAGAGCAAGATGGATAAGGCAGTAGAAGTTGCCAAAGATGATTTTGCAACTATTCGCACAGGTCGCGCTCACCCAGCTCTCTTTAACAAGATCATGGTTGATTACTACGGCACATACACACCACTTTCTCAGTTGGCCTCCATTCAAATTCCTGAGGCACGACTTGCCATAATTTCCCCCTTCGACAAGGGCGCCATGGCGGGCATTGAAAAAGCGATTCGTGAATCTGATTTAGGTGTTAACCCAGGCAATGATGGTGTTGTTATCCGCGTAGCCCTTCCGCAATTATCAGAGGAACGGCGTCGCGATTACATCAAGGTCGCCAAGGGCAAGGGCGAAGATTCCAAAGTATCTATTCGAAATATTCGCCGAGCTGCAAAAGAGCTTATGGAAAAGTTAGAAAAAGATGGCGATATCGGAAAAGATGATTTAGCCCGCGGTGAAAAAGAACTTGAAAAAGTTACTTCAGAGCATGTGCATAAGATTGATGAATTGTTAAAGCATAAGGAGGCTGAACTTCTAGAAGTCTAGGAGTTCTCTTAACTCTTTATGTCAGACCTGCATTCCATTAACGAGGCGATTAATAAACGCGCCGGGAGAAAGCTAGGACCATCAATTGCGGTCTCATTTTTCCTGCTCGCCTTGATCTGGTTTGCGCTGGCATTTGAGAGAGTTATATTTGCTGGCCTTGTAACAGTTGCCGTAATTCTTGGTCTGCGCGAAATGCGCATGGCCCTATCGACAAGCAATATTGCTATCTCATTTAAAGCTTTAACTTTGGCAACACTTGGTCTGAGTTATTCCAGCTGGGTTGGGGGCGTTGCTGGACTTGCCATCGCAACTGCCATTGCATTTCCATGTCTTCTCATCTGGTTACTTCGTGATGGACCAGAACAATTTGTCGCCAAGGCAACCGCTACATCTTTAGCGCTGATCTATTTGCCCTTCTTGGCTGGGTTTTTAATTCTGTTGGCGCGCCCAAGTGACGGGTTTGCCCAAGTGATGACTTTTGTGGTTTTAGTTGGCTGCAATGACACATTTGGTTATTTAGTCGGAGTGCTAATCGGCAAGCATCCATTGGCTCCAAAGATTAGCCCTAAGAAATCATGGGAAGGTTTAGTCGGATCAATTATTTTTACGCCAATAGGCGGTGCGCTAACCTTCCATTACATTTTAGATCTTGATTGGCGCATCGGTGTAATCGCTGGGTTGATGACGGTTTTCACCGCTACATCCGGAGATTTAATTGAGAGCGCTATCAAACGCGATTTATCCCTTAAAGATATGGGCAATCTGCTTCCTGGCCATGGCGGAATTTTAGATCGGCTTGATTCGGTCTTGCTTTCCGCACCAGCTCTTTGGCTGGCGCTGGAACTTGTTAAGCGTTATCTATGAACGAAATAAAGTTAGTCTTCGATGAGCCGGTTCAGCGCAAGAAAGCTCCAAAACATTTAGCAGATTTTTCTCCGGCAGAGCGAAAAGCATGGGCCAAGGAACTTGGGTTTCAACCATTTCGCGCCGCGCAAGTTGCGACACATTACTTTTCACACTTATCGACCAACCCCGAAGAGTGGACCGATATACCTGCCGGTGAACGAACTGCAATTGCGCAGGCGCTAACACCGAAACTAATTGAATTAGTTACCACGCGCACAACAGATAACGGGATGACGCGCAAGGATCTCTGGAAATTACATGATGGCGTTTTAGTCGAATCGGTTTTGATGCGATACACCGATCGCGTAACCGTTTGTATTTCATCGCAGGCAGGTTGCGGAATGAATTGCCCTTTCTGTGCAACTGGTCAGGCAGGCCTTACTCGTAATCTAACTGCTGGCGAAATCACCGAACAGATTGTTGCCGCGGCTCGTGCATGTGCCAATGGTGAACTTCCTGGGGGAGAAGCGCGGTTATCAAATATTGTATTTATGGGAATGGGCGAACCGCTTGCTAATTACAACGCAGTCCTTCGTACGCTGCATAACATCACAGATACCAATCCCGACGGCTTGGGCATCAGCGCACGTTCTGTAACCGTCTCAACAGTTGGTTTGGTAAATGGCATTGAGAAGCTTATGGATGAAGGCATTAACTGCACCTTGGCAGTTTCACTTCACACCCCTGATGACGAACTTCGCGATTCCCTGGTTCCGATTAACTCACGCTATAAAGTGCGTGAAGTTTTGGCAGCAGCCGATGCATACGAAAAGAAAACAGGGCGCCGCTATTCAATCGAATATGCGCTGATCCGAGATATCAACGATCAATCTTGGCGCGCGGATTTATTGGGGCGTTTACTTAAGAGCCGCAATGCACACGTGAATTTAATCCCGCTAAACCCCACCCCAGGTTCGAAATGGACCGCATCTCGCCGCGAGGATGAAGAAGAGTTTGTGCGGATTCTTGAGAACTATGGCGTTCCGGTGACCGTGCGCGATACCCGGGGCCGCGAAATTGATGGCGCCTGCGGGCAGTTGGCAGCAGCGGAAAAGAGTAAATAGACTCAACCGTATGAGCATTCAAGAATCAGCGGCCGCATATGAATCAGCAACGCAATACTTTTTAAATTTGGCTCGTGGTGTGATGAAAGATCAACTTGATGTAAAAAACCCAGAAGGCTGGTCTGCTCGTCAAATCATTCATCATCTAGCAGATTCTGAAGCACAATCTTATGCGCGCTTGCGTCGATTGGTTGCTGAACCTGAAGGATCAACCATTCAAGGTTATGACGAGAATTTGTGGGCAGTGGCTCCGCAACTTGGTTATGAAAGCGCACCAGTTGAAAATTCAATTGCAGTTTTTGCAGCCGTTCGCGCCGGGTCCTTAGATATTGTAAAAAGACTAGAAGAATCAGATTTAGAAAAATCCGGCATTCACACTGAAGCAGGGCACTACACAATTGCAAAATGGCTAGAAGGTTACACAAATCATCCAAAAGATCACGGTGATCAGTTGGTACGGGCGCTGAAGGGGCTTAACTAAAATGAAGAAGCTGCAGAACTTTGTAAATGGAAAGCTAGTTGACTCATCCTCAGGCGAAGTCACAACGCTAATTAATCCGGCGACAGGTAAAGCTTTTGCAACGGCGCCAAATTCCAACGCCGCCGATGTCGACAAGGCTATGAAAGCCGCAGCAGATTCTTTTACTGGATGGCGCGATTCAACTCCTTCTGAGCGCCAACGTGCGCTGCTCAAGATCGCCGATGCCATCGAATCTCGCGCCGATGAAATTATTGCTATTGAATCCGAGAACTGTGGCAAGCCAATTGGGCTAACTACTTCCGAAGAAGTCCCACCAATGATCGATCAAATTCGCTTCTTTGCGGGCGCTGCACGCAACTTAGAAGGTAAGTCCGCCGGCGAATACATGAAGGGGATGACCTCATTTATACGCCGCGAACCAATTGGTGTGTGCGGACAAGTAACTCCTTGGAACTATCCGATGATGATGGCGGTCTGGAAATGGGCGCCGGCAATTGCAGCCGGTAACTCAGTTGTATTAAAACCAAGTGATACAACGCCAGCATCAACAGTTTTCATGGCAGAGATCATGGGCGAATTTTTGCCAGATGGTGTTATAAATGTACTTTGCGGAGAACGCGAAACCGGTAAGGCAGTTGTAGAACATGCAACACCTGCAATGGTTTCAATCACCGGATCAGTTCGCGCAGGTATGGAAGTTGCAGGCAGCGCCGCTAAACAATTAAAGCGAGTCCACCTTGAACTAGGTGGCAAAGGCGCCAGTTGTTGTATTCAATGACGCTGATCTGGAAGCTGCTGCTGCAGGTATCGCTATCGCAGGATTCTTTAACTCTGGCCAGGATTGCACCGCAGCAACTCGCGTCTTGGTGCAAGAAGGCGTCTATGAAGAGATGGTAAAACTTCTTGCCCACCAAGCCACCAATGAGATCGCAGTTGGCATGCCAAATGAAGATGTCATCGTTGGCCCAGTAAATAATGCGGCGCAATTTGAACGCGTTAAAGGTTTCCTAGATCGCGTGCCATCACATGCTCGTGTAGTCGCAGGCGGATCAGCCCTTGATCGCCCAGGCTTCTTCATCGCACCTACCGTGATTGCAGATTTGCGTCAGCAAGATGAACATATCCAATCTGAAATCTTCGGACCGGTCATAACAATCCAGAAGTTTAAAGACGAGGCAGAAGCCATCGCTCTTTCCAACGGCGTCGAATACGGTTTGGCATCATCTGTCTGGACCAAGGACCACGGCACCGCAATGCGTATGGCCAAAGCTTTTGACTTTGGGTGCGTCTGGATCAATACCCACATCCCAATCGTTGCCGAGATGCCACATGGTGGCTTCAAGCGCTCGGGCTACGGCAAGGATCTGTCTGCCTACGGCTTCGAGGATTACACCCGTATCAAGCACGTAATGAGCAACATCAACGGCTAAAAATTTACAAAAAATTCGCTAAATCAAGGCGAAATAGTTTGGCTTGCAGGGCAATTGCGTTACATAATGAGCCCTGCCCAACCGTCCCTTGTTCCGGAAAAAAAGGAGCCCACTAACATGGCTAAGAAATCACCTCTATCACCAGAAGCACGTTCAATTATTAATGCGCGTGTTTCACGCCGCGCAGTTCTTGCAGGTATCGGTGGCGTTGGCGCTGCTGGTGCGCTCGCAGCATGTGGATCAAGTGGCGACTCTGCCGCTTCCGGTGATTTAGTTCGTTGGGGCAACTGGCCACTGTATTTAGATTTTGATGAAGAAGGTAAGACTTATCCAACAATTGATAAGTTCACAGAATCAACCGGTATTGCAGTTAAGTATTTTGAAGATTACAACGATAACGATGAATTTTTCGGCAAGGTACAAGCACAACTAAAGCTAAATGAAGATATTGGTTATGACTTGGTCTGCCCAACTGACTGGATGGCCGCACGTTGGATGCGTCTGGGTTATGCGCAAAAGTTTGATGCTGCAAATATTCCAAATAAGTCAAATATTCTCGACACTCTTGCATCACCTTCATATGATCCAACCCGCGAATCGACTCTGACATGGCAAGGCATCATGGGTGGTTTTGGTTGGAACACTGCAAAGAACCCTAAGGGAATTCGCACACTAGATGATCTCTTTGCACCTGCAAATAAGGGCAAGATCGTTGTGCTTTCCGAACTTCGCGACACAATCGGAATTATTTTGCTAGCGCAAGGCGCCGATCCTGCAACAGTTACTGAAGATCAGTACATGAACGCTGTTGATTTCATGGCCAAGATGATCTCTGATGGATGGATCCGTGGCGTTAAGGGTAATGAATACGCGGAAGACCTAACTTCAGGCGACGCGACTGCAGTCATTGGTTGGTCTGGCGATATGTTTATCTTGGCTTCTGAAAATGAAGGCAAGTTTGACTTTGCGATTCCAGAATCTGGCGGAACAATTTCTGGTGACAACATGATGATTCCTTCAACTGCTACACCAGAGGCCAAGGCAAGTGCTGAAAAGCTAATCAACTGGTACTACGACCCAGCGATTGCCGCAGAAGTTGCGGCATACGTTAACTACGTAACTCCAGTTAAGGGTGCACAGGCCGAGATGGAGAAGATCGATCCAGATCTAGCTAAGAGCGAATACATCTTCCCAAGTGAGGCAACGATGAAGAACTTGAGCGTCTTCCGTTCACTTACACCTACTGAAGAAACTGCATGGACCGAGGCTTTCCAGAAGGCCGCCGGCAACTAGGTGTCTTTTGATGCTAGTTCTGCACGTGGGGATTTAATACTTACAAGAATTACCAAAGAGTATGGTGATTTCAAAGCGGTAGATGATCTCTCATTAACAATTCCCAAAGGTTCTTTCTTCGCGCTCCTTGGACCTTCAGGTTGCGGTAAGACCACAACTTTGCGAATGATCGCAGGGCTAGAAGAACCAACTGTTGGAAGTATTCATCTGGGCGAAACAGATATCACAACAACTAAGCCATACCAACGCCCGATCAATACTGTTTTTCAGAACTATGCCTTATTCCCGCATTTAACTATCTTTGAAAACATTGCATTCGGTCTTCGCCGTCGCGGAATCAAAGATGTTGATGCCGAGGTAAATAAAGTTCTCAACTTGGTTGAGCTTCCACACCTTGCAGGGCGCAAACCAACTCAGTTATCTGGTGGCCAGCAACAGCGCATCGCACTCGCTCGCGCCATTGTTAATCGTCCGGCGTTGTTGCTTCTGGATGAACCGCTCGGTGCTCTAGATCTAAAGTTACGTCGCCAAATGCAGATTGAACTTAAGTGGATTCAAAAGGAAGTCGGTCTGACTTTCGTTCACGTAACTCACGATCAAGAAGAAGCTATGACAATGGCCGACACCATCGCAGTTATGAATGAAGGAAAGATCGAACAAATGGGATCACCAGCAGATCTATATGACGATCCAGAGACAGCCTTTGTTGCCAACTTCCTTGGCCAATCAAATCTAATTAAGGGAACAATCTCTGGCAATGATGGTGATTCACTTATTGCCGATGTATTCGGTCAGAAAATTTCGCTTCCAAAGAGTCGCTCACATGCAGTTGATAATTCAATCTATGTTGGCATCCGCCCCGAAAAATTCCGTATCTCATTGTTGAACACCCCAGTAAATGGAAATGTTCTTACTGGCGGACGCATCGAAGATGTTTCCTACATCGGTGTATCAACCCAGTACCAAGTTGAAATGCCGTGGGGCCAAGAGCTAATGGTCTTTGAGCAAAACGATGATGGCGTTGCTCCATTTAATAAGGGAGATGCAGTAAACATTTCATGGGCGCCAGTCTTCACATTCGCACTTCGCGGAGATGAAGATGTAACCGCTGGCTCTGAAGTAAATCCTGAAGATCTAGACGAAGAGTAAGTTAGAAACTTCGATGGGAAAGATTCGCACGCCCTACCTTCTTTTATTGCCAGGTTTCGGTTTTCTATTCGTATTCTTTATCTTGCCGATCTTAAATCTGGCGCAGACTTCAACTCAGACTGCTGTCGGTGGGGGAGATACCGGCCAATACGAACAGACCTTCCGCTTTCAAAACTATATTGATGCCTTTGTTGAAAATAAAGAACAGTTTGGTCGCTCATTCGTTTATGCGTTGATCGCAACTCTCTTGGCGCTGGCAATTTCATACCCGCTGGCATATGCGATCGCCTTTAAGTCTGGCAAATATAAGAACTTCTTCTTGGTCTTGGTAGTGGCACCATTCTTTACATCGTTCTTGCTTCGCACTGTTGCATGGAAACAAATTCTTGGCGAAGAAGGATTTGTGGTTCCGACTCTGCGCAGTGTCGGAATAATTAGCGATAGCACCACCTTGACCTCAACTGCTTTCGCTGTAGTTATGGGTATGACCTATAACTTCTTACCATTTATGACGCTGCCACTATTTGCCTCAATTGACCGCATTGATCCACGCACCTTGGAAGCGTCAGGGGATCTCTATGCCAATGGATTTACAACCTTCCGCAAAGTTACTCTTCCACTGTCAATGCCTGGCGTTGTTGCCGGCACTCTGCTGACCTTTATTCCGGCAGCGGGTGATTATGTAAACGCGGCAATCTTAGGTAGCCCAAATACCAAGATGATCGGTAACGTCATTGAATCGCGTTACTTCAAAATTGTGGATTACCCAACTGCAGCGGCGTTGTCATTCACGCTGATGGCGGCAATTTTGATTCTGGTTACTTTATATATTCGCAAAGCCGGAACGGAGGAGTTGGTATGAGTAAGAAGATTGCCGATGCCACGATTCCGACTATCCCACTTGCTGCAAAATTCCAACGTTGGTTTGGCCGCAACTTAATCCGGGTTTATATGGTTATTGCATTTACGTACCTATTCATTCCGGTGGCATACACATTCGCCTTTTCATTTAATGATTCCGGCAAGAGCAACTTAATCTGGAAGGGTTTTACCCTCGATAATTGGAAGAACCCATGTGGCGCTCCTGAAGTCTGTAACGCTCTGGCCAACTCGATAAAAATCGGTCTTCTGGCCACGATCTTTTCCACCATTTTGGGCACGATGATCGCGTTTGCAATCGGCCGCCATAAATTTAAAGGCCGTTCGACTTCAAACTTACTGATCTTCTTGCCAATGGCAACCCCAGAAATTGTTCTTGGCGCATCACTTCTCTCACTTTTCTTGGTCTTTAAAATCAATCCAGGTTTCTGGCCAACAGTTATCGCACACGTTATGTTCTGTATTTCATTCGTTGTAGTTACCGTGAAAGCACGTATAGCCAGCCTTGATCCCCGGCTAGAACAAGCGGCGATGGATCTATATGCAAATGAATTTCAAACTTTCCGTCGCGTAACTTTGCCGCTTGTCGCCCCCGGAATTGCCGGAGCTGCACTCTTGGCATTTAGCCTTTCCTTCGATGATTTTATTATTACAAATTTCAACTCTGGAACGGTTATAACTTTTCCAAAGTTCGTCTATACCGCAGCGGCCCGCGGAATTCCTGCGCAGGCAAATGTAATTGGATCTGGCATGTTTTTCCTCGCCCTAGCAATTGTCATAGCGGGGCAGTTCATTAATCGCCGCAAAGCGCGCTAATATAACCTTCAACTACTAGTAGTAATTGCAGAGGTGATTTCCGGTATTTCCGGAAAACGTGATGGCGACCATCGACCCATCGATTCTTAAACATTTATCGCATATGCAACCCCAGCTTTATTGGTTGGATGAAGACCCGTTAGAACCAATGCCACACCCATCACTTGTTGGTGATGTGACGGCAGACCTTTGCATTGTTGGTGCGGGTTACACCGGTTTATGGACAGCGCTATTAGCGAAGGAAGCAAATCCAGATCGCGAAGTGGTTTTGGTCGAACAACGCGAAACAGGAGCCGGCGCATCAGGTCGCAATGGCGGTTTTTGCAGCTACTCGCTAACCCACGGGTTTATGAATGGTTACAGCAGGTTTAAAGATGAGATGGCGATAATCGAGCGTCTTGGTCGCGAGAATTTAGATGCCATCGAAGCAACAATTTCCAAATACGCAATCCAGTGTGATTTCGAATGGAACGGCGAATTACGCGTTGCTGTTGAAGATTGGCAGATGAATGGCATTAAAGAAGAAGCCGAACTGCGAAATTCATTCGGCGATAATGTGGAGCTGCTTAGCCAAGAGCAGGTACAAGCGCGAATTAAATCTCCGATCTATAAAGGTGCGCTTTGGGATCCAGATGGCACCGCACTCGTTGATCCTGCGCGGTTAGTTTGGGGCTTAGAGCGAGCATGTATCGGCCTTGGTGTAAAAATATTTGAGAATTCACATGTGGATCGTCTGGAGCGCACAGATAGCGGCATGATTGTTTACACCCAATACGGCAGCGTTTATGCCACGAAGGTTGCTCTGGCAACAAATGTTTTCAAATCACTCATTAAGCGCGCACATAAATATGTCGTACCTGTCTATGACTTCCAATTAGTAACCGAGCCACTTACCGCAGAGCAACTTGAATCAATAGGTTGGAGCGATCGCGAAGGCTTATCTGATGCCGGCAATCAGTTCCACTATTACCGACTTACTAAAGATAATGAAATTCTCTGGGGTGGTTACGATGCAATCTATAACTTCCGTGGAAAAGTGCGCCTGGAATATGAAACTGATGCCCAGACATATGCCCATCTTGCAGAAGCATTTCTAGAAACTTTCCCGCAGTTAAAAGGAATTAAATTCACACACGGTTGGGGTGGAGCAATCGATACCTGCTCGCGATTCTCACCTTTCTGGGGCACCGCCTATAAAGGTCGCGTTGCATATGTTTTGGGATACACAGGTTTAGGAGTTGGCTCCACTCGCTTTGGCGCGCAGGTGATGTTAGATCTTCTCGACGGCGTTGATAATGAGCGCACCCAGTTGCGCATGGTGCGAACGAAACCAATGCCGTTTCCGCCAGAGCCCTTTAGATTCATTTTCATTCGCCTTACGCAATGGTCGATAAATAAAGCGGACGAGAACAATGGCAAGCGCAATCTTTGGCTAAAACTCCTGGATTCGCTCGGGCTTGGTTTCGATTCTTAAAGATTTACGCCTATCCTTAAGCAATGGTCAACCACGGCAACATGTACGGGCCAAGTTTTACCTTTCTTGGAATCCCGCAATGCGATCTTGATGACCCAAAGTCATTTGCTGATGCCGATGTAATTATTGTTGGCGCGCCAATTGATTCAGGAACATCACATCGTTCTGGTGCCAAGTTCGGACCGCAAGCAATTCGTGGTGGGGATTACTTGCCGCATGATGCAGAGCGCCCACATTTAGCGCTACGAATTGATGCTTTAAAAGCGCTGAAAGTTTACGATGCTGGCGATTTAATGATGCCGCCAGGTGATCTGGTCGCATCTCTTAAAGTTTTGGAAGATGCAACAGAGAAGATTTCACGTGCTGGCAAAATCCCAGTCATTCTTGGTGGCGATCACTCGATCGCATCAGCTGATGTTGCAGGTATCGCAAAGCACCGCGGGCTTGGCAAAATTTCAATGATTCACTTTGATGCACATGCTGATACAGGTGAAGATCAATTTGGCGCACTTATCGGTCATGGCACGCCAATGCGTCGCTTAATTGAAAGCGGTTCAGTTCGCGGGGATCGTTTCTTGCAACTTGGATTGCGCGGGTATTGGCCCGATAGTAAAACTCTGGATTGGATGCGCGATCAAGGGATGCGCTCTTATGAGATGACCGAAATCCATCACCGTGGGTTAAATACTGTTCTCGATGAATCATTTGCAACTCTTACCGATGGTTGCGATGGAGTCTTTTTATCTGTCGATATTGATGTTGTAGATCCAGGTATGGCTCCTGGCACCGGAACGCCAGAGCCTGGCGGAATGACAAGCCGCGAACTTCTTGAAGCAGTTCGTCGTATCTGTCTAGAACTTCCCGTAGTAGGAATTGATGTTGTCGAGGTTGCGCCACCATTTGATACCGCCGACATCACCGCCATTTTGGCAAACCGCGTTGTTCTTGAGGCGCTATCTGCAATAGCTAAACGTCGCAGCGGAACACCTTATTCACCAACTCAAAATTTACTTGATCGCTAATAGCTAGGTAGGCGATATGAAAGATTTAGTAATCCTTGGGTCAACTGGCTCTATCGGAGTTCAGGCGCTGGAAATTGTTGAAGCAAATCCATCACTTTTTCGAGTTGTTGCCATCACAGCTGCGGGTACTAATCCGCAAGTGCTGATTGAGCAGGCTAAGAAGTTTAAAGTATCTGTAATTGGTGTAACGATAAACGCTGATGTAATTCGCTCAGCACTTCCGCAGGCAACAGTAATTGACGGGCCCGATGCGTCCACAGAAATTGCAGCAATAACTTGCGACATAGTTCTCAATGCAATCACTGGCTCAATCGGACTGGGACCCACGCTGGCGGCGCTTAAAGTTGGAAATCGTGTTGCCTTGGCCAATAAAGAATCACTTGTGGCAGGTGGTGATTTGGTTATGTCGATTGCCAAACCAGACCAATTGCTGCCAGTTGATTCAGAACATTCGGCGCTTTGGCAATGCTTGATGGGTGAGAAGAAAAGTGAAGTAGCAAAGCTAGTTTTAACGGCAAGCGGTGGACCATTTCGTGAACGTTTAGATCTCAGCGACATAACTGTTGCTGAGGCGCTTAACCACCCAACCTGGTCGATGGGTCCAGTTGTAACAGTTAACTCTGCAACTTTGGTGAACAAGGGGCTGGAAATAATTGAAGCGCATTACCTATTTGCTATGCCGTATTCACAGATTGAATCGGTGGTACATCCGCAATCCGTAGTTCACTCGATGGTGCAATACGTTGATGGTTCGACGATAGCTCAAGCATCGCCGCCAAATATGAAGGGGCCAATCTCATTGGCTATTAATTTTCCCGATCGTATCAAAGGTGCAACTGCGGCAATAGATTGGTCAACTTCACACACTTGGACTTTTGCGCCAATTGATGCGACACGTTTTCCAGCAATTGATTTGGCTCGTCGTTGCGGAACCTTGGGTGGCGGGCTGCCTGCGATATTTAATGCTGCTAACGAAGTTTGTGTGGATGCCTTTATCGCAGAAAAAATTGGTTTCACCGCTATTATCGAAACTGTGGAAGAAGTCGTGCAATCTTTAGGTTCGAAATCAGCAGGTGTGCTGCGCGATCTGGCAGATGTCAGTGCCATCGAGAATGATGCTCGCAAGATCGCCCACGAACTCGTCTCGAAAGTAGCCCGCTAATGCAACTGCTCGGAATCCTCGCCTTTATCTTTGCCCTTCTCTTCTCTGTGATGGTGCACGAGTTTGGACATTATTTAACTGCTCGCCGATTCGGTATGCGTGTATCCGAATTCTTTTTAGGCTTTGGCAAGCGCATCTGGTCACGCCAACGTGGTGAAACCGAATTTGGAATTAAAGCGATTCCGGCAGGTGGTTACTGCCGCATTGAAGGTATGACACCAGATGATGAAATGCCTGACGGAGAATCTCACCGCGCTTTCTATCTCGCTAGTTCTGCCAAGAAGTTAATAGTCTTGGGCGCCGGCTCTTTTCTTCACTTCGTCCTTGGCTACTTACTACTTCTTCTATTACTTGCCGGGGTAGGTGTTAATCAAGTTCTTCCAGTTATCAATACTGTCTCTGCCAATAGCGCAGCGGCAGCAGCTGGTTTTCAAAAGGGTGACGAGATCATTGCCATAGATGGAGATCGTTCCACCGATTGGCAAGATCAACTAGATAAGATTAGAAACTCCAAAGGTCGAGATCTGACATTTACAATCAAGCGCGACGGTATTGAACAACAGATAATCGCAGCACCGCGAATGACCGATATTGACGATGGCACATCTCGTTATGTACTCGGCATCATTAATGAATTTGGCACTAAACGACTTGATCCTGTTACATCCGTAACATCGGCTGCAAAGTTAACTTGGTCTTTCACGACTGCGTCCGCTAAGGCGCTGGTTCAACTTCCAACTAAAATTCCTGCGCTCTGGGGACAGACTTTTGGTGGGGAAAAGCGCGATGAGAATGGGCTGGTCGGAATCGTTGGTGTGGCGCGCGTCTCGGGTCAAGCAGCGTCAAGTGGAGAACTCTCTACTGCAGAGCGAATCGGAACCTTTATTCTGATCGTGGCCAGCTTAAATATTTTTGTTGGTCTGTTTAATTTACTTCCGATTTTGCCGTTAGATGGTGGCCATATGGCAGTTGCAATTGCCGATGAGATCAGAGCTTTCATTGCCAAATTACGTGGCAGAGCACGACCTGCCGGTATTGATGTGAAAGTGCTTACACCTGTGACCACTGTCGTCTTTGTAATTCTGGCTCTGCTAACGGTATTGCTGCTCATCGCAGATATATTCAATCCAATTTCACTAAACCTCTAACCTTTAATTGGGCCGTTCTCCCAATTTTGAGGCAGAATATCCCCATGGTTGATCTCGGAATTCCTAGCGCCCCACCTGCTCCGCTTCATCCGCGTCGCAAGACCAAGCAGCTGCAAGTTGGAAAGATCGCAGTCGGAAGTGACTCGCCAGTTAGCGTGCAATCAATGTGCACCACTCTTACTTCAGATGTAAACGCCACTTTGCAACAGATCGCCGAGCTAACTGCCGCTGGTTGTCAGATCGTGCGCGTTGCAGTACCTAGCCAAGATGATGCAGATGCTTTGGCGCAGATCGCGAAGAAATCTCAAATACCTGTAATTGCAGATATTCACTTTCAACCAAAATATATTTTCGCCGCAATCGATGCTGGTTGTGCAGCGGTGCGTGTAAATCCCGGAAACATCAAGCAATTCGATGACAAGGTTAAAGAAGTTGCAAAGGCGGCCGGCGATGCTGGAATTCCGATTCGAATCGGAGTTAACGCGGGCTCACTCGATCCTCGCTTATTAGCTAAGTACGGCAAGGCAACCCCTGAAGCACTCGCCGAATCAGCGCTTTGGGAAGCATCGCTCTTTGAAGAACATGGGTTTTCTGACTTAAAGATTTCTGTTAAGCATCACGATCCCGTGACAATGGTTAACGCATATCGAATTTTGGCCGCTAAATGTGATTACCCATTGCACTTGGGCGTTACCGAAGCCGGTCCTGCATTTCAAGCAACGATAAAATCTGCAACCGCATTTGGAATTTTATTGGCCGAAGGCATCGGCGACACAATTCGCGTCTCAATGTCTGCACCCCCTGTCGAAGAAGTTAAAGTCGGTATTTCTATTCTCGAATCTCTTAACTTGCGTCAACGTAAATTAGAGATTGTCTCTTGCCCATCATGTGGTCGCGCCCAAGTTGATGTTTACACACTTGCCGAACAAGTTCAGGCAGGTCTTGAAGGAATGACCGTGCCATTGCGCGTTGCAGTTATGGGTTGCGTTGTTAATGGACCAGGAGAAGCGCGCGAAGCAGACCTTGGAGTGGCATCTGGAAATGGCAAGGGTCAGATATTTGTTAAGGGAGAGGTCATCAAAACTGTTCCAGAATCGATGATCGTACAAACGCTAATCGAAGAAGCGATGCGTCTTGCTGAGGAAATGGAAGCCGCCGGAGTTCTTTCAGGCGAACCTTCCGTCACAGTCAAGTAATTACGCGATAAGGTTGCGCCCATGTTGCGCATGTCGACCTTATTTCTTCGCACACTTCGCGATGACCCAGCAGATGCTGAAGTCCCAAGCCATAAGCTTTTAGTTCGCGCTGGATATGTGCGTCGCATCGCCGCCGGAATTTATTCATGGTTGCCACTTGGCGTAATCACTTTACGCAATATTGAGAATATCGTCCGCGATGAGATGGATCAGGCCGGCTTTCAGGAAGTTCACTTTCCTGCACTGCTGCCACGCGAACCCTACGAGGCAACAAACCGCTGGGAAGAGTACGGACCTTCGCTATTTCGTCTGCAGGATCGCAAAGGTGGCGATTATTTACTAGCCCCAACCCATGAAGAGATGTTCACCTTGATGGTTAAAGGCGAATATTCATCCTACAAAGATCTGCCACTTACCATTTATCAGATTCAAAATAAGTTCCGTGATGAAGCGCGACCACGTAGTGGAATCATTCGCGGTCGCGAATTCGTAATGAAGGATTCGTATTCATTTGATTTAACCGATGAGGGCTTAGATATTTCCTATCAAAAGCATCGTGACGCTTACATCAAAACTTTTGATCGCCTTCACCTGAAATACAACATTGTTAAAGCGGTCTCTGGCGCGATGGGTGGATCTAAATCTGAGGAGTTCTTGGCGCCTTGCCAGACCGGTGAAGATACTTACGTGCTCTGTCCTAAATGTGGTTTCGCCGCAAACGTTGAAGCGATGGTTACAAAAGTTGTCGCATCCGATGCCTCCAAGGTTCCGGCGATGGAAGAACTTGATACTCCAAATACGCCAACCATTGATTCACTGGTCGCAGTTTTAAATGAAAAATTCGGTGGGGGATTTACAGGGGCTGCAACTTTAAAGAATGTAATGTTGATGGCAGATAACAAAGCGATCTCTGTCTTGGTGCCAGGTGACCGTGAAGTTGACCTAAAACGTTTACAAGCTGGACTTGCTGGGGTTGAAGAGTTGCGCACATTTGAAGAAGCTGACTTCGCTAAATTTCCAACTTTGGTTAAGGGATATATCGGACCGCAAGATGCTGCTAAATCTGGGATTACCGTTTATGCAGATCCCAGAGTTGCACCCGGAACTTCTTGGGTAACCGGTGCCAATAAAATAAATCGCCACGCTCGCTATGTCGTTAATGGTCGCGATTTCACACCCGATGCTTATATCGAAGCAGCAGAAATTCGTGAAGGTGATGCCTGCCCAGATTGCGCAACGGCCGTTGTCATAGATCGCGCGATTGAAATTGGCCATATCTTCCAACTTGGTCGCAAGTATGCAGATGCACTTGGTCTTACAGTTCTTGATCAAAACGGTAAGTCTCAAGTTGTCACAATGGGCTCTTACGGAATTGGTGTATCGCGCGCCGTTGCTGCTATTGCTGAACAAAGTTATGACGAAATTGGGCTCTGTTGGCCCCTTGAAATAGCGCCGGCGAAAGTTCATATCGTTGCAACCGGAAAAGAAGATTTACCCTTTGATACCGCGGCTGAAATCGGCGCGAAGTTAGAGGCCGCCGGAATTTCTGTAATGCTCGATGATCGTCGCGATCCCAGCGCCGGAGTTAAATTCAAAGATGCCGAACTAATCGGAATTCCTGTGATTATTGTCGTTGGTAAATCACTTGCAGATGGCAATATCGAACTGCGCAATCGCAAGACTGGTGAAAAATCCGAGGTTGCCCTAGATCAAGCAGTTGCTGCTGTCGCTGCTCTGATTGCAACTCTTTCATAAAGTGTTTGCAGATCTAACTCTCTACACACTTCTTTTTCTTGCAGCTGCCGCCTTCTGCGCCGGGCTAATTGATGCGATCGCAGGTGGGGGAGGCCTGATTCAACTTCCGGCGCTATTAATTGGGTTAGAAAAATCCGAGACCGTCGTAATTCTTGGAACCAATAAAGTGCCTTCCATCTTTGGCACAACCGCTTCAGCGTTAATTTATCGAAGAAATATCAAGACAGATCCGAAGTTACTTATTGCGATGGCGCTACCAGCGCTTATCGGATCAATGGGTGGAGCATCACTCGCCTCTTTGATTCCAACAGAGATATTAAAACCAATAGTTGTTGCGCTCTTGATTGCAGTTCTTATCTATACCTGGAAGCGCCCGCAGCTAGGCCTTATCGAATCTATGCGGCATGACCAAGGGCAACGCTTGCGAATCGCAGCCGTTGCTGCGCTAGTAATTGGTTTCTATGACGGGTTAATTGGTCCGGGTACCGGATCTTTTCTAGTTTTAACCCTAGTTGCAGTATTTGGTTTTGCTTTTCTTTCCGCCTCAGCGATTGCCAAGGTAGTAAATGTTGCAACAAATTTCGGTGCGATCCTGATTTTTGGCCTTAACGGTGAAATCCTCTGGAAAGTAGGCCTCACACTTGCTGATCGCTAATGTGGCGGGTGGATTTATTGGAGCGCATTTGGCTCTTCGCGGTGGTTCTACTCTGGTCCGTAAAGTCTTTATGGCGATCACTTTTGCGCTGATAGTTAAAGTCGGTTTCGACACCTTCATCTCCATGTAGTAAAATACGGAATGTAGTAAAGTATGCAATGAATTAAAACTTAATAAAAATTGAATAAGGAGCACGAAATGTCGCTGACGCAGTCAATTACAGATCTTATTTCCCCAGCCGTTACTGAAGCTGGCTTTTATCTAGAAGAAGTTCAAATTGCATCCCCTGGAAGTCACCGCATTGTTACCTGCGTTGTAGACGGACCAACTCCGCTAAACCTTGATCAAGTCACCGTGGTTTCGCGAATAATTTCTGAGCTCCTTGATACAGATGACTTTATGGGCGAGACCCCTTTCACTTTGGAAGTTACTTCACCCGGAGTAGATCGCCCGCTGACCGAAGTACGCCACTGGACTAAGAACTTAACTCGGTTAATCAAAACAACTTTGAATGACGGATCCGTTATTACGGGTCGCCTAACTGAATTTGATGAAACAAATGCAACTTTGGTAGAAAACATCAAGGGAAGAATTAAAAACCACACCGTTGCATTTAGTGACATTAAGCGAGCAGTCGTTGAGATTGAATTTAACCGAAAAGATGCGATCGATGAATAAGTCACAGGTCGATGTCGAGGCGCTAATCGCACTTGCAACTCATAAAGAGATTCCGCTGGAGCAGTTGATAACAGAAATTGAATCTGGAGTTCTTGAGGCGTATTACCAAACGCTAGAACCAAAACGTCAAGCGCGCGCGGCAATTGATCGCGAGACCGGAGAGATTTCAATTCTGGTTCCGACATTTAATGAAATTGGTGAGCGCATCTCTGAGGACCGTGACGAACCAGAAGGTTTCGCACGCACAGTGACGTCAACGGTAAGACAAGTAATTAAGTTAAAGATGAGAGCCACAAACGATGCTGAAATTGTCGGCGAGTTCAGCGCCTCAGTGGGTGATGTTATTTCTGGAATCGTGCAACAGGGGCGCGATCCAAAGATGATTAACGTTAATTTAGGTCGCGTCGAAGGGCGCATACCTCCGCAAGAGCAGGTCCCTGGTGAGGTCTATAACCACGGTGATCGTATTAAATGTTTTGTGGTTGAAGTTAAGCAAGGACTGAAAGGTCCAGAAATTATGCTCTCGCGCAGCCATCCTGCCTTGGTTAAACAATTATTTGCTCTCGAAGTTCCCGAAATCAAAGATCGTATTGTTGAAATCATGGAAGTCGCACGCGAAGCGGGCCATCGTACAAAAATTGCAGTGCGCTCACATCGCGCTGGAGTTTCAGCGAAAGGTTCACTAATCGGTCCCTTGGGTGCTCGCTCTCGCGCAGTCATGGATGAACTTCACGGAGAGAAGATCGATATCGTTGATTGGTCAGAAGATCCTGCAGAATTTGTAGCGCAAGCACTTGCTCCTGCAAAAGTTGCAAAGGTCGAGATTGTTGATTTAGCAATGCGCTCTGCCAAAGTAACAGTGCCTGATTATCAACTCTCACTTGCAATTGGAAAAGATGGGCAGAACGCTCGACTGGCTGCGCGTTTGACTGGTTGGCGAATTGATATCCATCCAGATACGCCCGCCAACTAAGGGCGAACGCCGCTGATTTACGCGCATTTTTAGGTTAATTCGCGCGAGTTCGCTATCCTTACGACTTGTTGATGGTTAAAGAAATGGCGCCAATGCGATTAAGTATCAAGCCGATACGCACTTGCATTGTTTGCCGTAAGTCTGAAAGCCAATCACAACTATTGCGAGTTAACTGCATAGGCGGGGAAGTAATTCCGACGCAAGGTAGAAAATCTCTCGGTAGGGGAGCGTGGTTGCACCTCGAGTGCGGATACGCTGCCATAGAACGCAAGGCGTTTAGATGGGCTTTTAAGCTCGAACAAGTGCCGGATGTTTCAAAATTCACAACGTTTCTAAAGGAACGTTTAACAGATATGGATGCGAAAGATATGAAACTCAAATGAGCTCGTTCAGATTATGAGGTCGTACAACTAAGGCTCGCATCCCTAGATAAATATCTAGAATAAAGATTGCGGGCCAAGACAGGAGAAATGTGTCAAAGGTCCGCGTACATGAGTTGGCAAAACAACTCGGTATGGAGAGCAAGGTTGTTCTTGCCAAACTCCAAGAAATGGGCGAATTCGTTCGTTCCGCATCATCAACTGTAGAAGCGCCAGTCGTGCGCAAACTCATCGCGATGTATCCCGATGCCAAGCCAGTTGAAGAGACAAAGCCAGTTAAGAAAGCCGCCGCTAAAAAGAGCGCAGCTAAGAAAACTGCAGAAGTTAATCCAGAACTTGCCGCCGAACTTGCCGCCGAACTCGGCGTCGATCTTGAGGCGCTAAAGGCAGCGCGCGCAGAAGCACAAGCTTTCGTAGCGCCAACTCCACCTGCACCAGCATCCGATGAAAGCGCTGAAGTTAAAGATGTAAAACCTACGACACCACGTCCGGGCAATAATCCATTTTCAACTGCTGGTTCAACTGGAACAAGTAGCGTTCCGCGTCCACCACGTCCGGGCAATAATCCATTTTCAACTGGTAGCGCAGTTCCACGTCCACCACAACGTCCAGCCGGTTCAACCGGTGCACGACCTGGAATGTCAGGACCACGTCCTGGTTCTGTACGTCCTGGTTTTGCGGCGCGACCAAATACTCCGCGTCCTGCAGGTACAGGTACAGGTGGTCCAGGTAACTTCCCACCGCGCACTGGTGGCGCACCAAGTTCTAGTCCTTATCGTTCAGGTGGTCCATCAACTGGCGCACCAACAACCGGCGGTCCACAACGTCCCGGCGGCGGTGCACCAAATCGTGGTCCTGGTCGCGGCGGCACAGCAGGTGCATTTGGAAAAAATGCCAGCAAGAGCAGCAAGCGCAAACCTAAATCTAGAAAAGCATTACGCGATGAATTCGACAATATGCAAGCGCCGCAATTGGGTGGCGCAGTTATTCCGCACGGTGATGGAAAGACTCCAATCCGTATGCGTCGCGGATCAACGCTTGCAGATTTTGCTGAAAAGATTGGCGCAGATGCAGCAGCACTTGTTGCCGCGCTATTCCACTTAGGTGAAATGGTTACTGCAACACAATCAGTGGACGCGGATACCTTTGAAATTCTCGGTGCACAACTTGGATATGTAATCCAAATTGTTAGCCCAGAAGATGAAGACCGTGAACTTCTGCAAGATTTTGATATCGACTTGGCGCAAGAACTTGCTGACCTTGATGCCGATCTCTTAGTAGCGCGCCCACCAGTTGTAACTGTCATGGGCCACGTCGATCACGGTAAGACCAGTTTGCTAGATGCGATCCGTAAATCTGAAGTCCTAAAGACTGAAGCGGGCGGAATTACACAGCACATTGGCGCCTACCAAATTCACCACGATCATGATGGTGTAAACCGAGCAATTACCTTTATCGATACACCTGGTCACGAAGCCTTTACCGCGATGCGTGCTCGCGGTGCCAAGGTCACAGACATCGCAGTATTGGTAGTTGCAGCCGATGACGGCATCATGCCGCAGACAATCGAAGCTTTAAACCACGCACAAGCAGCCGATGTTCCAATTGTGGTTGCCGTTAACAAGGTTGATAAAGAAGGCGCAAACCCAGATAAGGTCCGCCAACAATTAACCGAGTACAACTTGATCGCTGAAGAATACGGCGGCGAAACCTTATTCGTTAACGTATCTGCTAAATCTGGCGTTGGCGTAAATGATTTGATCGATGCCATCTTGCTAACAGCAGATGCAGCAATCGATTTGCGTGCAGTTGCCCAAGATTCTGCTCGTGGTGTTGCTATCGAAGCGCACCTCGATCGCGGTCGCGGACCTGTTGCAACCGTGCTTGTACAACGCGGAACCTTGCGAATTGGTGATGCGATTGTTGCTGGCGGATCATTTGGTCGCGTTCGCGCGATGCTCGATGAAGATGGCAAGAATCTTGAAACGGCTGGACCATCACGTCCGGTTCAGGTTCTCGGATTTACATCGGTGCCAAGTGCTGGCGATACTTTCTTGGTTGCAGATGAAGACCGCACTGCTCGTCAGATTGCTGAAAAGCGTCAGGCAGCAGAACGAAATGCGCAGCTTGCCAAAGCGCGTAAGAAAGTCTCACTCGAAGACTTTATGGAACAGTCCAAGGTCTCAACTCTTAACCTCATTCTTAAGGGTGACGTTTCTGGTTCTGTGGAAGCGCTCGAAGATGCACTTATGCAACTCGATGTTGGCGCAGAAGTTGATCTTCGCGTTATTCACCGTGGCGTTGGCGCAATCACCAAGAGCGACATCACTTTGGCATCGGCATCAACTGCAGTTGTTATTGGCTTTAACGTTAAGCCAGAACCACAAACTGCCATTTACGCCGATCAAGAAGGCGTCGAGGTTCGCTTCTATTCTGTTATCTATAACGCTATTGAAGAGATCGAACTCTCACTCAAGGGCTTGCTTAAGCCAGAGTACGAAGAAATCGTTCTCGGTAACGCCGAAGTCCGCGAAATCTTCAAATCATCTAAGGCCGGAAATATCGCTGGTTCAATCGTTCGCGATGGTTCCATCAAGCGAAATGCAAAGGCGCGCATCATGCGTGGAACCGAGATCATCCTTGATGACCTCACGATCGATTCACTCAAGCGCTTTAAAGATGATGCAACTGAAGTCAAAGAAGGCTTCGAGTGCGGTATCGGTCTTGGCAATATGAAGGATCTGCAAATTGGAGACACAATTCAGGTCTTCGAGATGCGTGAGAAGAAGCGCGTTTAATTATGGGCCAATCTCACCGCACACAAAAAGTTGCCGATCGCATCAAAGTGGTAGTGGCGCAGTTACTTGAGACGAAGATCAAAGATCCTCGTTTGGGCTTCGTCACTGTCACAGATGCGCGCGTAACCGGAGACTTGCAGAACGCATCTATCTTCTACACTGTTTTTGGCGACGATGAACAACGCGCTGCAACAGCGGCAGCGTTAGAAAGCGCTAAAGGTGTTATCCGCAGCGCGGTCGGTCGCGATCTACAGACTCGAATCACGCCAACGATTGAGTTCTTTGAAGATGGACTTCCCGAATCTGCTAAAGCGCTCGATTCTTTACTGGATAAAGTCCACGAATTAGATGCCGAAGTCGCACAATTGCGTAAGAACGCATCATTTGCTGGGGGAGAAGATCCTTATAAAGTCCCCAAAGTAATCGAAGATTAATTTCTTATGGTTGATGGTTTTCTCGTTGTAGATAAAGCACCTGCAATGACTAGCCATGACGTTGTAGCGGTTGCTCGAAAATCACTTGGAACTCGCAAAGTTGGACATGCCGGAACGCTTGATCCAATGGCAACTGGTGTTTTAGTTCTGGGATTCGGCAATGGAACTCGTTTGCTGCAATACATCACCGATGGGGACAAGTCATATACGGCAACCGTGGTACTTGGCGCTGCAACAATTACTGATGACCATGAAGGTGAAGTAATTTCAGAAGCGGATGCTTCAAAAATCACAGATGATGAAATTCGCGTGGGATTGGCCAAGATGGTGGGAGAAATTCAACAACGTCCCAGTTCGGTCTCGGCAGTGAAGGTTGATGGAGAACGCGCCTATGACCGCGTGCGTGCTGGTGAAGTCTTTGAACTCGCTGCGCGCACCATCACAATTTCAGCGCTAGATGTCTTAGATATTCGCCACCTGGGTGCTCGCATAGAAATTGATATCGATGTAACTTGCTCGGCAGGAACTTTTATCCGTGCCATCGCTCGTGATTTAGGTGCAGACCTTAAAGTTGGCGGCCATCTTTGCGCGCTACGTCGCACCAGAGTCGCTGGCTTTGCGATTTCGCAAGCGATCACCTTTGCAGATTTAAAATCTCAGTCATTTACGACACTTGAGTTATCAGATGTTGCGCGAGCAACCTTCGCAGTCCGTGAGTTAGCCCTTGATGAAGTTTTAGAGCTCTCATTCGGACGGCCGCTACCTCTGAATTCAAGTGATGAAGTATTTGCCGCCTTGTCACCAGATAACCGATTAATCGCTCTGCTTAAGAACGAATCAGGTAAAGCCAAACCAGTCGCCGTTTTTGCTGCGGCCAATTAATCGGCAATAATTAGCAAATGACCACCGGCAGCGTTGTACTCATCGGAGTCTTCGATGGCGTTCATAAAGGTCATCAACTCTTGCTCAATCGCGCTAAAGAAATTGCCGACGGCCGCAGCGTCATAGCGCTAACTTTTGACCCACACCCGATGCAGGTTTTCGCACCTGATCGCGCCCCAACCTTGCTTACGACCTTATCTGATCGAGTTGAACTGCTTAAGATTCATAACGCCGATCAAGTGGCGGTATTGAAGTTCAACGAGAAGTTTGCCGCAATGTCACCGGATGACTTTGTTAAGGATGTGCTTGTCGGGCAACTATCTGCTTCGACTGTCATCGTAGGTAAGAACTTCACTTACGGACACAAGGCTGCGGGCAACGTAGATTCGCTGATAAGGGATGGCCTCAAATTTAATTTCACCGTTGATGTGCAAGAACTTGAGGCCGGTGATGGCGAAGTTATCTCATCATCGCGAATTAGATCATTGGTTACTAATGGAGAAGTAGAACAAGCGCGCGCACTTCTCTCTCGCCCACATCGCCTGGATGGCGTCGTTGTGCACGGTGAAAAACGCGGACGCGAAATTGGATACCCAACAGCAAATTTAGGAAATCTAGAAGGCCAAACAATTCCATGTGATGGCGTGTATGCAGGTTGGCTAACTGTCGGAATTAATTTCTGGCCAGCAGCAATTTCTATTGGAACAAATCCAACTTTTGAAGGAATTCGCGGCCGCCAAGTTGAGGCATATGCAATCGATCAAGTTGGCCTAGAGTTATATGACAAGAACGCTTCCATAGAATTTGGCTGGCGTTTGCGGGATACCTTGAAATTCGATGGCCTTGAACCGTTATTGGCGCAGATGAAGCTCGATTGTGACCGTGCTCGCTCATTAACTGAGCAGTAAAATCTGATTTTGCCTTATCCACAGGCGCGCTGGTAACCTACGACCTGTCCAACGATAAAAGTGAGTGACCGTGTATCAAACCGGTCACCGTCGGGGGCGGTAACTAAAAGGAGTCCGGCAAATGGCGTTAACACCAGAAGTAAAGAAAGAAATCATCGCAAAGTACGGCTCTACAGCTACCGACACCGGAAGCCCAGAAGCACAAGTTGCTTTGCTCTCACGTCGTATTGAAGACATCACTACACATTTAAAGACCAACCCACACGATCACCACAACCGTCGAGGTCTGTTGTTGCTCGTAGGTCGTCGTCGTCGCATCCTTCAGTACTTATCAAAGACAGATATCAATCGTTATCGCGCGATTATCGAAAAGCTCGGTATTCGCCGCTAATTAAATAACTACCCACCAGGGGAGTTCAGGTTTTCCATTCTTAATGTGGAAGCGATGGTCCTCGGTAGTGGTTTCCGCAAGGTTTAATCCTGTGCGTGAACTTCGATCGACGATTCATTACTTCATATTAATTATGTAACTCCTTTTCGAACCTGATTACGGGTACATCAATTAAAGGAGGACCCATGGAGGGTCAAGAAGTTCAGTCATCAGTTGCCATTATCGATAACGGCAAATTCGGAAAGCGCGAAATACGCTTTGAAACAGGACGCCTAGCGCGTCAAGCAGCAGGAGCCGCGGCAGTTTTCTTAGACGATCAAACAATGATCTTCTCAGCAACAACTGCATCAAAGACTCCAAAAGATCAGTTCGACTTTTTCCCATTGACAGTAGATGTTGAAGAGAAGATGTACGCAGTTGGTCGCATCCCAGGATCATTCTTCCGCCGTGAAGGACGTCCATCAGAGGATGCAATTCTTACTTGTCGTTTGATCGATCGCCCATTGCGTCCATCATTCGTAAAGGGACTTCGTAACGAAGTTCAGATCGTCGTAACAGTTATGGCGCTAGATCCTGATCACATGTACGACGTGATCGCAATCAACGCGGCATCAATGTCAACACAACTTGCGGGATTGCCATTCTCTGGTCCAATCGGTGGAGTTCGCGTTGCACTAATCGACGGACAATGGGTTGCATTCCCTAACCATTCACAGGTTGCTGACGCAGTATTTGACATGGTCGTTGCCGGTCGCGTAACTGCAGATGATGTAGCAATCATGATGGTTGAGGCAGAAGCAACATCTAAGACAATCGAGCTAATCAAGAACGGACAACCAACTCCAACAGAGGAAGTTGTTTCTCAAGGCCTTGATGCTGCAAAGCCATTTATTAAAATTCTTTGCGAAGCGCAATCAAAGCTAGCCAAAGTTGCGGCAAAGCCAACTGCTGAATTCCCAGTTTTCTTGGATTACCAGGATGATGTATTTGCAGCAGTTGAGAAGGCTGCCAAAGATGATCTAGCAAAGGCTATGACTATCGCAGGCAAGCAAGAGCGCGAAACAAAGATCGATGAGATCTCTGCTGCAACTAAGGAATCTGTTTCACCTGCCTTTGAGGGCCGTGAAAAAGAAGTTCCTGCAGCGTTTCGTTCACTAACTAAGAAATTGGTTCGCCAACGTGTGCTTCGCGACAAGATCCGTATCGATGGTCGCGGACTCCGCGATATCCGTGCGCTATCTGCTGAAGTTGAAGTAATTCCACGTGTTCACGGTTCAGCAATCTTCGAACGTGGTGAGACGCAGATTCTTGGAATCACAACTCTTAACATGCTCAAGATGGAGCAACAGCTCGATACCTTGAACCCAGAAAACCATAAGCGCTACATGCACAACTACAACTTCCCACCATATTCAACTGGTGAGACTGGTCGTGTTGGCACACCAAAGCGTCGCGAAATTGGACACGGAGCACTTGCAGAGCGTGCACTGATTCCAGTACTTCCAACTCGCGAAGAGTTCCCTTACGCAATCCGTCAGGTCTCTGAAGCACTTGGTTCAAATGGTTCAACATCAATGGGTTCTGTTTGTGCATCAACTCTTGCAATGCTTAACGCGGGTGTTCCTCTTAAGGCTCCAGTTGCAGGTATTGCAATGGGTCTTATCTCAGATACCGTCGATGGCAAGGTTGAATACGTTGCGTTGACAGATATCTTGGGTGCAGAAGATGCATTCGGAGATATGGACTTCAAGGTTGCCGGAACAAAAGATTTCATTACAGCGCTACAACTAGATACCAAGCTTGATGGAATTCCAGCATCAGTACTTGCTGGTGCACTTCACCAAGCAAAGGAAGCGCGTCTTGCAATCCTTGATGTTATGAATGAAGCGATCGACACACCTGATGAGATGAGCCCATTTGCTCCTCGCATCATCTCTGTGAAGATTCCAGTTGATCAGATCGGTGCAGTGATCGGACCTAAGGGCAAGATCATCAACCAGATCCAAGATGAAACTGGCGCAGATATTTCAATCGAAGATGATGGCACGATCTACATCGGCGCAGTCGATGGTCCGTCAGCAGAAGCTGCGCGCGCACAGATCAATGCAATCGCAAATCCACAAATGCCAGAAGTTGGAGAGCGCTACCTCGGTACCGTTGTAAAGCTTGCGGCATTCGGTGCATTCATTTCACTTATGCCAGGTAAAGATGGCTTGCTCCACGTATCTCAGATCCGCAAGATGCATGGTGGAAAGCGAATCGAAAACTTGGAAGAAGTTATGAAGGTTGGCGACAAGATTCAAGTTGAGATCGGTGAAATCGATCCAAAGGGCAAGCTTTCACTTGTTCCAGTACTCGAAGATGGAACAACACCGAGCGCTGAATAAATGTCAGTTCGTCGCACAGTATTACCTAGCGGTCTGCGTATCGTCACGGAAGAAGTTCCGTCGGTACGCAGCGCCGCGATCGGTATCTGGGTAAATGTTGGTTCTCGTGATGAAACCCCGGCCGTTGCTGGGGCTTCTCACTTTCTAGAACATCTTTTATTTAAAGGAACAACCAGGCGCAACGCACTTGAGATTTCAGCGACTATTGAAGCAGTTGGCGGCGAGATGAACGCCTTCACTAGCAAGGAATACACCTGCTTCTATGCTCGAGTGATCGATACCGATCTGCCAATGGCGATCGATGTTGTCTCAGATCTAATAACCTCATCAATTGTTTCAGCCCTCGATGTTGATGCCGAACGTAAAGTAGTTCTTGAAGAAATTGCCATGCGCGATGATGATCCAAGTGATCTAGTCCATGATCTATATGCCGAAACTTATTATGGTGACACCCAACTGGGACGTCCGATTCTGGGCACAATCAAATCAATCAAGGACATGACGCGTAGTAGCGTGTTTAACTACTATAAGAAAAAGTACTTGCCACAGGATTTAGTTGTCGCTGTGGCTGGAAATATTAAGCACAAACGAGTTGTAGCAATGGTTGAAGAAGCGCTATCGCGCGATAACTTCCTTAATGTAAAGGGAGCACCGCAGATTCGTCCAAATACTCCAGTTAAAACAAAACCAATGCAAAGCGTTGGTTTGCTAACTCGCAAAACTGAGCAAGCCCACATGTTCTATGGCATGGAAGGTGTTGCACGTAGCGATGAACGACGCTTCACCATGGGTGTTCTGGCATCAGCCCTCGGAGGCGGAATGTCATCGCGCCTATTCCAAGAGATCCGTGAAAAACGCGGGCTGGCATATTCGGTCTACGCCTACGCCCAACAATTTGCTGGCTCAGGTCAGATCGGTTTCTATGCAGGTTGCAATCCAACTAAAGCTATTGAAGTAGTTGAGATCATCCGTGAAGTTTTAGCAGATGTTGCTGAAAACGGTATGAGCCATGAAGAAATTGAACGCGCCAAGGGCGCAGTTCGCGGATCGTTGGTATTAAGCCAAGAAGACTCCGCTTCGCGCATGAGTCGAATCGGCAAGAATGAAATTGTTTATGGCCAAGTAATGGGCTTCGACGATATCTTGAAAGCGATATCCCGTGTGAATTCAACCGACGTACGCGAAATTGCAAGCGAATATCTCACCAAATCGCCTACCCTTGCTCTTGTTGGTCCGTTTAAAAGTGAAACGAAATTTGAAAAGGTGTTGCAGTCATGATCAAAGTCGGAGTCCTAGGTGCCCGTGGTCGCATGGGAGCTGAAGTAGTTAAGGCTGTCACTGGAGCCGCCGACCTCGAACTAGTCGCCGCCTTAGATCTCGGAGATTCTTTAGATCAGCTCAAAACTAGTGGTGCTCAAGTAGTTGTTGATTTCACAACTCCTGATTCGGTTATGGCCAATCTAGAATTTTTGATATCCAACGGAATTAACTCTGTGGTTGGGACAACTGGTTTCGATGCAGCCCGAATCTCAAAACTAGAGAAGCTGATGGCTGCTAACCCAAAGGTCGGCCTATTAATCGCCCCAAATTTTGCTATCGGTGCGGTCTTGATGATGGAGTTTGCAACTAAGGCAGCGAAATACTTCGAGTCTGCCGAAATTATCGAACTTCATCACCCAGATAAAGTTGATGCCCCATCAGGTACCGCATCTCGCACAGCAGAACTTATGTCGAAGGCTCGTAAAGATGCTGGACTTACTGCGATGCCAGATGCAACCAGCACTTCACTCGATGGTGCGCGCGGTGCCAGCGTTGGAGATATTCCAGTTCACTCAGTCCGTTTACGTGGGCTAATTGCACATCAAGAAGTTCTACTTGGCGGACTTGGTGAGACGCTGACAATTCGTCACGATTCGCTAGACCGCGCAGGTTTTATGCCGGGCGTTCTACTTGGCGTTCGTAAAGTTATTTCACAACCAGGGCTGACTTTCGGCCTTGAGAAATTCATGTAAAGGATCACAAAATGGCTAAAGCAGATATCACAATGTACGGAGCCGACTGGTGCGGAGATTGCCGTCGTTCTAAGCGTTTGCTTGAAGAGCTCGATGTTCAAGTAACTCATATTGATGTTGAAGCAGATAAAAGCGCTGCCGCTAAAGTTATCGAAATCAACGGGGGAGCGCAGTCAATCCCAGTAATCGTTTTCTCAGATGGCACCCACCTAACTGAGCCATCTGATAATGATCTAAAGGCGAAGCTGCAAGCGCTAAATATTATTTAATTTCCTTACTGGATATGGAACAAAGCAGCTGAAGTTGCTGCCGCTGAAAGCACGACAACTGGAAAAGGTGCACGCAGGATGAGGGCAAGTACTGCTACGCCGATCCCAGCCAGCCTTTGATCTGCGATTAACATCGAATCTTTCGTAAATGTTTGAACCGCAACCAATGCACTTAAGAGCGCGATTGGGATTAGCGAATTAATCTTTAATATTCGAGGATTTGAAAGCCAACGCTTCGGAACGCTATGACCGAGATATTTAAGGATGAAAGCCAGAGCGCTGGTGCCAATTACCGCTAGCCAAAAGGGATCAATTAGATTTATTTCCATACACGTGCTCGCAATCCGAAGAAGACTGCTAAAAGTGCGGTTGAAATAATCGGAACGCCAGGAACAAAGTAAGGCGTCATTGCTAGCGCCAGCGCGCATGCGGCAACGGCTAATAGGCGATCAGTTTTATTAATCAACCTAGGCCAAAGAAGTCCCAAGAATGCTGCGGGCACCGCAGCATCTAAGCCCCAAGCTGCCGGATCTCCCATCGCCTGCGCACCAAGTGCGCCAGCTAAGGTGAAAATATTCCAGAAGATAAACACACCGATACCAGTTAGCCAAAACCCTTGGCGCATCTCGCGCAGACCAATTTTTTCTTGAGATAAAGCAACACCAGTTGATTCATCGATGGTTAATTGTGCAGCGAAGATGCGACGCAGCCCCTTTACATTTAGAACTGGCGCCATGCGAAGTCCATATAAAGTATTGCGAACGCCCAATAAAGTTGCAGTTGCAATTCCGCTGATTGCGCTGCCACCTGCCCCAAGAACTCCGACCACAGCAAATTGAGATGCGCCGGTGAATGTGAGAAGTGAAAGCAGACAGCTCTGCCAAACTGAAAAACCTGCAGCAACTGAGGCGGCACCAAAAGCAATTCCATAAGCGCCAACGGTGAGGGAGACGCTCAGGGATTGCGCAGCCGTGGCGCGGTTCACTCTAGACACGGGTGCATTCTGCCCTACATATCCTCGGTGAGGTAGCGCGTTTTCTATAAGGTTTCGCCTATGAGCCAGGAAATAATCTTTCGCGACGATGTAACTGTTGAACTTGTTAAAGCCAGCGCAAGCGATGCCGATGTGATTTGGGCAGCGCGCGTTTCGACTGCAGGTGAGCAATCGTTGGATGAAATAGGTGAAGATCCAGCTCGTTCGGCAGGGCTTATTAATTATCTTGCCCGCGAACGTCACGGTTCTCCCTTTGAACATACTTCAATGACATTCTTTATTAGCGCACCAATTTTCGTCTTCCGCGAATTTATGCGTCACCGTATAGCTTCCTATAACGAAGAATCTGGTCGCTACCGCGAACTAAAACCAGTGTTTTACATTCCATCTAAAGAGCGCAAATTAATTCAAGTTGGTAAAACTGGCGCCTACACATTTGAAGATGGCACACAAGAGCAATTTGATATAACCATTAAGGCGATGAAAGAAGCATATGTAGTTGCATACGATAGTTATCAGAAAATGTTAGAAGCCGGCGTTGCACGTGAGGTTGCTCGTGCAGTTCTGCCAGTTGCGACTTATTCATCTATGTATGTCTCAATGAATGCACGCGCATTAATGAATTTTCTCTCACTTCGCACAGCGCGCGAAGGTTCACATTTTCCAAGCTACCCACAACGAGAAATTGAGATGGTCGCAGAGAAAATGGAAGCCGAATTCGCAAAATTAATGCCACTTACCTACGGTGCATTCGAAAAATCTGGACGGATCGCACCGTAAAACGGTAGGTTTCACCCATGGATATCGCAGCACCGTTCGGACGGATGCTCACCGCAATGGTGACCCCTTTCGATAAGGACGGCAAAATAGATTGGCCCGGCGTTGAAAAGCTAGCTGCACATTTAGTTGCAACTGGGCATGACGGAATTGCCGTAAACGGAACAACGGGTGAGGCGCCAACTACTAAATCCTCAGAAAAAGAAGAGATTATTAGAGTCGTAAAAGGCGTAGTGGGGCCAAAGATTTTTGTTGTCTCTGGTGCGGGTGATAACGAAACAGATTATTCAATCAATCAGGCAAAGCGAACTGAAAAAGCTGGCGCTGATGGCTTATTGGTTGTGACTCCGTATTACAACAAACCGCCACAAGCCGGCGTTGCTGCTCACTTTAGAGCAGTTGCTGACGCCACAGATTTACCTTTAATGATGTATGACATTCCGGGTCGCTGCGGAATTGAAATTGAACCTGACACGATTGTTAGCCTCTTTGAGCACCCACGAATTGTCGCGCTCAAAGATGCCAAGGGAAATGTGGCATCTACTTCTTGGGTTATTAAGCGTTGCGGAATCCCGGTTTATTCCGGTGATGACATCTTGAACTTGCCGCTGCTTTCAGTAGGGGCGGTCGGAATGGTTTCAGTTTGTGGTCATACCGTCGGTAAAGATTTGAAAGAAATGCTTAACGCTTGGTTTGCTGGCAATGCGGCGCGGGCACTTGAAATTCATCAGAAATTGCTACCGGTCTTTACCGGAACATTCCGCACGCAAGGTGCGATTCTCACCAAGGCCGCGCTAAATATGATGGGCCTACCTGGTGGCCACACAAGACTTCCTCTAGTAGATGCAACGCAAGATCAGATCGCGCAGTTGCGCACCGATCTGATCGCCGGCGGCGTCTCGCTATAACAATTATTTTATGACCCATCCACATCCCGATCTCGGTACGCCCGATAAATTAGTTGCAGGCGGCTTGCGCATTGTGGCCCTAGGCGGCCTAGCCGAAATTGGTCGCAACATGACCGTCTTTGAAACCAATGGCAAGTTATTAATTGTTGATTGCGGCGTACTTTTCCCCGAAGAAAATCAACCGGGTATCGATTTAATTCTGCCGGACTTTAGTTACATACGCGATCGTCTAAATGATGTAGTCGGGCTTGTTTTAACACACGGACATGAGGACCACATCGGGGCAACTCCATACCTTACTGCGTGAGCGTGGAGATATCGCACTTTACGGATCTGCCTTAACTCTGGCGCTGGTAACCGCAAAATTAAAAGAACATCGCATCTCTCCACTTACGCGTGAAGTTAAAGAAGGTATGCGTGAAGATATTGGACCATTTGAGGTCGAATTCATCGCCGTAAATCACTCGATCCCCGATGCCCTTGCGATTGCAATTCACACCAAGGCTGGAACCGTTTTACATACGGGTGATTTTAAAATGGATCAGTTACCACTTGATGGTCGCATCACTGATCTGCGTACCTTTGCTCGCTTAGGTGATGAAGGTGTTGATTTATTCTTAGTTGATTCTACAAATGCCGACGTACCTGGATTTACTCCAGCCGAGCGCGAAATCATGCCGGCGCTAAATAGAGTTATTGCAGCAACCAAGCGACGCGTGATCGTGGCATCTTTCTCATCTCACGTGCATCGTGTGCAACAAGTTATTGACACCGCAGCTCTTCATGACCGCAAAGTTGTCTTCATTGGCAGGTCTATGGTGCGCAATATGAAGATAGCCGAAGATATGGGCTATCTAAACGTTCCTGCAGGGATAGTTATTGATGCCAAGGATCTTGATAACTATGACGATCGAGTTGTTTTAATTTGTACCGGATCGCAAGGTGAGCCAATGGCGGCTCTTTCGCGAATGGCTAACGGGGATCACCAAATCAGAGTCGGCGATGGTGACACGGTAATTTTGGCATCATCACTCATTCCAGGAAATGAAAACTCAGTTTTTCGTGTAATAAATGAGTTAACTCGTTTTGGTGCAAAAGTTGTACACAAAGCTAACGCCATGGTGCATGTCTCTGGGCATGCTGCAGCGGGGGAGTTGTTGTACTGCTACAACATTGTTAAACCTAAATATGCTCTTCCGGTTCATGGAGAATGGCGTCATCTGAAAGCCAACGCTGAACTTGCAATTCAGGCAGGCGTGCCACGAGCAAATGCCTTCATTATTGAAAATGGAATCGTCGTTGATCTAGTTGACCATGAAGCAAGCGTTGTGGGTTCTGTTCCTTGTGGTTTTGTCTATGTCGACGGACAGAGCATCGGCGACATAACGGAATCATCCCTAAAGGATCGGCGCATTCTTGGTGAAGAAGGATTTATTTCAGTTGTTGTGGTTATCGAATCGCAGAGTGGAAAAATTATCGCAGGACCCGATATTCATGCACGTGGGTTTAATGAGGATGAAGCGCTCTTTGATGAAGTTAAAGGCCAGATTGAAAAAGCCTTACAGCACGCAGTTTCAGAAGGCGTAAATGGAACTCATCAACTTTCCCAAGTAGTTCGAAGAACTATAGGTAGCTGGGTTGGTGGAAAACATCGCCGCCGCCCAATGATCGTTCCCGTAGTTATTGAGGTCTGACCGCTAAGATTAAAGGTGTGGCTAAGAAAAAACGCGCATCCTCGAGCAAGGCATCTAGCACGGTCTTCTCATTTCTTGGCCGCGCGCTAAGCACTATTTGGAAATCAATTGCTAAAGCGCTCGGTTCAACCGTTCGGTTCCTTGGACGTGGAGCACGTGATCTAGATCCGGCACACCACCGAGATGGCGCCGCTTTCCTACTTCTCTTATTAGCACTTGCCGCATTTGCTGGCACTTGGTTTGCTGCAGATAATTTTGTCGGTAGAAATATATATTCAGTTATTTACGGCGCTTTTGGCCGAATCGGTTTCTTCGCTCCATTAGTTGCAATTTACTTTGCGATTCGTTTATTCCGAGTCCCAGATAATCACAAGGCAACTTCTCGAATCGTTGTCGGAATTGTGACCATGATTGTTAGCGCAACAGGATTAGCGCATTTATTTAACGGCTCACTTGGTGCGCTAAACCCAACTGGTGCAACTGCAATGCGCCAAGGCGGCGGTTGGCTTGGTTACGCAGTTGCCATGCCACTCGAAGCGCTGATGACTTCGATGTTGGCCTACCCATTCTTAGTTGTGCTCTTCTTCTTTGCAGTTCTAGTGACGACAGCGACTCCGCTTTCATCGGTTGCTATCCGTGCCAAAAATACTTCTATCTGGCTCTGGTCTAAACGACCACAGCGCGCCGACTCAGATTTTGAAATTACCGATACCCCACCTTTTGACACTCCCGTTGTTGCTTGGAATCATCACGCCGATGAAGTTGCAGAAGAGGATGACCTAGACGAAGAAGAATTCGATGAAGAGTTCACAGTCGAAGTTCCGCGCCATGTGCAAGCACCTGCGGCATCCACGAGCGCCCCAGCTTCAGCCAAACGTCCTGAACAGTTATTGCTGACGGCAGACTCACACTATTCACTGCCTCCCCAGGATTTGCTTCGCACCGGACCTGCCGCAAAAGCCAAATCAAAGGCAAATGACACCGTAGTTGCTGCGTTAACAGAAGTGTTTGCGCAATTTGAAATCGATGCGCAGGTTACTGGTTTTATGCGTGGCCCAACGGTAACTCGATACGAAGTTGAATTAGGTAACGCGGTAAAAGTTGAACGAATCACCGCACTTGCCAAAAATATTTCGTACGCAGTTGCCAGCAGCGATGTCCGAATTCTTTCACCAATTCCTGGTAAATCTGCAGTCGGAATTGAGATCCCAAACGCTGATCGTGAGATTGTCGCTTTAGGCGATGTAATGCGCTCAAGTGTTGCCGGGCAAGATCACCATCCAATGTTGGTGGCGCTAGGTAAAGATGTCGAAGGAAACTTTGTCTGCGCCAATCTTGCAAAGATGCCACATTTACTTGTAGCGGGCGCAACTGGTGCTGGTAAATCTTCAATGATTAATGCGATGATTACATCGATTTTAATGCGCGCTACACCTGATGATGTGCGCTTGGTTTTAATTGATCCAAAGCGCGTGGAACTCACCGCCTATGAAGGTATCCCGCATTTGATTACTCCAATTATTACCAACCCCAAGAAAGCTGCAGATGCCCTGACATGGGTTGTCCGCGAAATGGATTTGCGATATGAAGATCTATCTACTTTTGGATTTAGACATATCGATGACTTCAATAAAGCAGTGCGTGCTGGAAAAGTCATCGCTCCTCCCGGAAGCGACCGCGTGGTTGAGCCATATCCGTACTTGCTAGTAATTATTGATGAGCTTGCGGATTTGATGATCGTTGCGGCGCGTGAAGTTGAGGAATCAGTTGTTCGCATCACGCAGTTAGCGCGTTCTGCCGGAATCCACTTGGTGCTTGCAACACAGCGCCCATCAGTAGATGTTGTCACAGGACTGATTAAAGCCAACGTTCCTTCACGACTTTCATTTGCAACAAGTTCTCTTAGCCGATAGCCGCGTTATTTTAGATAGTCCAGGTGCTGAAAAGTTGGTCGGACAAGGAGACGGGCTCTTTATTCCAATGGGCGCATCGCGTGCTATTCGTATTCAAGGTGCCTACGTTTCAGAACGTGAAATTGAAGCGGTAACAAATCACGTAAAGAAGCAACTTTCACCGCGTTATCGAGAAGATGTAACAGTTGCTCCTCAAACAAATAAGTTAGTTGATAAAGATATTGGTGATGATCTTGATTTATTACTGCAAGCAGTTGAACTAGTTGTAGGTACTCAATTTGGTTCCACTTCGATGTTGCAAAGAAAATTGCGCGTTGGATTTGCTAAAGCAGGCCGCTTGATGGATTTGATGGAATCGCGCGGAATTGTTGGACCATCTGAAGGATCTAAGGCTCGCGTGGTAATGGTCAAGCCAGATGAACTCGATTCAGTGCTCGCAACCTTGCGCGATTACTAAATTCACTACCTGTTAACCCAAACCCAGTACTAGAACCGGGGGTGATCTACCGTTTCGTCACCCTTCCCACTATGCCAAGGGTGGATACGCAAGTAGAATTTGAACCTAATCGTCCGTACCAGCCATCTGTGAATTGCGAGTTGATATGCCGCTAGGTGAGTTCCTAAAAGCCGCGCGCGAGAGCGCTGGACTTAGCATTGACGAACTCGCAGAGGCAACAAGTCTTCGAGCTGGATTATTAAATGAGATTGAAAAGAATAATTTCGTTCATTGCGGGGGAGATACTTACGCCCGAGGACATTTGCGTAACATCGCTCCAAAAATTTCAGTTGATGCGCAAACTTTGATTGATCTTTATAACGAAGAACATTCCACTGAGGCGCGAACTATTCATGACATGTTGGTGGAAAATAATGTCACCAAACTTCCGAGTGAACGCAAAACTCTTTCTTGGAAACCATTGGCTATCGCATCGATCGTTGTTCTGGCAGCGATAGCAGGCGGGCAAATTATTATCTCTAACTCTGAAACTATGGTTACCCCTACAGTCTCTGAGCCTTCAACTCCACCACCAGCTGCAACCCCAACTGTGCAACCGACTCCAACTGTTGAAGCATCAGTTGAAGCAACAGTTCAACCACCAGCTGAGCCCGATGCAACTGGTGAATTGAAATTAACGATTGCTGCAACTCGTGGAAATTCCAATATAGATATTGTCGTTGGCGGCAAGCACTTATTTAAGGGCCCAATCTTTCAAGGTGACTCAAAAAGTTTTAGCGCGCCAACATCAATGAGTATTTACGTAAGCAATGCCGGAGATCTTGATCTAACACTCAACGGCAAAGCACTTGCCCCGCTTGGAGAGCGCAATCAAGAGGTTCGCAAGACCTTCAGATCTAAGTAATTGACTTTAACCCTGTAAGATCTGCGCAATGAGCCGTACCGTTGCAATCGTCACGATGGGCTGTGCCCGCAACGAAGTTGACTCCGAAGAACTTGCCGGAAGACTAGCCGCCGATGGTTGGACACTTGTCTCTGATGTTGAAAGCGCTGAAGTTGCAGTTGTAAATACTTGCGGCTTTATTGAATCCGCTAAGAAAGATTCAATTGATGCCTTGCTAGAAGCTAATTCGCTCAAAGGCCACGGAAAAACCCGCGCCGTAGTAGCAGTTGGTTGCATGGCAGAGCGTTACGGTCAAGAACTTGCCAAAGCGCTTGCCTGAAGCAGATGGCATTTTAGGTTTTGACGACTACCAAGATATTTCAGCGCGCTTGCAATCAATCGTCTCTGGAAATGCGCACACACCACATGTACCGCGCGATCGCAGATCACTTTTGCCAATCGCCCCCGCTGATCGTCCTGCTGCGCGTGATGAAGCCTACGCATCATCACTTGGCGCCGGTGGCTCACTCTTTCGCAAACGCCTAGGTGATGCTCCATGGGCACCGCTTAAGATCGCATCTGGTTGTGACCGCCGTTGTTCATTCTGCGCAATTCCATATTTCCGAGGCTCATTTATTTCACGTAAGCCAACTGAAATAATTGAAGAAGGCCGCTGGCTCGCCCAAAATGGCGTCAGCGAACTCTTCTTAGTTAGTGAAAATACAACTTCGTACGGCAAGGACCTCGGCGACCTAAAGTTGATGGAGAAGATCCTGCCTGAGTTTGCGGCGATCGAAGGCGTGGAGCGCGTACGCCTGTCATATTTACAGCCCGCCGAAATGCGACCATCTTTATTGCAAGCGATGATTGAATCCGAGAAAGTGGCTCCGTACTTCGACCTTTCTTTTCAGCACACCAGCCCGACAGTTCTGCGCCGCATGCGCCGCTTCGGTGATTCTGAAAAGTTCTTACATTTAATTAATCAGATTCGCGCGCTATCGCCAGAAGCCGGAATTCGTTCCAACTTTATCGTCGGCTTTCCAGGTGAGACCCAAGCAGATTTTGATGATTTGGCTAACTTTATAAGCGCGGCAAAGTTAGATGCGATCGGTATCTTCGGATATTCCGATGAGGACAATACTGAAGCGCTAGACCTGAGCGATAAAGTCGATGAGGATTTGATTAAATCGCGTGTTGAATCTTTGTCATCGCTAGCTGATGAGATGGTTTCTATGCGCGCAGCCGCTCGTATTGGTGAGAATGTGCGAGTCCTAATCGAAGATAGCGAGCTACAAGAAGGTCGAGCAGCGCACCAAGGCCCAGAAGTAGATGGAACAACTTCGTTTATTGATACTAATTTTGAAGTTGGCCAATATATTGATGCGGTGATCATAGATTCCATGGGCGCTGATTTGGTGGCACGTCCGCTGTGAACGTACCTGCATTCATAACACCAAACTCATTAACTCTTGCACGTCTGCTACTGATTCCATTTGGTGCGATCGCCTTATTTATGAATGGTGGTGATGATTACAACTGGCAGATTATTTCTTGGTGGATCTTCTTCATCCTTGGCTTAACAGATATCGTCGATGGAAATCTGGCACGCAGTCGTCAGCAGATTACCGAACTTGGAAAATTCTTAGATCCCGTTGCGGACAAAGCGATGGTTGGAACCGCGATGATTTGTCTCTCTATTCTAGATCGCATGCCGTGGTGGATCACGATTGTGATTCTGGCTCGCGAAATTGGAATAACGCTATTTAGATTAGCGATAGTTAAACGGGGAGTCATCCCAGCAAATAAAGGCGGAAAGATAAAGGCTACTTTCCAAAGTTTTGGCACAGGATTTTATGTTCTGCCACTTAACCCAGACTTGTACTGGTTCCGTGATGGATTTATGTATATTGCAATCGCCCTTACCGTCGTGACTGGTGCGTACTATGTACGCTCGGCCTTCATCCGAGAAAGTTGATTGGAATTTCGTGGATATATCAAATGAGATATTGGGATTCGTATCAGAAATCCATGACTCGCTACGTGCACGCGGTGAGACACTTTCAACTGCCGAATCCCTAACCGCTGGTGGACTTAGTAACGCGCTAACAATTGTGCCGGGCGCATCTGATGTTTTCCTAGGATCAATTACTGCATACCGCCCTGATGTAAAAGTTTCACACTTAAACGTTGAAGAAGGAACAATTGCTGAGCACACCGTTGTAAGTGAAGAAGTTGCGTTGCAAATGGGTCACGGGGCAAATAAATCTTTCGGATCAACTTGGGCAATTGCAACAACTGGCGTTGCCGGCCCTGGTCCCGCCGATGGCTCTGAGGCCGGAAAAGTATTCGTTGCTTTCATCGGCCCGATTACCCAGGTCATGGAACTTTCGCTCTCAGGTGAACGTGAAGTCATCCGAAACGCCACCATAGCCAGCGCGATCGCCTCATTTGCCCGTATCCTTAGACAACGAGATAAAGACGTAGAGAAAGGCGGGACCATCATGGCGTTATTACGCAGCGCAGTTGGACAGACCCTGCGCTCTGCTCGCACCGAACAATCTCGCACCTTGCGCGATGTTGCTCGCGAGGCTCGTGTCTCACTCGGTTATTTATCCGAAGTAGAACGTGGTCAAAAAGAAGCTTCATCTGAGTTACTTAACGCAATTTGCGAAGCGCTCGGCTTAACACTTTCAACTGTGATCGCCAACGTCTCATCTGAACTTAAAGTTCTCGAGACCGCGAAGTTGTCCGTTGTCGACGCTGCCTAAGTACGCCACTCAGGGCGCTACTCATCGCCGAACCGAAGGCGCAATTCTCGAAGGTACAAAAACTTTAATTTCAAAATTAGGTTTATCAAATGTTTCAATGATTGAAATCGCTGATGCATCCGAAGTCTCGCGCGCAACTTTATATAACCACTATCGCGACAAGAGCGCGGTCACGACTGCGCTAATCACCGCTGAAGTTGAGCACATGATTGAACTTGCCAACAGTGCGGGCACACCTGCCGATGCACTTGAAAAACTCTCACTCTACATATCAATTGATCCCGCACTTGCAGCAATGCGTATCCATGACAAGGCAGTTCTTACTGAGATTCTCTCGCATGCAGAACATCCGTTATATCTTGAAATTGCTAGATGTTTATTTACAGCAATCAAATCTGCCGCCGGCACAGGAATTGCAATGCGCTGGTTAATGGGGCAAGTGATGCAACCTTTGACTCCGGCGCAATCTCGCGAACAAGCCGAACTCTTAGTCGATCGCACACTTTTTTAGCTCTTACTTAGATGCGCATTTCCGATCTACGCGAGAGAATCACGCTCTCATTTGGCGAAACTTGGGCGCCCTCTTTCTGTAAAGATATTGCAATCAGCGAACTAGGCAGTCGGTCTGTAGATGAAGCGCTGAAGGACGGGTTCGAAGCTGATGAAATTTGGCGAGCCGTTTGCAAGCAATGTCCAAGTGAAACCGAAAAATACCGATAGATTCTTGACGTGGATTTCAAGTTAATTGCCGCTGCAATCGGAGTTCTATTTGTATTTATCTACGCCTTCGGTTCAGGCATCTGGGTTTCATCTTCCCCGGGTTGGTACGCCTCGCTCAATCGTCCATCTTGGCAGCCACCCAGTGCTGTTATCGGATTGATCTGGCCTTACAACTTCACTGTTCTCGGCATCGCATCTTTTCAAGTGTCAAAATCCTTGACGCGATTTGAGAATATTTCTTGGCTTGTATTATTTGGTTTAAGCATTGCAGCCGCCCTAACTTGGGCTCATCAATTCTATGTCCCGCACAATTTCTTATCTGCATCAATTGCTTTAACTTTGACCGCACTTCTTACGACTTCCAATGCTCTTTCTAACATTTAAGGCATCGCTAGTCATGGGGTTGTTACTTGTTCCGTATCAAATTTGGGTAGCAATCGCCGCTAGTCTGGCTTGGGGATATTTAGCGAGAAACTGATTAGGTAATCGCTTTTAAACCGCAATAACCTCAAGCACCCAAGGATCAACGCCATCGCTAGGGGTCAGCGCACACGGGTATTTCTCCGAAACGATTGCATATAAGTCCTCTGGGGTCTTTGGCACCGAACGTGATTGCAAAAGCCAACGCGTAATTTCGCCGCGGGTTTTCTTAGACATATGAGTCACCACAGTGCGCACGCCGTTTACAACAGTTGAAACGCGCACCTCAACGGTTATATCCAAGGGGGAGTGCCAGACTGTTTTATAGGTCGATGAGCGACAGTCGACAATTAAATCGGCACTTGATCGCATCCAGAACTTTGCCGACCGGTGCTCGCATCGCCTTGTTATCGATCTTCTCTTTGTAGCTTTCAATTAACTGATCTGGCCGAACCGCGCCGTACTTGGCCGAGATGATCACAACCGATCCTGCCCCACGTTTCTTGGCGGCCGTGGAAAGGCTGGGCCAATCCAGCGCCTGATACAAAACGCCGGTATAGACCGAAATGGCGGGGGTGGGCTTGGCTGTCGCGTTCTTCTTCTCAGATGGCGGCAGCAGGATCAACACGTGGGCATCCTCCCACGCAGCAGGCGACACGCCAGGCACCCATGTCAGCCCCGCCTGTTACCTTTCGAACAGATGTTCGGATAAAGTTATCCCTGCACAACCAGAGCGGTTCCAACCTCCGCCCACAGGCTCTCTATAAGCCTCGTAGGCCGTCGCTGGAGTTCCGTACCTTCTGGGCCGACTACCAACGAATATGCATAACGCATAGACGTTCTTATCTAAAGGAGAACAACGTGGCTGCTGAAAAAGCAAATAAAGCCGAAGAAAAAAACTCATCCGATCGCCAAAAGGCGCTCGATACCGCGCTCGCTCAGATTGAACGTCAATTTGGAAAAGGCGCAGTAATGAAAATGTCTGATCGTCAAAACACGATCATTGAAGTTATCCCAACCGGTTCAATCGCACTCGATATCGCACTCGGTATCGGCGGATTGCCACGTGGACGTATCGTAGAAATCTACGGACCAGAATCTTCAGGTAAGACAACTCTTACCTTGCACGCAATTGCTAACGCGCAAAAGGCTGGCGGTATCTGCGCATTTATCGATGCTGAACATGCATTCGATGCTGAGTATGCCAAGAAGCTCGGCGTTGATATTGACGCACTTCTTGTCTCACAACCAGATACTGGCGAGCAAGCACTCGAGATCATGGATATGTTGATCCGTTCTGGTGCACTCGATCTCGTCGTAGTCGACTCAGTTGCAGCACTTGTGCCACGCGCTGAAATCGAAGGCGAAATGGGCGATTCACATATGGGCTTGCAAGCACGCCTTATGTCACAAGCCCTTCGTAAAATCACTGGTGCACTTCACCAATCAAAGACAACTGCGATCTTCATCAACCAGCTCCGCGAAAAGATCGGCGTATTCTTCGGTTCACCTGAAACAACAACCGGCGGTAAGGCACTTAAGTTCTACGCATCTGTTCGCCTTGATATCCGTCGCATCGAAACTCTCAAAGATGGCACCGAATCAGTCGGTAACCGCACCCGCGTTAAGGTCGTCAAGAACAAGATGGCTCCACCATTTAAGCAAGCCGAATTCGACATCATCTACGGCACAGGAATTTCACGCGAGGGTTCACTTATCGACCTCGGCGTTGAAATCGGCGTAGTAAAGAAGGCTGGCGCTTGGTACACATACGAGGCTGATCAATTGGGACAAGGTAAAGAGAATTCACGCTCATTCCTTCTCGATAATCCAGATCTAGCCAATGAAATCGAAGGCAAGATTCGCGCACACTTCGTGCCGATTGAAGTAGATGCCGAACTCGTTGCAGCAATCGATGAAGCTGCAGCAGAGGTTGATTTCTAATTAGCCTTGATTTCGCAAAGGTTTCACGAGGCGAAGGCTCCGACCCTTACGAAGTAGCACACACCATCGCGTTAAATGCTTTGGTTACTCGTGCGAAAAGTAAGGGCGAGCTTCTCGCTCACCTTAAAACCCGTGGCGTTGAAGATGAAGTTGCGCAAGCGATCATCTTCCGGCTTCAAGAAGCTGGCCTCGTAAACGATGAAGAATTCGCCAAAGCCTGGGCACAGTCACGCCATAACCATAAGAAGATCTCTAAGCGGATCATCGCCGGCGAGCTGCGCCAAAAAGGGGTAATGCAGAGCGCAATCGATGAAGCACTGGATGAGATCGATGATGGATCTGAATACCGCAGCGCCTTTGACTTAGCCTTTAAGAAATACAACACCATGTCACGCCTTGAACCAGATGTGCAGGTGCGCAGGATTCAGTCGTTGCTACAACGTAAAGGTTTTGGCTTCGGAATTATCTCGCAGGTATTAAAAGAGTTGGATATTTTAAGTAATTAACTCTTAGCCAGATGCTCAGTCAAACGAGCAGCCGTTGCAACTACTGCAGCAGCATGGACACGACCTGGTTGACGGCCTAAGCGCTCTATTGGCCCAGAGATTGAAACGGCTGCGATAACTTTTCCATTAGGACCTTTAACGGGTGCGCTAACTGATGCAACGCCAGCTTCACGTTCTCCAACTGATTGTGCCCATCCGCGGCGACGATCTGCTGATAGGTGGGCTGCGGTAAATCGTGCGTTCTTAAGCCCGCGATGAATCTTTTCGGAATCTTCCCAAGCCAATAAAATTTGCGCAGCAGAACCTGCTTGCATAGTTAGCGATGCGCCAACCGGAACCGAATCACGTAGACCAGACAGTCGCTCGGCAACAGCAACACAGATACGGATATCTCCTTGGCGGCGATAAAGCTGCGCGGATTCGCCGGTGGCATCGCGTAGTGCGGCCAAGGCTGGTGCAGCAGCAGCTAACAAGCGATCTTCGCCTGCGGCGGCAGCGAGTTCAGCCGAACGTGGCCCAAGTACGAAGCGACCTTGCAGATCACGTGCGACAAGTCGGTGATGCTCAAGCGCCACGGCTAAACGGTGGGCGGTCGGGCGGGCGATACCGGTTGCGGCTACGAGTTCGGCCAGCGAGTGCGGGCCAGATTCCAAGGTGCCCAAGATGGTTACCGCTTTATCTAAAACGCCAACTCCGCTATTCTTCTTATCCACGCAGCGAGATTAGCATCCCATTCTATGAGATGCAAGATTTAGGGAGTGAAAGTCGATTATGGGTAAAACACTTGCAGAGAAGATTTGGGATGACCACATCGTTCGCTCGGCACAAGGTGAACCTGATCTGCTTTACATCGATCTGCAGCTAGTGCACGAAGTAACAAGTGCGCAAGCATTTCGATGGCTTGCGCTTGGCTGGCCGAAAAGTGCGCCGCCCAGATTTAACTATTGCAACTGAAGATCACAACACCCCAACTTTAGATATTTTAAAGCCGATTGCAGATCCGGTTTCAAAGCTGCAGATCGACACTTTGCGCAATAATGCAAAAGAATTCGGGATACGCATCCACTCACTTGGCGATGCCGATCAAGGCGTAGTTCACGTAGTAGGACCACAACTCGGCATCACTCAGCCAGGCATGACAATTGTTTGCGGAGATTCGCACACATCAACACATGGCGCCTTTGGCGCAATCGCTTTCGGTATTGGTACTTCAGAAGTAGAGCATGTACTTGCTACGCAGACCTTGCCATCGAATCGTCCAAAGATGATGGCTATAAATGTGGAAGGTAAGTTAAAAACTGGTGTAACAGCGAAAGATATTATCTTGGCGATCATCGCTCAGATTGGTACCGGCGGGGGACAGGGCTACATCATCGAATACCGCGGTTCTGCTATCCGCGAGCTTTCTATGGAAGGTCGCATGACCGTCTGCAATATGTCTATCGAAGCTGGTGCTCGTGCTGGATTAATCGCACCTGATCAGAAAACATTTGATTACATAAAGGGCAAGCCGCATGCACCAGAAGATTTCCCAGCAGCACAAAGTTATTGGGAGACTTTATTCTCAGATGGTGATGCCAAGTTTGATTTAGAAATCACACTAGATGCTGATGTGCTTGAGCCATTTGTAACTTGGGGAACAAATCCTGGACAAGGCTTGCCGCTAAATGCATCCGTCCCAAATCCTGCAGATATTAAAGATTCAGAAGAACGTGGAGCGGCAGAACGCGCCCTGGAATACATGGGACTTACCGCTGGCACACCACTTAAAAAGATAGCCATTGACACTGTTTTCTTAGGCTCTTGCACCAACGGCCGTATCGAGGATTTACGCGCTGCAGCATCAGTTTTGGAAGGCAAGAAGATTGCACCAAAACTTCGTATGTTAGTTGTGCCAGGTTCTGAGCGAGTGCGCCAGCAAGCGATGAAAGAGGGCCTCGATAAAGTATTTCTAGACTTTGGCGCGGAATGGCGCAACGCAGGTTGTTCAATGTGTCTGGGAATGAACCCGGATCAGCTTGCAGTTGGCGAGCGTTCAGCATCGACTTCCAACCGCAACTTTGAAGGACGTCAAGGTAAGGGCGGACGTACTCACTTAGTTAGCCCACTTGTTGCGGCTGCGACCGCGATCCGCGGAACTCTCTCGTCTCCAGCGGATCTTTAAGAGAAGAGGCAATCACCATGGAAAAATTCATTTCTCACACCGGCACCGGAGTTCCACTTCGCCGTAGCAATGTTGATACTGATCAGATAATTCCGGCTGTCTATTTAAAGCGCGTAACCCGCAGCGGTTTCGAGGATGGGCTTTTTGCTGCTTGGCGCAACGATCCTGAGTTTGTTTTAAACCAAGAGCAATATAAATCCGGAACAGTTTTAGTTGCTGGCCCAGAATTTGGTACCGGTTCATCGCGTGAGCACGCTGTTTGGGCGCTGCAAAATTATGGTTTTAAAGTCGTTATCTCTAGCCGTTTCGCCGATATTTTCCGGGGCAATTCACTTAAGGGCGGGCTGCTCACCGTGATCTTGTCGCAAGCGGATGTGGAAGCGATCTGGCTTGCCATCGAGGCCGATCCAACAACCCAGATAAAGGTTGATCTAGATTCGCGCACCGTTTCGTATAACGAAGTCAACCGTCGCCTTTGAATTAGATGATTACACCCGCTGGCGTTTGATGGAGGGCCTTGATGACATTGGTCTGACTTTAAAACAGACAGATTCGATTGATGCTTTTGAGGCAAAAAGAGCTTCATATAAGCCAAAAACATTGCCAATTCGCATCTAATCAAAATTATTTAGAAATCGAATTACTCTTTTTAAGCGCAAAAGCAGTGTAAATCGCTAACTTCATGGACGGGGTGAGCGCCTTTGCTTCAACCCTCAACTAGTAAATGAGAGTTTTTTACGCATAAAAAGTGCAATTTTTTAAAAATATTAAAGTGCGACACGCCCACTTCAATATCGCTATCACCCTATTGAAAGGTTTAAGTTTTAGCCACAAGTTAAGCAAACGCTTAATTTACGCTTAAATCTAAGGGGATTTAGATGAATAAGGCACAGTTTATTGCCGCGTTGGCCCCACACTTCAACGACAGCAAGAGAGAAGCAGCGCACGCTGTAGACATCGTTTTCGACACAATTACACGCACCATGTCAAAGGGTGAAGATGTAATGATCAACGATTTCGGTAAGTTCAAGAAGGTTGATCGCAAAGCACGTATGGGACGCAACCCATTCACAGGCGAGACAATCAAGATCAAGGCTTCAAAGAAGGCACGCTTCCTTCCTGCAAAGGGGCTAAAAGATGTCATCTCAGGTGAGCGCAAGCTTGGTCCGGCTCCAAAGCCAGAACCAAAGCCAGTTGCTAAGCCTGTAGCGAAGAAGGCAGCAGCTAAGAAGGTTGCCAAGAAGAAGCCAGCAGCGAAGAAGGCTGTTAAGAAAGTTGCTAAGCGCAAGCCAGCAGCTAAGAAGGTTGTTAAGAAGGCTGCCAAGAAGCGTTAATTTTCGCTTCTTTAACAATTTCTTAAGACTTAAAGGAACTGGGGTCAGCGATTGCTGGCCCCAGTTTTTCTTTGCCCACTAAGATTTAGTTATGGCCGAAATGCGAGTTTCTTACGCGCCACCAACGGGTTATCCACTCGGGACAAACCGCACATATAAAATTTGCGCCGGCATCTTGATTCCAATTATCAGCCTCATCACAAAACGTTCTTGGTCCGGTGCTGAAAATATTCCAAAATCTGGCGCTGCAATAGTTGCCAGCAATCACTTGTCATATTTTGATGTTTTAAATTTGACGCATTTTCTATTTAGGAATGGTCGCGCACCACGTTACTTGGGCAAAGTCGGCGTATTTAAAGTACCAATCATCGGCAGAATAATTCTGGCCGCCGGCCAAGTCCCAGTCGAGCGCGAGACACCGAGCGCTGGCAAGGCCGTTGATCATGCCAAACGTTTGTTGGAATCCGGACACTTGCTCGGCGTTTATCCAGAAGGAACACTTACGCGCGATCTAGATCATTGGCCAATGGTTGCCAAGACCGGTTTGGCACGTTTAGCACTTTCTACAAACACTCCCGTAATTCCAGTTGTTCAATGGGGCTCGCAAGTATTAATGCCCACGTATTCAAAGAAGCTCAAGTTATTTCCGCGCACTAAAATCACAATTGTTGCCGGCAAGCCTGTAGACCTTTCGCCGTGGCGTGGAAAGGCCGATGATCCGCAGGCGTTGATTGAAGCAACTGCCAAAGTCATGCTGGAAATCACTAAATTGCTCGAGGAAATTCGTGGCCAGAAGCGTCCTGAAGTAATCTTTGACCCACACACATCTGATTTGCCACGCATCGGCAATTTCAAGAAGAAGCGTTAAAGAGCGAGGGCGCAAGAAGCAATGAGCAAAGTATCGGTATTTGGAGCAGGCGCATGGGGTTCAACTCTGGCGCAAGTTCTTTGTGATGCTGGAAATGACGTTCTGCTTTGGGGCCGCAACCAAGAGGTTGTAAATGAAATCAATTCTAAACATACCAACTCTAAATACATCGGTGAAAATGTGCTTCCCGATGAAGTACGTGCAACTTCAGATTTAGCCGAGACTTTTGCATTTAGCAAAAATTATGTTCTCGCAATTCCATCTCAACAATTACGAACCACGTTGCAATCCTGGAAGCCACATTTTTCAGAAGATTGCCTAATAGTTAGTACGCTCAAAGGCATCGAGATCAGCACTCAGCTTCGTATGACAGAAGTTATGCAAGAAGTTATAGGCCCGCATCGCATGGCTTTAATTACTGGCCCTAACTTGGCAGATGAGTTAATCCTGCGCCAACCTGCCGGTGCGGTTGCTGCCGCAACAAACCAAGCCACTTCTGAAGAAGTTCGTACCTTATTTCGCACGCCGTATTACCGCGTTTATACATCTGTTGATTTACTTGGTTGCGAACTTGCGGGTGCAATAAAGAATGTAATTGCCCTCGCCGTCGGCATCTCCATCGGAATGGGCTACGGCGAAAACACCCAAGCGATGTTAATTACTCGCGGCCTAAATGAAGTAGCTCGATTGTGTGCGGCACATGGAGCAGATCCACTTAGTGCAGCCGGACTTGCCGGAATGGGCGATCTCGTTGCAACTTGCGGATCACCGCTATCTCGCAACAGAACTTTCGGAGAATTACTTGGTAGGACAGGCTCCATGGAATCTGCGCTCGGCCAATGGGCAAAAACTGTAGAAGGTGTTGCCTCATCCGGTGCCATTGTTGAAATCGCGCACCGTGTTGGAATCGAAGTTCCTGTGATCGAATCAGTTGCTGACATCGTAAATGGAACGCTAAATCCAGAGGCGGCACTGCAACGTTTGATGGAGATCACCACCAAGGCCGAAAACTTTATTCGATGAAAAAACGCGTAGCCATTATCTGTGGCGGCAAATCCAGCGAACACGAGATTTCCTGCACCTCAGCCGGCGGAGTCCTATCGGCAATTGATCGCAGCGCTTTTGAGCCAGTTCTAATCGGAATCAGCAAATCTGGAAAATGGTTTTTACTTCCGCAAGACCATCCGCTTTCAATAAACGGAACCACACTTCCAACCATTCCCGAGACTGGAACTGCCGTAACCCTTGGCGTGGATGGATTTAGCGCAGATGGTGCGAATCTAAATATTGATATCGCATTTCCTGTTTTGCATGGCCCATACGGAGAAGATGGAACGATCCAAGGTTTATTTGAAATGGCAGATATTCCTTATGTGGGTTCTGGCGTTCTTGCATCGGCGGTTGCAATGGATAAATCATTTGCTAAACCAATCTTCGCCTCACACGGAATTAAAGTCGCCGCTGGTTTCGTTGCGCGAGCAACTGATTGGCAGAAAGACAAGGCAGCAATTCAAAGCGCAGGCAGATCAATTGGGCTATCCAGTATTCGTAAAGCCAGCGCGCGGGGGATCTTCACGTGGCACGACAAAAGTTAAATCTGCCGCCGATTTTGGCACCGCACTCGATGAAGCGCACCGCTTTGATCCAAAGGCTCTCGTTGAACAAGAAATTCGCGGGTTGGAAATCGAATGCGCGGTACTTGAAATAAATGGTGAGGCAAAAGCATCCCTGGTTGGTCAAATAAAGATTGATTCCAAATATGAATTCTACGATTTCCAGGCCAAGTATTTAGATGGCGCAACGACTATAGAACTTCCGGCGCCAATAGATCAGAAGATCGCCGATGAGATCCGAGTAAAAGCAGTGCAAGCTTTTGTGGCTCTCGGTTGCTCAGGTTTGGCACGTGTGGATTTCTTCTTAACCCCAAATAACGAAATTATCATCAACGAGTTAAATACGATGCCTGGTTTCACGGCGACATCGGTCTTCCCAAAGATGTGGGCAGCAACTGGAGTTACTTATTCGCAAACAGTTACCCACTTGTTGCATGCGGCGCTAACTCGCAAAAATGGAGTGCTTGGGAATTAGTAAGTAACCGGACAAGTAAGCGTCCGAGTGATGCCAGGAACTGCTTGTACTTTAGACAAGATAAGGCGACCAAAATCTTCCATTGATGGAGCTTCGGCGCGCATGATTACATCGTATGGACCTGTAACGCCTTCAGCCAAAGTGACGCCGGGGATAGCAGATACAGATTTAGCAACGCTTGATGCTTTGCCAACTTCGGTTTGAATCAAAATGTATGCCTGAACTGACATTGAGGTGACGCCTTTCTCGTGAGAGCTTCGCCTTTGAAGATAACCGCAAAGGTACTCCATGTTCTAGTCTTGGCGCTATGGCAAATAATTCGGGGGCCTTTACAGAAGCGCAGGTGATTTCGCGACTTCGTGAGATCTTTGCAACTTCTGACCCGCGCGTAGAAGTTGGTATTGGCGACGATGCCGCTGTTGTTGCCGGCACAAATAAACGCCAAGTTATGACAACGGATATGGCAGTTGAGGGAGTTCATTTCCGTACCGATTGGTCAAGTGCCTTTGAGATAGGCCGAAAAGTTACCGCTGCGAATGCGGCAGATATTTTGGCTATGGGCGCAACTCCAGATTACTTATTGGTCGCCCTCGCCCTGACGGGAAGCGAAGATATTAAATGGATTGAAGAATTGGCGAAGGGAATAAAGTTTGAAGCGGATCTGGCTGGTTTGCAGGTTATCGGAGGGGACCTATCGCGTAGTGAAAAGATTGTAATTTCCATGTCTGCGATTGGCCATAGCGATTCACCAGTTACACGCAACGGAGCCAAGGTAGGAGATGGCATTTATCTCTCTTCACTAACAGGTTGGTCAGCAGCGGGATTGGCAATCCTAGAATCAAGACTTACATCAGATACTGATTCGCATGCTGCAGCTCTACGCGAATATAAGAATCCAACAATTGATTATGAATTTAACGCCACTGGCGCAACATCAATGTGCGATGTCAGCGATGCCCTGGTGATTCAGGCCCGACAAATGGCAGATAGTTCAAAGGTTGCATTTAAATTTGATTTATCAAAGATTCAAGCCAGTACAGAATTCGTTGAACTTGAGTCCCTAGCTAAATCTTTAGGGATGGATGTTTGGAAATGGATTTTTGCTGGGGGAGAAGATCACGCCCTATTGGCAACTGGCGTAGATCTGCCAGGAATCTTGATCGGTGAAGTAATCGCTGGTGCGGGTATCCAAAACGTTCCACCAGACGTAGAAAACAGTGCTTGGCGTCATTTTTAATTAGGTGTTGCGTTTTTATGCACCGATAACCATTTATTATTTTTATTTATACACCTGAAATTCAGTGCGGTGCTATTGCCTACTTATTGGTCAGGCGTTAATTTTAAGTCATGAAACGCACCTCTATTTTAGCCAGCCTCTCATCTGCAATCTTTGCGATTGCGGCTGTAACAGTCGGAGTCTCTGCTGCAAGTGCCAGCATCACACTTCCTAAAGGTGCATTACTTCCTTGTTCTGCTGGCGGCGGTGCTTATTGCATCGAGTCAGTTAGCGTTACGCCATCGGGTGCTAAGGCAATCACGCTTTCATGGGTTCCAACAGGATCAGCGGGTGCGGCGGCAGGAAATTCCAACAACGTGGCAGCAGGCAAAGAGCTCCCTGGACGATGGACGGCAGATAGCGCATTTGCAAATGAAAATTACGATGGCCTTTACGTAGAAGCGCAAGCAGCAAATGAATTTGTGCCTTGGATAATTCTTGATGCCAAGCCAACTTATTCTCCTGGCAACAAAGTTTCTTTAGCGGCCCTAACTACCAGCGCCACAACGCCGGTAAACCTGAATTCAGATGCTTTAATTTCGGTGAAGGTACGTATTTCAGATTTCAAAGTCGGCGTAACTTATGGAATTGCAACTGAGGCAACCGTTGATATTCAAGCAGGAGTCTTCGAATTAGCTGGTTATCCGGTCAAAGTTGCTCAAGCCAAGAGCATCAAGGATTGCACCGGAACCGCCGGCATTTCATCTGCGCTGGTAACCCAGTTCCAATCAATTCTCGTTCCCTCAAATGATCCAATGGGATTTTCATTTGAAGGGGGCAGCGGAAAGATTTATGTTGGTTCAAATGGACTTTGCAAACTATCAACACCAGTTTGGAACAGCACGACCAAATCGCTTAGTTATAAAGCATCTGCACCTCGTTTGGCTCCAGATGGCAAGACCGTTAATACAGGTTTCTATTACGCGACAATTTCAGCAGCGGATGCACTTGCGCTCTGGGGGCTAACTAAAGTCGAAGATGCCGCATCGGCACTAATTGTGTCAGTGCGTACAACGGAGGCCGGATCAACTGCTGCGACCAAGGCTGTGGCTGTGAAGAACGGCCGAATTATTATTCAAGTCTTCGGTTTTGAATTCCCAGATCCGATGCTAGATATTTCACTTAATCCAAGTTTTGATGTGATGGCTTCTTCTAAATCAGCGGAAAGCAATATGTCGGCGGCAGGAACTGTTAGAACTACTGCGTCTCCAAAGCCAAAGGCCACGCCAAAAGCCACGACAATTTCGTGTTTAAGGGGAAATGTTTTAAAGAAGGTAACGGCCGTTAAGCCAACTTGCCCAACAGGTTACAAGAAGAAGGTAAACGCGCTTAATTAGCGAGTTACTTTGCCGGCCTTAAGGCAAGAAGTGCAGACATTCTGGCGCTTTGTGCTTCCGCCAACGAGCGTCTTTACGCGCTGAATATTTGGATTCCAACGACGACGTGTCTTTACCTGAGAGTGGGAAACGTTGTTTCCGAAGCTTGGCGCTTTGCCACAGATATCGCATGTTGATGCCACAGCGTTACTCCTTTTAAATTCGTTAATTTCTAGTTTTCTTACCTCAGCCCTAACTGCGGCCAGGTGGTTGAACAAGGCGTAAGAGTAGCAAGAAGGCCATCCTGACGCTAATTCCGAGAAATTCACGCGAGAATAGGCGGCATGGCCGGCCTTGATTCCAAATTAGTAAATGTCGTAGGCGACCGCACGGCCAAGGTTTTGGATACAACTTTTGGCTATAAGACTATTTCGGATCTGATTCATCATTACCCACGCCGTTATTTAGTTCGTGGCGAACTCAGCGATATCGCAGAACTAAAAGAGGGCGATGAAGTCACCGTTCTTGCTGAAATATTTAGCTCATCGAGTCGCAAATTACATGCTCGAAAGGGAAGCATCCTTGAAGTAATTGTGACTGATGGAAGTGCCAAGATGTCACTGACCTTCTTCAATCAAGCGTGGCGCGAGAAGGATTTGCGAGTCGGCAGGCAAGGGCTCTTTGCTGGCAAAGTCGGTGTGTTCAACGGGAAGCGTCAATTGGCGCATCCGGATTACGAAATGATTCCGGATGGAAATGATGTTGACTCAGCCGTCGCTGAATTCGCGGGCAAGTACCTGCCTATGTACCCGGCAAGTGCCAAGTTACCGTCGTGGAAAATCGCGCAATGTATTAATTTATCGATCGGTGCACTTGATGAAATTGCTGATTTTATGCCGGAAAAAATCTTAAGCGAACGTGGGTATCCATCGCTGCAGCAAGCCATTGTGCAAATCCACAATCCAGTCGATCTCGACAGCGCAGATAAATCACGAGCACGAATAACTTTTGATGAAGCGCTATTGATGCAGTTGTTACTACTTGAGCGCAGAGCCGAACTGCGCGCCTTAAAGGCTGTCGCGCGTCTTCCAAAAAGTTCAGGAATTCTCACCGCTTTTGATGATTCATTGCCATGGCAATTAACGCCTGGACAGGTGCAAGTTAGTGCCGAGATCGAAAGTGATTTAGCGGCTGAGTATCCAATGCATCGACTTTTACAAGGTGAAGTTGGTTCCGGTAAAACAGTCGTGGCGCTACGTGCAATGCTGGCGGTAATCGATAGCGGGGGACAGGCGGCGCTGCTTGCGCCAACTGAAGTTTTAGCAGCGCAGCACCTGCGCACAATTGAGAAATTACTTGGACCGCTGGCGCAAGGCGGAATGCTTGGTGGCAGTGAAGTTGCGACAAAAGTTACTCTGCTAACTGGTTCGCAAAGCGCAGCAGCCCGAAAAGAGGCGCTAGCAATGGCGGCCTCCGGTGACGCGGGAATAGTGATTGGAACGCACGCGCTATTAAGTGAATCGGTAACTTTTAAGGATCTAGGTTTAATTGTTGTAGATGAACAACATCGCTTTGGTGTTGAGCAAAGAGATGCTTTAAAGGCTAAAGCAATAAATCCTCCTCATTTATTGGTAATGACTGCAACCCCAATCCCGCGAACTGTTGCGATGACAGTCTTTGGTGATTTAGATGTTTCAACTCTGCGCGAGCTTCCACTTGGCAGACAGCCAATTACGACGCACCTGGTTCCGACAATTGAGAAACCAACTTTTCTAGATCGTGCATGGGAGCGAATTCGTGAAGAAATTTCGTTGGGACATCAGGCATACATTGTTGCGCCACGTATTTCGGCGGGAACTTCAGAGGATGCTGATTTAGATTTTCTCTATGGTGAAGCATCGCCAGATATCGCATCCGTTGAAGATCTGGGTCCGAAATTGCAGTCGGGGCCGCTGAATGGCTTGCGGATCGCACCTTTACACGGGCGCCAGAGCAGCGAAGTTAAAAATGCAACTATGCAGGCTTTTGCGCAAGGTGAAATAGATGTATTGATTTCAACGACGGTAATTGAAGTTGGCGTGGATGTGCCAAATGCAACGGTAATGGTGATCATGGATGCCGATCGTTTTGGTGTTTCGCAGCTTCACCAGTTGCGTGGTCGCGTTGGCCGTGGCACTTCCCCCGGTTTATGTCTATTGGTGACCAACGCTGATGCCGAAAGTTCGGCTCGTGAGCGGTTAGATGCCGTCTCAAAAACACAGGATGGTTTTGAGCTCTCACGCATTGATTTAGAGCAACGTCGTGAAGGCGATGTTCTGGGTGCATCTCAATCTGGTTCAAGATCGCACTTGCGCTTGCTACGAGTTCTGCGCGATGAAGCGATAATTGAAAGTGCTCGCGAAAGTGCGGCAGAACTATTGGCGCAAGATTCTTCTCTAACTAGTTATCCTTTGCTCAAAGCAGAACTGAAAAAGCTGCAAGCAGATGCTGCTGCAGAATTTATAGAAAAGGGTTAATGAAGATGCGCATTATTGCCGGAATGGCCAAGGGTAGAAATATCGCATCTGTTGCCTCATCTACAAGGCCAACATCAGATAGAGCTCGCGAAGCACTTTTTTCGACTTTGGCATCTGAATTTGGTGACTTTGAAGGCCTAAATGTTTTGGATCTGTATGCCGGAACAGGTGCGATCGCACTTGAATCTTTATCACGCGGGGCGGCTTTAGTTCACGCGGTTGAAAAAGATGAACAGGCACAGAAAAGTATTGCTAGCAATTACGAGGCGATTAAATCTGCGCAGTGCCCTGGCACATTCCATCTATATGGCATGAGTGTTCATCGCTTCTTGCAAGATCCACCAGTGGCGCCCTATCACTTTATTTACATTGATCCGCCGTATGAAATCGAAGACCTTGATGTAATAGAAACTCTGATTCAACTGCAAGTTGGTGGGTTCTTGCATCCACAAGCGCTGATTGCAGTGGAGCGGAATTCCAGAGTTAAGGAAATATCTTGGCCAGATGGATATGTATCAGTCCGAGAAAAAAACTATGGTCAAGCGAGCATTTTCTATGGGGCACCTGCTGATTCTGAGCCTGAGAATGGATAACCCGGTTAATCGTTGCTAGCGTTTACTCCATGAAGCGCGCCGTCTGCCCCGGATCATTTGATCCCATCACTTTCGGGCATTTAGATATCATCGAGCGTGCAAGTGGGCAATTTGATGAAGTCGTAATTGCTGTCTTGGCCAATCGCACAAAAGCAAGCCTTTTCACAGTTGAAGAGCGCATGGAGATGATTCGCCAAACAACTTCAAAGTTTAAAAATGTGAAGGTTGATTCATGGCATGGGCTGTTGGTTGATTATTGCAAAGCGAATTCAATTCAGGCAATTGTCAAGGGCTTACGTGCGGTCACCGACTTTGACTATGAACTTCAAATGGCACAAATCAACTTACAAGGAACTGGTGTTGAAACTATGTTTATGGCAACTGCTCCAGCACACTCATTCTTATCTTCATCCATTGTTAAAGAACTCGCACATTTCGGTGGTGACGTATCTTCAATGGTTCCAGGCATCGTAAATGATGCACTTAAAGCACGAGTGGCAGGGAAGTAAAAATGGATTCAATCGAGAAAATAAGTACTGCAATTACTCTTATTGAAGAAGCCCGCGGAGTTCCGTTGTCGGCCTCATGCGTTGTGCACCGTGGCGAAATTCTTGAAATCTTAGATGGCGCTAAAGAAGCGCTTCCACAGGATCTATTTCGCGCCGAAGTTATAATCGCCCAGCGCGAGAAAGTAATTGAAGAAGGTCGCTCTAGCTCTGAGCAGATGATCGCCACAGCTCGCGAGGATGTTGCCCGAATGATCGAACAGACCGCCATCGTGCAGGCCGCGCGTGATGAAGCGCAAAGAATTCTCGATGATGCGCGCGCTTTAGCAGCTGAAGAACGTGCCGAAGTAGAAAGTTACATTGATGGCCGCTTAGCCACTTTGGAAGTTATTCTGAATAAGACCATGGATGCTGTTGCGCGTGGCCGTGAACGTCTCGACGGTGCCAACGATAAAGATGTACTTTCACAACTTGCTGACGATAAATAACAGAAGTCGCAGAACGCAATTTAATTTCTATGAGCCGTGCATCCCAGGTATTTGAATTCAATACTCACGAACTACCTCGCCGAGCGGGGGAGATGAAGGAGTACCAACTCGATTTGCAGATTCTGGAACCGGTGGGCATCGTCCTCGTCGCCGTTCCTGCCGGAGATGTCATTGAAGTAGATATGCGAATTGAGTCAGTAACTGAAGGCGTTCTCCTTAGCGCCGAAATATTTGCAATCGCAAAAGGTGAATGTATTCGTTGCTTAGATCCAGTTGAGATTGAAGTCGACCGTAAAATTCAAGAGCTCTATCGCTATGAACCAACTTCGGATAAAGGTGGCAAGCGTGGCAAAAAACCTGCCAAGATAGAAGAAGATGATCTAGCCAGCGATGAAGAGTTATTCCTAGATGGCAACGTCATGGATCTTGAGATTCCAATTCGCGATGCGATCGTGCTGGATCTGCCCGTTAACCCGTTATGTTCTGAAGGATGCCTAGGGCTCTGTCCAGACTGTGGCGAGAAGTGGGAGAAGTTGCCGCAAGACCATGCTCACGAAGCAATTGACGCTCGGTGGGCCGGGCTGCAAGGCTTGGATTTTAAGAATTCGCCCGAATAAGGGATACTTCCTCCATTAGCAAGAAGCCATTTAGCAGTAAGCCTGGGCACAGATTGCCTGAGGTCAGCAGAGATTAAGGACGATTACCGTGCCAGTACCAAAGCGAAAGATGTCTCGCTCGAAGACACGCTCACGCCGCAGCATGTGGAAGACAACTGCAGCATCACTTGCAGCATGCCCACAATGCCAGCAACCAAAGTTGACACACACAGCTTGCCCTACTTGCGGAACATATAACCGCCGTCAGGTACTTGAGGTCTGATCTGTACTCTTCTTTAACTTCGCAACTTGGGATCTCGCTTTCGCCCGAATTGCTTGAGTTAGCTTTTACGCATCGTTCATTCGCTTATGAAAATGGTGCCAAAGAAACCAACGAACGTCTTGAGTTCTTAGGTGACTCAGTTCTCGGATTAATTGTTACCGAAGAACTTTATTTGCGTTATCCAGATCTCGATGAATCACGTTTATCACCACTGCGCTCAGGCATTGTAAATATGCGTGCGCTCGCAGATATTGCGCGCACACTAGATCTCGGCAAATACATTCGCCTTGGTAAAGGTGAAGAAGTAACCGGTGGCCGCGATAAAAATTCACTCTTGGCCGATGCGTTAGAAGCGCTAATTGGTGCGGTTTATCTCGAGCTCGGATTTGCCAGTACTACAACAGTTGTTCGCGCACTAATTAATGAGACTTTAGAAAGCGCCATGGCAAAGGGTGCAGGTCTTGATGGAAAAACAGCGCTGCAAGAATTAGTTTCATCCCTCGGTAAAGGCACCCTTGAATATCAAGTAACTGAAGAAGGACCTGATCACGATAAGAGTTTTACTGCAGTGGCACTTATTGCAGGGGAAGCGGTTGCAGAAGGTGTTGGTAAGAGCAAACGCGAAGCCGAACAATCAGCGGCCCGTTTGGCATTTGAAATTCTGGCAACCCTCAAGTAGTACTTCACTTGAGTCGCGTACATAAACACCTCACCTAAACGGTAGGTTTACTCCGTGTATTTAAAGAGTATGACGCTAAAGGGCTTTAAGTCCTTCGCTTCAGCCACGACCCTTCACCTAGAACCAGGTATCACTTGCGTCGTCGGCCCTAACGGCTCTGGAAAATCAAACGTGGTCGATGCACTCACTTGGGTTATGGGTGAGCAAGGCGCCAAATCACTTCGCGGCGGAAAAATGGAAGATGTCATCTTCGCCGGAACCAGTGGTCGCGCACCTTTGGGACGCGCAGAAGTTTCCTTAACAATTGATAACACTGATGGCGCACTTCCGATTGATTACACCGAAGTTACTATTTCAAGAATTCTTTTTCGTAACGGTCAAAGTGAATATCAGATTAACGGAGAAGCATCCCGCCTTCTAGATATCCAAGAACTCCTCAGCGATTCAGGCATCGGTCGCGAAATGCACGTCATCGTTGGTCAAGGCCAACTCGATGCGATTTTGATGGCAACGCCCGAAGAACGTCGTGGATTTATTGAAGAAGCAGCAGGCGTACTCAAGCACCGCAAACGTAAAGAGAAGGCGCTTCGCAAACTAGATTCGATGCAGGCCAATTTAGCGCGCGTTCAGGATCTAACTGTCGAACTACGTCGCCAACTGCGCCCACTTGGCAAGCAAGCAGAAGTTGCAAAAAAAGCTGCCACGATCCAAGCAGACCTGCGCGATGCCAAATTGCGTTTGCTTGCCGATGACTACATAACACTTTCCAAAACTCTCGACGCTGAAGTAGCTGACGAGACAGCGCTACGCGAGCGACGTTCGCAAGTTGAAGATGAAGTTGAAAAGATTCGCTTGCGCGAAGAAGCACTCGATGCCCAAGCAGCCTTTGAAAGTCCGCTTGCTAATTGCCGCGCAAGAGAATTTTTATTCACTAAGTGCGTTGCGTGAAAAATTTCGCGGCACACAATCACTTGCTCAAGAGCGTTCCCGATTCTTGGCTGAAGAAGCCGAAGAAGCACGCAGCGCTGGCCGAGATCCAGAAGCACTTGATCTAGAAGCTGCGGCACTTCGCAACGAAGAAGCACAGCTTCGCGCCGGCGTTGCAAACTCTCGAATTGTGCTGGCTACAACAACACAGGAACTTGCAACTGCCGAAGCATCGCTTAAGGCTGAAGAAGATAAAATTGCTGCCGCAATGAGAGCTATTGCCGACCAACGCGAAGGAACTGCGCGTCAAGAAGGCCACATCAAATCACTAGCTGCGCGCCTTGATGCCATTGCCGAAGAAATCGCCCGTTTAACAAAGGCGCGCGATGAAGCACAAGCCCGTGCAGAAAGTGCGCAACGCGAGTATTCAACTTTCGAAATGGATATTGCTGGAGCAGATGCGGGTGAACTTGGCCTGGACTCTGAATTTGAAGTCGCAAAACAAACGCTGGACTTGGCGAAATTAAATGTAAATAACTTAATTGATGCCGAACGCGCTGCAGATCGGGAACGTAATGCGATTGAAGCAAAGTTAGAAGCGATGCAACTCACCTCGCAATCACGCGATGGTGGTGCGGCTTTAATTAAAGATTCACGTGGGCTTTCAATACTCGGGTCTATTGCATCGCTCATTCAGGTCGACAACGGATGGGAAGCAGCGACTGCAGCCGCACTTGGCTCATTAGCCGATGCCATCGTCGTTCGCGATTTAACTTCAGCTGTTAGTGCGCTTACAACTTTGCGTAGTGAAAATTTAGGCCAAGCCGATGTCTTGGTTTACGAACCCGGATCTACTTCCGCGGCATCCATACCGGCAGGACTTACCCCACTAACTGCACATGTGCGTTCCAGTGAGATTTCTGAGCTACTGATTTCCCTTCTTTCAACAACTGTTGTCGTGGAAAGTGCGCGCGAAGCTGAAAGCGTCCTGCGCGCCAACCCATCGCTAACCGTCGTAACTCGCGACGGCGATGTCATAACCGCCAAACGTGCTCGCGGTGGTTCGGCATCTTCGACATCACTAATTGAAATCAACGCGCTAGTCCAAGAGCTTTCTAAAAAGCTCGAGACAATCTCACATACTTGTGATCGCTTAAAGTTCGAGATCGTTACGGCTCAAGGCGAAGTTGATTCAAAACAAGGGTTATTTGATGTAGCGCTCTCAAAGTTAAATGAATCTGATGCTCGTATTGCAGCATTGACTGAACAACTTGCCGTCTCGGGCCAGAATATGAAATCAGCTTCCGCTGAAGTCGAGCGTCTGAATCTGGCTATTGCTGAGGCAACTTCGGCAAAAGGTCGCGACGAGAATGAGCTGTCGATTGCATCTGCTCAATTGCAACAGCACGGTGATATTGCCGAACCAGATCACACCGTGGCTGAGAATTTACGCAATCAAGTTTCACTTGCGCGCACCTCAGAAGTCGAAGCCAGATTGGCAGTTCGCACTAGCGAAGAGCGAGTTGATTCGATATCAGCTCGAGCAAAAACTTTAGAGGATGCGGCAAATACAGAGCGAGAGGCATCAGAGCGCGCGGTATCGCGTCGCGGGGCTCGTGCACGTGGCGCCCTTATCTCTTCCGCAATTGCCGAGGCGGCTTATGAAGCGTTGATTCATATCGAACGCTCTATTGCAAAGGCGGCCACAGAACGTGCTCGCTTAGAAGCATCGCGTTCTGATCGCGAAGGTGAAACTCTTACCGTTCGCTCACGTGGTCGCGAACTTGCCACCGTGCTTGAGCAATTAACTTCTTCAGTACATAAAGATGAAATCGCGCGCGCCGAACAACGTATGCGAATCGAAGCCCTTGAAGTTAAATGTGTAGAAGAGCTAGGCGTCGATACCGCAACGTTGGTAAATGAATATGGACCTCAAAATGATGTTCCAACATTTATTGAAACTGAAGAAGGCGAAATTGTCGCGACTGAGTTGATCCCGTATCGCAGAGATCAGCAAGAGAAAAGACTTGCTGCGACCGAGCGTTCGCTTACTTTGCTTGGAAAGATTAACCCGCTGGCTCTTGAGGAATACAACGCTCTCGAGGAACGACTGAAATTCTTAGCCGAACAACTAGAAGATTTAAAGCGCACCAAGAAAGATCTGCTCGACATCATCAAGGAAGTAGATGATCGCGTTCAGCAGATATTTATGGAGGCCTATACAGAGACTGCTAAACACTTCGAAGATATCTTCGCGCGATTGTTCCCGGGCGGCGATGGGCGATTAATACTTACCAATCCAGATGATCCGCTTAATACGGGCGTTGATGTGGAAGCGCGTCCACCTGGAAAACGTATTAAACGTCTCTCACTTCTATCTGGTGGAGAAAAGTCCCTAACCGCGGTTGCTATGTTGGTTGCAATATTTAAAGCGCGCCCAAGTCCTTTCTATGTACTGGATGAAGTTGAAGCAGCGCTCGATGATGTAAACCTCGGTCGACTATTGGTGATTTTTGAAGAGCTACGCGAGAGTTCACAGTTGATCATCATCACTCACCAAAAGCGCACAATGGAGATAGCCGATGCTCTGTATGGCGTAACCATGCGCGGTGATGGCGTAACTGAAGTTATCTCGCAACGCTTGCGTGATTCTGAATCTGCTTAATCAACTCGGTGTTCTGTGGGAATTTTCAGCAAGTTTGTCGCCAAGCTAAAAGGTGAATCAACTGCAGATCCGCTGGATTGGCAAGAACTCGAAGCAGAACTTCTCGCAGCTGATCTAGGTCCAGTTCTAACATCTCAAATAATCCAGAGCGCAAAATCCATAAAAGGTGACGATGCGATTACATCGTTAACTCATATTTTAAATGGCCACTTGAGTTCCAAGCCACGGGATTTGAACACCAGCAGCGAAGTCACCGTCGTGATGGTGGTTGGTGTTAATGGCACTGGAAAAACAACCTCAGTTGCCAAACTTGCATCGCATTTAAAGTCATCTGGTAATTCTGTAGTTATGGCTGCTGCAGACACATTTCGTGCCGCCGCGGTTGATCAATTGCAAACATGGGGTGGCCGTATCGGTGTTGAAGTTATTTCTGGCAAGGAGAGCGCCGAACCGGCTTCAGTAGCATTTGATGCAGCTACACGTGCAAAAGATTTGCAGGCAAACTACCTGTTAATTGATACTGCCGGTCGCTTACATAATAAGAGTGACTTAATGGCTGAACTAGAAAAGGTAAAACGAGTAGTAGAGAAAACACTTGTCGTCAGTGAAGTATTGCTTGTCATTGATGCGACTACCGGGCAGAACGGAATCGCGCAGGCAAAGATATTTACCGAAGCGGTCGCTGTAACTGGATTAATCATTACGAAGCTCGATGGCAGTGCCCGAGGTGGAGTTGCCCTGGCAATTGAGAGCGCCTTGGATATCCCTATTAAATTTATCGGCACTGGCGAAGGGGATACCGATTTTGCGGTATTTGAAGCCGCCGCATATATATCTGGCTTACTTTCGGATTAGCCCCTGGCTTTTTGTAACAAGGTTGTAACACTAAGGCCAATTTTGTGACCCCGTCTTAACCTAGAAATCGAACCCCTGTAACTCGCGGTCGGCATCTTTACCCCATCTCAACGGCGAGGTTTCATGCATAAAGTGAAGGAAGAAAACTAATGGAAGAGATTGTTCTGAATTCAGGTGATACCGCGTGGGTGTTGGCAAGCACTGCTCTCGTTCTCTTGATGACTCCAGGTTTGGCATTTTTCTATGGCGGAATGGTTCGCGCAAAGAGTGTTTTAAATATGATGATGATGTCGATGATAACGATCGGAATCGTTAGCGTCCTATGGGTTATTTATGGCTTTGAACTTGCCTTTGGTCATAAAGCAGATTCACCTTGGTATGGAAATATTTCATTTTCGGGTCTTGGGGGAGTCGTAAATGATTTCACCAATAATGGTGGTCTCTACCCAATCCCTGTCCTTGTTTTTGCAGCCTTCCAATTAATGTTTGCAATCATTACTCCTGCCCTTATTTCTGGTGCAATCGCAGATCGTGCAAAATTTTCTGCCTGGGCAGTCTTCGTTGCAATCTGGTCAACAGTGGTTTACTTCCCGGTTGCACACTGGGTATTCGCATTTGGAAATAAAGTTGGCGACGTAGTTACCGGTACTGGTTACCTCGCCGGAAAAGGTGTACAAGATTTTGCAGGTGGAACAGCTGTACACATCAACGCAGGTGCTGCAGGGCTCGCACTTGCGTTAATTCTTGGAAAGCGTGTTGGCTGGCGCAAAGAAGCAATGCGCCCTCACTCGTTGCCACTTGTGATGCTAGGTGCGGGACTGCTGTGGTTTGGTTGGTTTGGCTTTAACGCTGGGTCAGCTCTTGCTGCGAATGGAACTGCAGGTTTAGCATTTATGAATACACAAGTTGCAGCAGCAGGAGCCGTTCTGGGTTGGCTGTTGGTTGAAAAAGTTCGCAATGGCCATGCCACATCTCTCGGCGCAGCATCTGGCGCAATTGCCGGACTTGTTGCAATCACACCAGCATGCGCATTTGTAGCGCCATGGGCTGCTGTCGTTATCGGATTAGTCGCTGGCATGATCTGTTCACTAGCGGTTAGCGTTAAATATCGACTTGGTATCGATGATTCACTTGATGTGGTTGCAGTTCACCTAGTTGGTGGAGTTTGGGGATCACTGTCGGTTGGACTATTCGGTTCTCAAGTTGTTAACAGTCTAGGAATCGATGGAACGTTCTATGGTGGAGGTACAACGCTGTTAGCCAAGCAAGCTCTTGGTGTCGGAGTTGTATTTGCATATTCATTCGTTGCCACATTGATTATCGGTTTCATTATCGAAAAGACAATTGGTTTCCGCGTGACCAAAGATGCCGAAGTTGAAGGCATCGACCTCAGCGAACACGCTGAAAGTGCTTATGAAATGACAAGTTCTTCACATGGAGGTTCATCACTATGAAGTTAATTACAGCGATATTGAAGCCGTCTAAGTTAGATGAAGTAAAAGATGCGCTGCAAGCCGCAGGTGTTGCAGGCATGACTGTCTCTGAAGCCAGTGGTTTCGGACGCCAGCGCGGACATACTGAGGTCTATCGTGGAGCTGAGTACACGGTGGACTTAGTTCCTAAGGTGCGTGTTGAAATAATTGTCGATGACAAAGATTGTGCATCGATCGTTGACGTGATTGTGAAGACAGCATCCACCGGTTCGATAGGCGATGGAAAAGTTTGGACAACGCCTGTTGATTCAATCGTGCGCGTGCGCACCGGTGAACAGGGAACGGGTGCAATCTAGCCGCGAGTGATACGTGAAAGACCTCGCGCTGCGCTGGCGTAGTATGAGCGTCTATGTTTGATTCACTATCTTCCAAGCTAACTGGAGTATTTTCATCCTTGCGCTCTCGCGGCAAGATAACTTCTTCAGATATTGATGCGACGTGTTCTGAAATCAGAGCGGCGCTGCTTGAGTCCGATGTTGCTCTAACGGTCGTCGAACCTTTTATCGAAACAATTAGGGCAAAAGCTTTAGCAGCGCTGCCGACTTTGCAGTCTGGCACCAATCAAGCGCAAGCTATTTTCGAAATTGTTAGCGCTGAGCTGGTTGAGATTCTTGGCGGAGCGGCACGTCGGGTCCGTTTTGCTAAGAATCCACCAACTGTAATTATGTTGGCGGGTTTGCAAGGTGCTGGAAAGACAACACTTGCCGGCAAGCTAGCAAAGTTTTATGCGGATCAGGGAAACACTCCACTTTTGGTGGCATCTGATTTACAACGCCCGAATGCGGTTAATCAATTACAAATAGTTGGTGAAAGCGTTGGCGTTCCTGTCTTTGCACCAGAACCAGGCAACGGAGTCGGTAATCCCGTAAAAGTTGCCGAACAATCGTTGGCCTATGCCAAATCCAAACTTTACAACATGGTTATTGTCGATACTGCTGGTCGATTAGGAGTCGATGCCGAGTTAATGCAACAAGCAATCGATATCCGAAACGCAGTAAAGCCAGATGAAATCCTCTTTGTAGTAGATGCAATGATGGGGCAGGATGCGGTTCGAACCGCTAAGGCATTTGAAGATGGTGTGGGCTTTGATGGTGTTGTACTAACCAAGTTAGACGGTGATGCTAGAGGCGGAGCGGCGCTTTCGATCGCTAAATTAACGGGCAAGCCAATAATGTTCTCATCTACCGGTGAGAAACTAACCGATTTTGATATTTTCTACCCAGATCGAATGGCATCTCGAATTCTAGGTATGGGCGATGTCGCAACACTTGCTGAACAAGCGAAGAAGGCATTTGATGGTGATACATCAGCAAAACTAGAAGAGAAGTTCGCACGTGGTGATGACTTCACCCTTACAGATTTTCTAGAGCAGCTAGAGGCAATGTCGAAAATGGGTTCGATGTCCAAACTCTTAGGAATGCTGCCTGGTGCTGGTGCTATGAAAAAGCAGATTGAAAACTTTGATGAATCCGAAATTGTCCGCACTAAATCTATTGTGCAATCTATGACGCCACTTGAACGTGAAGATCCCAAGGTCTTAAATGGTTCACGACGTGCGCGTATTGCACTCGGCGCCGGTCGCAAAGTTCAAGATGTAAATTCTCTGGTTGATAAATTCACTGCTGCCCAAAAGATGATGCGCCAAATGCGTAAAGGTGGTGGCATGCCGCCAGCGATGGCGCAGGGACTGGGAATTCCTGCTGGAATGGGCGCCGGAATTGGTGGTCATCAACACGGCGGTCAAAAAGGGCAACAACCAGCGAAGAAGAAGTCCAAATCTGGCAACCCTGCTAAACGTGCCGCGCAGGAGCAGGGATAGCGCCCGGATTTCGCATCTACAGGCGTTAATGGCAAGATTAGCCTCCTGTTGAGGGGCCCTCTACCCCCACAACATCCATATCCAAAGTTGGACTTTGTAAGTGCGCACCCCGCTGCACTCATCGAAATCCGGCACACTTTTTAGGAGCACTACTTCTTTGTCTACAAAAATTCGCTTAATGCGCATGGGAAAGATCCGCACACCATTTTTCCGCATCGTCGTAACAGATTCACGTAAAGCACGTAACGGACTTTCAATTGAAGAAATTGGTCGTTACGTTCCAGGTCAAGAGCCTTCAATCATGGAAGTTAACTCAGACCGCGCACAATATTGGCTCGGAGTCGGTGCACAACCAACAGCTGCCGTAGAGGCGATCTTTAAGGTCACTGGCGACTGGCAAAAATTTAAGGGTCTTCCTGGAACTGAAGGAACACTTCGATTCGCAACTCCAAAGCCTGCAAAGAGCATTGCATACGAAGCCGCTGTTAAGGCCGCTAACGATGAGCCAAAAGAAGGCGCAACAACAATGAAGAAGAAGGCGCAAGAGAAGTTAGCTGCAAAGGCTAATCCTGCTCCGGTATCTGAAGCGTCCGAACCAACTGCAGAACGAAGTTGTGGCAGAGGTTCCAGCTGTGTCCGAACCAACTGCGACCGATGTCGTGGCAGAGGTTCCAGCTGAGCCAGTGACTGCAGAAGCTGTGGTTGAAGCAACAGAAGCGGCTGCTGAATAACAATGATGGACGAAGCTCTCGAGCACCTCGTTAAAGGAATCGTTGATAATCCTGAAGATGTCATCGTCAAGGAAAAGACTCACCGTCGCGGCACAACTCTAGAAGTTCGTGTTAATCCTGAAGATATCGGCAAGGTAATTGGACGCAATGGTCGTACTGCAAAGGCGCTTCGCACAGTCGTAAGCGCTATTGCAGGTCGCACTGTTCGCGTTGATCTCATCGATACCGACGAGGCTCGTTAACTCTCTTGTCAGGTATGCGCCTAAATGTAGGTCGCATTGGTCGTGCTCACGGAATTCTCGGTGAAGCGACCATTGAAGTCCGCACCGATTTAGCAGAAGAACGTTTCGCCATCGGTGCCAAAGTCCAGACAGATAGCCACGGAGATTTAACTGTGGCTTCTGCGCGCGTACACAATGGGATTTTGTTGCTGGGATTCGAGGGAATATCAGATCGAAACGCGATTGAAAAATTCCGTGATGTTCTTCTTTATTCAGAAGTTGATATTGATGAGCCTGGTTTAGATGAAGATGACTATCACGTACTGCAATTAGTTGGATGTCAGGCTTATTTAATTGATGGCGATTTATTGGGTGAAGTCAGTGAAGTGCTCAACCTGCCTGGCCAAGATGTTCTCTCGATAAAGACCGATTCTGGAGAAATCTTGATTCCATTTGTGCGCCAACTTGTTCCGGTCGTTGATGTTAAAGCCAAGCGCATGACGGTAATTCCACCTGAAATTTATGAAGGTCAGGGCGCCGAATGAAGATTGATGCGATCACAATTTTTCCAGAATATTTTGCGCCAGCTCAACTTTCACTTTTGGGTAAAGCACAAAATAAGGGTCTAGTAGATATACAAGTTCATGATCTGCGCACTTTTTCCACGGATAACCACAACACAGTAGATGACACTCCGTACGGTGGCGGTGCGGGCATGGTCATGCTCGCCGAAATTTGGGGCAAGGCCCTAGATCCACTGATGGTCGAAGATACAGATCTAATTGTCTTAACTCCTGCCGGAAAAAGATTTAACCAAGCGATGGCAGCTGAATTTGCCTCAAAATCGCATTTAGTTTTTGCCTGTGGTCGCTATGAAGGAATTGATGACCGAGTGCGTCAGCATTATTCAACGCCCGATTACGTTTCCAGAAATGTTCGTGTCCATGAAGTCTCTATTGGAGATTATGTTCTTGGTGGGGGAGAAGTTGCATCCCTTGTCATGATTGAAGCGATAACAAGACTGATCCCAGGAGTTCTTGGCAATCCTGATTCGCTAGCGGAGGAATCACATAACGTTGATGGATATCTTGAGTATCCAAATTATTCAAAGCCACAAGAATGGCGCGGTATACCAGTGCCTGAGATCTTATTAAGTGGAAATCATGCAGAAATAGCAAAGTGGCGCGAATTACAGGCCAATGAACGGGCTAAAAAGAATTTAAACTAGTCAGTAACCTCACTTTCTCGCGTAGCGTTCACCTATGAGCGAAGAGTCAGCAAAAATTCAGGCACGTTTGATTCGTGATCTAGAACCTGTTGTTGCTGTAGAACTCGAACGTCACCTTTCAGTTCAGAAGAACTGGTACCCGCACGAATATGTCCCCTGGTCAGAAGGTCGCGATTACGCCGGACCGCTAAATGGTGATGCTTGGGAAGCAAAAGATTCTCGGCTGACTCCAGTTGCACAAGATTCGCTAATTCTTAATCTACTTACCGAAGATAACTTGCCGAGCTACCACACCGAGATTGCAATCTCGATGGGACGCGATGGCGCTTGGGGTAATTGGATTGAACGATGGACGGCCGAAGAAGCTCGTCACTCAATTGTTATTCGTGATTATTTGATGGCCACTCGCGGCGTTGATCCATACGAACTCGAAGATTTGCGCATGGCTCATATGTCACTTGGCTATCAAACTCCTTATGAGAACGACATGCTGCATACGATCGCATATGTTTCTTTCCAAGAGTTAGCAACGCGTATTTCACACCGCAACACTGGCAAGATTTCAGATGATCCGATTGCCGAATCAATGATGCAACGGGTAGCACTTGATGAAAATCTACATATGCTTTTCTATCGCAACACACTTTCTGCCGCCTTAGATATGGAACCAAACGCGGCCATGCGCGCAATAAGCGACGTCGTACGAAACTTCGATATGCCTGGCGCCAATATGCCGGGCTTTGGACGCAAGGCAGTTCAGATCGCACTGGCTGGAATTTACGATCTACAACAACACATTGATGAAGTTGTTGCTCCAGTACTGCGTGCTTGGAACGTCTTTGAGCGCAACGATCTTTCAGGTGATGGCCTTGTAGCTCGCGAGGAACTGGTTGCCTTTATGCAAAAGGCTGGACAGGAAGCTGCAACATTTAACGATAAGCGCGAAGTTCATTTTGAGCGGTTAATTGCGCGTGGTCAAAATCCAATTCGCATCCAAAAGTAGCCCTTAGTAGAATTTATAAATGTCCAAGCGCGCACTTTTTATTGAGCACGATCACGCATCTGAAGCAGGACCAATCGCGCAACGATTTACCGAACGCGGTTTTGAGATCACCCGCTTTTTGATTGTTGACGAAGCAAACTATCTAACCCCCAATGTCACAGTCGAGTGGCCGGATTTATTGTCATTCGATGTTCTAGTGGTTTTAGGTGCGCCATGGGGTGCATGGGAAGACGAGCGAATTGGTAATTGGTTAAAGCCCGAGATGGAGAAAGTATTGGCCGCGCACAACGCCGGAATCCCAATTCTTGGCATATGTTTCGGCGGACAATTAATGGCGCGAGTTCTTGGGGGATCGGTTGCTAGAGCGCCACAAGCCGAACTAGGTTGGTATCAGATTGAAAGTGATGATCATTCTTTAATTGAAGAAGGACCTTGGTTTCAGTATCACTGGGATCGTTGGCAATTGCCAGCAAAAGCAAAAGAAATTGCTCGAACTGAAATTGCATCCCAAGCTTTTACTTTCGGGCGCACCTTAGGTCTGCAATTTCATCCTGAGATAGATTCTCGTGTTTTAGATCTATGGCTTGCCATGGAAGGTGGCTGCGTTGAAGTTGAATCAGAAGGTGTCGTAGTCCAAGAATTAAGGGCTCAAACAAAGGCGATTGAACCTGATTCAAATAGGCGAGGCTTCGAACTTGTAGATAGATTTCTATCTAAGATAGCCTGCGCAGAGATTGAAATAGCCTAGTTACCAACTACTTGAATTAAGCGGGAGTCCTCATGCACGCCATCGAAGCCTTTAATAATCACTTGCCTGTAAAAGTTAAATTCGGTGAAGGTATCTCAACAGCCCTGCCCGTAGTAATTGATGAATTAGGTGCCAGCAAAGTTTTCATGATGGTCGATGCCGGAATCGAAAAATTTAACCCTGCGGCAAAAGCTCTGATTGATAGATTAGTTGCGATTTCACATTTGAACTGTAACAATCTTTGAAAAGCCAGCAGGAGAACCCACAGTTGAAATGGTTGATGATGCAACTGCGGCGCTGAAAGCTTCTGCATCCCAAGTTGTTGTTGCACTCGGCGGCGGATCGGTTATCGATACTGCAAAAGCAGCCAGACTGTGCGCTCAACTAAATTGCACATTCCGTGAATTCCAAGCCCAGACTCCAAATTATCCAGTACCTACTGTTGCTTTAATTGCGATTCCAACTTCTGCAGGAACAGGTTCTGAAGTTTCCGGTGGATCAGTAATTTCAGATCCAGTATCTGGAATTAAGGCGGGAATCGCCAATGCCAATCTGCGCGCACAGGTTGCGCTAGTTGATCCAGTTCTTACTTACAGCATGCCGCCAACGATGACTGCAAATACCGGAATCGATGCCCTTGCTCAAGCAATCGCTGGGATCATCGCTAAATGTTCTACGCCGATTGGTGATGCCATCGGTTACGAGGCTGTTCGCATGATGTCCGGCGCGCTAGTTGCGGCATATAAGAACGGTGATGACAAAGCTGCACGAGCTGCAATGTCGGCTGGCAGCATGATGGCTGGCCTAACAATGAATATTTCTGATTGCACCGCCGAGCATTCATTAGGTCAAGCAATTGGCGGCCTAAAGCATGTTCCACACGGTTTAACTATCGGGTTAGTTCTTGTTGAAACACTTACACGCGAAGCCAAAGTTGTTCCTGAAAAGATGGAACGAGTTGCCGATGCCATGGGCGTTGCACCAGATGGAACCCGCAACGGTTCGCGCGCAGTTGCCGCTGTCCGCAAGATACTTGCCGATTTAAATTTCCCGGTTCTTTCAAGTATCGGTGTAACAGCGGGGGATATCGAACTACTTTCAGATAACGCTCTGGCTGATTATTTCATCACGCAATCACCACGTCCTTGGACAAAGCCAGAAGTGGTTGAAGCTTTTACTGCAGCGCTAAATCTAGAAACTCGCAGCGCTTAAGTTATTCGGTGGCGAAGAATACGTTCTTCGTCTCGGTGTAAGCATCGAGTGCATCGGGGCCTAACGCTCTGCCTAGACCTGATTGCTTGAAGCCTCCAAATGGAGTCCAGAAGCGCACTGAAGAGTGCGAGTTAACTGAGAGATTTCCGCTTTCGATCGCCCTTGATACTCGCATCGCGCGACCTAAATCATTGGTCCAGATTGAACCAGATAGCCCGTAATCAGATGCGTTAGCCAAGGCAATTGCTTCGGCTTCATCTTCAAATGGCAGCACTGAAACAACGGGCCCAAATATCTCTTCTTGCCAGGTTCGTGCGTTAACGCTCTTTGGAAGCAAAACCGTAGGTGGCATCCAGTAACCAGCACCCGTTGGCGCAGTTCCTGTGAAAGCAACTGCATCATCTTTATCGTTTAGGAAAGATTGAACAGTTTCTAATTGCTTCTTAGAAACGAGTGGTCCCATCTGTGATGAATCTAAGTTTGGATCTTCGACGCGGTATTCCTTTACGCCTTTTTCGAAACCTGCCATAAAGCGATCAAAGACGCTCTTTTGTACCAAGATACGTGAGCGGGCACAACAATCTTGCCCTGAGTTATCAAAGACCGCACCTGGCGCAGCAGCTGCAGCGCGATCAACATCTGAATCAGCGAAGATAACATTTGCGCTCTTGCCACCTAGTTCAAGAGTTACTCGCTTAACTTGGTCCGCACATCCAGCCATAATTGATTTACCGACTGAAGTAGATCCAGTAAATGAAATCTTGCGAACGGTTGGGTTAGTGACAAAACGAGCACCAACAACGCTGCCTTTACCAACAATTACATTTAGAACACCTTCAGGAATTCCCGCAACGAGTGCTAGTTCGGCTAGCCGAACAGCGGTCATTGGCGTTAGCTCTGCAGGCTTTAATACAACGGTATTTCCTGCAGCAAGTGCTGCAGCAAAGCCCCAACTGGCAATTGGCATCGGAAAGTTCCAAGGAACAATGATTCCGACAACGCCAATTGGCTCTTTGAAAGTTATATCTACGCCACCTGCGACCGGGATCTGCTTTCCAAATAACCGTTCTGGGGCGCCTGCGTAATAGTTCAAAACATTAGCAACGTTGTCGGCTTCCCAAAGAGCATTACCGCGGGTGTGGCCCGAATTTGTAATCTCAAGTTGCGCTAGCTCTTCGCGATGAGAAGTAACAACTGCAGAGAAACGTCGCAATAAGTTCGCGCGATCGCCGGGGGAGACTTTTTTCCAAGTTAAAAAGGCTTTCGCAGCTTTGGCAATAATCTCATCAGTTTGTGCCGCATCTGCTTCCTGCAGGCTAGTAACTAGCTTTTCGGTGGCAGGGTTGATTACATCAAAAGTAGTAGACACGATTTAAAACCTTTCGAAGTTTCTAAATAATTCCCAATCGGTAACAGCCTTGCCATATGCCGCTATTTCAACACGCGCCATATTGGCGTAATGCGCTTGCACCTCTGCGCCGAAAGTTTGCTTGACCCAATCACTCTTCTCCCAGAGTTCGAGCGCTTCTGGCATTGATGCTGGAACGCGAGATGAGTCAGAATCGTAGGCATTTCCAGTAAAGGCTGGTTCTAACTTCATTTTATTTTTGATGCCATCAAGTCCGGCAGCGATGATTCCGGCAACGGCTAGATAAGGGTTCACATCGCCACCAGGTACGCGGTTTTCTAACCGCAATCCTGCGCCATGTCCGACTAGGCGAAGTGCGCAAGTACGGTTATCGCGTCCCCAACGAATAGCAGTCGGTGCAAATGAGCCCGGAACGTACCGCTTATATGAATTGATATTTGGAGCAAAGAGAATTGAAAGCTCACGCAAATGTGCGATCTGCCCAGCAATGAATTGACGGCCAAGTTCACTCATGCCGTGCTCTTTATCAGCTTCATCGACCATCACAAGCTCACCCTTTAGACCGCGGAAAGATAGATGGATGTGGGATGAGTTGCCTTCTTTTTCATTTGGCTTAGCCATAAATGTAAGGGCATAGCCTTGTTGGTCAGCGATCTCTTTCGCGCCATTTTTATAAATTACATGGTTATCGCAATTAGAGAGCGCATCTGAATATTTAAAGGCAATCTCATGCTGTCCAAAGTTACATTCGCCTTTTACGGATTCAACGATCATCCCAGCAGTCGTCATCCCCATACGAATGTCACGCAACAACGGTTCAATTCTTGAACCACCGAGGATTGAGTAATCAACGTTGTATTGATTTACTGGAGTTAAATCTTTATATCCCTTGTTCCAGGCTTCTTCATAAGAATCCTTAAAGACTACAAATTCGAGTTCTGTTCCGCACATCGGGACCATGCCGGCTTTTTCAAGTTCAGCAATCTGTTTGCGCAAAATTTGACGAGGAGAGGCGACTACATCTGTGTGATCAAGCCAAGCCACATCAGCCAGAATGAGTGCAGCACCAGGCTGCCACGTAATTAGACGAAGCGTGTTTAGGTCTGGAATAAGTGCGAAATCACTGTAACCACGTTCCCACGATGACATTTCGTAACCTGCGACGGTATTCATATCTACGTCTACGGCAAGTAAATAGTTGCAACCTTCAGTGCCGTGCTTCACAACCTCATCAAGGAAGTACTGACCGTGAATTCTCTTGCCAGTTAACCGACCTTGCATATCCGTCATTGCTACAACTACGGTATCGATGGTTCCATCTGCGACAAGGGCTTTTAATTTTTCTAAGGTAAGCGCGCTCATGTGGGTACTATTCCAGTTACTGCGCTGTCATGCCACCATCTGCCGAAACTATCGAGCCGGTCATAAACGAACTCTCGTCTGAGGCTAAAAATAGGACGACATTGGCTATCTCGCGGCTAGTACCGGGGCGGCCAATTGGCTGGAAAGAATCGATTGTTTTATAAACATGGTCCAGGCCGCCGAGCATTTTGGCATGGGCATGGTTAATTGGCGTATCAACCCATCCTGGACAGATCGCGTTGCAGCGAATTCCAGTTTTCGCATAGTCCAAAGCGATGCCGCGCGTGAACATAACAATTGCACCTTTGGAAGCGGAATAAACACTTAGGTAAGGCTCAGAGACCAGGCCATTAACACTGGACATATTAACGATTGAACCACGTTGATTCTTTAGCATGTGTGGCAGAGCTGCTCTTGTTAGAAACATCGCCCCTTTTACATTTACATTTAAGGTGCGATCTATTGTCTCGTTTGTGACTTCATGAAAAACGCCGGGCAAATTGACGCCAGCGTTATTAACCAAAATATCTACTGATCCAAATTTTGCAGCAGTGGAATCAACAAGTTCCGTGCAAGCTTGGCTATCTGAAATATCGATGGACCGACCTTCAGCTTTGAGCCCTGAATCAATGATTTGTTTTACGGTGGTATTTACCGACTCGCCATTGATGTCTGCGCAAATAACAATTGCTCCTTCTTCGGCCAAGCGGATGGCACTTGCCTGCCCAATACCGGAGCCTGCGCCCGTAACTATCGCTACTAGATCTTGGACTCGTCCTTTATTAGACATTGCGTCATCTCTTTTCAGTAAGAAGAAAACTGCCCTGTCGCGCGATTAGCGCAACAGGGCAGTTTACCTATTTATTACTATTAATCATTGATTGTTTTATGAGCCCCGCGGAAGGTCTTCTTAGCACCCGCTAGCCACCAAATATAAGCGCCACCGATGACAATCAAGAGCGCAATTGGTGCATAGTTTGCGTCTCTTAGGTCAAAGTCTGGTGAGAACCAGTTAGCAGTTGGAACTACTGGAAGCACGAAGTAGATCGAAACAAGAATAATTTCAAGTACGGCAACTGGTGCCATCCACTTGTAGTGCTTACCAAGATTCCACTGACCGACTTTAAATGAATCTCCTGCCTTAAATCGCAACCAGATTGGAATTGCGAAACCGGCGAAGAGTCCAATAACTGCAACGGAAGTCACAGCGTAGAAAGCAAGTGGTGCAACACGATCTTCTGGAGCCTTAAGTGCAGGAAGCTGGCAGAGTCAACACGGTTGCAAATACGCCAACGAACTAAGGCGGCGTTACTTGGATTGTGATTCTTATCCAGCTTTGCGCCAGAACTTATGTCCTGGAACTGCCTCATCACGTGAGAAGGCGAAACACATACGAGATGCTGCTGTTACACAAGACATACCGCAGAAGAATTGCCCAACCAAAGTGAGGACCATGATTAGTTTTGCCCAGAAGATAGGTAGCGAGGTTAGGAAAATGACTGGAGAGAATCCAAACCATTCATTCATCATATCTACATTTGTTGCGGCATAAAGGAATGATAGAAGAAGGATCCAACCAGCGACTGCTGAATAAGCTACAGCCTTCCAAAGTCCTTGGGCAGCAGCTTTTCCTGCTTGACCTGTTTCTTCGGAAACGTGCGCGGAAGCATCGAATCCTGTGATGGTGTACTGAGTTAGCAAGAAGCCGAGTGGCAGAACGTAGAACCAGTAACCCAGTCCTTCAGTTGTTCCGCCGTTCATGCCGTTGAGGTTGATTCTCTCTGTAAACATCCAAGAAACTGTCTGGTGTTCAGTAGGAATGAATACCAGAATCAAAATGATTGCGGCTACTCCACCCACATGCCAGTAAACATTAATTGTCTGTAGTTTGTGAATCACCTTTGCACCGTAAATGTTGATCAATACGTGCAAAATAATTGTGATTACAAAGACTGTGAAAATCTGGTTTAAATCAGTTGGATACAAATTGCTGAGATCATTCGGATTAAATCCGCTTGAGTACATGTTCATTGCGTGTTACAAAGAACAGCGCAAACCCATAGTCAACGGCTGCAGTTACAGCAACTAGACCAATTAAGTTAAGCCAACCAGTCATCCAACCGTGGATAGGTTTGCCCAAGTTAAATGCCCAATAGTAAATACCACCAGCTGTTGGCATCGCTGAAACGAGTTCAGCCATACACAAAGCGATGATCATGATGAGTGAAGCAACAACCGGCCAACCGATTGAAATTGCGACCGGCCCGCCATTCGCCCATGCCTGTCCAAATGTTGTGAAACATCCTGAGAGAATCGAAATGATCGAGAATGAAATAGCGAAGTTGTGGAATCCACTCCACTTTCTATCAAACTCTTGCTTGTAACCTAGTTCGGCGAGTAGCGCCGCGTCTGCATCATGTGAATTAACCAATTGCATTCCTCCTGTGCCGCTTTAACCATGGAACACCTTGATCCACGGTTGTTGGTGCTGGATCGATGAGGGCCACCGAGGTAGCCTTTCTACTTCAAGTGTGCTCCTAACGGAAGAGGTTTGTCAGAAAATGTGCCGACTTTTGGGCTACGTGTCTTTGAAACCAGAATCTTTCGCGCAGGCAGTCGGGGAAAAGTTGCCAGAATTCGTGAGCCTATCCTCTGTACATTGCGATGGCTGGGGTGTAGCCACCTTCGATCACACTTCTGAAGAGTCGCAGTTGAGGCGCGCACCGGAAATTGCGCAAGACAGCAAAACTTTCCAGGAGACTATTTCCACGACCAAGACAGATGGTGCGTTGTTGCATCTGCGCTGGGCTACTTCTGGAATCCCGGTAAGTGAGAAAAATACCCACCCCTTTATTGGCCATGGGTACAGCTTCACTCATAACGGTGCGATTTATCCAGCGACTGCTCTGGACTCTGCAATTTCGCAGAAGTTTAAATCCGAAATCCAGGGCGATACAGATAGCGAAAGATATTTCTATTTTGTTCTCAGTCAAATAGAAAAACACGGTTTGGTCGAAGGCGTACTTAGCGCAGTACGTGCGATTAAAGAGAAGTTTGATTTTTCAAGTATTAACGCCATGTTGATGACTGATTCGCATTTCATAACAATCTGCGAACACGATCCAGCACGGAAACCAGATTGGGCAGTAGATGGGTACTACGAGCTGTATTACAAGTTCAATGATGGGGATTTGGTCGTAGCATCTAGCGGTTGGGACCAAGCGGGCTGGATAAATCTTCCAAATCATCATGTACTAGTTGTTGATCGCGCGACGCTTCATCAGCAGGTGCTGGCCCTCTAAAGCACCGATAGTCTTAGCGCATGGCCCGCACATATACAGTCGAGACGTACGGCTGCCAGATGAATGTGCATGATTCAGAACGTATCGCTGGCTTACTTGATGAGGCTGGTTATCTACCCGTAACTCCTGGGGCGCAAGCAGATATCGTCGTCTTTAATACCTGCGCGGTTCGCGAAAACGCCGACAATAAACTCTACGGAAACCTAAGTTTCTTGGCACCAATTAAGAAAGCCAACCCAAATATGCAGATCGCAGTTGGCGGATGTTTAGCGCAGAAAGATCAATCAATAATTTTAAAGAAAGCTCCATATGTGGATGTGGTCTTTGGCACCCACAACGTTGGCTCGCTACCTGTGCTGCTAGAACGTGCCCGGATTGAAGAAGAGGCGCAGATTGAGATTTTGGAAGCGCTAGAACACTTTCCTTCAACTCTTCCTGCGCGCCGGCTTTCACCGTTCACTTCTTGGGTTTCGGTATCTGTCGGATGCAACAACACCTGTACTTTCTGCATAGTTCCAGCGCTGCGGGGAATTGAAAAGGATCGCCCTGCTGCAGATATCTTGAAAGAAATTCGGGCGCTGGTTGCGCAAGGAGTAATTGAAATTACCTTGCTCGGACAGAATGTAAATGCCTACGGTGTCGACTTTGGCGATCGCGGAGCATTTGCCAACTTGTTACGCGAATGTGGTGAGATCGAAGGTCTGGAAAGAGTTCGTTTTATGTCCCCGCATCCGCGCGATTTCACTGACGATGTAATCGACGTAATGGCATCGACTAAAAATGTGATGCCGCACCTACATATGCCGTTGCAATCGGGATCAGATCGCATTTTGCAAGAGATGCGTCGCTCATATCGAAGCAGTAGATATTTAGGAATTTTGGATCGCGTTCGTTCGGCAATGCCAGAGGCGATGATTACCACCGACATCATCGTCGGTTTTCCTGGGGAAACAGAAGAAGATTTCCAAGCAACAATGGATTTAGCAACAACTGCGCAATTTTCGGCGGCTTATACATACAAATATTCGATCCGCCCCGGAACTCCCGCCGGAGTAATGCCAAATCAAGTTCCTGCAGAAATAGTTGGAGAGCGATACACAAGGCTGCACGAACATCAGCAAGCTATTTCTCTAGGCGTTAACCAAAAATCTATCGGCACAAACCATCGCGCACTTGTCTCCGAAGTTGAAGGCAGACGAGATGCCGCGCAGTCACGCCTTACTGGCAAGACCGAAGATTTCCGTTTAGTTCACTTCGATGCAACGAGCGCCGCACGTCCAGGTGATTTTGTTGATGTAACGATCACTGATGCATCTGCTCATTACTTGATAGGAAATGAGACGGCACATATAAAGACGCGTGGGGGAGATGCATTCGCGGCAAATCTGGCACAGGCGACTCCACAACCTTTGTTACTTGGGATCCCCACCGTTAAATGAAGACGATTGTAATTTGCGGAGCAACCGCAACCGGAAAGAGCGATTTAGCAGTAGATCTGGCAAGAGAGATAGGCGCCGAGATCATCAACGCTGACTCGATGCAGATCTACAGAGGTATGGATATTGGGACAGCAAAGCTTTCAGTTGACGAGCGCCAAGGTATTGCGCACCACCTACTTGATGTTTTAGATGTTAGCCAAGATGCAACCGTTGCGTGGTACCAAGAGTTGGCACGCCAGGCAGTTACTGAAATACATGGATCAGGAAAGCACGCAATAATTGTTGGTGGAACGGGCCTCTATATCAAGTCGATTTTAGATGATTTGAATTTTCCAGATACAGATGCCCAAGTTAGGCAACGCTTAACCGAGGAAGCAAAACTTTTCGGAATCTGTTCATTTGTTTGAAAGACTTTCTCAGCTAGATCCAGCAGCCGCAGCTGCAATAGATGTGAAAAATGAACGTCGAGTAATTAGAGCGCTCGAAGTAATTGAAATTACAGGTAAACCCTTTACCGCAAATCTGCCACGCGAGGATAGTTCAAGATATCCAGATGCGATGCAATTCGGACTAGTCATGGACCGAGCCGAACTTGGGGCGCGAGTTGAATCACGAATCGATCGAATGTGGGAACGTGGATTTGTAAATGAGGTTGATTCTTTGATTTCACTGGGAATTAATCAGGCGACAACGGCTCGTCGCGCGCTGGGTTACGCCCAGATAATTGCAATGCGTGCTGGAGAAATGTCTGAGCAAGCCGCAATTGAGGATACAAAGCGTGCGACTCGACAATATGTACGGCGTCAAGAGACTTGGTTCTCACGTGATGCCCGTATTCAATGGATTTCACCATCGCAGCCGCGTTTGGAAACAGTCATGATGAAGATAAACTCGGCAACCTCATGACTCAATCCCTTATGGCCACTTATGGACATGGCACTGAAAATGATTTTGTCTTGGTCTTTGATCCGGCAGATGAAATTTCCATTACTACGGCGCAAACGGCTGCGATCTGTAATCGTCAGACGGGCATTGGGGCAGATGGTCTTATCCGAATAATCAAACGTGATGAGAAATGGTTTATGGATTATCGCAACGCTGATGGTTCTATCGCCGAAATGTGTGGCAATGGGATTCGGGTAATGGCGCGATATCTAGTGCAGAAAGGCCATCAAAGCGAGGGAATCTTTGCAATCAATACTCGGGATGGAATCAAGCATTTGCGAGTCCCATTAACAGATGACATTTCGGTAAATATGGGCAAAGTCGTTGATGAAAATGAAGAAATTACCGCCTCTGTCGAAGGAAAGATCTGGAATGGTTACAACATCAACGTTGGCAATCCTCACGCCGTTGTCTTTGTAGAAAAAATTGAAGATGTTGGTTCACTCGAAGTTGCACCGATAGTGCGTCCAAAAGATTCTTATCCCGAAGGCGTAAATGTTGAGTTCGTTGAAATCTTGCCAGGACGCGAAGCAAAGATGCGCGTGCACGAACGTGGCAGCGGCGAAACCAAATCTTGTGGAACCGGTACTTGCGCAGTTGCCCTTGCGGCAACACTTCACTCAAAAGAGGCGCTGCCTTCGCGCTGGGTAATTTACCCACCAGGCGGTCGCTTAGTTGTTGATATTGATTCCCATTCGAATGCGACTTTAACTGGACCGGCCTTGTTGATATCCGATCACGACATAACGCAATACTTGCAGGAAGCATGAGCGCAGACGAGCCTCGTAATAACGATTTATTTGAAGAACTATTGCGTGAAAGTGCGCGAGTAGCAGCAGATTTCGACGCTGATGAGACCGATTACGAGGTTAGCTCACAGCCTGATTTGGCTGATCGCCATGCGCTACGTCGCGTTAAAGGTTTTTCAACAGAGCTTCAAGATATTTCAGAGGCCGAATATCGTCAGTTACAACTAGAACGTGTTGTCTTAGTTGGTGTTTGGACTGAAGGTTCTGCTGAAATGGCAGAAAATTCATTAGCAGAACTTAAAGCGTTAGCCGAGACTGCTGGATCTGAAGTTTTAGACGCTGTGATTCAGCGCCGTGATAAACCAGATCCAGCAACTTATATCGGTTCGGGAAAGGTTGTGGAACTACGTCAAATAGTTGCGTCAACTGGAGCTGATACTGTTATTTGCGATGGCGAATTATCCCCATCGCAATTGCGCCAGCTAGAAGATAAATTAAAGGTAAAAGTTGTAGACCGTACCGCTTTGATTTTAGATATTTTTGCGCAACATGCCAAAAGTAAAGAAGGTAAGGCGCAAGTCGAATTAGCGCAGATTGCATATTTGCTTCCAAGACTTCGCGGTTGGGGAGATTCACTTTCTCGCCAAGTTGGTGGACGTGCCGCAGGTGGTGCGGGAATTGGTGGACGTGGCCCTGGTGAGACCAAGATCGAAACCGATCGTCGCAGAATCCGCGACAAGATGGCCAAACTACGTCGCGAAATAGCCGAGATGAAAGTTTCGCGCGATACTAAACGGCAAGAACGCAAACGCTTTAATATTCCATCAGTTGCAATTGCGGGTTACACCAACGCAGGCAAGTCATCTCTCTTAAACAAGTTAACAGATGCCGGTGTATTAGTTGAAAACGCACTCTTTGCAACGTTGGATCCAACGGTGCGAAAGACGCAGACTGCCGAAGGTCGGATATACACACTTTCCGACACCGTGGGTTTTGTCCGCCACCTTCCGCATCAATTAATTGATGCCTTCAAATCAACCCTTGAAGAAGTATCTGGCGCAGATCTAATCGTGCATGTTGTTGACGGTTCACACAGTGATCCTTTTGAACAAATTCGCGCTGTACGCGAAGTCATCACTGAAATAGGCGGGGGAGATATTCCCGAGATCATCGCGATTAATAAAGTAGATGCGGCTGATCCAGAGGTCGTGATGGAGATTTTACGTAAAGAAAAGAATAGTTTTGCATTTTCTGCTCGAACTGGTTTTGGCATTGAAGGGCTCGTTCAAGCAATTGAAAAATCTTTACCTCATCCAAATATCGAAGTAACAGCAACAATTCCATATGACCGCGGAGATTTAGTCAGCGCAATTCATGAAACGGGCGAGATTCTCAGCGAGGAATATGTCGAAGCGGGAACTTTGATTCATGCATTTGTAGATGGAGGACTTGCAAAGGCGATCGAGAACGCGCTGAAATAAAGCCTTGGGTGCGCAAATCACCTTAGAAAAGCGGGAATATCTGCGACACGCCGCAGGTTGTAACAACTAATATCGGGTAAATGCGCGAGTATGCGCCCGTTCAGCCTTTCTCAATCGAGATGTGGCTTTTATAAGTGGAAGTGAGGTGAGAGCAGTGGCAACAGATTACGACACCCCCAGAAAAACGGATGAGGAACTCCACGAGGAGTCGCTAGAAGAGTTAAAGGCAAAGCGTGTCGATGCTCAATCCGGGCAGATTGATGTCGATGAAGCAGAGGCGGCAGAAAATCTTGAACTTCCTGGCGCAGATTTATCTGGCGAAGAACTTGCAGTCCGAGTAGTTCCAAAACAAACAGATGAATTTACTTGTTCACGTTGTTTCTTGGTGCATCACATAACTCAACTTGCAAAGGGTGAGGGAGCCAAGGCAGTCTGCAAAGAGTGCAATTAAAATAGCAGTCTGCAAAGAGTGCGGTTGATCTAATTATTGTTTTGTAAGCAACGCGGCGAGCTTCTCGCCGCGTTTGCTCGTTATTAGCCAATAAGGTGTCGAATCGCGTGGATCATTGACTTCAATTTTGATTCCCTTGGAAGCCCAGAATTTAATCGCCAAGAACGCTGCAGGATCAGCATCTCGCGTACGCAACAAGCGCATCGCATCGGAATCCATAGACCGTAGCTTTTCCTAAGTACTTAAGTTCAATGTGGGCCTTATCTATGCGCAACTCATTCTGATCTACTTGAATTTTTGAGGTTAAGGATTTGGCGATAACTGGGATTGCTAGCGTTGCAACGACGAAAGCAACCATCGTCGAAGTTGAGTCTAAGGCGGCCCAGATTGCGATTACGAGTGATAGAAACATGAAATAAATAAAGGCGAGCACCCAGATAGGCGGGCGGAGCACTTCTGTGAATATCACCATCGCAGTCTAGATCAAGTAAAGTGTGCGCATGAGTCGAGTAGCAAGCACCACGCCTCCAGAAGGAGCGATCATTCCGGATCGCCATCCGAAAGCTCCCGAGATCGGAACGAAAATTCCATCTCACTTCGGTCATTGCTTTGGTTGCGGTGAATTGCACCCAACCGGATTACATTTAGTTGCACACGCGGGGGCAGGTGCAGATTTAACGGCAGAGTTCACGGTTACTGAAAATCATCAAGGTGCTCCAGGTTTAGCGCACGGCGGTTTGTTATCACTCGCATTTGATGAAGCGCTGGGAAAATTGATGTGGCTGATTCGCGCTCCCGCAGTAACAGCGCGTTTAGAAACTGATTTTCTAAAACCAGTACCGATGGGAACAACACTTCACATAACTGCGCGAATTACTGGCCAGATTAATCGCAAGGTTTACACCGCTGCCGAAGGACGTCTCGGCGGTGCCGACGGTGAAATTGCTGTTAAGGCTGCAGCGCTATTTGTAGTTGTTCCGATGTCGCACTTCTTGGAAAATGCTCCGAAAGAATATTTGGAACACATTGCAAAAACCCCAGAGATCCTGGCATTTGTGGATCCTGAATTTGAGATCAATCCATAATGGGCGTAAAAGTTCTGGTTACTCGCTTAGATCCTGACCTGCCGTTGCCAAATTACGCCAAAGGCGGAGATGCTGGGGCTGATTTGGTAGCTCGGGTTGATGTGACTTTGGCTCCCGGGGAACGCGCGTTGGTACCAACTGGAATCTCGATTGCACTACCTAATGGTTATGTTGCACTCGTCCATCCGCGATCTGGGCTAGCAATTAAACACGGCGTGACTATGGTCAATGCTCCAGGAACTGTTGATGCCGGCTACCGTGGTGAGTTGCAAGTTATTCTGATTAATCACGATCCTAAAGAGAGCGTTACCTTTAAACGTGGAGACCGCATTGCGCAATTAGTTATCCAACAAGTAGAGCGCGCGGAATTTGTTGAAGTAGAAAATTTACCGGGATCCGGTCGCGGCACAGGTGGATTTGGATCAACCGGAAGATGATGAGCCAAATACCAAGCGCAGGAGAAGGCGCTGATAAAGATAAAGTCCTGTCAGCTTTTGGTGGCAAGAAAGGCTTAATCGATTCGGGAATACCATCGATAGTATTTCTTGTTGCCTTTAACGTTGCTGATGATCTTCGTCAAGCGTTGATCGCTTCTCTTATCGTTTCAGCTACGTTAACAATTATTCGTCTTGCCAAGCGCGACACTATTCAACATGCAATCTCGGGGCTAATTGGTTCGCTAATTTGTGCTTGGTTCGCTAATCGAACTGGAAATGCAAGTGATCTATATATTCCGAAGCTACTTACAAATCTTGGTTACGGAAGCGTTTACTTGATTGCAAATCTGGCAGGTTGGCCGATATTAGGTCTTCTTCTAGGTCCGATATTGGGAGAGAACTTAACTTGGCGCAAAGATCCTGCGCGTGCCCGCGCCTATAAGCGAGCGAGCTGGCTCTGGGTTTTGATGTTCTTTACGAGAATTGCGGTGCAGTATCCAATTTACAGAAGCGGAAATGTGAATTTACTCGGGACTGTAAATCTTGCGATGGGATATCCACTGTTTTTGGCAACGGCTTATGGTTCGTGGATGATTTTAAAGAGCGTGCCAACAACTAAGTTACCCAATTAGTTAGCGAGCAATAAAGTAGTTAGCCCGCGATAAAGCAGGACTTAATTAGCCCTTCAGCAGTTGTTGAAGCGACAAATAGAAGTTCGTCACCTGCGCTGAAAACATCTGTCGGAGTCGGTGTAATTACCCGTCCATCGCGAACTATGGCTGCAAGCGAGGCGTCATCAGGAAGCTCAATTTCTTCAACTGTCTTTCCGATACAGCTAGATGTATCAGGCAGCGTTAACTCGACCAAGTTGGCTTGGCCTTTACGGAATGAGAATAAGCGAACAACATCGCCGACGCTTACCGCTTCTTCAACGAGGGCAGAAATTATTCTGGGAGTTGATACCGCAACATCTACGCCCCATGAAGAATCAAATAGCCATTCATTCTTTGGATGGTTAATACGCGCAACAACACGTGGGACGCCATATTCTGTCTTGGCAAGTAAAGATGCAACTAAATTAACTTTGTCATCACCGGTAGCGGCAACTAAAACCTGACAATTATTTAGAACGGCTTTGTCCAGCGCAGTTATCTCACATGCATCAGCCATCAACCATTCAGCATCCGGAACAGATTCCATTTTGAGCGCTTTCGGATCGCGATCGATAAGAAGTACTTGGTGACCGTTATCTAAAAGTTCACGCGCAATAGCACGACCAACATTTCCGGCTCCTGCAATAGCAATTCTCATGAATGATCCTCCGGAGAGCGCGCCAAAATTTCTTCAACCTTGGCAATATCTTCATCGCGCACAGTTACGTGAACTAGATCGCCTTCTTGCAGAACCGTGTGGGTATCCGGAATCAGTCCTTCACCCAATCGAGTAATAAAGGCAACACGAGTTCCAGTGGTTTCTTCCAGATCTGCAATTGGTGAGCCAAACCAGTCTTTATGAGGATGCATCTCGCAAAGTTGAATTGACCCGCTGGCATCGCGCCATTCAGAACGTGATCCTTCAGGAACAAGGCGACGCAAAATTTGATCTGTTGCCCAAATAACTGTGGCAACGGTTGGAATACCAAGACGCTGATAAATTTCGGCGCGACCTGGATCGTAAATTCGAGCAACCACATTTGCAACGCCATAAGTCTCGCGAGCGACTCGAGCTGCCAAAATATTTGAGTTATCTCCATTGCTGACCGCTGCGAAGGCATCAGCAGTTTCGATTCCAGCTTCGAGCAAAGTATCGCGATCAAAACCTACGCCTGAAATGGTGCGACCTTTAAAGTCAGGACCGAGGCGACGAAAAGCTTCGCGAGATTGATCAATAATCGCAACTGAATGTCCAGCGGCTTCAAGTTCGGTGGCTAAAGAAGAGCCAACTCGACCGCATCCCATGATCACAACGTGCACAAGGTCAACACTACCCCCTTAGGCTTGGCTTTATGACATCAAAAGAGGCTAACCAGCGAAATTTTGCGGATCGTGTTGAACTCGCGGTGGGAGATCGTTTTGTTGTCACTGTTGAAAAAGTGGCACATCGTGGCCACTTCATTGTTCGGCATCTGGGCGCGGTGATATTTGTACGCCACGGAATTCCGGGCGAAGAGGTAGAAATAGAAATCACCGGTACTGGAAGTTCATTTAATCGAGCCGATGTTGTTTCAGTAATTACAGCATCGCCCGATCGCGTCAGTGCACCGTGTCAATTTGCGCATCGCGCAGGTTGCGGGGGATGCGATTTTCAACATATTTCTCTGCCACGTCAACGTCAATTAAAGAGTGAGGTAATCACCGAACAATTCTCGAGAATTGCAAAACAAGATATCGAAGTTGAAGTTGAAGAAGTCGGTGTTGCCCTTGGCTATCGAACTCGATTTAACGCCGTGACAACGCGCAACGGAGATTTGGGTTTCAAGCAGGCACGCAGCAACAAGGTAGTACCAGTAAGTGATTGCCGAATCCTTTCACCTGAAGTGAAATATCAAGAACTTAGTGGCAGGCGCTGGAAAGGCGATCTACGAGTTGAAGTTTCGCTTTCTTCAACCGGAGAACGCACAATTGCGACGGGATACTCGCGAGATGACACACCGGTACGCACAAGCGAAGGCCCTGATGTTGGAAAGTATGAGGTAAATGGATTTGCCTTAGAAGTTTCGCAGCGATCTTTTTGGCAGAGTCATAAGTTGGCCCCCACGGTTCTGACTAAAGCAGTTTTAGAATATGCAAAATTGCAGCTAGGCGACAAAGTTCTTGATCTATATGGGGGAGTTGGCCTGTTCACTTCACAATTTCTAGAAACGGTTGGAGATGCTGGAAGCGTTGACCTAGTTGAGGGCAGCAAGAGTGCGACCGCTGATGCCATGCGCAATTTTGCCAATTTCCAAAATGTTTCTGTCCATACAGGTGATGTAGCAAAGCTACTACCGCGTTTTTCTAAGGCAGATGTAATTGTTCTTGATCCACCGCGCGAAGGCGCGGGTAAAGATGTAGTTACCGCGATGGTTGCCCTGAAGCCAAGATCCATTGTTTACATTGCTTGCGATCCCGCCGCCTTAGCGCGAGATACAACTTACTTGGGGGAAGCGGGATATAAATTGCAGAAAATGCGCGCATTCGACCTTTTCCCAATGACACACCACATCGAATCTGTTGCCTTATTTACCCCATCTAAGGTATCTTGACGTCAAGATAAAATGAGTTAAGGAATTTATATGAGTAAGAATTCGTTAGGCGCCAAGAAGAATTTAAACGTTGCCGGCAAAGATTTTGAAATATTTGATATCTCAAAAGTCGAAGGCGCAACCAACCTACCGTTCTCACTCAAAGTGCTTCTAGAAAATTTACTTCGCACAGAAGATGGCGCAAATATCACCGCCGAACATATAAAGGCGTTGGCGCAATGGGATCCGTCAGTTGAACCCGATACCGAAATTCAATTCACGCCAGCTCGCGTCATCATGCAAGATTTCACAGGAGTTCCTTGCATCGTTGATTTAGCCACTATGCGTGAGGCGATCGTTGATCTTGGGGGAGACCCAGCAAAAGTTAACCCACTGGCACCCGCTGAACTCGTTATCGACCACTCAGTAATTGCAGATGTTTTCGGGACCAAGGATTCATTCGAGAAGAACACAGATATCGAATACGAACGCAACCGCGAGCGTTACCGCTTCTTGCGATGGGGCCAAAGCGCATTTGATGAATTTAAAGTTGTTCCACCGGGCACCGGAATTGTTCACCAGGTAAATATCGAATACTTGGCGCGAGTTGTTATGACTCGTTCGGTAAACGGAGTTTTACGCGCTTATCCAGATACGGTCGTTGGTACCGATTCGCACACAACTATGGTTAACGGACTTGGCGTTCTTGGCTGGGGCGTAGGCGGAATCGAAGCCGAAGCTGCCTTGCTTGGTCAGCCAGTATCGATGTTGATTCCACGCGTTGTCGGATTTAAATTAAGCGGTTCACTTCCTGTCGGAACAACTGCAACAGATATGGCGCTAACAATTACTGAGATCTTGCGAAAGCACGGCGTAGTTGGAAAGTTTGTGGAATTTTATGGTCCAGGTGTGGTCTCGGTACCAATGGCCAATCGCACAACGATCGGAAACATGAGCCCCGAATACGGCTCAACTTGCGCGATCTTCCCAATCGATGACGAAACTTTGAATTACTTACGATTGACCGGACGCAGTGCTGATCAGATTGCACTTGTTGAGCAATACGCGAAGGCGCAAGGAATGTGGCACGACCCATCTGCGACACCTCGTTTTTCAGAACATATCGAACTAGATCTTTCGACAGTGGTTCCTTCAATTTCCGGACCAAAACGTCCGCAAGATCGCATTTCACTGACCGCATCAAAGAGTTCATTTGAAAAAGTTCTGCCTACTTACTTTACGGATAAGACTGGCAAAGAGGCTTATCCCGTAAACGTTGGAAGTAAAGCCACAACAATTAAAAATGGTGATGTTGTAATCGCATCGATTACATCTTGCACAAATACTTCAAACCCATCAGTAATGATCGGTGCCGCGCTACTTGCTAAGAAGGCTGTGGAACGTGGACTTACATCCAAGCCATGGGTAAAGACAACGCTTGCGCCTGGATCAAAGGTAGTTACTGATTACTACGACCGTGCAGGGCTTACTCAATATATGGAAGCGCTCGGTTTTAACTTAGTTGGTTATGGCTGCGTAACTTGTATCGGCAACTCGGGACCGTTGCCAATAGAGATCAGCAAGTCAGTTAACGAGCACGACTTAGCGGTAACAGCTGTGCTTTCAGGCAACCGAAACTTTGAAGGTCGCATTAGCCCTGATGTGAAGATGAACTACCTCGCTTCACCTCCGCTAGTTGTAGCTTATGCACTGGCTGGAACAATGAACCATGACTTCGAAAAAGATTCACTTGGAACCGATAAAGATGGCAAAGAAGTTCTTTTAGCTGAAATTTGGCCAAGTGCGAAAGAGATTCAAGAAGTAATTGACTCTTCAATTTCATCTGAAATGTTTAAGAAAGATTATGCAACGGTCTTCGATGGCGATCACCGCTGGAGGTCGCTAGATACGCCCACTGGAAAAACTTTTGAGTGGGATGCGCAGTCAACTTATGTTCGCAAACCGCCTTACTTTGATGGCATGCCAGCAAATCCAACGCCGGTCACTGATATTTCCGGAGCACGCGTTCTGGCAATCTTGGGAGATTCAGTAACAACAGATCACATTTCTCCGGCTGGAAATATTCGAGCCGATTCTCCAGCTGGTAAATATTTGGAAGCGCACAACGTAGCTCGCGCTGATTTCAACTCTTACGGGTCTCGTCGCGGCAACCACGAAGTAATGATTCGTGGAACTTTCGCCAATATCCGCTTAAAGAATTTGTTATTAGATGGAGTAGAAGGCGGATTTACGCGAAACTTCCTAAATGGTGGTAGTCAAGAAACTATTTACGATGCATCAATGGCCTATCAAAGTGCAGGCGTTGCGTTAGTTATCTTGGCCGGCAAAGAATATGGTTCTGGCTCCTCTCGTGACTGGGCTGCCAAAGGCACGGCACTTCTTGGTGTGCGAGCCGTCATTGCAGAAAGCTTCGAACGTATCCACCGTTCAAACCTAATCGGTATGGGAGTGCTCCCTCTTCAATTTAATGATGGTGAAAGTGCAAAATCACTTGGCCTAACTGGCGATGAAATTTTTGCGATATCTGGAATAACCGAATTGAACAACGGTGGAATTCCTAAATTGGTAACCGTTACAGCGGGGGATAAGACTTTCACTGCAAAGGTGCGCATCGATACGCCAGGTGAAGGTGATTATTATCGCCATGGCGGGATCATGCAGTATGTGCTCCGCCAATTACTTCAGTAATGGCGCGAAGAAATAGCCAATTACTTCAGTAATGGCGTGAAGATCTTGCCGTTGCTCGCATAAATATCGCGAAAAAAGAGATCGCAAACTAGACTTGGGCCATGCTTGAGTCAATTAAGAGTCCTGCCGATGTTAAGGCTTTGGATAGCGCTCAACTAATTTCCTTAAGTGAAGAAATTCGCCATTTCTTGATTGAAAAAGTTTCAAAGACTGGTGGACATTTAGGCCCTAACCTGGGCGTTGTTGAATTAACGCTGGCGATTCATCGCATCTTTGATTCCCCGCGCGATGTTGTGCTCTTTGATACTGGTCACCAGTCCTATGTTCATAAAATACTTACGGGGCGTGCGGCAGATTTTGATGGCCTGCGCCAACGTGGTGGAATCGCAGGTTACCCAAATCGCAGCGAGAGCGAACACGATGTTATTGAGAATTCGCATGCTTCAACCGCGCTTTCTTGGGGCGACGGGATTTCCTATGGTTTCGCGCAAACTGGTCAGACCGATCGCCACGTAGTCGTGGTCGTAGGCGATGGCGCACTTACTGGTGGCATGTCTTGGGAAGCACTAAACAATATTGCAGCAACCGAAGTTCGTAATTTGATAATTATTGTCAACGATAACGAACGTTCTTATTCGCCAACAATTGGTGGCTTGGCCACTTACTTATCAACTTTGCGCGTTACACGTGGTTATGAGCGTTTTCTTGACTGGGGTAAAGATGTTCTGCATAAGACTCCGGTTATCGGAACTCCGATATATGAAACGCTACACGGCGTTAAAAAAGGTATTAAAGATATTGTCGCTCCACAAGGCATGTTCGAAGATCTGGGCCTTAAATACATGGGACCAATCGATGGTCATGACATATCTGCCATGGAGAAAGCGTTGCAGAAGGCTAAAGTTTTTGGTGAACCTGTATTGATCCATGCGATTACTGAAAAAGGGCGTGGCCATAAACCTGCGATGGATGATGAAGCAGAGAAGTTTCACGCCGTTGGCATAGTTGATCCGGCAACAGGTGCGCCTCTGTCAAAGAGCGCCACAAGCTGGACGAAAGTTTTCTCAGAAGAGCTAATTGAAATCGCCCGTGAGCGAGAAGATATAGTCGCAATTACGGCAGCCATGCTCGGACCAACTGGTTTGGCTGCCTTTGAAAAAGAGTTTCCAAATCGCACGATTGATGTTGGTATCGCCGAACAACATGCCGTGACCAGTGCAGCAGGCATGGCTTATGCAGGTTTACATCCAGTGGTCGCGCTCTATTCCACCTTTTTGAATCGCGCCTTTGATCAATTACTTTTGGACGTTGCACTGCACAAGGCCGGCGTAACTTTTGTACTGGATAGAGCTGGAATCACTGGAGATGATGGACCTTCGCACCACGGTATTTGGGATCTTGCGCTGACTGGGATTGTTCCAACAATGCATGTAGCCGCACCACGTGATGCATCCCGTCTGCGCGAAGTATTACGTGAGGCGGTAACAATCTCTGATGCTCCATCTATGGTTCGTTTTCCCAAGGGAGCGGTACAAAGTGATATTCCAGCGTTTGAACGTCGCAATGGCATAGATGTTCTTTATCGTGGGGAAAGTGCAGATGTACTTTTGGTAAGTATCGGTGCCATGGCTGCGATTGCGGTGGAGGCTGCATCAATGGCTTATCGCGAAGGCGTTGGCGTAACCGTTATTGATCCGCGTTGGGTAAAGCCGCTTCCTAGTGCACTTGTGACGATTGCTCAAAGGTATAAGAGCGTGGTTGTCCTAGAAGATGGAATTAAGCATGGTGGTATTGCAAGCTCAATATCTGAAATGTTCCGTGATGCAGGTTTAACTACGCCGATTCATTCAATTGGAATTCCACTTGAATTCATTGAGCACTCAAAACGTTCGGAAATTATGAACGATCTCGGAATCACCGCTCAGAACATCGCAAGAAGTATTGTGGAGTGGAACAGTTCAACTTCCGAGTCGGCTATGGAAGAGATGCAATCCCCGGCGCGTGAAAACGTTGACCGCAAGCAGCAACGCTAATTCCTTCACGATCTAAGTAAGGCAAGATTCCGCCGAGATGCATCGGCCAGCCAGAGCCCATCAACATGCAGAGATCAATTTCTGCAGCCGTTGAAACAACTCCTTCATCGAGCATCATGCGCGCTTCAGTGGCTAGAGCTTTTAGGGCGCGATCGCGAACTTGCTCGGCAGTTGAGGCGCTGTTTCCTTTATTAATTAACGCCAACGCTTCAGGATTGGCACCTAATTTCCCATCGGCGCCTTTAATGTAGAAGTTGCGAACCTTACTGGCGACCATCGCTTGCATAGTAGGTGAGATGCGATAGCGCGGACCAAGGTTTTCATGCAGCGTCTGTGAAACATGGAGTGCGACACCCGGACCTACTAGATCAAGTAGTTCAAACGGTGACATTGGAAATCCAATACTGCGCATCGCATTGTCAGCTACTTCGGGCGAAGTACCCTCATCAACGGCATCAGTTACTTCACCCATAAAGCGAGTCAACAGGCGATTAACCACGAAGCCGGGCGCATCTTTACAAATGATCATGGTCTTCTTGAGATCTTTGCCAACGCCGACAGCAGTTGCGGTAGTTGCATCATCAGTCTTTGATGTGCGCGCGACTTCTAGAAGTGGCATGACTGCAACCGGGTTGAAGAAGTGGAAGCCAATTACGCGCTCTGGATTCTTAAGTCCTTCGCTCATACGCTCTACAGAAAGTGATGAAGTATTAGTTGCTAAAACACATTCTGGTGAAACGATAGTTTCAAGCTTCTTAAATAGCTCTTGCTTTAGGGAGAGTTCTTCAAAGATGGCTTCGATTATGAAATCGCATCCCGCGAATGAATTTTGATCAGCAGAGCCGCTAACCAAGAGCGAAAGCCGATTCGCACTTTCTTGGCTCATTCGCTTTTTCTCAACTAATTTAGCCAATTCGTTCTTCACCCAGGCAACGCCTTTATCTGCACGCTCTTGATCAATATCTGTCATGACAATTGGGCATTTGAGATTGCGAAGCAGAAGCAGTGCAAGTTGCGAGGCCATCAGGCCAGCACCCACGACACCAACCTTGCTTACCTTGCGAGCCAAGGCAGGCTTTGGTGCACCTTCAACTTTTTTGCGCTTCTTCTGAATTAAATTAAATGCATATAGTGAAGCGCGCAGTGGATCTGACATTGTTAAATCAGCCAACGCTTGATCTTCGGCATCAAAACCTGCACCGCGAGTATTTGTGCGAGCGGCGGCGATAAGTTCTAGCGCGCGCATTGGAGATGCAATTTCAGCGCCGCCGTATTTCTTAAGCGCCGCAGCTTTTCCGGTTGCCAGGGCGGTATCCCAGGCAGGGTCGTTTGAATAATCCTTACGCTCTATCTTGGTTTCACCCGCAAGGATTTTGGCAGCAAATGAAACAGAACGCTCTAGGAAATCAGCAGGCTCGTAAACTGCATCGACAACACCAAGTGATAGCGCATCTTTGGCCTTCATCATCGTGTTGTTATTTAACGCATTTAACATGATCACTTGTACGGCGCGTTCTGGTCCAATTAACTTAGGCAAAATGGTTGCGCCGCCCCATCCGGGTACCAAACCTAAGAACACTTCAGGTAACCCCGTGAAGGCCGTTGATGCCAAAGTGCGGTAGTTGCAATGCAGACCAACTTCAAGTCCGCCACCGAGGGCTAGCCCATTTATAAATGCAAATGTTGGAATTCCACACTCATCCAGGCGACGAAAAACATCGTGACCTAGTTTTCCAATGGCAAGGGATTGTGTGCGCTCTGTAAGAAATGAAAGCGCTGAAAGATCCGCACCGGCGGCAAAGATAAAAGGCTTTCCAGTAATTGCAATCGCGGCAGGGGAGCGGCCAATGGCATCGGAAATTGCGGCATTTAAGGCGGCAAGTGATTGCGGACCAAAGGTATTAGGGCGCGTGTGATCTAATCCGTTTTCCAAAGTTATAAGCGCCAGCGATCCTGCAAAGCCAAATGGAGTTAAATCCACATCGCGAACAAGTGCGTTGGTAACAACTTCTTCTGGAGCGCCTTCAGGTAATTTAATTTCGGTAGTCATGACTTTGATCCTCCAGAAAAGTGTGGATTTTCCCAAATAACGCTGCCGCCCATGCCCAGACCGATACACATAGTTGTTAGGCCGTAACGCACTTCAGGGTGCTCTTCAAAAGTGCGAGCTAAGTTAAGAGCTAAGCGAATTCCAGATGATGCAAGTGGATGACCCACAGCGATTGCGCCACCGTAAGGATTTACTCGCGGATCATCGTCGGCGATTCCGAAGTGATCAAGAAATGCGATTACTTGCACAGCAAAGGCCTCATTGACTTCAAAAGCCCCGATATCGCTAATTGTTAAACCGGCTTTTGCGAGAGCCTTAATTGTTGATGGCACAGGTCCGTATCCCATTACTTCTGGTTCTACTCCGGCGAATGCATATGTCACTAACTTTGCTTTAATTGTTAATCCAAGTTCTTTCGCTTTATCTTCGCTAGCAAGCAAGGCAGCAGTTGCGCCATCGTTTAAGCCAGATGAATTGCCTGGGGTAACACGCCCTGCTGGGCGAAAGGGAGTCTTCAGTGTTGCTAAACCCTCCATCGTTGTTGTGGGACGCGGTGGTTCATCAACGCTAGCAATACCCCAACCCATCTCTGGAATTCGCGCAGCAGTTGGAATTAAATCGCGTTGAATTTTGCCGGCAGCGTAGGCAGCGGCAGTTTTCATCTGAGAGTTGTATGCATAACGATCTGCGCGCTCTTTAGTTAACTGCGGAAAACGATCATGCAAGCGCTCTGCTGTTGCGCCCATGGCGAGCGCATCTTGTTCCACAATCTTGTTCCGCTAGAAAGCGCGGATTTGGATCAATGCCTTCACCGATCGGATGATTTCCCATATGTTCAACACCGCCAGCAATTGCGATATCAATTGAACCAATTGCGATCGCACCAGCCAGTGAAGTCATCGCTGTCATCGCACCCGCACACCAACGATCTACTGAATAACCTGGCACGGTATTTGGCAAACCTGCCAAAAGTGAAACGCTGCGACCTAAATTCATACCTTGATCACCTGTTTGAGTGGCAGCCGCGATTGCAACGTCTTCGATCGCATCAGGTGAAACTTTTGGATTGCGCTCGAGCAGACCACGCATTGCGCGAACCATTAAGTCATCGGCGCGCGTGCCGGAGTACATGCTGCCGGCCTTTCCAAATGGGGTACGAACAGCATCAACTAGGACAACGGTGCGAGACATTTAAAACTACTTTCTCTTTAGCGCCTGCAAAGATCTACCGTGAATGGGTAGCCGCGGGCTCATTGAGAAATGTTACTCGTCAGTAGGCAAAAGTGGAACAGTTTCGGCTAAGCGGAGACTGAAACCTTCGGCTTTGTCGCGCCCTTACCCTTTGATAGGTATGGAATAAGCACTGCAAGTAGGTAGATGCTCCAGCCGATGAATTGGACGAAGGAAGTTGTTGTATCGAAACCAACAAGCCCGCCCAAGAGTGAGCTAAGTAGTGATTCCTTAGCAATCCAAGGAGTTACATCCCAAAGGAAACTATCCACTCCTGGCAGATATCCAAGTTCCTGGAACTCGTGGATTCCGTAAGAGAGAACACCGGCTGCAATGATGATTAGCGCAACGCCAGTGATCGTAAAGAATTTTGATAAATCTAATTTAACTGATCGGTTATAGATTGCAATATCCAAGAAAGACTGCAAGGCCAAGACCAAGTATTAAGCCAACTGTGGCAGTTGATGCAACGCCAACAGTTTTAAAGTTACTGTAAACAAAGAGTGCAGTTTCTAAACCTTCGCGAGCAACAGCGAAAAAAGCCACTAAAGCAAGGCTTATTGGGCCTCCCATTAGCGCACCATCTATTTTGCCGTGCAACTCATTGCGCAAATTGCGTGCTGTGCGCTTCATCCAGAAGACCATCCACGTAACAAGTCCAACCGCGGCAAAAGATGTGAGGCCAGCGAATAACTCTTCTCCGCGATCAGATAATTCAGCAGAGGTAAATGCGAGCAACCCTCCAAGTGCCAAGCTTGCACCCAGGGCAACGCCGACTCCGGTCCAAAGTGGCTTTAGCAAATGGCGACGATCAGTGCGCACCACGTAGGCAACCAAAATTCCGACAATTAGCGCGGCTTCTAGGCCTTCGCGCAAGGCGATAATAAATGTGCTCAACATGGTCATAATCTAGAACCGCTCGGCTAATTACGCAACTTAAGTGTTGCGTAATTCATCACAGCTATTCGAGCCCTGCTTCCTCGCCCTCGGTTACAGGCTCGACCAAGGGTTCGGTCTCAAGCAGGGCAGCCTCCAAAATAGGCGCTGCGATCTCGATCTGCCAGGTACGTGCACCCAGAGTAGCCAGAGCCTGCGCTACAGAGCCTTTTGGCGCGATCCAACAGATTCTGCGTACATATTCAGGGGTAATCATATTTTCCAAGGGAATCGCCAGCTCAGCGGATTTCTCGGTAAGGCGCGCTTTAGCGTGGGTCAGCGGTGCATATTTCTCGGGAAAACGCTCACGCCAGATCTTTAAAGGGGGGAGCGAGTCAGCATCAGAGCGCGCCTTCGGCCACTGCTCTTCCGGCAGGGCGATGGCATCGGTAATCGTGCTTATCCAAGTCGCAGAATTTTCCATCCAACGCGCTCGCAACCCAAGTGGCCGTAAAGCGCGTTCTAGATCTTTCTTTGTCTTGAGTTGTTTGGCATGGGCAACCATCGAAAGTTCGACAATTGCGGCATCGGATAGCAGTCGTCCCTGCGAGATATCAACTTCCTGGGCGATCTCATTGCGCACCGTCCATAGCGCTCGCACGATGGCTAGTTGTTCACGCTTTTTAACTTTATGCATTCCTGATGTCCTGCGCCATGGATCAATTCTCGGTGGTGCCGGGGGAGCGCTAAGGATTGCTTGAAATTCCTGCTGCGCCCATTTTAATTTATTCGCGCTCGCTAATAGCGCATGAACTTTGTCGCGCAATTCAATAAGTAGTTCAACGTCTAGGGCTGCATAGTTAAGCCAATCTTGCGGCAGCGGACGTTGTGACCAATCTGCAGCAGAATGTTCTTTTGCAAGCGAGACTTCCATTAACGATTCTAAAAGTGGGCCCAGGCCTACGCGGGGCAATCCGGCAAGACGTCCGCCAAGTTCGGTATCAAATAAGCTAACTGGATTTATTCCGAGTTCGCGCAGACAAGGTAGATCTTGGGTGCTGGCGTGCAAGATCACTTCATCGCTTTGCAACAAAGTATTTAACTCAACAAATAAACGATGCCCTGGACCAAATGGAATTGGATCAATCAAATGAAGTCCGCCATTGTGGCGCTTTATTTGAATCAAATATGCTCGCGCACTGAATTTAAATCCAGATGCACGTTCGGCATCAACTGCAAAGGGACCAGAACCTTGTGCTAACTCAGCCAGGGCGCGTTCAAATAGCGACTCATTATCTATGACCTGCGGAACTCCGTTTTGTGGGGCTAGTAGCGCAATTGCAGTCGCGGCAACTGCTGAATTTTCCTCGGCCGGGTCAACAGGTGATTTTGTAGGTTCGCTCATAAATAAGAGATGCGTTAAGCCTTGCGGCGAGCTGCAGAAATTGGTGCGACGCCTTCAACGACTGGAGGCAGGCCGGCAACTTCGCCTAATAAATTACACCACGCTTGTATATGCGCCAGCATGTCACTGCTCTCTTTAATGATGGGACTCCAGGATGCGCGAATCTCAATTTCAGATTCGTCATTGCGCGGTGAAAGTTTTCCAAAGGACGCGCTAGATACTCGGGTGACAGTTCCGCTTGGAGCGTTAAATTCGCAGCCGGCTTCCGATAGTGAATCTAATAACCAACTCCAACCGACTTCTGGCAAAAGCGGATCATCTTGCATTGCTTCATCAACATCGGCGCTTAGAAAAGTAACGCAGCGGAATTCGCCTTCCCAAGTTTCTTGTCCACCTGGTTCGTGCAATAAGACAAAGCGTCCTGATGCAATTTCATCCTCGGCATCGCCTAGTAATCCATTTGAAACATCTGCGGTAAATGCAAAAGCGAAAGTTGCTAATTTTTGCGGCGCTGGAACTTCTTCGAGAATGATTTCCGCGCGTGGAGTAACAACACGAAGTTGATCAATCATGCGATTGAATTGGGCGACATCCACTAGTTAATTCTAAAGATAGCCGTTCTCTTTAAGTGGGAGGCGGGGCGCAAGGTTGTGTAGTCTTGCCTGCTATGGCCACTTTGCTAGCCCTCTTCTCAAGCCTTTTATGGGGAACGGCCGATTACCACGGAGGAAAATTAAGTAAGGCACATCCGGCGATAGCGGTTCTCGGGATTTCGCAGGCGATCGGCTTGGTATTCGGAATTGGACTTGTACTCGTAAGTGGTGACTTTTCAAGTAACGCTTTTGGAACAGACGGGTACTTCATTCCAGGAGCGCTGGCTGGAATTCTCGGTTATTGCGGATTAATTTGTTTATACGCTGGACTTTCAACTGGTCGCATGGGAGTTGTTTCACCTATCAGCGGATTATCAGCGCTTATTCCAGTTGGTTATGCATATTTTATTAAGGGCGATCGTTTAACGCTGATACTTTCGATCGGCGCAGCGCTGGCAATAGTTGGTGCATTTTTAGCAAGTGGCCCAGAGTTATCTCAGGGGTTACCAATAAAGCCACTAATTCTCGCACTCGGTGCAGCTGGTGGCTTTGGAACAGCGCTAGTTTTTATGGCAATTGGATCACAAGAAAGTGCACTGATGACCATGGTCATGATGCGTGCAACAACTCTGTTGGTCTCACTTGGAATTTTAGCGAAGTACCGAACGCTCGGCGGATTAAAGTTAAAGCATTCTCCGATATTAATTTTTATCGGCTGCGCTGACTTCCTTGCAAATTTGTTATTGGGTGTTGCAACAACTAAGGGCAATCTCACTTTATCAATGGTGCTCGGTGCGCTTTATCCAATTTTCACAGCCCTGCTGGCATTCCAATTCTTAGGCGAGCGATTGCACCGAATTCAGTATCTTGGAATTTTTGCCGCCGTTGCCGGAGTTGCGATTATTTCAGCGTTTTAGCTTCGATAAAAAGAGTTCCTTGGATTTCATCTCTTTCAATAACGCTAAATTTCGATAAAAGTTCATCTACTTGAATTAAATCTTCGCCACCAGTAACGCTAGTAATACTTAAGAAAATACCATCTAGAACTCTGGCTTGAATTAGCTCGTTAATTAATCGTGGACCTGCCTCGACAAGGACGTTCGGACCAAATTTCTTGATGCCTTTTTCCAGGGCGCTGACAGGGGAGAGATTCCACCAGTGGGCTAAACGGTTATCTGCAAGGGCGTTTATCATCGAGTGCGAAGCAACGACGACAGGAACGGGCGTGCGGTGATATGGCTCGGTACGGGCCGTTTGCCCGCCAATTAAAATGAAGTCGGCTTTGCGCCGGCGGGCTAGGAAGGTTGTTCGGTCAGCCCCGCTAGAAATCCCGCTCGATGAGCCGTCCTTGGAAGTGGATCCATCGGCGCCGACCACTAAGGATGCAAAGACTGACATGGCCGAAAGGTTATCGCGCGCGAGGACTTTATTTGGGTTGTCAGTGGGCGCCTTTATCGTTTCTCGCATGATCATTAAATGTGAAACCTGTGCAGTTCGAGATATCGGATGTGGTGATTGTGTCCTGACATTTTTCTTGGATAAGAATCGGGATAAATCAACGCACTGCGAGATTCCTGATACAACCGCCGAGGCAATTGATTTACTCTCATCTCGCGGAATAGTTCGTCCGCTGCGCTTTAATTCAGCGTGAAATGGCTGAAAATAATTAAATTCACAGCCTAGCCACGCTTACCTTAAGTTGAGCCAACGATATAACCAGCGTTAACCTAGAACTCTTATGTCAATTAACGCCCTGCATCTTCGCCTGCGTACGGCGGTAGCGATTGCCATACTTGCAATTGCGGCGCCACTTTTTACTGCGCCCAACGCAGATGCGGCGCAAACTTTGGCGCAGGTTCAAGCAAAGGTTAGACAGCTAGAAGAAGAGGCAACGACTGCCGCAGAAGGCGCGCAAGAAGCAAAGGTAAAACTCGCCTCACTAAATCGCACCTTGGCCACAATTCAGGCAAAGGAAGCGGTGCAGAGCAAGAGCGTAAGCGAACTTTCCAAAACTCTAAGTGCAATCGCAATCGAACAATATAAGACCGGAGGTTTAGGCCAAAGCCTAGAACTTCTCTTTTCATCTGATCCAGCACTTTACTTATCTGCAGCCGGTTCTCTTGAGGCGATAACCAGAAAGAAATCTGTCGAGTTAAGAAAATTCCAAGCAGCAAAGCAGCGGTTGACCGCAACGTCATTGACTGTCAATGACAAGTTGGCTCTGGTTACTGCAACGCAGAAAAAATTAGCGGCCCAGAGCGCGCAGGCAATTTCCAAACTTGCTGAAGCAGAGGCTTTGCTGGCAAAGTTAAAGAAGGCAGATCGTGAACGCCTGGCAAGATTGGCACAAGAAGAAGAAGATGCCGATCAAGCTTCATCGCTAGCCGCCGCAAAGTCAGCCTCTGGTGTATCGGGTCGCGCTGGTAAAGCTTTGCAATTTGCCTTGAAACAGATCGGCGATAAGTATGTTTTTGGCGCCGACGGAATGACTTATTGGGATTGTTCGGGACTAACTATGCGGGCATATCAGACCGCTGGCGTCTCACTGCCGCACTCATCGCGCGCACAATACAATTATGGAAAATCGATTAAACGCGCCAATTTGGCGCCAGGCGATCTTATTTTCTTCGGTCGCCCAATTTCTCACGTTGGAATTTATTTGGGTGGCGGCAAGATGGTTCATGCGCCTCGTTCTGGTTCACGCGTCAAGGTTGCCAGTGCATCTAGTTTGGGGCGCAAACCGTATATCGGCGCGCGTCGCCTCTAATTATTTTTAAAGCTGAATAAATGCCTCAGAAAATAATCTGTATTACCAATGATTTTGGCCCTCGCGCCGGCGGTATCGAGACTTTTGTGATGGGGTTGATTGAGCGACTTCCTAAAGGTGCGATAACCGTTTATACATCCAAGCAAGATCAGACATCCCAATATGATGAAAAATGGTTACGCGATTTCGGAGTAAGAGTCATTCGAGATAAGTCAAAAATTTTGCTACCCACTCCACGAGTAGCTCGCGCCGTTAAAAATATTATTAGAGAAGAAAAGATTGAAACTGCGCTATTCGGAGCCGCCGCACCGTTGGCTGTGATGTCTCGAGGATTACGCAAAGCTGGGATAACTCGAATAGTCGCACTTACACATGGACACGAAGTTTGGTGGTCGAAGGTGTGGCCATTTAAATTGGCAATTCGCTTCATCGGCAACAACGTCGATCATTTGACTTACCTAGGAGATTTTACGCGATCCGAAATTTCACGTTCATTGTCAAAACCCGCTTCGCAAGCGATGGTCAAAATCGCACCTGGCATAGATACCGATCATTTCGCGCCCCATCCGGGTGCGCCAGAATTACGTAACTCCCTAGGCTTAAGTGATAAAAAGGTAATTGTTAGCGTTGGTCGACTTGTTCATCGCAAAGGTCAAGATACTTTGATTGCTGCCCTCCCTAAGATCTTGCAGCACCATCCCACTGCACATATTTTGTTGGTCGGTGAGGGCCCATATCGAGAACATTTGGAAAAGTTAGTCGCAAAGTTAGAAGTTGCGAAGGCAATTACTTTCATTGGAAGAATTCAGCACTCGGATTTACCGAGATATATAAGCGCCGGAGATATTTTTGCGATGCCATCGCGATCTCGTTTAGCGGGTTTAGAAGTTGAAGGGCTGGGAATTGTTTATCTAGAAGCCAGTTCGTGTGAACTTCCTGTTGTCGCAGGTAAATCAGGGGGCGCGCCAGATGCGGTGATTGAAGGAGTTACTGGTCTAACTGTCGATGGCACGAATCCAGAGGATGTTGCCAGAGCGATAATTTCGCTTTTCGATGACCCTGAAGCCGCGAGAGCAATGGGAGTTGCGGGGCGCAAATGGATTTATTCAGATTGGCGTTGGGAAATTTGGGCAGGGGCTTTCCAGGATCTACTTATAAAAGATTGAGGTCACGCGCTTTATTAACTGCGCTAAATCTGCTTGATACACCCATCTTGTTATAGATCGATGCGAGATGGGTTTTGAATGTCGCCTCAGAAATAAAGAGAGACCTTGCTAATTCCTTGTTAGCACCCTCAAGTGAAATCGCCTTGAGAACGCTAAGTTCGCGGGGAGTTAAATCAAAAGCTACTTTGGATGTTGAAATAACTGCTGCCATTCCTGGGGCACTGAAGTTATTGGGTTGAGCAAGCGCTGCTTTAAGTGAGGCAATGACCTGCGACAGGGGAGCGCTCTTTTTCACGTATGCACTGGCTCCTGCTTTCATCGCCGCCAATAAATGTGAGTCCTCATCGCTCATAGTTAACATGACAATTGCCATAGTTTGCGAGTGTTTGCGAATCCAAGTAATCACATCAAGCCCCGAACCATCCGGAAGATTTAAATCAAGAAGGACACCATCTGGGCTATGCAGAGCTATTTGAGCAAAGGCTTCATCTCGGGATGCTGCCTCGCCGCAACAGCGCATTCCAGCAGCTTCAACTGCGCGTCGGACTCCGGATCGAACTGAGGGATGATCATCGACAATAAGTATTTGCGGGCTTATCCGATCAATCAAAGAGTTACGGAGATGCGAGTTCCAAGTTCAGTAGATTGATAGAAAAGGGTTCCACCGAAGCTTTCTACACGTTCTTGTATTCCAATTAAACCCAAACGTGAACTCTCCATGGTGACACCTCCAATACCGTTATCGCGCACTTCTAGGTAGATGTGATTTTCTATCTGGCTCAAGTGCAATTCAATCTCGCTAGCCCTAGCGTGGCTAACGCTGTTGCGTAGTAACTCTGTAGCGATCAATTTAACGTTATCGCCGACTACTTCATTAATGAAAAACTCCGCGATATCAACTTTAGTCAAGGCTGCACCACAAAGTTGCTGAGCGATTGTAGCGAGATAATCCTGAACGCTCTCTATCTTTAGATCTCTAAGTTGATACATCTCGCGACGCACCTTAGAGATCATCTCATCAACGTGAAATCGTATCCCGCGAATTTCTATCCGCGATTGAATTGATGTAGCAGAATTTGCCAGCAAGAGATCCAGTTCGTAACCGAGTGCTACCAGATCTTGAGCGATTCCATCGTGGAGTTCGCGTGCCAGATCTAAGCGAGCGGTGTTACTCACTTGGCGAAGAGTTCAGAGATCTCCTGTGCGAATTCTTGTGCAACTACATGTCGCTTGATAGAGAGTTTCGCTGTTAGTTGCCCTCCAGCGATTGTGAAGTCGGTAGGCAGAATTACAAACTTTCGAATGGATTCCGCTTTGCTTACCGCCTTATTTGCTTCATCGACGGCAGTTTGAACTACAGAAATAAGATCTGGATCTTGGGTAAGAGTTGCAATAGTGGCGCCATCTTTCTTATTGGCGGTTATCCAATTCTTAAGTGCATCAGCATCAATAGTTACAAGCGCTGCGATAAATGGTTGGTTATCACCGACAACCATGCACTGGCTGACCAGAGGATGAGAACGCAAGCGATCTTCCAGAACTGCTGGGGCAACGTTCTTGCCACCGGCGGTAACGATCAGTTCTTTCTTGCGTCCGACGATAGAAAGGAAACCATCTTCGTCAATCTTTCCTAAATCTCCAGATTTAAACCAGCGATCTTCGGTAAAGACTTCAGAGTTTGCTTCATCATTTTGCCAATATCCACGCATGACGATAGGTCCCTTGATTAGGACTTCACCATCGTCGGCGATTTTTATGGAAGTTCCAGGAATTGGTTTACCTACTGTGCCAACTTTGATTGAACCTGTGATGTTTAGAGTTGCTCCCGCAGTCGTCTCGGTTAAACCGTAGCCCTCATAGATTGTGACTCCCGCCCCGCGATAAAAATGGCCCAGACGAGTTCCGAGTGGTGCACCGCCTGAAATTGCTGCCTCAACGTTGCCACCCAGTGCTGCGCGAATCTTCGAGAAAACTAACTTGTCGAACAAAGCATGCTTGACCGAAAGAAGTGGGTTAAATCCACGTTTATCCATCGCTTCGCTATATGCAATAGCAACGTCGGCAGCCTTACGGAATATCTTTCCTTTTCCTGCGGCATCAGCCTTGGCTTCTGCGCCGTTGTAGACCTTTTCAAATATACGTGGAACAGCAAGAACAAATGTTGGCTTAAATGAAGCTAAATCTGGCTGCAGTCGCCCGACCGGATCACTGCAATGCGCAAGGTGCAAACCTGCACGAATGGCTCCAATTTGAACCATTCGTCCGAAAACGTGAGCAACTGGCAGAAAGAGAAGTGTTGAGCCATTAGGTTTCAAGAATAAATCGCTGGCACCTTCAACAACGTTTCCGCATTCGGATAGGAAGTTACCGTGCGTTAATTGAACTCCCTTAGGTTTTCCAGTTGTTCCTGAGGTGTAGATCAAGGTAGCCAATGTCTCTGGCAGTAATGCGTTTCGTCTGCGATCGATTTCATCATCGCCGATATGTGCACCAGCATTTGCTAGCACAGATAGGACGTCTTCGGTCATAGTCCAAATATGTTTTGTGTGCGATGGAAGAACTGGAGTGACAAATTCGCGGTGTGCTGGAGTTTCAACGATTAAGCCAACAGCTCCTGAATCGCTAAGGATCCAATCAACTTGTTCGGCAGAAGATGTTTCATAAATCGGAACAACGCATCCGCCAGCAAACCAAATGGCAAAATCTAAGATCGTCCACTCGTATCGGGTACGCGCCATTATTGCTACTCGATCACCTATTTGTATTCCGGCGGCAATTAAACCTTTTGCAGTTGCGCGAACTTCAGCATCAAGCTCTTGTGCACTAACTTTCTGCCAGCCATCTCCTAGGGGACGCGACATCATTGTGCGATTAGGTTCAAACCAGGCGCGTTCTGCGATCAGATTTGTGAGGTTGCCGGAAGCGGCAGCAGGGACAAGGGGCGCAATTGAGATTTCGTTCATGGCGCTAACGCTAGCGCCCGCGTTAAAGAAAGGGGAGAGGCTGGAAAGGTCTTTTTTTACAGGTAACCTTTGGCCATGAGCGAATTCAGCAGTTCCACGATCAGCATCGATGCCCCTATCGCCGAAGTTGGCGCAACCTTATTTGCCGTAGCTTCCTACCCCGACTGGTCTGCATCATTTAAAAAGGTTGAGGTACTGGAGACCGACGAGCAGGGCAGAGCACTTAAAGCCAAGTTAACCGTTGATGCCGGACCTGTTAAAGATGTAGTAACCCTTGCCTTCGATTGGACTTCTGCTCCTTCTAAAGTCACCTTCTCACTTGAAGATGCCAACATACTTACCAAAATGGATGGCGCATATTTGCTCAAGAGCTTAGATGCTGACACAACCTCAGTGACTTATGAGTTAGCTGTGGGGCTTTCTATGCCAATTCCAGCGATGATGATTACAAAGCAAGAGAAATCAACTATCGATAGCGCGCTAAAGCAGCTTAAAGAACATCTCGAAGGCTAACTAAGTGGCTGTAAACGCAATTGGAATTGATATTGGCGGCACCAAGGTTCTCGGAGGTGTCGTAACTGGTGCCGGAGAAATATTGGCTACTGCCAGGCGCGATACACCGCGCGAAGGCGGTCGCGCGCTAACGGAAGCAATTGCGAACGTGGCAAACGAATTAGCGCAGCAATACCCGGTCGATTCCATTGGAGTATCTGCAGCTGGATTTATTTCATCCGATCGGCAAACTATGTTGGCCACTCCAAATATCTCTAATTGGAACGGTGTAAATCTCGTAGCTGAACTAACAGAGATTCTTCATAAGAAAATTGTTCTAGAAAATGACGCCAACGCTGCCGCTTGGGGAGAATTCAAATTCGGCGCTGGACGAGGACGTAATGATCTAATGATGTTAACTCTTGGCACTGGAGTTGGCGGAGGTTTAATTCTTGGTGGTTCAGTTTTCCGTGGTGCATTTGGAATTGGTGCTGAATTGGGTCATATTCGATTAGTTCCAGATGGCCAATTGTGTGGATGTGGAATACGAGGCTGTCTTGAGCAATACGCCTCTGGTTCAGCTCTTCTGCGACATGCTCGCGAAGCGATCGATGCCAGCCCGCTGTTAGCGCGCAACTTGTTAGACCGTGGAGACGGAACTATTGAAGGCTTAAGAGGAAACCACATTACCGAAGCAGCGCGCGATGGTGATCCAGTTGCGATCGCAGCCTTTAACACCATGGCTACTTACTTAGGTGCTGGTATCGCTTCATTATGCGCGGTAATTGACCCAAGTTGCGTGGTACTTGGCGGTGGCGTTATTGATGCGGGCGAATTATTCCTGGGACCAACACGTGATGCTGCGCTTAGATTAATTCCATTTAGTGGCAAGCATCCATATCCAGAAATTGTTGCAGCTGTTCTTGGAAACCATGCCGGCTTAGTTGGTGTCGCCGATTTATCTAGAATTTAGAGCGCTACTCCGTCGCCATCGCGAATCTGTCTTGCCATCTTTCCACTTTTTGAATGCAGAAAGTGCGGATTGTAAATTTGCCGATATAGATTTACGTGGGGGAGTGGGAGCGATAAATTTATTCTGGTCCACAAAATTTTCTAGCTCGTCTAGATATGTTGAGGGAGAAGATTCGTCAAGTGAAAGTCCTTCGACCATTGATTGAAATTCCATATTCGATTAATTCACGTTCATGTAGCGTCATCTGCGTCGTGATCGCGTGCTTATCTTTTCTCGCTCATAGCTCTTGCTCCATGGTTCATATTCGCACATTGCGACCGATTTGGCGCTAAATTAGCGCCATGAACAACCTGCCGTACGGCATCTTGCGCGCGTTCCTCACCCCATTTCTGATGATGCTCTTTCGCCCAAAGGTGAAAGGTCTTACGTAACGTGCCAGGCATCTGGTCCGCTGATTATCGCCTCAAACCATCTTATCATTTAGCGATTCAATATTTATGCCGCTCGTTGTTCCGCGCAAGGTCACCTTCTTGGCGAAGAGTGAGTACTTCACTTCGCCTGGACCTAAAGGTTTCATTGAAGAAGTTAACTTTTATCGCTCTTGGCCAAGTTCCAGTTGATCGCTCTGGCGGACGCCGTAGTGAAGCAGCGCTCATCACAGGTCTTAAAGGTTCTGGCTGAAGGCAAGTGTCTCGGTATTTATCCTGAAGGCACACGCTCACCTGATGGCCGTCTTATACAAGGGGCGCACTGGTATCGCGCGTTTGGCAATCGAATCCGGTGCACCAATTATTCCAGTGGCGATGTTTAATACTGAGAAAATTCAACCAACCGGAACGGTCGTTCCAAAGGTTATGCGCGTTGAAATGATCTTTGGTGAACCGATGTACTTCGAGGGTGATTCGACAGACTCTGCAGTATCTTACGTGATGTCACCGATCAAATTATGGCAACGATACAAGCAGATGTCTGGCCAAGAGTATGTTGACACCTATGCGACTAAAGCAAAGAAATCAGTACAGAAGAAAGCTGAAGATTAATTACTTTCTAATTGCTAAGTCGCTTTGATTAAGTAATTGCAGGTATCGCAATCTGGTCCGGCATCGGGCAGATCGCCTTCTATAACGTCAATCAAATCTGAGATCAAGAGATTTGAATTGCGCTTGATCACGCGTTACATGAAGGTAGTGTTGGGTTACCCCAAATCCATATAGTTGCCATCTGACGTGTCTCGGTAACTGCCAGCTAACTTCCAAACCAACAGCCCCATCGATGAGACCGGGAAAGGCTTTGCCTTTTTCAGGGTTTTCTAGGGCGTAGGCATAGGCCTCAAGTTGCGGGGCATAGAACTGGGCGTTGTCGCGATCTGAATCTGAGACTTTGCAGTCGATGATTCCAACTGTGCCATCTTCATAGTGAGCCAGTAGGTCGTAAATTCCCAAGAATTCTCCAACGCGTTGCCTTGCCGTCAATTTCAATCGGGGCGCTCTTTACCCATTGTCCCCATTGCTTAACAACACCCGGGGCAAGCGAAGGATCAAGATCTGGCATAGCCGCGCGATGAAAATGTTCTTCTTGTGATGCCGATAGTGGTTTAACTAGCGGAAATTGTCCCGGCATCGTGACTTTAAACCAGTACTTAATCCAAAGACATCTCTTGCAGGTAGATAAACCAAAGGTTAAATCTGAAGGAGCAATTGTGTCGCGCGCTGGCTTTTGCTGGCTTGACGATCTTTGAATTCATGTGGATGATTAAATCACGCACCGCTGACGCAATCACCAACAGACCCAAGGTAATCATCACTATTCCACCAATAGATCTTAAATTTTCTAAACGTTTCTCATCACTTGCCAGCCACGCACGCGCGGTTCCGGCTAGCAAGCCCCAAGTGCCATCTGAAATAAACGCCAAAATTGAAAAGAGCGCGCCTAGTAGCAAGAGTTGCGAAGTCACCTGCCCGCGTTCGATATCTACAAACTGTGGCAGTACTGCTGCGTAGAAAACCAACCCTTTCGGATTTAAAGCACCAACCCAGAAACCATCTCGAACTGACCGCCAAAATGTTGGAACGCTGCCGCCTTGGTTGCGCATATCGGCAGCATGAATTTTGCGGGCGCGAATCGCGCTAATTCCCAGATAGACAAGGTATCCACCGCCACCCCATTGCACAGCCGAGTAAGCCAACTCTGAACTAGAAAGTATCGGCCCTAAACCAAAGGCGACTAAAGATGAAAGTACAAATGCCCCAGTCACATTTCCGGCTACCGTAAAAACTGCAATCTTTCTGCCCCAAGCAATTGCTCTAGCAATAACGAATAGAACACTTGGGCCAGGTGCCAAAATAATTATCATCGCAGCGATGATGTATTCAAAGAGGCGGCTAGGAATGACCATTTGGGAATCCTACCTGCGGTAGATAAATACCCCTCGCTGACTCTTCTTATCGAGCCAACGAGGGGCGCCCTCACGGAGAGTTGAGGGTTAAATCGTCGCATCCTCATCGGCGCGACGAATATGTAACAACCCAAGAATTGATAGCAGCAGCATTACTAAGGCTCCGGCTAAAGAAACAAGTGCGGAAATTCCGGCGATAGAACCAAGTGTTCCAAATGCATAGGCAGTCAAAAGAGTTCCACGCAGAACAGTTCCTTTAAATACTGTATCCAGCATTGCGGCTTTACCGGCTGCTTCAGCTTTCAAAGTTGCATCAGATGGATTTGCTGCCACTGCGGCTGCTGCAGCGCGACTTGCTCCTGATGCAGCTGCGTATGTTGGCATCTTTGATAAGTGGAAACCTAAATAGTGATCAGCATACATTTGCGCTTGAGCCGCGTTAGATAAAATCTTGTCACCGTTATCTGCGAAAAATGTAGTTATATCTGCTGACTCATCAGCGTTTCCTGTTACAGCAGGGAAGGTAATTTCCTGTGCTTTAAGTTGTGCGCTAACTGCATCGGATGCAAACCCTGCACCCCAGTTAAGCAGCCCGGCAGCAATCAGTAAAAAGACTGCAAGTCCAAAACCAACTGCAGTTACAATCTTGTCAAAATTCTTTCTCTTCATTTTAATCTCTCCCTTGTATGCACCTAACGATTAAGTGCATGACAATTAATACTCTTGTCTTGATATCAAGATGCCTGAAAAGGTAAGGGCCAGCACTTTCCCAAACATGGGGAGTGCTAGCCCTAGGCAAAAAGTGAGCGAGTTAACTTAAATGAATCTAATGAATGTCACGATTGCAGAGAGTCTGGCCTTCGCTATTTAATTCTAAATGCGCACATGCAACGCCTAGTCGATCAAAGGCTGCATCACCAAAATGGGTGCGAAATGCCAGCGCGAGCAGAACTCGAATATTTGTATCTGGATCAGATTTAATGCTGAACGCCTTAGCCGCGCGACTAATTGTATTTTCAATTACTTTTTCAGTATGCGAAGTTTCTCGGGCGATAGCCGAATTAGTTTTACCTTCGCAAAGTAAACCCAAGACTAATTTTTCGAATGGATTGAGTTCTCGTTGGGCGATGGTTATATCCGTTGCCATTTTGACCTCTCCGTCGCTCTCCATTCTGCTCCTTTCCTCAAGGGTTACCAACCAGTAGGATGCGCGAATGGCCGAAATCATCAGCCGCCGTGAAGGCGAAGTTCAGATACTCACATTCAACCGTCCCATGAAAATGAATGCGCTCACACGCGAGATGTATGCGGGACTTGCGACTGGTTTAAATGAGGCTGCCGGTGATTTCGCAGTCAGAGCGGTGGTTCTAACGAGCGAAGGTGATCATTTCACCGCCGGTAATGACATCGCAGATTTCTTAGCCAATCCACCAACTGGTCAAGACAGCGATGTTGCGCGATTCCTTGGCTCACTTCTCGAATTTCCAAAACCACTTATCGCCGCTGTTAAAGGTAATGCAGTCGGCGTCGGAACGACGATGCTCTTGCATTGCGACGTTGTGATCGCGTCACCGGGTGCGAAATTCTCAATGCCATTTGCATCCCTTGGCCTTGTTCCAGAGGCGGGCTCAAGCTATCTCTTTCCTCTTTTAGTCGGATATCAAAGGGCTGCGAAAATATTCTTTACCGGAGAAAGCTTTGACGCCGCAAGCGCTCAGACAATGGGGCTAGTTGCCTCAATTGCAGATGATCCACTCCACGCAGCGATGGAACTGGCAAATCAAATTGCAAAGAATCCACCGCAAGCGATGATAAACACGAAGGCGTTGTTAAAGGCGAGCAAACATGATGCTGTTGCAGCAGTCATGAAAGCAGAATTTGAACTCTTCTCACTTGCACTGCAGTCAGATGAAGCGATGGAAGCGTTCATGAACTTTATGGCAAAGAAAGGTAAATAATGACAATCTCCGGAGACCTATCTGGCAAGAAAATATTTATTACGGGCGGCTCACGCGGCATCGGCTTAGCGATCGCATTGCGAGCCGCGCGCGACGGTGCATCTGTTGCAATTGCGGCAAAGACATCTGATCCAAATCCAAAGCTGCCGGGCACTATTCATTCAGCGGCTGAAGAAATCCGCGCTGCAGGTGGAACGGCGCTACCTATTCAATGCGATTTACGCGATGAAGCACAAATCGCTGCTGCTGTATCGCAAGCCGCTGAAACCTTCGGTGGCATAGATATCTTGATCAACAATGCCAGCGCAATAAATTTAACGCCCACCGAGGCAACTCCTGCCAAGCGCTTTGATTTAATGTTTGATGTAAATGTGCGCGGCACTTTTCTTACCTCGCAAGCAGCGATCCCACATCTGCGCGCATCTGCTGAGGCTGGCCGTAACCCACATATTTTGACTTTATCCCCACCGCTATCAATGAAAGCGAAATGGTTCCAACATCACGTTGCCTACACGATGGCAAAGTATGGAATGTCCATGTGTGTTTTGGGAATGTCCGAGGAATATCGCAAGACCGGGATTGCAGTTAATGCGCTTTGGCCACGTACGGCAATTGATACGGCTGCGCTGCAAATGATTCCAGGAATCGATACCGCGGCCTGTCGCACACCAGAAATCCTGGCTGATGCCGCCTATGTGATCTTAAATCGCACATCAAAGGATTGCACCGGAAACTTCTTTGTTGATGATGAGGTGTTGGCTTCAGTTGGAGTTACGAATCTTGAAAAGTATTCTGTGGTCCCCGGAACAACGGATTTCCTTCTTGACTTCTTCCTCGACTGAAAATTACGCCGAGGTACTAAATTCACTCAAACACCGCGCGAGTGACTTAGAGACATTTACCACCTATGCACCTGAGCAACGTTTCATCACTGCCCAAGTTGGTGCGGATAACTTGAGTTTTTCAGTGGCCGATGAAGATGGTTCCGTCTTTGCTATGGCACTTGGAAAAGATCCCATAATTCTTCCCTGTGATCGTCTTTCTACAACTTTGAATGTAAAAGTAGACCTCACGAAATATGTACATCGCGTAAATTGGGATTTCTATTCAATAGATACCGAGGCTTTCATTTCAGGCAAGCAGGCCGAGATTTGTACTGATGAATCAGAGATAACAGAACTACTAAAAGGCCATGCTCGTAAATCATCGGTTTGGCCGGGAAATGATGAAGTGATTTTCTGGGGTGGTAAGAGAATTGCTGGTCAACTTGTCTCTGTCGGTGCTTTAGTTAAGTGGCGCACCGGACAGGTTATGTTTGCATCAATCGCAACGCACACTAATTACCGGGGTAAAGGCCTAGCTCAGGAGCTAGTCACAGAAATGTTGGCATCAGTTGCAGTGCAAGGAATATCACACGTGGGGCTAGGAGTATTTGCTGAGAATGCAAGCGCTAAACGAGCGTATGAAAAAGTTGGATTTAATTTGATAAATGAGTTTAGCTCCTACGCAATTAGATAGACTTTGCTAATTCATTTTCATTTAACCGATTGGGATAAGATTTTGAACCTAGAATTAAACGGAACAAATGTCATAACCGAGTCTGAGCGCATCGGAAAGGCTTCATCGCTATTTTGGCCATGGTGTGGGGCAAATGTTTCACTTCTTGCTCTGTCATACGGTTCATTCTTTCTCGGTTTCGGAATCTCATTCTGGCAGGCCGCGGCCGCGGCCTTTATCGGCACAATACTTTCATTTCTTTTAGTTGGCTTTAGTTCTCTTGCAGGGAAAAGATCTAACGCTCCGACGATGGTGCTATCGCGAGCCACTTTTGGAATTAAGGGCAATATCGTTCCGGGACTTCTTTCTTATCTAATTTTTGTTGGTTGGGAAACTGTTCTGGTTTCGTTGGCAACGCTAGCCACCGGCACGATATTGGTCAGATTGGGTGACATCGATCGTGATTTAGCAATGGTGCTCGGATTTGTAATCGCTGCGGCTCTGACAATTTACGGGGGAGTACTTGGCCACGGCGTGATCATGCGCTTACAAAAGTATTTAACGCTAGTAACGGTTGCAGCAACGATTCTTTACATTGTTTTGACAATCGATTCGGTGAATTGGAGCGCTGTTTCTGCGATTCCATCAGGAAACTTGCAAGGATTTATCGGCGCACTAATATTTGGAATAACTGGAATTGGATTGGGTTGGGTTAATTCGGCTGCAGATTATTCACGGTACTTACCGCGCACGACTTCTAATCGCTCCGTTGTTGGCTGGACAGTTTTCGGCGCCTCGATTGTTCCAATTGGTTTAGTTACATACGGAGCACTTTTGGCCGGCAGTGATCCAAAGTTGGCCGAGGCAATAGCAATGGATCCAATTGGCGCACTAACCACCTTGCTTCCAACATGGTATTTGGCAATCTTTGCGCTAATCGCAATCTTAGGTTTAGTAGGCGGAGCAATTCTGGATCTGTATTCATCCGGATTAACTCTGATCTCTGTTGGACTTCCAATCAAGCGCCACGTAGCGGCAAGCATTGATGGTGCAATCATGCTGGTTGGAACCATTTATATAGTTTGGGTCGCAGATAACTTCTTCTTTCCATTTCAGGGCTTCTTGATCACTCTTGGTGTGCCAATCGCAACCTGGTCTGCAATTTTTGTAACTGATGTATTGCTGCGACGTAAGCCATTTGTTGAAGCAGATCTTTTCTCTGCCTCTGGTCGTTATGGCATTTGGAATTGGCGGCCCCTAACGATTATGGCAATTGGTTCATTTGTAGGTTGGGGATTTGTAACTAATAGCTTTGCCAGCTGGTTATCTTGGCAGGGCTACTTATTGCTCTTAATCGGTGGCAAAGAGGGACCTTGGGCTTTTGCAAATGTAGGAGTGCTATTTGCCCTGGCTATTGGTGCGCTCGGTCACTTTTTGTTATCGCGCTCTACTATTTCAAAGCAAGAGAGCGCTTAAGCCAGAAATAACCAACTATCCCTGAGATAGCTGCAGAAATGATAAGTCCTGCCTTAACATCACCTTGAATTATTTCACTTTCAATTGCCACTTCTGAGATAACTAAGGCAACCGTCAGACCCATACCGGCCAAGGCGCCGATACCTGCAATTTCTGAAAAGCGTAGATCTTTTGGCAAATTGGCGAGATTTATTTTTACGGCAATCCAGGCAAATAGAGTTATACCAATGATTTTTCCTAGAACGCGCGCTGTAATCAGTGATGTAGCGGTTGATGAAGAAAGAGATGCGATTGAGATTCCTTGAGATAACTTGGAGATAACGTAGACCGGAACAACGAAAAAAGTGCAGATGGGCGAGAGAAAATGTATGACTCTTGCAACTGGAAATCTCGGAATAAGCGCCAACGCTGCGCCAATGGCTGCAGCACCTAGAGTCGAAGCGCTATGCGCGATATCTAACTTGTCACCATAGAAAATTGCCAGAACAATCAGTGAGAAGAGATCGTCAGCAACTGCCAGTGTTAAAAGAAATATTCGGGCAGCTGGATTTGCGCCTTTCCCAAGGAGTGCGAATACGCCAAGAGCTAGCGCTAGATCTGTGGGCATTGCAGTGGCCCAGGCAGGACTACTTGGTTTTAGCGCCAGAAATATTGCGGCAGGTACAACCATTCCGCCAAGGGCAGCAAAAGTAGGCAGAAGTATTTGCTTAGGGTGGCTTAGCGTCGATGTTATCTCTAACCCGATGAAGAGAAAGAAAATTGCGATCAAGATATCAAGGACCATATTGGTAAGAGTACAAGAGAATGCAAAAGCCCCGCCGAAGATTCGACGGGGCTTTTGCTTAGTTCGAATTAGATATCGAAATAGAGTTCAAACTCAGCTGGATGTGGACGCAAGCGAACATAATCAACTTCGTTCTTACGCTTCCATTCGATCCATGTTGCGATGAGATCTTCGGAGAAGACTCCACCCTTTGTAAGGAAATCGTGATCCTTCTCGAGGCTATCAAGAACAGCATCAAGTGAACCTGGAACCTGAGGGATAGCTGCAGCTTCCGCACCTTCGAGTTCGTAGAGATCCTTATCAACTGGGGCAGGTGGTTCAATCTTATTTACGATTCCATCAATTCCAGCCATCAACATTGCAGCGAATGCTAGGTATGGATTTGATGATGGATCTGGGCAACGGAACTCAATGCGCTTTGCCTTTGGTGATGAACCAGTAATTGGAATACGGATACATGCAGAACGGTTGCGAGCTGAGTAAACAAGGTTTACTGGCGCCTCGTAACCTGGAACCAAGCGACGGTATGAGTTAACGGTTGGGTTAGTGAATGCAAGAAGTGATGGAGCGTGCTTCAAGAGTCCACCGATATACCAACGCGCCATATCGGAAAGATCGCCATATGTTCCTGCTTCGAAAAACAGTGGCTTTCCATCTTTCCAAAGTGATTGGTGAACGTGCATACCTGAACCGTTATCTCCGAAGAGTGGCTTTGGCATAAACGTTGCTGTCTTGCCGCCTTCCCAGGCTACGTTGCGAATGATGTATTTGAACTTCATCAATTCATCGCCAGCGCTAAGGATGTCGGTAAAACGATAGTTAATTTCCATCTGTCCTGCGGTACCAACTTCGTGGTGTGAGCGCTCAACAAGTAATCCAGCGCGTCCAAGTTCCATAACCATTTCATCGCGCAGATCTGCGAACTGATCGGTTGGTGATACTGGGAAATAGCCACCCTTGATGCGAGTGCGATATCCACGGTTTGGAGTTCCATCTGGATCTGCGACGATGCCAGTATTCCATGCACCTTCGTAAGAATCGATGTGGTGGTATGACTCGTTAATTCCAGTGCTGAAGCGAACCGCATCGAAGACATAGAACTCGGCTTCAGGTGCGAAGAATGCTTGATCTGCAATTCCAGTTGACTTTAAATAATCAACAGCCTTTGCAACAACTCCACGTGGATCGCGTGAATACGGAGTGTTATCAGAAGGATTATGCACAGAAAAGAGAATCACAAGAGTCTTTTCTAAGCGGAACGGATCGATAAATGCTGAAGATGGAATTGGTAGCAATTTCATATCTGATTCGTGGATTGATTGGAAACCGCGAATCGAAGAACCATCAAACATCAAGCCATCGGTGAATACGGCTTCGTCAAAAGACTCCACCGGAACGTTGAAGTGGTGTTGGATTCCTGGAAGGTCTGTAAAACGAACGTCAACTAGTTTTACATCTTCTTTTTTAATGTAAGCAAAAACTTCTGCCGAGTTTTTAAACATTTAAGCGAGCTCCTCGTGTCTTCGAAATTATTCGAGAGTAAGGCGGAATTTCACATCTGCCAGATTTTCTCGGGCCTCAACTTTGAGAGCGACCGATCTGGGTAAACCCTAAGACTTATATGGCGTTTTGGCATAACTGGTGTGTTACATCCATGTAAAACCTGCAGCCGCTAGGTCGATTCAGTAGGCTCACCCGCATGAAACACGAGATCAGTTTGGGCCGGCGCTTACTCGGGCTAACCATCGACTGGCTGATGTGTTACGCAATTGCCCTCGGCCTATTAGGCGAGGGTGGCCTAACTTTGGTGGTCTTCTTTATCGAAGTGCTGGTTTTGACCAGTTTTGGAGGAGCAACGGCGGGGCATCGAATTGTGGGGCTGAAGGTTGTTCGCTTTACCGACGGTGGTTCACCTTCGCCAATACAGGCGCTGATCAGAACGGTCCTATTAGTCCTCGTCGTAACTGCAATTACCTACGATGAGAATGGTCGCGGCATACACGAACGCCTTAGCGGTACAGCGCTGTTTGATCTACGTAAAAAAGCTTAACGCTTAGGTACGCGAACGCCCTTTGGCATTGGTCCTTTTGGAATTGGAAGCGACATCCCGCCGACAGCCTTAAAGCGCGCACGAACTTCGCGCATTTGATGAGCCGATAACTTCTTAGGCAACTTACCGACATGCTTTTGCAATTTACGGATAGGAACTTGGCCAGCGTTATCTCCGACCATAATTTCAATAACTGGTACACCCGGTGCAAAACGTTCGGCTTTCTTTCGTTCGTCCTGCAACATTATTCTTACTGCTTGGGTTCCTTCACCTGTTAAAACAATCCCGGCACGGCCGATGCTGCGGTGGACCATATCTTGATTCTTGGTGACGGCAACTGCAGGAGTTGTAACCCAGCCTTTACGAATGGCCATCAAAACGCTGGCTCCGGCACCGATCTGTCCCTCAATTGAGACATAGGCAGCCGATGCAGCAATACGTGTAAAGAAGAACATCGCAGCCAAAACTGCGATAGGAAGTGAGACGAAGCCAAGATAAATTGGATGACCGACGGTTATACCGATTGAGATTCCAATCGCCCACGTAATAGCAAAGACACCAAAGATGCCGGCACCAATCCAAGGTTTAACAGATTTGGTTACTGAATAAGCATCACGGAAAGTTTGGAAGCGGACCTTTTTAAACTTTGGCTCTTTCGCCTTTTTTCTATTAAACATGGCGTTAGTTTAGGGGAGCGGGCGCCGTACCACCAAGACGAGCAGGCGCCCAGCGTTGTCCAATATGGCTATCTGGGTATTTGCCTTGAACTTCGTGAAGAAGACCAAGAAGTGTCTCGCGCAATAACTTCTCGCCAGCATCAACATCGCTGCCCTTTTCAAATATAAGTGGTTCGCCAAAAGTCACAAAAATTGGAGTTTTCTTGCGGCGAAGATCTCGCTTTACGCCCTTGGTCCAAATTCTTTGTGAGCCCCATACGATCGTTGGAATAACAGGAACACCTGAACCCATAGCAAGTCTGACGGCGCCGGACTTCAACTCCTTTATTTCAAAGCTTCTTGAGATTGTTCCCTCTGGAAAAATTCCAATAACTTCACCGGCGCGAAGTGCGCGAAGTGCTGCGACAAATGATGCCGATCCGTTGCTGCGATCTACATTGATGTGATGCATGCCGCGCATTAATGGTCCTGCTATTTTGTTGTCGAATATCTCTTTCTTAGCCATAAAGCGAACAAGTCGACCGGAAGGCAACGCGGCAGTGCCAATCAATGCGAAATCTAAATATCCGATGTGATTCATCGCCAGGATTGCTCCACCTTTACGTGGAACATGCGCATCGCCTTCAAATGTAAATTGCAGACCGAGGTATTTCCAAAAGGTTTTTAAGGCAACAATTACTGGGGGATAGACAACTTCAGCCACGGGCTGATCCCTGCGTAGCGCGTGCTGCTTGCGCTTGCTTGTACAGCCTTCCTGCGCGATAACTGGAACGAACTAGGGGTCCGCTCATAACACCTAGAAAACCCACGGCGGCTGCTTCATCACTGAGTTCGACAAACTCTTCTGGTTTTACCCATCGCTCAACAGGGTGATGTTTATTTGTCGGGCGCAGATACTGTGTGATTGTGATCAAGTCACAACCTGCGGCATGTAAGTCAACCAAAGCTTGCGAAACTTCTTCGCGGGTTTCACCAAGTCCTAAAATCAAGTTGGATTTGGTAACCAGACCGAAATCGCGCGCCATCCCAATTACTTGCAGGGATTTTTCGTAGGTGAATGCAGGTCGAATGCGCTTGAATATTCGTGGGACAGTTTCAAGATTATGGGCAAACACTTCTGGCTGTGTTTCAAAAATTTGATTTAGTAACTCTGACTTGGCATGGAAATCTGGCGCCAACATTTCTACGCCGCAACCTGGATTTAATTCGTGCACTTGACGAATCGTTTCGGCGTATAACCAAGCACCTTCATCGGGAAGATCATCTCTGGTGACGCCTGTGATGGTTGCATAACGCAGTCCCATCGCTTTTACAGATTCGGCAACTTTGCGTGGTTCTTCGCGATCGATAGGTAAAGGCTTACCAGTATCGATATTGCAGAAATCGCAGCGCCTAGTACAGCGATCGCCACCAATTAAAAATGTCGCTTCTTTATCTTCCCAGCATTCAAAAATATTTGGACAAGCCGCTTCTTGGCAAACCGTGTGCAAGCCTTCGCTCTTAACTAACGAGCGCAACCTGGTGTATTCAGGTCCCATATTGGCGCGGGTTTTAATCCAATCAGGTTTACGTTCAATTGGAGTCTCGGTGTTGCGAGCTTCGATGCGAAGTAATTTGCGGCCATCGGGAGCGATCGTCATGCGCTTACCTTACCGAGTGCTTCGATTAGATACTTCTCAACAGCAGCCATCACCTCAGAAGAATTTATCTCGCGTGCTAATTCGATCGCCATTGAAGTCACATCAGCGTCATCTATGCCGCAAGGAACGATCTGGCTAAATGCTGCGAGATCTGGGCAGACGTTAAGTGCAAAGCCATGCATGGTTACACCAGATGCCACTCTGATGCCAATGGCGGCAATCTTTCGGTCGCCTTTGGCATCGCTGACCCAAACACCAGATCGATCATCTATACGTATGGCGTTGATTCCAAAATCTGCACATACTTTTATCAATGCACCTTCTAAAGTGCGGACAAAGCCCACCAATTCAGTTGGCTTTAACAATTTAACAATCGGATACCCGATCAGTTGTCCGGGGCCATGCCAAGTAATTCGCCCACCTCGGTCGACGTTAATAACTGGGGTGCCATCGGTCGGTTTTTCAAAATCTTGGGTTCTTTTTCCGGCCGTATATACCGACGGGTGTTCTAGAAGAATCAAAGTATTGGGACGTTGACCGGACACCACTTCGGAATGGAATTCGCGTTGTAATACAAGGGCAGCTTCGTAATCCATCAGGCCACCGTGGCTTAACGCAATATTTGCCGAGAGTTTTTCGGCGGTGATCGGCGTTTGTAGTGGCACTGGTACAGCGTAAAGGTAGGCTGTACTCCTAGCGAATTCTGCTCATAAACGCCCCGAAAGGCCTATATATCGTGACTATGCAACGCGCCCAAAAGAACCGTAAACCATTTGCCATTGCCATGTTGGTGGTGATCGCATGGATAGTGATAACCGGTATTTTCGGACCGCTTTTCGGGAAGTTAACTTCCGTCCAAGAGAATAACAACTCATCTTTCTTGCCGAAAGGTGCGGAAGCGACCTTGGCTGCAGATCAAATCAAGGATTTCTCTTCGCAAGATTCATTTAACTTTCCGGCGCTAGTTCTTTTTGAAGGAACTTTTACTCCCGCAACGCTCGCCGCGGTTAGTGATCATGTCACCAAAGTTGGGGATTTAACTCTGGCCGATACAACAGCAAAGATTTCTGATTATTTAGCCCCGGGCCAAGTGATATCTGTTTTCCCGGCCGCAGATGGAAAAGCGCTTCTTGCAATTATCCCTCTTGATGGCAATGCCATTGCAAAGTTATTACCAAACGATGAACCTGTACTGCCAGCCGCAATTGAAGCCCTCCGTGAGGACATCAAACCAATCGCTGAGGCGAACGGTTTCAAGCCATATGTAACAGGACCTGGCGGATTATTGGGTGATCTTTTTGGAGCATTCGGTTCGATCGACTCGACGCTTCTCCTTACAACTCTTGCCGTAGTTGCAGTCATCTTAATTTTTGTATACCGATCTCCAGTCCTTTGGATTATTCCTTTACTTTCTTCGCTCTTCGCACTTTCAACTGCGGGCGGAATAATTTATTTGTTGGCCAAGAACGACATCATTGACGTTGATGGCCAATCGCAAGGAATTCTTTCGGTATTGGTAATTGGTGCTGCCACAGATTATGCGCTCCTACTAATCGCCCGCTATCGCGAAGAATTGCATTTCACTGATAACCGATTCGTTGCAATGCGCGCAGCGTATAAAGGTGTTTGGGAACCAATCCTTGCTTCCGGCTCAACAGTTGCGATCTCACTTTTGATTTTGCTATTTAGCCAGTTAACAAATACCGCGAGCCTTGGACCTATTGGCGCTATTGGAATCGTTGTCTCGATGATCACAATTTTGACCCTCTTGCCGGCGCTTTTATTGCTATTCGGACGCTGGATTTTCTGGCCTCGGGTGCCAGAAAATGATGGCGACGATCATGTTTTATCTGGACTTTGGGCAAAAGTTGCAAATTCAATTGGAAGAAATCCCCGCAAAGCATGGGTGGTCACGGGGGTCATTCTCTTGGCATTTGCCGCAACTTCAACAACTTTAAAAACCGATGGACTTGGCACCGTTGATTCATTTACAGGAAATCCAGAATCCGTCGTCGGCCAGAAAATCCTCGAAACTCATTTCCCTGGCGGTGAAGGTGATCCAACTCAGGTTGTGGTGGATGTTAACAAGGTTGCTGCTGTTACTGCTGCGATCAAGAACGCACCTGGTGTTACAGATGTTAGTCCGATGCTCGATGGCATGGAAATTCCTGGACAGCCAACGCCTGAAATGAAGGTCATTAATGGACGTGCAATTCTAAATGTGACGCTAAACAAAGTTCCAGATAGCGTAGAAGCCGGTAATGACATTCCGAAGATTCGTGAGCTTGCTAAAGAGGCAGATGCAACTGCCTTGGTAGGCGGAACAAGTGCTGTTTACTTCGATGTTCGTACCGCAAATGATCGTGACAATAAGACGATCATCCCGATTATCTTGTTGGTAATCACCTTGATCTTGGGCTTGCTGCTGCGAAGCATATTAAGCGCAGTGGTTCTTCTGGGAACAGTAGTTCTAAGCTATTTCGCAACGCTTGGTGTTTGTGCTTTGGTCTTCAACCATGTATTTGGTTTCGCAGGTGGCGATAACTCGTTCCCACTCTTTGCATTCATATTCTTAGTCGCACTTGGTATCGACTACAACATCTTCCTTATGACTCGAGTGCGAGAAGAAAGTACGAAAATCGGCACACGTGCTGGCGTAATCAAGGGCGTTACAGTCACTGGCGCAGTTATTACATCGGCCGGAATCGTTCTTGCTGCAACTTTCGCAGTTCTTGGACTACTTCCGCTCGTGCCGCTGGCACAACTCGGTTTCGCAGTCGCCTTTGGCGTGCTCTTGGATACCATCATCGTTCGCTCAATCTTGGTACCAGCTCTAGTCCATGAGATTGGTCCAAAGATCTGGTGGCCTTCTAAATTGCAAAACAAATAGTTTTTTGCGATAAATGTATGTCGTAATTGGGGCGGGTCTTGCGGGCATTAGCGCAGCTCTGACGCTGCAAGATGCGGGTCACTCTGTGGCGGTTATTGATGGTGCAGACCGGGCCGGTGGCCGAATTGCAACTGACGTCATCGATGGATTTATTTTAGATCGAGGCTTTCAGCTGATCAATTTAAATTATCCTGAAATTAAGCGTCTTGATTTGGCGAAAGATCTAGATTTTAAAATAGCGCCTCGAACCGTCGGCATTTGTCTTGGAAATCAGAGACATGTAATCGGAGATCCGCGTCAAGCACCTCTTTCAGTTTTCTCATTAAAGACAGGTACCTTTAAAGAGAAAGCATCTTTTCTGAGATACCTAGCAACTAAACCTGCAGCGGGCGAAGATGTGCAAAGCCACCTCTTGCGTTGCGGTACTGGAGGCCTTTTTGAAAAGGTGTTAAAGCCGTTTCTCCAAGGTGTATTTCTTACTGACCCATCAGAAGTTAGTGCAGTGGTCGGCCGAGAGTTGATAGGCAGTTTTATCTCTGGAAAATCAGGAATCCCAGCGCACGGAGTTGGTACTTTCGCGCAGACTCTGGCCAGGAGAATAATTGATCTGCGCTTGAATACCCAGGTTGAAGAGATTCGCGGCAATCGCATACTTACAAACCAAGGAGAACTTGTAGCAGCGAAAATTATTCTGGCAACTGATGCAACCACCGCAGCACAATTGCTAGATGCTGATGAAGTATCTCCACTTATCCGGTCAACGACTTGGTATCACGTGAGCACCGATGCACCATCTGAGAGCGCTGAATTGATACTGGATGCCGATCATCGGGGACCCGTGGTTAATTCACTAGTTATTTCAAATCTTTCAAAGAATTATGCTCCCAAAGGTCAGCACTTAATCTCGTCTACAACTATTACACATGCATCCGAATCAGAAGTTCGTCGCCACATAGCTTTGATGTGGGGGAGTTCGACGGAGAATTGGAGGCTAATCGCAAAATATGAGATTAACTCTGCGCTGCCGCTCTTTGCTCCTGGAAAGAGAAAAGCCAAAGGTTCGAAATTTAATGAGACTATTTATCTCGCAGGAGATTATTTATCGGCGCCTTCACAAAATGGTGCGCTGTTGTCGGGTCGACTTGCGGCCCAGGAATTAATGCTCGACGAGGGCTTGTAGCGCAGTTGAAATGTGTGGATAGTCCCACTGGAATCCAACATCTGTTAGTGCGGTGGGAACAACTTTCTTTGAACCAAGAACTTCACTTGCAAAACCACCGAGTCCGATCTTTAAGGCTATAGCTGGCGCTGGGAACAGAGCGGGACGTTTCATCGCTCGCGCAAGGGCGGCGGTAAATTCTTGGTTGGTAACCGGATTAGGCGAAGTTAAATTCACTGGTCCAGAAATATTTTTTTCTAGCGAGAAGATAATTGCGCGAACTACATCGTGCAAGGTGATCCAAGACCACCATTGTTTTCCTGAACCTAGCTTTCCACCAAGACCAAATCTAAAGAGGGGGAGCATCCGACCTAGTGCGCCACCAGTTGGGTCTAATACAAGCCCGGTACGAAGTTTGACGGTGCGAACTTCGCCAGCCAAGTCCGCTGCCGCTTCCCATTCGCGACAAACCGCGGCGAGAAAGTCGTTTCCAGATGAATCACTTTCGACAACAGCGCGATTTCCCGAATCTCCATACCAGCCAATTGCGCTAGCAGAGATAAATACTTGTGGCTTTACTTCAGCAACCGCCTTAGCGATTGCAGTTGTTCCAAGTAAGCGCGAGTTTAAAATCTCGGCCTTAAATTTTTTACTCCAGCGTTTATCGCTGACGCCAACGCCGGCGAGGTGAATCACTGCATCAACACCTCGCAGCGCGTCAATATCTACATAACCACTCTTGGGATCCCACTGGATTTCATCAGACGATACGGTCGCACGACGCACTAGACGTTGCACAGTGTGACCTTCTGACTTCAAGTGGCCAACGAGAGCGCTTCCGATTAGTCCAGATGCGCCTGTAATTGCAATGCGTTGTGGAACGCTCATTTACTTTAGAGTCCCAAATCTGATTCGAACGCTCCACCTTCGAGGCGTTCTTTCAAGGTAACCAAGAAGCGAGCTGCATCTGCGCCATCTACAACGCGATGATCGTATGAAAGTGCTAGATAAACCATCGAACGGATCGCAATAGTTTCTCCGCCATCTTCACCCTTAACGACCATTGGTCGCTTAACAATTGCACCTAATCCGAGGATAGCCACCTGAGGCTGATTAATAATTGGTGTATCAAAGAGCGCACCGCGGCTGCCAGTGTTGGTGAGAGTAAATGTGCCACCACCTAGTTCATCCGGTGTGACTTTGTTATCGCGAGTGCGTGCTGCGAGATCAGAAATCTTTCTAGCGATTCCACCCATATTTAAATCACCAGCGCTATGAATTACTGGGACAAGTAATCCACGTTCGGTATCAACTGCGATACCAAGGTGCTCTGTGCCGTGATAAATAATTTGGTCGCCCTCAACAGATGAGTTCAGAACCGGATGTTGCTTCAGCGCTTCACATGTTGCCACGGCGAAGAACGGCAAGAAGGATAACTTCACACCTTCACGTGCCTCAAAAGTTGCCTTCGCACGATCGCGAAGACGAGCAATCTTCGTAACATCTACTTCAATAACGGTCGTTAATTGCGCACTAACTTGTAGCGACTCGACCATACGGGCGGCAATAACTTTGCGCAGACGAGACATTGTCACCGTCGTTCCACGAAGTGGTGAGACCGCAACAATTGCTGGACGTTGAGATTGTGCAGCAGGTGCTGGGGCAGTTGAGGCAGGAGCGCTGGCTGCTGGTCGCGCAGATTCAACATCTTCCTTGCGAATTCGTCCGCCAACTCCTGTTCCTTTAACGCTTGCTAAATTCACACCAAGTTCAGATGCTAACTTGCGAACAATTGGAGTTACATAAGCATCTAGTGGTTGCGAAACTGGAGCGGGTGCGACTGGGGCTGGTGCAACAATTGGCGCTGCAACTACTGGTGCCGGAGCAGGAATCGCTGCCGCGACAACTGGTGTTGAAACAACTGGCGCCGCAACAACTGGCGCTGGTGCTGCTACCGGTGCTGCTCCGCTAGTACCAATAACTGCAAGGCGCGCACCGACTGGGACAGTTGTGTCGACTGGAACATCGATTGAAATAATTGTGCCGGCAACAGGAGATGGAATCTCGGTATCAACCTTGTCGGTTGAAACTTCAAGAAGTGCTTCATCTACTGCAACGCTATCGCCAACTCCCTTTAACCAGCGAGTGACAGTGCCTTCGCTAACGCTTTCTCCAAGCGCTGGCATCGTAATAATTGTCCCTGCAGAATTATTGGTAGCTGGCGCTGCTGCAGGGGGAGTTACGGGTGCAACTGGCGCTGCAACTACGGGAGCAACAGGAGCGGCAACAACTGGCGCTGCAGTTACTGGAGCCGCTGGAACTGGGGCACTTGTTTGTGCAGCACCGTCAGCAATGATTGCAAGTTCGGCACCAACTGGAACAGTTTGATCAACACCTACAACAATTTTTTGCAAGATTCCTGCTACAGGTGAAGGGATCTCGGTATCAACTTTGTCGGTTGATACTTCAAGGAGCGGCTCGTCCATTGCTACGTGGTCACCTTCGGACTTTAACCAACGAGTGACTGTTCCTTCGCTGACGCTTTCGCCAAGCGCTGGCATCGTTACTGAGAAAGTCATAGCTTCTTCCTTTTCCCTATTACCGTTGAATTAACCATGAGCGTGAAGTGGTTTGCCTGCAAGTGCCATGTGCGCTTCACCCATTGCTTCGGAAAGCGTTGGGTGCGCATGAATGAGAGGTGCTACATCATCTGCAGATGCCTCCCAGTTAAAAATTAATTGCGCTTCAGCAAGAAGTTCGCCAACGCGCGATCCGACCATATGTATTCCGAGAACAGGTCCACCTTTTTGCGATACCAATTTGATCGAGCCAGCGGTGCGCAAAATCTGAGCCTTACCATTTCCAGCTAAGTCATAATTTAGTTCGACGACGTCATATCCGCGCTCTTTTGCCTGCGCTGTTGTTAAGCCAACAGAGGCAACCTCTGGTTCTGAGTAAGTAACGCGTGGGACACCGTCATAATTAATTGGACGAGGATTTAACCCTGCAATTTCTTCGGCAACTAAAATTCCTTCGCCAAATCCGACGTGCGCCAATTGAAGTGTCGGAATTAAATCGCCGACAGCCCAGATTCCCGGAACGTTTGTGCGGCATTTGTTATCGACTAATACGTATCCGCGATCCATAGCGATACCTTGTTCTTCATAGCCCAAATTGGCCGAAACCGGACCGCGTCCGACGGCTACGAGCAGCACTTCGGCGGTAAAAGTTTTTCCATCTTCTAGGGTAATAGTCACGCCATCTGCTGTAACGGTATGAGATTTGAATCGAACTCCAAGTTCAAAGTTGATTCCGCGCTTGCGATAGGCGCGCTCTAATTGCTTGCTAGATGATTCATCTTCCAAAGCAACCAGATGTGGCAAACCTTCAATGATTGTTACCTCAGCGCCAAAAGATTTCCAAACAGATGCGAATTCGCAACCAATTACTCCGCCACCTAGAACGATTACGCTCTTTGGTACGTATTCCATTTTGATGGCATGTTCGGATGTAATAACTTTCTTTCCATCAATTTCCAAGCCAGGCAAGGTCCGTGCATACGATCCTGTTGCCAAAACGATGTTCTTGCCGGTGTAGCGCGCGCCGTTTACCTCAACGGTATCTTTCGCTACCAATTTACCGTGGCCTTCGATGTAAGTGATACTGCGCGATTTAACTAGACCTTGTAATCCTTTGTGCAGTTTGGCAACCACACCATCTTTATATGAATTAACACCAGTCATATCTATAGAGTTAAAAGTGGCGTTTACGCCGAAATGACTGGCATCGCGTGTTCCATCAGCGATCTCGCCGGCGTGCAAAAGGGCTTTAGTTGGAATACATCCGCGGTGTAAACAGGTTCCGCCAAGTTTGTCTGCCTCAACCAGGGCAACTGATAATCCAAGTTGGGCGCCACGTAGGGCTGCTGCGTAACCGCCGCTACCGCCGCCTAAAATTACTAGATCAAAGTTGGACACCTGTGCGCGCTCCTTCATGAAATTCTCGCTCGTTGGACCTATCTTGCCAGTTTTGCCCTGTGATTACTAAACGCCTGCCGCCTCGGCCAGCGCTACTAGCGATCTGAGTGCTACGCCTGTGCCTCCTACTGGCGTGTATCCATAAGGTTCGCCTTCGTTGTAGGCAGGGCCTGCGATATCTAGGTGTAACCAAGGTAACTCTGGTGCAATAAATTCTTTGAGGAATAGTCCGGCAACCATCATCCCGCCCATTCGCTCACCGATATTTGCCATATCTGCAACTGGCGAATCAAGGGATGCTCGCAATTCAACGGGAAGTGGCATTGGCCAGAAAGCTTCACCGGCGGATTTGGTAATTGCAAAGAAGTGATCGCTGAAGTCTTGGTTATTTGTCATGATCGCACTTGTACGAGTACCTAGTGCAACAACTTGGGCACCTGTCAAGGTTGCAACATCGATGATGCCGTCCAATTTCTTATTCTCTTGCGCCTTGACCAGAGCATCACCTAAAACTAAACGGCCTTCTGCATCAGGATTTAGAACTTCAATTGTTTTTCCGCCATACATAGTGATGATGTCGCTAGGGCGGGTGGCGTTATCGCTGACCATATTTTCAGCCAAAGGCGCATAACAATCGATGGCTACCGGAATTTTCAACAAGGCGATTGCAATCGTCGCAGCACAAACCGCAGCGGCACCTGACATATCTGATTTCATCGCTTCCATACCCGCGGCTGGCTTCAGTGCTAAACCACCGGTGTCGAAGGTAATTCCCTTACCGACATAGGCATAACTCTTTTTCGCCTTGGCTTTAACTGGGCGTGTAAGAAATCTGCAGAAGACGAGGCGGATTGGCCGAACCTTGGCCGACGGCAGTAATTCCGCCGTAACCCTTGCTCTTTAATTGCGCATCGTTTGTAACTGTAACCTTTAAGCCAATCGCAGTTCCGCCAACCTTCTTCACCAAAGCGGTGATCTCCTTGCAGAACGAATCTGGAGTCAGGTGACTTGGGGGAGTGTTAATCAAATCTCTGACTAAGCAGGTGTACTCACCAATAATTGCCGCACGCTTGAGCGCATCTTTGCCTTCGCTCTTTTTCGCTAGCGCTGAATGAATCGTTACTGATTTCAAACTTGCTTGACGATTTACCATTGAATCAACTCGAAATTTATTAAATGAATATGCGCCAAGAAGCGCACCTTCGGCAATCGCCGCGATCGTGGCAGCCTTCTTAGCGGGAAGAGAAAATGTGGCGCTGGAGTTGCCGGCTAAGGATCTTGCCGCGGCACCTGCTGCACGACGCAAAGTCTCATCCGTGAAAGTGGTCTTATTATCTCCAAGCCCGGTGAAGACCAATAACTTGGTTGCAGTACCAGGGATTTTAATAACTTCATCAGCTTTTCCGGTAGCCCCTAAATCTGCCAGTGTTGACAGCAACTTCTTACTGTCGAGGGCGACGTCTCCGCTATCGATTACCAGCGCACCTTGTCCCTTTTTCGATGTCGTTTTAAACGAGAGACCCACCACCAGAATCTCATCTTTAATGGCTCCATCTGAAAGGTGCAAGGTGGTCATTGAATCTCCTTTAAGAGGCTTTACAAATCGAACATACTTTTAGGGTCGGGTAAGTGTAAGTTGTTGTCATGAAAAATTCACCACTTGCCGATAGACATATCAACCTTTCTGCCAAGATGGCCGATTTTGGTGGGTGGCTGATGCCAATTGAATATCCTGGCGCAGGTGTATTGGCCGAGCATGCCGCAGTCCGCGAGCGGGTTGGCATATTTGATGTTTCGCATTTGGGAAAGGTGAGCGTAAAGGGATCGGGCGCGCTGCAATTCCTGAACACAGTATTTACTAATGACCTGGAAAGAATCACGGATGGACAAGCGCAATACACCTTGCATTGCAACAACGAAGGTGGCGTAGTCGATGATTTGATCGTTTACCGCAATAGCGCTTCAGATCTCTTCTTGATTCCAAATGCATCAAATACCACGAATGTCGTCGCAGATCTCATGTCACGAGTACCGGCAGGTATCGAAATCGTAAACCTTCACGAATCATTCGGAGTCATTGCCGTACAGGGACCAAAATCACGCGAGGTAATAAAAAGTTTTGGCCTAAATCCCGAAATGGATTACATGGCATTCGAGCATGTGCAGATTGCTGGCTGTCAGGTAATTCTTTGTCGCACTGGTTACACGGGCGAACACGGTTATGAAATCGTGCCACGTTGGGATGATGCGACAACAGTTTGGGATGCACTTGCCGATGCAATAAAGAGTTTTGATGGTTTGGTCTGTGGCCTGGGGGCCAGAGACACTTTGCGTACCGAAATGGGTTATCCACTACACGGACATGAACTCTCACTTGCAATTACCCCGGTTCAGGCGGCAGCGACATGGGCTATCGGTTGGGAAAAACCAGCGTTTAATGGCAGCGAAGCGTTGCGCGCGGAGAAAGCCGGCGGCACACATCCCAGAGTTCGCGCGCTAGTCAGCCAAGATCGTGGAATTCCACGTTCCGGCATGCAAGTTAAAAACAGTTCCGGTGAAATAGTCGGAGAAGTAACCAGCGGTACTTTTTCTCCCACTCTGAAGCAAGGGATTGCGTTAGCCCTGCTTTCGAGCTCGGTTAAATTGGGGGATCAGCTAGTTATTGATGTGCGGGGGCGTGATTCATTGGCAATGGTTACTAAATTGCCTTTGGTGACTTCGCACGTTCGATAAATTCAATTGGAGTTAAAAAGGCTGCACGTTTTTTGGTTCTGCGAAGCGCCGTCAATATCGCTGGGCCACCAGTTAAAGTCAACACAACCGTGATAATTGCCCGAGGGATGTCCCATGCCATCGCCGAAAGGAAATGAAAAGTTATAAAACGGCGCAGATTTATTGATAAATCAGCTCCCGGAATAAATGAGAGTTGCGTATTGGTTCCGATTGCCCAGGGCCAAAATTGCAGATCCATCATTAGTCCATAACTCAAGGATGAAAAAATTGCGATCACTATTAGTAAAACGATTTCAGCTTTGCCGCGAAGGCTCTTAAATAGTGAGCCAGCTAGTAAACCAATAACTCCGGCAGCGAATAGTTGATAACTCAACCAAGGTCCCATTCCGCCAGTTAGTAAGGCCGAAGCGAGCATGGCAAGAACACCAAGGAGAAAACCAAAGGCGCTTCCAAAAACACGCGCTGCCAAAATTAATAAAAACCACATGGGCTCTATACCGACTGCTCCAGCACCTAACGGTCGAAGTGCAGCAATTAGCGCGGCCAACATTCCAAGTAGCGCAACCGATTTTGCATCGAGGCTTTTATCACTCAACTGCGCAATCAGTAAAAGGAAGGTAAATGGGATGGCGATCCAGAAAAAATATTGCGCAAACCGTGCCGAACTTTGATCGGGTGCAAAGAATGGCCAAGTAAACCCGGCGAAGGTAAAAATAGAGACAGCAAGAAGTGTGAATTGCGATCTACGCGAGAAACGATAGATATCAGAGGTTTTAAGCATCACGACTCCATCGCGGCAATCACATCTGAAACCGTTAACCAACGCCGTGGTGACATCACTTTTGCGACCTGGGGTGCAAAGGCTGGGGACGAGAGTAAAATATCCAGAGTCGGACCATCAGCCACAATTTCACCGTCTGCGAGAAAAATGACTCGATCGGCTAGTTCGGCTACAAGTTCAACATCATGGGTTGCAATCATTACGCAACGCCCTAACTCTTTTGAAAAATTCTTCAGCAGATCCATTAAGCAAGGCTTTGGATTGATAATCCAAACCGCGAGTTGGCTCATCCAGTATTAAGACTTGGGGTTGTGCGGATAAGACAATTGATAAGGCAAGGGCTAAGCGTTGACCTTCTGATAAATCACGTGGATGGGTATCGGGGCTTACCGAAGGAACAATTCTTTGTAGCAGTGCAAATGTAGTTCCAGGTGCGATTTGATTATCTTTGTCGCCTTGATCGCACTCGCCAAGTACGCTTTGACCGTAAAGCAGATCGCTAGGTTCTTGCGGAATGAATCCAACTATCTCACGACGAACTTTACCTTTCAGATCAGTCGAGGCCTTTCCGCAAATGTGCGATGTTCCAGAAGTCGGCTTCTGCAGTCCAACGAGTGTGGTTAGTAGTGAACTTTTACCAGCACCGTTGCGACCCATCAGCGCCACAATTTCTCCAGCTCGCGCGCTAACGTTTAGCGACTTTAATACAACGCTTGAGCCATATTTAATGGTCACACCTTTTGCCAGAATTCTTTCATCACCAAGAGCAGGCAAAACATTTTCAACATCTTTACCGGTGTCCCTGATGGTCTCTGTCATTCTCCTGACATCGCGAACGCTCAGTCCAACGTCAGAGAGTCCCAACGCTCTGGCTAAATGCACAATAGGAGGCGCGATATCTGCCTCTTTAAGAATGATTTCAGGCAGATCTATTTTGGCGTTGCCATCACCTGCGATATGAATAATGCGATCAGCAAATCCAATTACGCGTTCTAAGCGATGTTCGGCAATGACAACGGTGAGGCTTAAATCGTGAACCAGTCTGTGCAGAATCGATAAGACTTCCTCGGCTGCAATCGGATCAAGGGCGCTAGTTGGCTCATCTAAAACAAGTACTTTTGGATGCATTACCAGTGCGCTACCTATGGCAACTCTTTGCTGTTCTCCACCACTGAGAGTAGAAATAGCACGATTACGTAAATGGGCTAGTGCCAACAAATCCAAAATTTCTTCGACACGCTTTCGCATTAAATCGGGGGCGAGGTTGAGCGCCTCCATTCCAAAGGCCAACTCTTCTTCGACGGTGTCGGTAACAAATCCTTGTGCTGGGTTCTGCCCAACAATTCCTACTAAATGAGCAAGTTCTCCAGGGCGAACTAACTTAGTTGAAATTCCATCGACAGTGATATCACCAGCCAGGATTCCTCCGGTGTGATGGGGAACCAATCCGTTTATCAATTGCAGTAATGATGTCTTGCCAGTTCCGGTTGATCCGATTACTAGAACTAGCTCGCCTTCCACAATGGAAAACGAGAGGTCCTCTAAAATGGTTTTTGTTGAAGTGGGGTAGATAAGCGATACGTTAGAAAAATTAATCATCAGCGCACTACCAAAACTAAAGCAAGCGCGACTAGTGCACTGGAGACAACTGCGGAATCGATCTGTTGCCACGGAATGGGGCGATATCTAGATCTCTTGCGACTAACGCCGTAGCCGCGAGAGTCCATGGCTGCGGCTAGTTCCAAAGATCGTGAGAGGGAATCTTCAAGCAACGGAATAGCGATAGAGCGCCAAGATGGTTTTTCATCCCCGCGAAGTGTTCTTGCTCGCCTAATTCGTCCCACGCTCTGCACCAATTGCGGAAGAGCGGAGGTCGCAATAACCGTTGCGACTCCAAACTCGTAGATGACAACTGGGGTAACTCGTAAAAGTTTATGTGGGCTTGTCAGTGATACCGCTGCGCCAAATAAGCATATGACCGCAATAATTATAAGACCTTCGTGAATCGAAGAGAACAATCGATCTTGTGTTACTACGCCACCTATTCGTATTCCGGCAATCCAACTTGGTAGAGGCAGAATCGGAACACTGAACAACTTGGTTCCCGGAATAGGAACACCTATCAGGACTCCAACCACGGTACGTATAACTAAAATTATCGCCCCAAGCCGGAGCGAGAACCAAAATGATTTTGCCCAAGGCGCATCTTCTGCAAATTGATGTACTGAAATCGCTGCAACCGCAATCGCGAATCCGGCTACCCATGCGCTATTGCTTGCAATAACTGCACCAACAATGAGCATGGACCAGATCCACCAAGTAAGCGGATGCAGCGATTTCATACAGGCAAACTATTTCTTCAAGGCTGCTGGCGTTGAAATTTCAACCCCGCACTCTTTGGCTGGGTATCCATTTAGTCCACAGATCAACCCGCTCTTATTGGAGCGCACCTTAACAACCATGCCCAGCACATCAATGCCCTGTGACTCTTTAGCCGTTACTACGCAAGTTTTCAGCGTCGACTTCACTTTTTCACCCTTAGGCGCATATGCCTTGGAACCGAAATCAATCACCAGCGCAATTCGCTTTGTATCTTTATCTGCCTTCGTCTTGCCGCAGATTGTTTGGAAATCTGGTTTTACCGAAGGTGCAATTGATGGAATGTCATCAGCGCTAAATACAAATGACCAACCTTCGACCGCTCCATCTTTGATATCAACTGTCGGTCCAGTCATTGCAGCTGTCCAAGTTTTTGCACCAGGGGCGGCCTGGTAGTAACCCCAATAGCGCCAACCTTTATCCGCGGCGTTGGCGCTAGGTGCAAAGAAGAGATTTGAAAAAGCGATAACAAGAATCGCGGCTGACGTTATATTTTTTCTAGATTTAATATTGAATTGCATTTTGATTGTGTAGCCTCTCGAATTTAAAGAGTCCCACAGGGGTAGCAGCAAATAAAGTATAGAAATACTTTTCTTGTGACTACGCCCCGCAAACCTCGGCGGGTGTTGGTCTAAATCCACTTTTCAATTAGGTAATCCGACTTAAGCACCTTTGGTGCTCTTACGGTTGCGGGTCAGCGTCGGATTTTCACCGACTTCCCCTAAAAGAAAGCTCTAGATATTCAATTGTTAACCTTGCTGCCTTACCTGCGAACCAAACCATATCGCTGACCCGGTGGCAACTCACCACGCGCCACTTGACTGGCAAGGTATGGTTTTGGCTATGGAATATAGACGCCTCGGCAGTTCAGGAATGTATGTATCTGAGATTTCTTATGGAAATTGGATTACACATGGCTCGCAAGTCGAATCTGATGCCGCTATCAAATGTGTTCGTACCGCTTATGACTTAGGGATAACAACTTTTGATACCGCAGATGTTTATGCGGCAACTAAAGCAGAATCAGTTCTCGGTAAGGCGCTCAAAGGCATTAAACGTGAATCTTATGAATTATTCACAAAAGTTTATTGGCCAACGGGGTCTGGCAAGAACGATCGCGGACTCTCTCGCAAGCACATAATCGAATCTTGCAACGCTTCTCTGAAGCGACTAAAGACCGATCACATCGATCTGTATCAGATGCATCGCTTTGACTATGAAACACCGCTGGAAGAATCTCTAAGCGCCTTCGATGATTTAATTCGATCTGGCAAAGTTCATTACATCGGTTTTTCAGAATGGAACGCCACGCAGATTAGTCAGGCGCTAGGTATTCAAGATGCCAAGGGTTATAACCGCTTTGTCTCAAGCCAGCCACAGTATTCAGCTCTTTGGAGAGTTATCGAAAGTGAAGTTGTGCCGCTAAGTGCGAAAGAAGGAATCGGGCAAATTGTTTGGTCGCCCATGGCGCAGGGAGTTCTCACTGGAAAATATCTAGCGGGCAAGAAACCGCCAGCCGGATCACGCGCTACAGATAAGAAATCTGGCGCTGGCATGATTTCGCGTTGGATGCGCGATGATGTCTTAACAGCAGTTGCGAAATTGGCGCCAATTGCAAAGAGTGTAGATCTGACAATGGGTCAACTAGCAATTGCCTGGGTGCTGCAGAATCCAAATGTTTCCAGTGCCATCATGGGTGCCACTAAGCCTGCGCAAGTTAAAGAGAATGTGAAAGCGTCAGGGGTCAAACTATCTAAGGATGTAATGCTTTCGATTGATAAAGCCCTTGGCTCAATTCCAACTACTGATCCGAAAGAGACGAAAAGCCCAAACCCTCGCGCGTAGCAAATTCAGGACTAGTTAAACTTTGTCTCCTGGCTTTACCTGAGGCTTTGGTGCGCGCATGCGACGCATCTGGGTCGAACGCAACCAACCGTAAAGGCCCAAGCCCTTTGTGCTCTTATCTGGAAAACGCTTTGTTACTTCACTCTTAATTTTGCGGGAGAGAAAAAAACCATCAACAACTGATACGAGAAGCACGCTATACATAATGGCAATACCAGCTACTGCAAATGCTCCAATTGGGATTAGAGATAGAACCAATACAAAACCAATTACCGGCAAGAAATATTCGCCGATTGAACGTCTTGAATCCACAAAGTTTCTGACGAACTTCTTTTCAACTCCGCGATCACGAGCCGGCAGTGCACTTTCATCTCCACGCAAGTAGGCCGCTCTTTGTGCGATTCGTGCATTGCGAGCGGCATCTTTGGCGCGCTTCTTCTCGGCCTTCGAGGACGCGGGAGCTAGTGATGAAACTTTTGCGGAAGCTTGTGCTTCCTTGCGCTTTGGAGTTGGGCGCCCTTTTTTCTGTGAACTATCTGCTGAATTCGTCATGACGCAAACTATAGAGCGAGCATCTGCTCGAGCGCTAACTTTGAGAATCGGGCTACATCGGCCGCGACCTTGATCTGATTAACCACGTGCCCGGCGACAAGTGACTCCATCGTCCAGACGAGGTGGGGTAGGTCGATACGGTTCATGGTCGAGCAGTAGCAGACGGTCTTATCTAAGAACAAGATCTCTTTATCGGGATGGGCTTTTGCTAGCCTGGAAACCAAATTTAACTCAGTTCCAATCGCCCATTTACTTCCTGCGGGTGATGCTTCAACCGTTTTGATAATCATCTCGGTGCTGCCAACAACGTCGGCGATAGATACCACTTCGTTCTTACACTCGGGGTGAACTAAAACTTGTACACCAGGAACGCGTTTGCGTACTTCGTTGACTGACTCGACTGAAAAACGTCCATGTACTGAACAGTGGCCACGCCATAAAATAACTTTGGCCGAGCGAATTTGCTCAGGAGTTAATCCGCCCATAGGTTTCCACGGATCCCAAAGCACGCAATCACTTAGCGATAGACCAAGTGAAAGTACCGCGGTATTGCGTCCTAAATGCTGATCAGGCAAGAAAAGAATTTTCTCGCCTTTGCTTAAAGCCCATTCCATGGTCTTCTTGGCATTCGAAGATGTGCAGATTGTTCCACCGTGCTCTCCGGTAAAACTCTTAATAGCAGCAGATGAATTCATGTAAGTAACTGGAATTGTTGTTGCAGATACCCCAACCGATGTCAGGTCTTCCCAACACTTTTGAACTTGATTCGCAGTAGCCATATCAGCCATGGAACAACCTGCGGCGAGATCTGGCAAAATAACTTTCTGTGCGGCAGAAGTTAAGATATCTGCGCTCTCGGCCATGAAATGAACGCCGCAAAAAATTATATATTCCGCGTGCGATTGTGCTGCTGCGGCTTGAGCCAATTTAAATGAGTCACCAGTTATATCTGCAAAGGCGATTACTTCATCTCTTTGATAATGGTGACCGAGTATTAGCGCACGATCTCCGAGTGCGGCTCGCGCAGCGACGGCCCGCTCGACTAAATCTGGGTCACTTGCAGCGGGCATCTCTCCAGTGCAAGAGACTCCTCGCTCAGATTTCAAGTCACTGCCTTGCCCTAACAAAAGCAAGTTAGTTAGCGAGACTGGGCCAGATGTGGACATGACCACATTCTCGCGCATTTTCGGCGCTGCTGTCGCATCGACGGGGATAGGAAGGTAGGCTTGGCACATGACTACTGAGACAACCACCAGCACTTCCATCGCCCTAACTGATGTAGCCGCAGCCAAGGTTGCTGCTCTGCTTGCTCAAGAAGGACGCGATGACTTGTACTTGCGCGTTGCGGTTCAGCCGGGCGGATGTTCTGGACTTCGCTACCAACTCTATTTTGATGATCGCAATCAAGAGGGCGACATTGCGCGCGAATTCGGTGCGGTCAAAGTTGTTGTCGACAAGATGAGCGATCCATATTTGATGGGCGCAACAATTGATTTTGTAGACACGATCGAGAAGCAGGGCTTCACAATCGATAATCCACAAGCACAGGGTTCTTGCGCTTGTGGAGATTCATTTAACTAAAGCTTTACAGCCAGATCAAAGCTCTATGAAAATTGGTGTAGCAGGCTCGGTTGGTCTTGACCATTTAATGACATTCTCTGGCAAATTTACCGATTCACTTGTCGCGGGATCTCTCGAAAAGGTTTCTCTATCCTTTTTAGTCGATGGCTTGGAAGTTCGCCGTGGAGGGTGCGCTGCAAATATCGCATTCGGTATGGGTTCACTCGGCTTAAATCCAATATTGATCGCAGCCGTAGGAATTGATTGGCCAGATTACGATGCCTGGTTGGTTCGTCACGGAGTAGATACTTCACACGTCTTGATTTCCAAAACTCTGCACACTGCGCACTTCATGGTTACAACAGATACCGAACTCAATCAGATCGCTTCGTTCTTTCCGGGTGCGATGTCAGAGGCGCGCAATATTGAACTATCGCCGATTATGGAAAAGACCGGCAAGCTTGATTTGATTGTGATTTCTCCCGATGATCCAGAAGCTATGTTGCGCCACTCTGAAATAGCACGTCAGCAAGGTATTGCCATCGCCGCCGATCCTTCACAGCAGATGGCGCGCATGAGCGGTGAAGAAATCAAGAAATTGATTACTGGCGCTACGTACCTATTTTTAAATGAATATGAACTAGCTCTTGCAATTCAAAAAACTGGGTGGAGCGATGGTGAGATTTTGGACCAGGTCCAGCACCGGATCGTCACACTGGGTTCAGATGGTGCGCGAGTTGAATCTCGTCAAGGTGAAACGATAAAAGTTACATGCCCAAAGGAAAAAGCCAAGATTGATCCAACTGGCGTTGGCGATTCATTTAGATCTGGCTTCGTGGCAGGGTTGGCGTGGGGTCTAAACCACGAACGTTGTGCGCAGCTAGGTTCGATGATTGCAACATATGTAATTGAAACTACTGGAACACAGGAATACAGATTTACTTCAGCAGAATTTGTTGAAAGATTTAGCGCTGCTTACGGCGCTAGCGCTGCTGCTGAGATCGAACCGCACTTACCAAAGCGTTAACCAATCCAGTAACTTCTTCAAGCGTTGTTTCGGTATGAATTGCAATGCGAATATTTCCATCTGTTGGTAGCCCCATTGCCGCTAAGACGTGGCTTGGTTGCAAGTTCATAGCGGTGCACGCCGAACCAGAATCAACAGCAAAGCCTTGACGTTCAAGCTCTCGTAGCAACTCTTCACCGTTGGTCCCAGGAATCACGAGTGAAGTTAAGTGGGACATGGATTTTTCCAGTTCACCAGCAATCAACGCATCGGGAAGCGCCTGAGCAACATCCGTGCGAAAGCGTGCGGTTAGCTCACGAGTGAATTTCTCGCTAGGACGGTAATTTTCTAGCGCAACAGCACTGGCCAATAACAAGGGCAATGAATAAGTGCCGTAGGTGCGGCGAACGCTAGAAATATGGGGGAGAGGGTTTTTCCATTGCGCGGCGGTATTGATCGCAACTATTGCCAACCCTGCTGGACCATTCCACGACCTCGAATCAAAACACGCACTATCCCATCTGGCCGGCAACTTAACTCGCGCACCGGTTGCCGTGCTATCTACAGAAATCAATAAGTCCCCGGGAATATCACTTGGCAATTCGTTTATTGCGCCACTTTCGCCATTGCCTAACTGAAAGGCCAGAACCGAATTTGGGGCAAAAGTTGTTGTTGAAAAATTTAATCTGCCATCTTTGGACAACGGAATTTCAAACCGCGGGCCCTTGTGCGATCTGACTGTTGCAATTACGCCGCTGCGATCGCCCGCCCCAGAATATAAATTCTTATTCTCATCTAGCAATCCGGCCAATGAAAGAAAGTAGCTAAGTCCCACCTCACCCGTAATCTCAATCTGATCTGGAGCTAGTCCAAGGTGGTGTGCCAGCGACTCGATTGCGCCATTGCGTAAAATCGCAGCCTTACTTGGATGCTGGCCTATTTTTTTGGGATCCGCCCATCCGGATTCGATGGCAGAGAGCATCGCTTCCTGAGCCAGCGAATTGAGTGCTGTCTCGGACTGAAAATTTCCTGTGACTGGAACCACCCCGCGAACGCTACTAGCCAATGCGCGCATGAGGGAAATACAGCACTATCCTTGGGCTCATGTCCGCCAAAGAACGTCGCCCAGCGCGATGGAGCGCTCTACTGCTCGCGCCACTTGCACTTCTCTTAACTGGATGTGCACAGGTCTCGGGGCTAGGTTTCGAAGAAGGCCTTTCGAGTGTTAACGATATTTCACTTTCCCTCTGGCAAGGTGCATGGATAGCCGGTGGCGTAGTTGGCGTCTTCACTTTAATTTTGATTATCTGGCCAGCAATCTTTCATCGTGCGAATGCAAGTAAAGGTGAATTTCCAAAGCAGACTCAATACAACGTGCCAGTGGAAGTCGCCTACACAATCATTCCATTTATAATCGTCGCAGTTCTGTTTTACTTCACAGCGGTAAAGCAAAATGAGATCGTTGAAAAAACTACAACTTATGCCCACGAGATCACCGTTGATGGTTTTCAGTGGTCTTGGCAGTTCGGATATCCAGAAGCGGGGCCGAAGGCGCTTGTGACAGGAACTCCTGCAAATCCGCCAACGCTGGTAGTTCCACTAGGCGAAAAAGTTCGCTACACAATTACCTCAAACGATGTGGTTCATGGATTTTGGATTCCAGCGTTCATGATCCAAATGCAAAACTTACCTGGCGTTACAAATAGCCTTGAGTTCACTGCAAATAAATTAGGCACCTATCCAGGTCGATGCAACATTTTGTGCGGACGCAATCACTCTCAGATGCTCTTCACCGTAAAAGTAGTTACTCCAACTGAATATAAGGCTTATCTAGAAACCCTGAAAGTGAGTGCGGCATGACAACTTATGCAGAACGTCCGACCATAGATGCTGCCGCAGTTGCGCCATCAGCTAAAGGTAAGAATTTTGTAAAATGGATAACCTCAACAGATCATAAGACGATCGGGTACATGTACTTGATTACTACCTTTGCCTGGTTCCTCATTGGAGGCTTGCTTGCACTGGCTCTAAGAGCAGAACTTTCGCGTCCAGGTATGCAGTTCTTAAGCAACGAGCAGTACAACCAAATCTTTACGATGCACGGCACCATCATGTTGCTTATGTTTGCAACACCGCTCTTCGTCGGTTTTGCTAACGTGATAATGCCTTTACAAATCGGCGCCGCAGACGTGGCTTTCCCTCGATTAAATATGCTCTCTTTTTGGCTCTTCTTCTTCGGAAGCCTTACCGCGGTTGCAGGATTCTTAACTCCAGGGGGAGCGGCATCATTTGGTTGGACCGCTTACGCCCCGCTTGCTAACTCAACTTATTCTCCAGGAATCGGTGGCGACCTTTGGGTGATCGGTCTTGCTGTATCTGGTCTCGGAACAATTCTTGGTGGCGTTAACTTCATTACAACAATCTTCACAATGCGCGCACCCGGCATGACGATGTTTCGTATGTCTATTTTTTCTTGGAACGTACTACTAACTTCTATCCTTGTACTTCTAGCATTTCCACCTTTAGCTGCAGCTTTATTAGCGCTGGAATCAGATCGACTCTTCGGTTCGCATATCTTTGATCCAGCAAATGGTGGAGCGATGTTGTGGCAACACCTTTTCTGGTTCTTTGGACACCCTGAGGTTTATATCTTGGCGCTGCCATTCTTCGGTATCGCTACAGAAATTCTGCCGGTCTTTAGCCGTAAACCAATATTTGGCTATAAAGGTTTGATCGCAGCAACGATTGCTATTTCCGCACTCTCTGTCGCGGTTTGGGCGCACCATATGTTTGCCAGCGGACAAGTTCTCTTGCCGTTCTTCTCATTTATGACATTCCTGATTGGTGTTCCAACTGGAGTTAAATTCTTCAACTGGATTGGCACCATGTGGCGAGGCCACGTCACTTTTGAAACTCCAATGCTTTGGGTAATGGGCTTCCTAGTAACCTTCTTATTCGGCGGTATCACCGGAATCATTTTGGCTTCACCTCCAATGGATTTTGCCGTCTCTGCTTCCTACTTCGTGGTCGCGCACTTCCACTATGTTCTATTCGGAACAGTGGTGTTTGCGATGTTCGCTGGCTTCTACTTCTGGTGGCCAAAGATGACTGGTCGCATGCTCAATGAGCGCCTAGGAAAGATTCACTTCTGGACACTCTTCGTTGGTTTCCACACAACATTCTTAATTCAACACTGGTTAGGCATCAAGGGATTCCCTCGTCGCTATGCCGACTACTTAGCAACCGATGGTTTCACCGAAATGAATATGATCTCTACTGTTGGTTCGGCGCTTCTGGCTTTATCGATGATTCCATTCTTCGTAAACGTTTGGATTACACGCAAGTCACCACTTGTAAATTGCGATGATCCTTGGGGCTATGGCTCATCTCTCGAATGGGCTACATCATGTCCGCCACCACGTCATAACTTCTTGACTATGCCGCGAATTCGTTCAGAGCGCCCAGCATTTGATTTGCATCATCCTCACATTAAGACCGAAGGTCACTAATGAAAACTAATTGGCAACTCTTTGGTGGACTTAGCGTCTTTTACGTCATCATGGCGGTCATCTATTACTACGTAGGTGGGGAAGCAGTTGGCATCACCGGAATGATTCTGGCGGCCTGCCTTGCTGGCATGGTTGGCTTCTATGTTTGGTTTACCCAGAAACGAATCGGTCAGGTGTTACCGGAAGATCGCCCAACTGGTGAAATTGCAGATAGCGCCGGTGAACTCGGTTTTTATAGCCCACATTCATGGTGGCCGTTGCCGGTAGCGTTGAGCTCAATGGCACTTGGACTTTCATTGCTTATCGGATGGTGGCTAACGCTTATTTCACTGGGTGCGCTGGTTATTAGCATTATTGGTTTCGTAACCGAGTACGAAAAGCCGCTACCTGAAAACGCGTCGCACTAATTTAGTTCAAGTGTAGATTTAAAGCATGGAACCGATCCGCGCAGAAATTCTTAATTTAAACCTGCCTCGTACCACGGCAGCTCGAATCGTAATTGATGCACCAGCTCAACAAATCTTCGACCTAATTGCTGACGCCCGCTGTCATTCACTCTTTGATGGTTCGGGAACTCTGCAGGGCAGTATCTCAGGGCCCGTGCGCCTGCACCTTGGTGCTAAATTCGGTATGGCGATGAAGATTAAGTTGCCATATCGCATAACAAATACAGTTGTTGCCTTTGAAGAAGGTAAGAAAATATCTTGGTGCCATCTAATGAAATGGACCTGGAGTTACGAGTTAGAAGATCTTGGAAATGGCAGGACTCAAGTCACCGAAATCTTTAGCGCCCGTGATATTCCATGGTTTGCTAGCAAATGGCTGGATGCAACCGGTTCTCTAGAACGCAACCCAAAGTGGATGGCCAAGAGCTTGGTGAAACTAAAGGCGATCTGCGAAAGTAATTAGTGGTGCTCGATCTCTTTTAGATCTTCCGCTGTTGCCTTAGGGATTGCCACGGCATGTGCCTTGCTTAAACGAGCACGCAGTTTGTTCTTTAGAACACCAGGACGCCTGACTCCGCGGAGATCGTTTTCCTCAAGTGCCAGCGGTGGATTTTGCTCGTGCTGAGTCAGCAACCAAGCCTTTTCAGGTGAAATTGGTTCGTGAACTTCCACAAACTCACCGTGAGGCATCATCACTAAGCGGCCGGTTTCACGACCATGTAGAACCAAATCACGGTCTGCGCGTTGCAGTGATAAACACAAACGCTTGGTGATCACAAATGCCAGTGGCGGCAGAACGAAGATGCCAATGCGAGAGAACCACATAATCTGATTGATCGTTAGATCAAAGGTAATCGCGATGATGTCGTTGCCACCATTAATTAGCGCAACCAACATAAAGGTAAGTGACATGACGCCAAGTGCGGTGCGGTTTGGCGCATTACGCGGACGATCAAGCAAATGGTGTTCGCGCTTATCGCCAGTCATCCAGCTTTCGATGAATGGATATAGCGCCATTCCAGTAAAGAGAATGCCGGGGACGATCAGACCTGGAATCAAAATGTTCCAAGAAATCGTTCGTCCGAATATATAAGTTTCAAGCGGTGGCGCCATTCGTACAAGACCGTCTAGCCAACCCATATACCAATCGGGTTGTGAGCCTGCCGAAATCTGTCCAGGCGTATAAGGACCGTATAACCAAATTGGGTTAATGGATGCAACGGCTCCAAGAAATGCGGTTACACCAAATACGATGAAGAAGAATCCACCGGCTTTAGCCATGTAAACCGGAAATAGCGGATAGCCGACAACGTTTTTCTCTGTGCGACCTGGACCTGGATATTGAGTGTGCTTCTGGTACCAGACCAACATTAAGTGCACAGTAATTAGCGCCAAGAATGCACCAGGTAATAAGAGAACGTGAACTGTATAAATACGTGGGATAAATGCTTCGCCGGGGAATGCTCCACCAAAGGCAAAGAAAGCCAAATAGGAACCAACGACAGGCAGAGCTTGGATAATTGCTTCGGCGATTCGAATACCTGTTCCTGAAAGCAAGTCATCTGGAAGTGAGTATCCGAGGAAACCTTCGACGATTCCAAGTGTTAATAGTCCAACACCGATTATCCAGTTGAATTCGCGTGGCTTGCGGAAAGCGCCAGTGAAATAGACGCGCATTAAGTGGACAACAATTGCTGCCATAAAGATAAGCGCGGCCCAGTGATGAATCTGGCGCATCAAGAGACCGCCACGAATTTCAAATGAGATATCCAAAGTAGAAGCGTAGGCCGCAGACATCTCTAGGCCTTTAAGTGGTTCGTAACTTCCGTCATAAATCACTTCGCGCTGTGACGGGTCAAACCAAAAAGTTAAGAAAGTTCCAGATAGAAGCAAAATCACGAATGAGTAAAGAGCGATTTCACCAAGCAAGGAAAGACCAGTGATCAGGGAAGACCTTGTTGAGGTTCTTCTTCATCCATTTGGCTGCGCCAGTTCTTTCGTCAACGTAGTTGGCGACAGTTCCTGCGATTCTTTCACTTGCTGTCATGATGAGCGCTCCCAGAAGCTAGGTCCGACGGGTTCAGTAAATGGTTGTTTAGCAATTAAGTACCCTTCAGAATCTACCGTAATTGCTAGTTGGGGGAGAGGTCGAGCAGACGGTCCAAAAATTACCTTGGCCGCGCGAGTTACATCGAATGTTGATTGATGACATGGGCAGAGCAAGTGCTTCGTTTGTTGTTCATACAAAGCCACTGCGCAACCCATATGTGAACAAATCTTGGAAAACGCGATGATTCCTTCATGAGTCCAGGAAAGTCTCTCGGCATCAAGATTAAATTCCTCTGGCCGCAAGCGGATCAACAACACTGCATCTTTGCCGATATCAGAGAGCTTTCGGTGGACACCTTTACCAATTTCCGGAAGCGTTTGAGCAACGGCGCCAACTTCTAAATCATCGGCGCGAATTGGTCGATCACCTGGATCTGTAACAAGTCGAGTACCAGCTTTCCACGATGTCTTCTTCAGTTCATCACCTGGCAATGGACCTAAGTCTCGTAGCAAAATAAGTGGAGACAAGCCGACCAAACCAAGTGAAAGTCCAAGAGATCTTTTAATTAGCGAGCGACGTCCAAGTCCTGCTGCAGCAGCGCCAGCTTTTGCTGTAGCTATCAAGCCTGCACGATCTTCATCTTCAGAACGAAATTCGTGACGTTGGATAATGACTTCTTCATCAGGCATTAGCGTTTTAGCCCAATGAATTGCGCCCATTCCAATAAAGAAAAGAGATGCGGCCATACCTAGACCCAAAAATAGTTGATGCGCATTTGTATTTCCCAAAACTGGGAAGAAAATAAATGCATCTTGTGGAATGAAAAAATAGGCTCCGATTAAAGTTAACGTTCCAAGAGCGGAAAGTAAGAAGAGAATTGCGACTTGGCGTTCAGCCTTTGCAGCAGCCTTCGGGTCCGTATCTGCGCGGCGGTGAACGTGGGCAGGTAAACCAGGATCTTTTATTGCTTCAATTTCATTGGACATGATTTATCTATCTCGCCTTCATCGCTAACCAAACAGCAACACCAACAAGTAACCCAAGTCCAAGTGTCCAAACCAATAATCCTTCTGTCACGGGACCAACTCGGCCCAGTGAGGCGCCGCCTAATTGTGGTTCAGCTTCAGCAGCTTTGATCCACTTAATAATTGAAAGTTTTTCTTCGGGTGTGATTGTCTTATCGGAGAAGACTGGCATTGATTGCGGACCAGTAACCATTGCTTCGTAAATATGGCGAGGTAGAACACCCATAACTGTTGGCGCATATTTACCTTGAGTTAACGCTCCACCTTGCCCTGCAAAGTTGTGGCACATCGCGCAGTTTGTGCGAAAGAGTTCGCCACCTTCGGCAGTAGATCCATCGCGTTCGTAATTGAGTTGTGATTCACCTGGAACTTCTGGTCCTGGTGCAAGGGATGCGACATATGCGGCAAGTGCTTCAACTTCTTTTTCGTTATAGACCGGGGCTTTGCGCATTGCCTGAACGCTCATATCTGCCATCGGCATGCGGCCAGTTGCGACTTGGAAATCAACGGACGCTGCACCGACTCCAATCAGTGAAGGGGCAATCGCTGCACCTTCGGCGTTAATTCCGTGACATGAAGAACATCCCTTTAGAAATATTTGCTTGCCTTCTTCAATTAGCGCGCTTCTTTCAGCCGCTGTGATCGGTGCACCCGTAGCCGCTCCAGCGACCGAGAAAGTTGTCCCGATTGATAACAACGCGAGTACCAACAGAAGTGGTGCGACTATGCGATGTCTGCGAAATTGAGAGAGACGCTTCAAAATAGTTTCCGTTTCTTCCTGGTAGGTTCTTATTTAATTAGATAGATGGCAGAGAAAAGGGCGATCCAAACAACGTCTACGAAGTGCCAGTAGTACGAGACAACGATCGCGGTTGTTGCTTGGTTGTGGGTAAAACGGCGCGCTTTAGCAACGCGAACCATGACAATTAGAAATGCGATTAGGCCGCCGGTTACGTGCAATCCGTGGAAGCCGGTTGCAAGGAAGAAGACCGACCCGTAAGCATTTGATGCAAGAGTCAGCCCTTCAACAGTTAGCTCTGCATACTCATAAATTTGTCCTGCGATGAAGAATGCGCCCATAAGGAAAGTCAGCGCGAACCATTCACGCATTCCCCAAGATTTAAAATTAAAAATTGATCCAGTACGTTTTGCTTGGAAACGTTCTGCCGCAAATACACCGAACTGACATGTCACCGATGAGAGAACTAGGACAGTTGTATTCAGGGCCGCAAAAGGAATGTTCAGCATCTCAGTTGATTCAAGCCAAATACTTGGTCCCTGAACGGCGCGTGTAGTGAAGTACATTGCGAAAAGCGCTGCGAAAAACATCAACTCGCTAGAGAGCCAAACAATAGTTCCAACAGCCACCAAGTTGGGGCGGTTGATCTTGTGTGGAGCCGCGATAGTTGAACTAGTCATGGGGGCAAGTATCCCTGAAAGTACGCTCACCTACCTATTTAGAAGCGGAGTTCTGCCCCTTAAATTCGCGTCTTTTGGGTGAAACGGGTCACGCTAAATGTGAGCCCAAAACCGTCTGTAGATGCACCGTACTTTGATTACACTTAGCGCCATGACCACAGCGCCCAAGCCGATCATCATCGTTTATTCCGATGATGCATCAGTGCGTGCGGCAATTGTCGCCGCCCTTGGCAAGCAGGTCGCATCCGATATCCCAGAGCACCAGATCCAGGAATTTGCCACAGGCCCTGCACTTCGAGCATTTGTGGATCGCAAGGGTGTCTCTGGTGAGCTAAGGGCCAACCTATTTATTTTAGATGGCGAAGCCGTTCCTGAAGGCGGGATGGGAATTGCACGCCAACTCAAAGATGAAGTTTTCAATTGCCCGCCAGTTTTGCTAATTACTGGTCGGCGTGAGGATGCCTGGCTGGCGGCATGGTCGCGAGCTGAAGCAAGTGTTATTCATCCGATCGACCCATTTACCTTGGCAAATACCGTCGCAGATTTATTGCGCACCCAAACTGCCGCGTCAATTCGCTAACAAAGGTCTTTAAAGATGAGCTCTCTTGATTGGGATGCTGCAATCTCCAAATTGGAAAGCGGGCTAGATCTAACCCCACAAGAGGCGCAATTTTTTATGCAAGAAGTTTTAGAGGATCGTTCAGAAAAGGAAGTTCTGAAAAAATTCTTAATCGCCCTGAAAAATAAAGGTGAAACGCCCGAAGAAGTTGGCGCCCTGGTAGATCAGATGTACCAACACTGTGCACCCATTTCAATTACGGCAAGATCTGTTGACACCGTCGGAACTGGCGGGGATGGCGCGCACACGATAAATATTTCAACGACTGCGGCGATTATTGCAGCCGCTGCTGGATCGCGAGTGGTCAAGCACGGTAATCGCGCTGCATCCTCAAAGTCTGGCGCTGCAGATTTGCTGGAAGCGCTAGGTGTAGCCATTAATTTAAATGGAGAACAAGTAGCCAGGACAGTTTCAGAACTAGGAATTGGTTTCTGTTTCGCCCCTGTTTTTCATCCTGCGATGCGCTTTGCCGCTCCCGCTCGTAAAGAGCTGGCAACGGCAACCGTCTTTAATATCTTGGGTCCACTTGCTAATCCGGCGCGACCACAAGCAGCGGCAATTGGTGTTGCAAATGAGCGAATGCATCTGGTTATGGCGCAAGTTTTATCTGATCGTGGCGTAGAGGGATTTGTTTTTCGAGGCGATGATGGCCTTGATGAGATTACTTTGGCTACTTCAACTTCGGTTCTCTCAATCGGTAAAGGTGAGATAACCAGCGATCGCATAGATGCCAAAGATTTTGGGTTAGCAAATGCTCCCATCGAAGCGTTAGTTGGGGGAGATGCAAATGAGAATGCGCGAATCACTAAAGCCATTTTCAGCGGTGAAAAGGGTGCGCCTCGCGATGCAGTCCTTCTAAATGCAGCTGCTGCAATCGCTGCCTTTGATGGGGAAAAAGATTTAGGAATTCACGAGCGACTTAGCAAATCCCTAAAGCAGGCGGCAAGCGCAGTGGATTCTGGTGCAGCCAATACTCTCCTTGAAAAGTGGGCGCTGCTGACGCAGGAGATCGCTAAGAGTTAATCCAGGGAACGCTTAGGACGTTTGCGTTTAAAGTTTAGAAGATCATGCAAAGTTGTAACTTCAAAGGTTCCCAGCCGTTCAAATATCCCGTGCAGCACATCCACAGTGGCTCGCGCATCATCTAGCGCACGGTGCGTTGGTGACGTGGTTGCTCCAAAGAAGGTAGCAAGGGTTGATAGTTTGCAATTAGGGACTTCGTCTCTATCTAAAACTGATCTAGCAATTCGAACGGTGTCTATTACAGGGTATTGCGGCCAGGGATATTTATGTTTTGTGGCAGCGGCTTTGAGGAAACCCAAATCAAATGGCGCATTGTGAGCCACTAAGACTGTTTCTTTATGCGAGCCTAGAAATTCAAAAAAATCGGGAAGTACTGATTTGATTTTGGGTGCATCAGCCAGCATGTCATCGGTGATCCCGGTTAGTGAAGTGATGAAATCAGAAAGGCCATGTTGAGGATTTACGAAGGTCTGGAATTCGCCAATTATTTCTCCGCCGCGCACTTTTACGGCTCCAATTTCGGTTATACCCGCACCGGTCGAAGGAGCTGCGCCAGATGTTTCTAAGTCCAAAATTACAAAAACGACTTCGTGAAGAGGGCGGTGATCAGCGACCTGTTTTTTCGCAATCTTTTCTTCACTCATAATTCATTAGCGTATTGCAGAACAGTGACATCAAGGCGCGAGTAACATATGGAAATGACTCTAGAGGGCGCGCCTAAAGATGCGATCACGTCGTGGATCGCTTCTGGAAATGGGGAGAACTCTCGGGTTGGAATCCTGTTGGTACATGGATTTACGAGTACTCCATCGGTGATGCGTCCGTGGGCCGAATTTTTAAATCGCCATGGATTTACCGTCAGAGTTCCACTGCTGCCAGGGCACGGAACTTCTATTGAAGAATTAGATAACGTCAGTTGGCAGCAATGGCCGCAAGAAATTGAAACCCACATAAATCACTTGCTCAATGAGTGCGAGAAAGTGTTTCTCTGTGGTTTTTCTATGGGGGCCGCGGCGTCCTTGCATGTGGCATCGCGTTATCAATCTCAACTAACTGGTTTGATATTGGTAAACCCCATGATTCACCGGAATAACGTCTGGCCCACTGCCGTCAAGATCGCATCGCGGTTTGTTAAGAGTTTTGGAACTGCGGGCTCCGATATCAAGCGCGGCGATGTAGTTCAGTGGAAATACGATCGGACGCCGATGCGTGCGGCCCACCAACTGCTGCGATTGCTCGAGGAGACTCGGCCGCTGCTTCCAAGAATAAAATTGCCGCTATTACTGTTTCGCAGCGTTACTGACCACACCTTGCCCGCCAGCAATTCAGAGTTAATCCTTAGCCAGATTGGCTCAAACCATAAGCAAGAAATTACTCTGCATAATAGTTTTCACGTTGCACCACTAGACCACGATCAAGAACAAATTTTTTCTGAATCCCTTAAATTTATCCGAGGATTTAGTTAGTCTTCATTTCTATGACAACTGGAAATAGCAGCGCGAAAGTAGAAGAAGCCCTTGCCAAGGTCGCACAGATTGATAGCGCTGGATACAAGCTCAACTCAGTACTGGCACTGACAGAAAATCTGGAGATTAATACAAATCAGGGACCCCTGTCTGGTCTACCGATTTTGATAAAAGACAACATTGAAGCCATTGGCTTGCCGGCCACAGCAGGTTCACTCGCACTTGCTGGGCGCGAGGTGATTAGAGATTCCACAATCGCAAAACGATTACGTGCAGCGGGCGCGACAATTATTGGATCAACGAATTTATCTGAATGGGCAAATATTCGTTCCGGTAAATCAACAAGCGGTTGGTCAGCCGTCGGCGGGCTAACTGCGAATCCTTGGAAGCATCAACATAGCGCTGGCGGTTCATCTTCTGGATCGGGTGCTGCAGTTGCTGCGGACATTGTCACGATGGCCATCGGCAGCGAGACAGATGGTTCAATCGTTTGTCCAGCATCTTTAAATGGATGCGTTGGAATTAAACCAACGGTTGGGTCGATTCCGCGAGACGCGATGGTCCCAATCAGCAGCAGTCAAGATACTCCAGGGCCGATGACCCAGACCGTTGCACAGAGCGCTCTTTTACTTGATGTCTTAACGGATAAAAATGAATACGCAAAATCGATTACTGAGCAATATTCAATCAATATCGGCTTTGTTACGGGATGGATTACAAAGGATGATGCCACAAATCAACTGCTGTCCGATTTAATCAGCGCACTCGGTAAAGCGAAAATTTCTGTCGGCGATATTTCACTTCCAGAGCCAAGTGAGCAGGATGGTCAGGACGAGTTCAAAGTTTTGATGCATGAGTTAAATGAGGACTTGGGTACCTATCTTGCTAACCGACCAGGTGATGGAGTTCGTAATTTGCAGGATGTGGTCAATTTCAATTTAAGCCACAGAGATAATGAGATGCAATATTTTGCTCAGGAGTATTTTGATTCAGCGCTAGAACTGGGCGGCAGAAACGCTAGTTATCAAAATCTTCGCGCTAGCAATTTAGATTGGGCAAAAAATAAAGTTCTTAATCCCGCTTTTGAATAAATTCGATATTTTAATCGGAGCCACATATTCGCCTTCGTGGGTGAGCAACCTTGGGGGAGGCGATGATTACAGTTCGGCATCGTGGATCTCGATGGCGCCGGCGATTGCAGGAACACCAATCGGTTGTTTGCCAATGGGACTAGTTAACGGCCTTCCCGTCGGTGTTGGTCTGGTTTCCCGTGCAAACCAAGAGGGATTATTGATAAACACGATGGCAAAGATTGAAAAAGTTCTCGGCTTAGGAATTTTGCGTCCAACATTTACCAAGAGTTGATAAATGTTGGTCTCGGCTATTACTTTTTAAAACGCTCCCGTGTAACCATTGATTGCCGGTTGCCCGCCTAGATGCGCATATAAAACGCGTGATCCATCTTTGAAATAACCCTCACGAATTAAATCGATCATGCCGGCCATAGATTTACCTTCATACACTGGATCGGTAATCATTCCTTCCAAGCTTCCGACCAAGCGAATCGCCTCTATCGTGCGCGGTCCAGCAACTCCATAAATTCCATCGTGCCAACGATCCAGTAAAACTATTTCCGAATCCTTTAATTCGCGACCTAAATCAATTGCAGCCGCTGTTCGTGTTGCGATTCTCTTGATTTGATCCCAAGTCTTCTCAACTGTTGCAGAAGCATCAATCCCAATTACATTTTCAGCACGATTGGAGTGTGCAAAACCTGCGATCATTCCGGCCTGTGTTGATCCCGTAACAGAGCAAACAATTACATTATCGAAGTAGATTCCCAACTCTTTCTCTTGGTCTTCTACTTCAAATGCCCAACCTGCAAAGCCATGACCACCAAGTGGATGATCTGATGCCCCAGCTGGAATTGCATATGGCTTGCCGCCACGCGCAATAACATCTGCTATCGCCTGCTCCCAAGATTTCCTAAAACCAATATCAAAACCTGCTGGATCTAAACGAACTTCGGCGCCCATGATTCGACTTAATAATATATTTCCAGTTTTTTCGTAGTTGGCTTCTTCCCAGTCAACCCAATGTTCTTGTACCAATACACACTTCAATCCAAGGTGCGCAGCGACGGCTGCAACTTGTCTTGTGTGATTGGACTGGACTCCACCTATTGAAACTAAAGTGTCACAACCTGTAGCGACCGCGTCAGCGGCTAGATATTCAAGCTTGCGTGTTTTATTTCCGCCGTATGCAAGACCTGAATTTACGTCTTCACGTTTTGCCCAAATTTCAACTTTGCCGCCGAGATGTTCGGTTAGCCGATCAAGGCGCTGCAGGGGAGATGCCCCGAAAGTTAACTTTTCTTTAGCGAAGGATTCAAGTTTGGCTCTAGTCATTTATGAATCCTCTCATATCTATTCAGCTAATCGGGCTTTGACCATCTGCACAAGCAGCTTTGAATCAACTTCCCAATCGTTGGGAATCTGAATGGTCTTCTTGTTTACTTTGTATTCAGTTAACTTCGGACGAAAAGCATCGAGCACATCTGTACTCCAAGGAGCCATTAGTAAATAGTTCTTACTTGCCGAAACTCCGAAAACGTATTTTGTACCTTCGCGAAGCATTGGTTGGTTCCAAGCAATAACCAACTCAAGTTTTGGATACTTGGTCTGTATGGCTTTCATAATCGCTTTAACGGTCTTGGCCTGCTCAGGCGGTATTGACTTGAAGTAGTCGCTCGGGGTGTTAAATCTTTGCGCTGATGTCGAGCCACGTGAATACATGACCAGAGCGTTGGCGTGGGCTTGTGAAAAACCGTAATTCTCACGGAGATGAGCAATCTGCTCTGGGTATTTCTTGCCTTCTAGTTTGGCCATAACACCAAACCAATATTTCATTCTTTCGCCATACTTTTTTTCGATTGCCGGAAAGTGCGATTCTCGTCTTGGGTCCTTAGTAGACACGGTTCTTGTTATTTCCTTCATCTATCTCGCATATTAGAAAAGACTGCATAGCCCAGAAAAAGAATGACCGATGGGGGATAAAAATAAATTGGGACTATCATCAAAATGGCCGCGACTATTTTCATTTTCGCAGACAGGCCATCCCATTCTCCGAGAAATCCCTTGCGAGGTTCTTTATCTTCCACGTGGACTCCTCTAACGCGCCACTTCACTGACTTACGTGGACGATTCTTAATCGCCACTTCACTGACTTACGTGGACGATACTGGGATCGAACCAGTGACCCCCACAATGTCAATGTGGTGCTCTACCGCTGAGCCAATCGTCCGTGTCTGTATTTTCGGTATTTATTAAATTGTTGGAAAAGTATAGCCGAGTGATTTAACGCCCGAAATCGTCTTCAATACGCTCGATATCGTCCTCGCCGAAGTATGTGCCTGTTTGAACTTCTACAAAAATTACTTCTTCTGATCCAATGTTTTCGATGCGGTGTAAATCTCCGATCTCAATATCAATCGAATCTCCCGCGCCCATCTCGAAATTATCACCGTTTAAGGTAATGCGAGCATGGCCCTGAACAATGAACCAGTGTTCAGCACGTTTTTGATGGCGCTGATATGAAAGACGTTTTCCCGGCAAAACCCAGATGGTTTTTACTTTGTACGAATCGCTTTCCTGCAAAATTTCATAACGCCCCCAAGGACGTTGTGACTCGTCTTTTGCCATCTGCTTCTCCCACGTAGTTAGTTCTTTTTCATTACCTCTTGGAGGTCGGAACGGGATTTGAACCCGTGTAGAGGGATTTGCAGTCCCTTGCCTCGCCTCTCGGCCATCCGACCAAACTTCGTTTCTATTCTTATATAGACAAACCGCCACTTGCGAAATTAATTTTGAAAAATTAATTCCAAAGCGGCGGTAAATCCGAGCGGACGACGGGGTTCGAACCCGCGACCTGAACCTTGGCAAGGTTCCGCGCTACCAGCTGCGCTACGTCCGCATTTCGTGCGTGGGCAAATCTATCGCAGCAGGGGGCTATCCGCCAAAGCGAGCGATTTCACCGTAGCGTTAGGGCATGGATTTGCGTGATGACTCGTTCTGGATGAGCGGGCGATATGCCAGATCGCTGATTGAAGTAACTGATGATTTATCACGTTTAGATGATGGCAATTTCTGGGCAGTTAGTGTCGGCTTTGAAGGACAGGTTCGATTGGCGCGATTTAGACAAGTCATGAATGCACGCTTTCCCTTCGGTGGATCGACAACTGGATTAATTTCTGGAAAATGGAAGACCTCACTAGATCAAAGTGCGTATTGCAATTACGTAACAAAGATAAAAGAGGCAATTGCAAGTGGGTGGGTCTATCAAGTAAATGCCTGTCGAGTATTAACAACGGATTTTTCTGGAGATGAATTGGCTTCACTCTTTGGGCTAATTCTCAGCTCGAATCCTGCGCCTTATGCCGCATATTTATCTTTGCCAGAGATTGCCATCGCGTCTGCTTCACCTGAACTTTTCTTAAAGCGTGAAGGTAATAAGGTGATCACATCGCCAATAAAAGGGACACAAACTCTGGATGAAAACGGGTTTGGCGAGAAAGATCAGAGTGAGAACATAATGATCGTGGATTTAATGCGCAATGATCTTGGGCAGATTTGTCGCGATGGGAGCATTGATGTGGCCAATTTGCTTAGATCTGAAGATCATCCTGGCCTTCGACATTTAGTCTCTGATGTAACAGGTGAATTAAAGGATGCAATTACTTGGAAGGAGATAATCACAGCGCTACTTCCGGCTGGGTCGATCAGCGGAGCTCCCAAGAGTTCTGCACTGCAAGTGATCGCAGAGAATGAACCCGTAGAGCGTGGGCCATATTGCGGAATCCTTGGTTGGGTCGAAGGAGATCAGGCGGAATTATCGGTTGCCATCAGAACTTTCTGGACTTTGCGTGACTCGCAACTGCGTTTTGGAACAGGTGCGGGAATTACTTGGGGGAGTGATCCCGTATCTGAATGGGAAGAGACCCAACTGAAAGCGCGGAAATTGATTTCGATTGCCGGAGGAAATCTCTGATGCAGATTTGGTTAAATAGCCAGTTAACAGATTCTGTAGCTGCCGAGGTCAGCGTTGGTGGTTGGCCAAGTGGTGAAGGTGTTTTTGAAACGATTCGCACGCAAGATGGTGAGGTCTTTGAACTCGGGCGCCATATGCGTCGGGCGTTAGAGGCAGCAACCGTCAAGGGATTTTCATTACCTAACGAAGAAATTGTAAGAACAGGGATACGCTCAATAATAACTGCGGAACCACAGAGAATTGGGCGACTACGTTTACTCTTTTCAAAAGAACGATTTATTGCCGTTCATCAAAGCTATGAAGATTTAACTAAGCCAGCAAAAATAGCCGTAGTAGCAGATTCGGAACTTGTTGAATCTATAAGCTTAAAGACTTATCCATACGAACATCGATTGATTCTTTTAGAACAAGCACAACAGAGCGGCTTTGATGAGATTATTTGCATCAATGAAAGTGGCGAAATTACTGAAGGCGCCGTTTCGAATTTCCTCTTCCGCATCGATGGAAAATGGATTACGACCCCATTATCTTCTGGCGTTCTGCCGGGAATTCAACGGGGGATAGTGATCGAAAGATGTGGGGTATCGGTTAAGCAAGTATTGAAATCAGATTTGGATAGAGTCGATGCGGCGCTCGTAATCTCAAGTTTGAAAATTGCGCTTTCCGTTGCATCGATTGCTGGAAAACCCTTACAAATAGATGAAGATTGCAAGGCGCTGGCCGCGAATATTCGGGCAAACACACACAAGCATTCGGTAGGCTAAGCCCATGTCTGCGATAGCAATCAAGGTCGATGGAGTTTCGGTATCAGTTGAAGCTGAAACTCGTCCGACCCAGCTATTCGCTGAGCGCAAGGAAATCATCGTCTGCAAAGTCAATGGAGTCCTAAAGGATCTCTGGACCGAACTGGCAGATGGTGACTCTGTCGAAGCTATTTCAATTTCATCACCTGATGGCCTGTCAGTACTTCGCCATTCAACGGCGCACGTTATGGCACAAGCGGTGCAGCAAGTTTTTGCGCAGACTCAACTAGGAATCGGTCCACCAATTACTGACGGTTTTTATTATGACTTTGACCCCGAGAACGCATTTAACCCAGAAGATCTCGTAAAGATTGAAAGCGCGATGCGCAAGATCATCAAAGATGGCCAGCGCTTTCGCCGTCGCGTTACAACAGAAGCCGATGCTTTAAAAGAGTTGGCCCACGAGCCTTACAAGTGTGAATTAATTGGTATCAAATCTGGCGCAGGAGATGAGGCCAGTGTTGAAGTCGGTGGAACTGAACTCACAATTTATGACAACTTAGGTCGCGACGGACAACCTGTTTGGTCTGATCTCTGTCGTGGTCCGCATCTGCCATCGACAAAACATATTCCGGCTTTCAAATTAATGCGCACAGCCGCCGCTTATTGGCGCGGTTCAGAAAAGAATCCAATGTTGCAACGCATTTATGGCACCGCTTGGCCTTCGCAAGAAGAACTTGATGCTTATCTTGAACTACTTGCCGAAGCTGAAAAGCGCGATCACCGTCGTCTTGGTACAGAACTTGATCTGTTCTCTTTCCCTGAAGAGATTGGTTCGGGACTAGCGGTCTTTCATCCCAAAGGCGGAATTATTCGTCGCGCGATGGAAGATTATTCTCGTAAACGCCACGAAGATGAAGGTTATGAATTCGTTTATTCACCGCACTTAACTAAGGGTGCGCTCTTTGAAAAATCTGGACACTTGCAGTGGTACTCAGAAGGTATGTATCCACCGATGGTTATGGATGAAGAGCTACATGCCGATGGCACAATTAAACGCGCTGGTCAGCAGTACTACATGAAGCCGATGAACTGTCCTTTCCATAATCTTATATTTGCCTCTCGTGGTCGTTCTTATCGCGAGTTGCCGCTGCGCCTTTTCGAATTTGGAACTGTCTACCGCTACGAAAAATCTGGAGTTGTGCACGGACTGACTCGTGCTCGCGGTTTCACACAGGATGATGCCCATATTTACTGCACCAAAGAACAAATGGTTGGCGAACTAGATTCGCTGCTGACCTTCGTACTCAATTTACTCCGTGATTACGGCTTGGAAGATTTCTATCTGGAACTTTCCACACGTAATCCTGAAAAATCAGTTGGTGAAGATGCAGATTGGGTGGAAGCCACGGAAGCGTTACGTAAGGCAGCAGTCGCGCAAAATCTTGAGTTAGTACTTGATGAAGGTGGCGCAGCGTTTTACGGACCGAAAATTTCAGTGCAAGCAAAGGATGCAATTGGTCGCACTTGGCAGATGTCGACTATTCAGGTTGATTTCCAATTGCCACAACGATTTGAACTCGAATACGCGGCTACAGATGGAACACGTCAAAGACCGGTAATGATTCACCGCGCATTGTTCGGTTCCATTGAAAGATTCTTCGGTGTACTTACCGAGCATTATGCAGGCGCCTTCCCACCTTGGCTTGCTCCAGTACAAGTCACAGCCATACCGGTAGCCGAAGCTTTCTCCGATTATTTATCCGGAGTTGTCAAAGAATTTAGAACTGCGGGTATTCGCATCGATCTTGACTCATCAGATGATCGAATGCAGAAGAAGATCCGAAATGCCCAGATGCAGAAGGTTCCGTATATGTTGATCGCTGGTGAAGAAGATCAAGCCGCGGGTAAAGTTTCGATTCGATATCGCAACGGAGAGCAGAAAAATTCCATTGCAATCCTTGACGCTATGGCTGAAATTCAATCAGCAATCAGTGATCGCAAACAGGTCTAGCAAATGGTTTCACCTGATTTAGGAATGCCAGATCGTTGGGCTCGCATTTGGGCACCGCACCGAATGGAATATTTAAAGGGTGAAAATCGGCCGCTTGATAAAAATGAAGTTGAATGTCCATTCTGTCGAATTCCGACCCTTTCGGATGAAGAAGGTTTAATCGTTTCGCGCGGTGAATTCGCTTACGCGGTCATGAATCTTTACCCTTACAACGCAGGACATTTATTGATCTGTGCTTTCCGCCATGTTGCTGATCTAACCGATCTCACTAAGGGCGAACGCGATGAAATATCTGAGATGACTGCACACGCAATGGTTACTCTTCGCAAAGTTGCAGCGCCGGCTGGTTTCAACCTGGGAATGAATCAAGGGGCGATTTCCGGAGCTGGAGTTGCCGAGCATATTCATCAACATGTTGTTCCACGCTGGTCGGGCGATGCTAATTTCATGCCGATCATTGGTCAAACAAAAGTCATGCCAGTCTTACTTGCCCAAACTCGCGCTGAACTTGCTGCGGCTTGGTAGTCAATTAGTTTAAAGCTGCAAATTTAATTCAGTAAATCGATATAACTCTTCACCACATCTATACCTAATCCATTCGAAATCACGATTGGAATTGCTGGGAATAAAAGTCCCGCAGCAAATGCACCTTCGCCGGCGTTTTCAATCTCGGCTAAGTACTCTGCGCGAAAATCCGCTACCAGTTCTTGGTGCTCGACATCGCTAGCGCGCACACTTGGGGGACTGCTGGTGTAATCACGAATCTCCAAATTTTCCAGATTGATCAGTGCAATTGGCTCACCTTTATCGCCATGTAAAACTAGGAAAGGTGTCGCGAGTTGATCAAAGACACGGTTTCCCAACATTATGGCATCTTCGAAATCTGAATCTGATCCTTCTAGTTCGTTCACAATTACTAATCGAGGTAATTGATAATCGCTCAAGGATTGCCATAAATCTATAGTCGGTTGATCAATTCCTGCTGCAGGATTAATAACAAAGATTGCTAGATCACTTTCGGCGACAGCAGCGTCCGAAACTTCTGCGCCAAATAGATTGGCGATGGCTTGGGGTTGAGCCGAGACATGGCCGTAGATATGGATGCGTTTTGCAGAAGTCACAGGCGTCAGAATAGGTGAAATTCCGCCCTTAAGCCTACGATGGTGACGATGTTAAGCGCTTCTTTAAAGCCAGCCGTAACCCGCGCCATCAATCCAATTGCGCGTGGGGCACTTCGTGTTGGGCTAACACCAAATGCTGTTACTGCGATTGGTGCCTTCGGCGTAGTTTTCAGTGCGCTTTATTTTTATCCTCGACAAGAATTTTTCTGGGGCACAATTGCAATTTCGATTTTTGCGCTGAGCGATCTCTTTGATGGCGCAATGGCGAGAATTTCACAGAAAGGTGCCAGTCGCTGGGGCGGTTTTCTAGATTCGACAATTGATCGAATTACGGACTCTGCGATTATGGTTGGACTAACTATTGCATTGATAGATATTGATGATCCGCTCGCTCCAATTGCACTCGCAGCACTGGTAGCCGGCGGGCTGGTCTCCTACGTTCGCGCGAAGGCAGAATCTTTAAATATCGAATGTTCAGGTGGCATTGCAGAAAGAACTGAACGACTAATTCTGGCGTTAACTGCGATTGGCTTCGAGGGTTTAGGGGTGCCCTTCGCGTTAACCATTGGAATCTGGCTCCTTTTGATTTTGGCAATTGTCACAATCGTGCAAAGGATTTTGATTGTGAAGGCTGCGATCTAACCCCATGAATAAAGATTTTTTGGCGGCTTTGCCATATTTTGTGGGATGGCGATTGGTCCGCGCGCTGCCGGAGAAGAGTGCTTACTCGTTATTTGAAAATATTGGCAAGATCGTTCTATCTCGCAATGGTGCCCAGATGAAGAGGCTGCGCAGTAATTTGCAAAGAGTTGTCCCAAGCAATAGCCCGGATGCGATGGATCGACTTATGCGCGCTGCAGTCTCATCGAGCATGCGTTATTGGTGTGACACCTTTCGATCCTCAGATTGGTCGAAATCGCGCATTTCAACGACAGTTACGACAACACGAGAAGAGTTATTAACTGCGCCGATGAAAGATGGGCGCGGCGTTGTTGTTGCCCTGCCACATGCAGGAAATTGGGATCATGCCGGTTTCTATTTTTGTGGGATGGGATTTCCTCTTGTAACGGTTGCAGAGAGAGTTAAACCTGAAGCGCTTTTCAATAAATTTCTCGAGTACCGCCAAAACATGGGCATGGAAGTCTTGCCACTTGATGGGCGATCCATGGGAACGCTTTTACAACGCGCACGCGAAGGTGCACTTATCGCGCTAGTTTCAGATCGCGATTTATCTCGCAGCGGAGTCGATGTGACTTTCTTCGGACATCCTGCACGCATGCCAGCAGGAGCTGCCTTGTTAGCAATACGCACTGGAATACCTTTGATAACCGCCTTTGTTTCTTACACGAATACCGGAATTCATATCGAATTCAATAGCGTGCCTATTCCCTCGCACGGAACAGAGGCAGAACGAGTAACAACGGTGGTGCAAGCGTGCGCAGATCTATTTGCAAAGGGAATCATTGCTCATCCTCAGGATTGGCATATGTTGCAACGCATCTGGGTTGATGGCGACTTTCAAGAGAGAACGAAATGACTCTGCAAAAGTTAAGGATTGGTCTCGTGTGCCCGTATGGCTGGGATACACCTGGTGGAGTACAAAACCATGTTCGCGACTTGGCGGAATATCTCATTGCAAAGGGACATTTTGTCTCGGTGTTAGCTCCAGTAATTGATGAGGCGGCTATCCCGGATTATGTAGTGAGCGCAGGAAAACCAATCTCGATTCCTTACAACGGCGCAGTAGCGCGAGTTCTATTCGGTCCGATTGCATTTTCACGAGTTCGTCATTGGATATCCGATGGAGACTTCGATCTACTGCATCTGCATGAGCCAGCCATTCCTTCAATTTCATTGTTAGCCTGCTGGGCCGCCGAAGGTCCATTAGTGGGAACTTTTCATGCGGCAGCAAAGCGACAGAAAGCGATCTTTGCAATTGGTCCAATCCTTGAACCAGTGATTGAAAAACTTACGGCACGTATTGCAGTTAGTGAGGCGGCACGTGAGACTTTAACTGAACATCTAGAAACTGACGCCATCGTTGTACCAAATGGGATTTATGCAGACCGATATCGTGACGGGGAAGTACGCACCGAATGGAGTGGAAATACCCTAGGTTTTATTGGTCGCTATGAAGAACCACGTAAGGGTTTATCAGTACTGCTTGAAGCGCTGCCAATAATTGCTCGCTTCGCACCGGATGTTCGCGTCTTGGTTGCTGGTCCCGGAGATAGCAAGGAAGTGCAAGATCAGATTGATCCGCAACTTAGACATCGCTTTGAATTTTTGGGACGTATATCCGAGAAAGAGAAGGCAGACTTTCTCTCGTCCGTTGCTCTATACGTTGCCCCAAATACGGGCGGTGAATCATTTGGAATAATTCTTGCTGAAGCGTTGGCCGGAGGTGCGGCGGTTGTAGCAAGTGATATTCCAGCTTTTGATTCGCTTCTCGGCAATGGTGAATATGGCGCCTTATTCCAATCTGAAAATCCGCAAGAATTAGCAAAAGTGGTTATTGATTTATTGAGGGACGAGGATAAGCGCAAGTCTCTGGCCCAACGCGGCAAGTCGTACGCCCAACGCTTTGATTGGGACGTCGTGGCCGAAGATATTTTTTCAATTTATGAAATGGCGTTGGTGGGTGGCAAAGGCGTAACCCTTTCGTCGGAAAATCGCGCGTGGAATCGCTTCTTGGGAAGAGAAGGAAATTGATGGAAAAATTCTTAACCATAGCTCTGGTTGTAATCTTCGTAATTTGGTACCTCTCGTATTCAGCAACACGTTTGGACAGATTGCATCATCGCGTCGAAACTAGCTGGGCAAATTTAGATGGTCTGTTGCAGCGACGTGCTGCCGTCGCACTTGAAATTGCCAAGAGTGAAATCGCAGATCCAGCATCGGCTTTACTTTTAACTGCGGCTGCCCACCAAGCCAGAGATGCGCAAATGCAGACTCGCTCCCAAGCCGAAAGCGGCTTGTCAGGAGCGCTCGGACTTTTGTTAAATGACGGCCATCTCGTAGATGGATATATAGAAAAAGACTTGTTGCGTGAGCTCTCAGAGTTAACTGACAAGATTCGAGTAGCAATTGCAATGCATGTAGATGCGGTGACGCGGACTCAGATGGTGCGCAAGAAACCGGTTTTTAGAATTTTCCGTCTTGCAGGAAGTGCGCCACTGCCGGTCACCTACGAATTTGAAGCTGATGTTCTTTAAAAAAGCGCTGGCGACTTTTGTTGGTCTTGTTTCGATGGTACTTGTAGTCACTGCCGTAATTGGTTTCGCAGACATAAAAGATATTGGTCAAGTGATAACCAATGCGGTCAAAGAGGAAGAAAGAAATTCGCTAAGTGGTCGTATAGGAAGTGACGGACCGATTTTGGTAGTCAAAATTGATGACACTCCTGCGGCGCATCCTCAAGCAGGGCTAGAAGATGCCGACGTTGTCTATATCGAACAAGTAGAAGGCGGATTGACCCGACTGGCAGCGGTGTTTTCCTCGAAGATTCCAGACGTTATTGGTCCGGTACGCAGTGCTCGAATCTCAGACATCGAACTACTTGAACAATATGGCCGAGTTGCCTTTGCCTACAGTGGCGCACAAAGCAAACTCTTGCCAGTCATAGCCGAAGCCAACTTGGAAAATCTTGGGGCGCAGAGACAGGGTCGCGATATTTATGCCAATGATCCATCACGTGTGGCACCCACTGCAATGATGCTGCAAGCAAAGACTTTGATGGGCAAAGTTACTGCGCCAGGTAATTCCATCGCGATTTCCAAAAATATCGGTTGGAACTTTGGCGATGTACCAGAAACCGGAACGCCGATTAGTTCTGTGAAAGTTTCTTGGCCGGCAAGCTCTTATGAGGCGACTTGGTCGCAATCAGAAAAGCGTTGGTTGTTATCAAACCGTGAAATTCCAGATTTGGCCGCATCGGGAATTCATTTAGGACCAACCACATTTGTTATTCAATTAGTTTCAATAACTCCGTCGGAGTATCACGACAAAGTTGGGGGAGTCACACCATTTTCTGCCACAGTCGGAAACGGAAAAGGTTTTATTCTGCGCGATGGGTTAGCGATTGCAGCGATCTGGAATCGTCCAATCGCCGAGGCAGGCACATCATGGACCTTGCCCACCGGTGAAGAAATTCTCTTTGCTCCTGGTCAAGTTTGGGTGGCGCTTACTGATAAACAGCCTGAATTCACGCCCGCCAGTACTTCAATTTCTGCGGATGCGGCGCTGAAGAGTTCAAAGTAGTATTGCGTCATCGATAAAGGAGTTTTAAATGTCAGAGGCAGTCGGCACAGCACGCGTTAAGCGCGGTATGGCAGAAATGCTCAAGGGTGGCGTCATCATGGATGTCGTCAACGCTGAGCAGGCCAAGATCGCGCAAGATGCCGGTGCATGCGCAGTGATGGCGCTAGAACGCGTACCCGCAGATATTCGCGCGCAAGGCGGAGTCGCTCGTATGTCTGATCCTGACATGATTGAAAAGATTAAGGCCGCCGTGACAATTCCGGTTATGGCAAAAGCCCGCATCGGCCACTTTGTAGAAGCCCGCATTTTGGAAGCGCTCGGCGTTGACTACATCGACGAATCAGAAGTTTTAACTCCTGCAGATTTCGAAAACCATATTGATAAGTGGGATTACAAGGTTCCTTTCGTTTGTGGTGCAACTAATCTTGGTGAAGCGCTGCGTCGCATCAACGAAGGTGCGGCAATGATCCGCTCTAAGGGTGAGGCCGGAACAGGCGATGTTTCAAATGCGATGATGCATATGCGCAAAATTGGTGGAGAAATCCGTCGCCTTTCATCCATGCGCGAAGACGAACTCTATGTCGCAGCTAAAGAACTTCAAGCGCCATTTGCTCTCGTTAAGGAAGTTGCCGAAACCGGAAAACTCCCAGTTGTTTTATTTACAGCCGGTGGAATTGCAACTCCTGCAGACGCCGCGCTCATGATGCAGATGGGCGCTGATGGCGTCTTCATCGGTTCAGGTATTTTCAAATCTGGCGATCCAGCCTCACGCGCCTCGGCTTGCGTTAAGGCAACTACTTTCTTTGATGATGCCAAAGTTGTGGCTGATGCTTCTCGCGGGTTAGGTGAAGCCATGGTTGGAATAAATGTTGCAGATTTGCCAGCACCACACCGCTTAGCCGAACGCGGCTGGTAGTTCGCTAACTGCGATGAAGATTGGTGTTCTGGCGCTGCAAGGCGATTTCCGTGAGCACATATTGGCCGCTAAGCAGTCAGGGCATGCGGCGCTAACAGTAAGGCGTAGTGAAGAACTTGCTGAAGTTGACGCTCTAATACTTCCTGGCGGTGAATCAACCACGATTGCACAATTAGCGCGAACCTTCGATCTATTCACAGATATAAAAGAACGCATCGCAGATGGCATGCCGGTTTATGGTTCATGCGCCGGAATGATTCTCTTAGCTGATCGTATTGTCGATGGTGCAGATGGACAGGAAACATTTGGCGGTATTGATATGACTGTACGTCGAAACGCGTTTGGGCGACAGGTTGATTCATTTGAAAGTGATTTGAAATTTGATGGACACGAAATGCACGCGGTCTTCATCCGTGCACCATGGGTAGAAGAGTTTTCGAGCTCGGTCCAGGTGCTCTCTGAAGTAGTTGCTGCTGATGGCAAGCGCCACCCTGTGGCAGTTCGTCAAGGCGCGCTTTTTGCGACCTCCTTCCATCCAGAATTAACGGGGGATTTACGCGTACATCGTTACTTCTTTGATCAAGTGTGCACTGGCGCGATAAAGTAACGACTCTAAATTCGCGCTTGAAAAGATGATTGAGGTGTTCTAAATGTCAGGCCATTCCAAATGGGCAACGACAAAGCATAAGAAGGCCGTCATTGATGGTCGTCGCGCGAAGAATTTCGCAAAACTAATTAAGGCCATCGAAGTTGCGGCGCGCAATGGTGGAGCCGATGTTGATGGCAACCCAACTCTCTTTGATGCAATCGCTAAGGCGAAAAAGAATTCCATGCCGGCAGATAACATCGATCGCGCCGTAAAGCGCGGTGCTGGCCTCGAATCTGGTGGCGCTGATTGGCAAACAATTATGTACGAAGGCTATGGCCCAAATGGTGTTGCGATCATGATCGAATGTTTATCTGACAACCGCAATCGCGCGGCATCTGAAGTTCGCGTAGCTGTCACTCGCAATGGTGGCTCAATGGCAGATCCCGGATCAGTTTCCTATCTCTTCAATCGCAAGGGCGTAATTATCGTAAGTAAAGATGGTGGCGTAACCGAAGAAAAAGTTCTGGAAGCAGTCCTTGAAGCTGGCGCCGAAGAAGTAAATGATTTAGGCGAATCATTTGAAGTAGTTTGTGAAGCCAGCGATTTGGTCGCTGCCCGCACCGCCCTGCAATCTGCTGGTCTCGATTATGAATCTGCAGATTCTTCATTCCTGCCTTCGATGAGTATTCCGCTAGATGCCGAAGGCGCCACAAAGGTCTTTGAATTAATTGATGCAATTGAGGAGTTAGATGATGTTCAGAACGTCTATAGCAACTTCGATGTATCTGATGAAGTTATGGCGAGCCTTTCCTAGACGTAAGTACTCCACGTCGTAGGCTTTGAAGTTATGAGCCAACAACTTATTCGCGTTCTGGGCGTAGATCCAGGCTTGACGCGTTGCGGTGTCGGTGTGATTAGCGGAGCGCCAGGAAAGCAGCTTACGTTAGTTGGTGTTGGTGTGATTTTAACGCCCAGTACAACTGCCCTTGAGTTAAGACTTCTGCAACTAGAACGCGAGTTAACGCAATGGGTGGAACTTCATCAACCTGATGTGATTGCGGTGGAACGAGTTTTTGCCCAGCACAATGTTCGCACTGTTATGGGAACTGGTCAGGCAGCGGGTATCGCTTTACTGGTTGCCGCTCGCGCTGGAATTCCGGTTGCCATGCACACACCAAGTGAAGTTAAGGCTGCAGTCACGGGATCGGGTCGCGCCAATAAAGTTCAGGTAGCAGAGATGGTTAAACGGTTGCTTTCATTGAAAGAGATTCCTAAGCCGGTTGATAGTACGGATGCACTGGCTCTTGCTATCTGTCATATTTGGCGCGGTTCAGGCGATTCAAAATTAGCAACTGCGGTGGCCGCAGAAAAATCACGTTTAGCTAAGCTGGTTGGCAAATGATCTCAATGTTAAATGGCACGGTGCGTTCCCTTGCCCTTGATCGTGCGGTTGTTGAAGTTGGGGGAGTCGGCCTAGCAGTTTCAATTACGCCAGCGACAAGTGCCTCACTAAATGTTGGAGCGCCCGCGCAGTTTTTTACATCGCTGGTCGTGCGTGAAGATTCGCTTACGCTTTATGGTTTCTTAGATGATGATGTCAAGTCACTTTTTGAATTAGTACAAACGGTAAGCGGAATTGGGCCAAAGGTCGCACTGTCACTTGTCGCTGCCTTATCTCCGAGCCAATTAGGTATCGCAGTTGCCCAAGAAGATATTGCAGCAATTGAGAAGGTGCCTGGCATTGGGCGAAAAGGGGCGCAACGTTTGATCTTGGAGTTAAAGGGCAAGCTCTCTGATTTTGGAACGTCTCATAAAATTGCACATCATCAACCTGCTTGGCGCGAACAGTTGGCTAGCGCCTTGATTTCTCTTGGTTTTAGCGCAAAGGAATCAGATAACGCCATTACTACTGTGGTGAATCAGATTGCTGAAGAAGGTGGCGATGCCAACGCCAGTGATCTTTCTGATTTGTTAAAGCGCGCCTTGCAGAAAGGTGGTCGCTAGCGATGAGCGATGATCGTTTAGTCACTCCAGAATTTACTAGCGATGATTCGGCTGCAGAACATGCCCTTCGCCCTAAGACGCTCTCTGAATTCATTGGGCAAAAAAGAGTTCGCGATCAAATTGATGTTCTATTAACGGCTGCTAGACAGCGCAATTCAGCTGCCGACCACATTCTGCTTTCCGGTCCGCCAGGATTGGGAAAGACAACTTTGGCGCTGATTTTGGCAAGTGAAATGCAGACTCCGATTCGCATCACCAGTGGACCAGCGATCACTCATGCCGGGGATCTGGCCGCAATTCTTTCATCACTTGTCGAAGGTGAAATTTTATTTCTTGACGAAATTCATCGCTTGCCGCGGCCAGCTGAGGAACTTTTGTATTTGGCGATGGAAGATTTCCGAGTAGATGTTGTAGTCGGCAAAGGTCCAGGTGCAACGGCAATTCCATTGCAATTGCCACGATTTACTTTAGTTGGCGCCACTACTCGTGCCGGATTATTGCCCAGCCCGCTACGAGATCGATTCGGTTTCACTGCACATTTGGATTTCTACGAAGAAGATGAATTGCAAGAAGTCATTCGCCGCAGTGCAGCGCTTCTACAGTTGAAAATTGATGCCAAAGCGGTTGAAGAAGTTGCGGGACGCTCGCGCGGAACGCCACGTATTGCCAATCGTTTGTTGCGGCGAGTTCGTGATTATGCGCAAGTGCGATCTGGTGCCAAGGGTGCAAACCACTTGACCCATGAAGATGCAATGTCAGCACTTGAAATGTATGAAGTCGATGAGAAAGGCCTTGATCGTCTCGATCGTTCAGTACTAGTTGCCTTAATCGAGCGATTTAATGGCGGCCCTGTTGGTCTTTCAACGCTAGCAATTGCAGTTGGGGAAGAGACCGAAACTGTGGAATCAGTTGCTGAACCATTTCTGGTCCGAAATGGTTTTATGGCCAGAACTCCACGCGGGCGCATCGCAACAGCGCAAGGTTGGGCTCACGTGGGACGAACACCACCTGCCGGGGCTGCGACGCTTTTCGACACGCCAGCACTTGACGCCTAGACTCTGCTCCTATGTCCACACCAATTAAAACTGTGAAGAGCCCTGCCCGCTCTGGCCGATCCCTCTTGATCCTTGCGGTCATCATGCTCGGTCTGCTTGTTACAACTTTCGTTCAAGGAGTTTCATCGGTCCGTTTAGGCCTCGATCTTCGCGGAGGCACCAGCGTTACGCTGCAGCCTCGCGCATCAAATGATGCTAACAAGATCACATCTGAAGCGGTTGATCAGGCTGTAACAATTATTCGCCAGCGCGTTAACTCACTCGGTGTGGCTGAAAGTGAAGTGACTTCACAAGGCAGCGGAACAAATCGTCAGATCGTAATTTCAGTTCCAGGTGATAGCGGACGTCGCGTTGTTGATCTAGTTGGTCAGACTGCCGAACTTCGCTTCCGCCAAGTTCTTGCCGAAACCGCTGGTGTTCCAACAACGGCAGATACTTCTACCGCAGCAACTCCGGCCGATGGTGTGGCCGCAGATATCAATGCTCGTTTCGCAGCACTCGATTGCACCAACCCGGCAAATCGTGAAGGCACTGGCGCCGATAGCCCAGCTGACACAATTGTTTCGTGTTCTCGTGAAGGCGGAGCAAAATACATTCTCGGACCGGCCGAAGTTCTTGGTCAGCAAGTATCTGAAGCATCCGCTGGCATGGATCCATCTCAAGGCGTTGCCTGGTTTGTTTCCTTAACCTTTAATGGCGAAGGAACTAAAGCATTTGGTGCGCTAACTAATCGCGTGACCACTTTGTCATCACCACTAAATCAGGTGGCAATTGTTCTCGACGGTCTAGTTGTTTCAGCTCCTCGAATTAACGAAGCGATTCCGTCAGGGAATGCGCAAATCACTGGTTCGTTCTCGCAAGTTGAAGCACAAGATCTTGCCAACGTACTTAAATACGGAGCACTGCCATTGGCATTTGACCGCGGTGAAGTTCAACAGGTTTCACCTACTTTGGGCGCCGATCAATTAAACGCTGGCCTGCTAGCTGGTTTCCTTGGTCTTGGACTCGTAGTTATCTACTCACTTCTTTATTATCGCGGTCTTGGTTTAGTAACAGTCGGTTCGCTGGCAATAGCTGGCGGATTGGTATACCTACTCTTCTTAGTACTCGGAGCGACAATCGGATTCACTCTTACTCTTGCCGGGATTGCTGGAGCAATTGTTGCAATCGGCGTAACAGCCGACTCATTCATCGTCTTCTTTGAACGTATTCGTGATGAAGCACGTGAAGGACGCTCACTTCGCTCCGCAGTCGAAAGTGGTTGGCTAAAAGCACGTCACACCATTTTGGTGGCCGACGCTGTTTCGCTAATTGCAGCAGTACTTCTCTACTTCTTCGCTGTCGGTGGCGTTCGTGGATTCGCATTCACCCTAGGACTCACCACTCTTGTTGACCTCATCGTTGTCTTCTTATTTACAAAGCCAATCGTGACAATTTTGGCCGGAGTTAGATTCTTTGCATCGGGTCATCGTCTCTCTGGCTTATCGCCTAAGAGCATCGGAATGAAACAAACACAATCTGCATCATCATTGGAGGCGTAAGCGATGTCAAAACTTTCAGGTCTTGGTGGTCGTCTCTACTCTGGTGAAACTTCATTTGATTTCATTGGGCAACGTCGTCGTTGGTACTCGATCTCAGCTCTCTTTATCCTTGCTTCTATTGCAGCACTTGCGATCCAGGGCTTGCACCTCGGCATTGAATTTAAGGGTGGCTCGTCTTACACGGTAAACAAATCAGGTATTAGCGTCGAGCAAGCACGCGCATCTGTTGCATCGGTTGATATTCCAGGCGAGATCATCGTTCAGAAGATTGGTGACTCCAAGATTCGTATTCAAACGGGAGCGCTAACTGCTTCACAATCAAAGGGCGTAGAGAGCGCACTTACTCAGACTTTCGGGGTTGCGATTGAATCTATTGATACCCAAATAATTGGACCATCATGGGGTAAAGAAATTACCAAGAAGGCGCTCTATGGACTTATCGCGTTCTTGCTTGTAATCATGCTCTTCCTGGCTATGGCATTCGAACCAAAAATGGCTATTGCAGCCATCGTTGCAGTAGTTCATGACGTGTTCATAACAGTTGGAATCTACGCTCTGGTTGGTTTCGATGTAACGCCGGCTACTGTGATTGGGTTCCTAACAATCCTGGGTTACTCACTTTATGACACGGTTGTTGTCTTCGATAAAGTTCGTGAAAATACCAAATCTGTAGCGGCAGTTGGAAAATTCACTTATTCACAAGCAGCAAACTTGGCCGTTAATCAGACAATCGTTCGTTCGGCAAATACCTCTTTAATCGCGCTTCTACCAGTTGGGTCCATTCTCTTTGTTGGCGCTGGCTTGCTCGGTGCCGGAACTCTCAAGGATCTTTCACTAGCGTTATTTATTGGTCTTGCAGTAGGTACTTATTCTTCAATCTTTATCGCTCCACCATTCTTGGCCTCACTTCGCGAAAAGGAACCTGCGATGCAGGCGTTGGCTAAGCGCGTGGCATCTCGTGGGGGAGCAAGCGTAGATGCGGTTTCATCTTCGACAGCAGCTCGTCCAGCGATTAGCCCAAGTGCTAATCGTGGACCTCGCAATCAACCGAAACGTAAGGGTCGCAAGTAAGGCAAATTTATTTGCCACTAGCGCCTGAAAATATTCGATCAGCATGGATATTCTGGTTGCGCCACTAATTAAGACCCTGAAAGAAAATGATCCAAGTAACAATTTGGGTGATGTTCAACGCGCCTATGAAGTTGCAAAGCTGGCTCACGTCGGGCAAATGCGTAAGTCTGGTGAAGAGTACATAACTCACCCAGTTGCGGTATCGCAAATCTTGGCCGAACTTGGGCTAAATGATGTGACGATCATTGCCTCGTTGCTGCATGACACCATTGAAGATACGCCTTATTCATTAACTCAATTACGTTCCGATTTTGGCGATGAGATCGCAAACTTAGTTGATGGCGTTACCAAACTAGATAAATTAACTTATGGTCCAACCGCGGAAGCCGAGACTGTTCGCAAGATGGTTGTTGCTATGTCGCGCGATATTCGCGTACTTGTCATTAAATTGGCTGATCGACTACACAACGCACGTACATGGAAATATGTCTCCACGGAAAGCGCTGAAAGAAAAGCGCGTGAGACGCTAGACATTTATGCTCCGCTAGCCCATCGCCTGGGTATGAATGCGATCAAGTGGGAGCTCGAAGATCTCTCATTTGAAGTTCTTGAACCAAAGAAGTTCGAAGAGATATCAAGATTGGTAGCAGAGCGATCTCCCTCAAGAGATGCATTGACCCAAGAAGTTATCTCGGCAGTGCAGGGTGATTTGTTGAAGGATTCTGTATCGGCGACCGTAACTGGGCGCAAGAAACATTTCTATAGCGTTTATCAAAAGATGGTGGTTAGAGGTCGAGAATTCAACGATATCTATGACTTGGTGGGTATTCGAGTTTTGGTAAATGATGTTCGTGATTGCTACGCCGTTCTTGGTTCAATTCACGCGAGATGGTCACCGGTTCCGGGGCGGTTTAAAGATTACATCGCGATGCCCAAATTCAATCTTTATCAATCTTTGCACACGACCGTTATTGGCCCAGGTGGCAAGGCGATTGAAATTCAGATTAGAACGTATGACATGCATTCGCGCGCCGAGTTCGGTATCGCAGCACATTGGAAATACAAGCAGGGTAATGAATCAAACTCTTCGTCACCTGAAATGCTCTGGCTACGCCAACTTCACGAGTGGCAGAAAGAGACCGAAGATCCTTCAGAGTTCTTAGAGGCGCTGCGCTTTGATCTGGGCAGTCCAGAGGTATTCGTCTTCACTCCGAAGGGCAGTGTGATCGCACTTCCGGGTGGATCAACACCTGTTGATTTCGCATATTCAGTACATACTGATGTGGGCAGTCGTTGCGCTGGCGCTAAGGTAAATAATCGATTAGTGCCTCTTGATACTCGTTTGGTAAATGGTGACGTTGTTGAGATCGTCACAAATAAAAGTGAACATGCTGGGCCGTCTCGAGACTGGCTTAACTTTGTAAAATCTCCAAGAGCCCGCTCAAAGATAAAGGCGCACTTCAGTAAGGAACGACGTGAAGAGGCCATTGATGCTGGCCGTGAATCAATCGCGCGCCAGATGCGTAAAGCTGGTTTGCCGCTTCAGAAAATTTTCGCTGGGCACTCACTTCTTGAACTAGCGCACGATCTTCGTTACCCAGATATTTCGGCTCTATATAGCGCAGTTGGCGATGGTCATGTTTCTGCAGCTTCTATCATTGAAAAGTTAGTCGTCTCCTTGCGAGTTGAAGATTCGCATCCCGAACCAACGATGGAGCAAGTTCCAACCGGTTCTCATTCGGTGCGACGTTCCAGTAGTGCCATTGAAGTTGAAGGAGTCGGCGATGTATTAGTTAAGTTGGCGCGGTGTTGCACGCCGGTGCCAGGTGATTCGATAGTCGGTTTTATAACTAAAGGCAGTGGTATTTCGGTTCACCGTGAGGATTGTATAAATGCCGCCGATCTACAGTTAAATCAAGGAGAACGTATCGCCAAAGTTAAGTGGTTGACGGGTGCGGGCAGCGTCTTCTTGGTAAATATTCAAGTGGAAGCTCTGGATCGAGCCAGACTGCTAGCCGATGTAACGCGTGCTCTTTCAGAGCAGCATGTAAATATTCTAAGCGCAGCAGTAAATACTTCGAAGGATCGGACAGCGATTTCGAAGTTCACTTTTGAAATGGCAGATGCGACCCACTTAGACTCCGTTTTAGCGGCGGTTAGAGCGGTCGAAGGCGTCTATGACGTCTATCGAAATTAGTTAAATTCGGCGAGAGATTTTTCTGCTTCGGCCAGCCAAACCTTACGCGCTTCGGCAGAATCAAGAGCCTCTTTTGCTTTCTTATCGTTGCCGACTGATTGAGATTTAGCAGCGATCTTCTCGTAATTTGCGATCGAGTCGGCTAATTGCTTTACAACATCAGCAGCGCGCGCCTTTGCGGCCGGATCGGTCTTACGCCAGATCTCAGCCTCAGCGCTCTTGATTGCTTCTTCAACTTTCGCCACTCGTGCATCAAATGCGGCACGTTTATCTCGGTGAGTGATGCCGATTTTTTCCCAAGCGCGTGCGAGTTCGCGGAATGCGTTCTTTGCAGCCTTGGCGTCAGTAAATGGGACAAGGGCTTCAATTTGAATTATTAGCTCTTCGCGCTTGGCCAAGTTGGCGGTCATGGAAACTTCGCGCTTTTCCAAGTCAGCATTTTTCGCTTTGAAGAATTGATCCTGTGCTGCTTTGAATTTACCCCAAAGTTTTGCGTCATCACTTGGCTTGCCACGACCTGCGGCTTTCCATTGATCCATTAAAGTTTTAAATTTGCGAGCGGTTGCGACCCAATCTGTTGAAGTGGCTAGCGTTGATGCTTCTTCAACTAGAGCCTTCTTGGCAGCTGAAACCTTAGAGGTGATCTCTTCTAGGCTGGCGAAGTGGGTGCGACGACGCTTATCAAATTTATTGCGTGATGCTGAAAAACGTTTCCACAGGTCAGCATCTGCTTTTTTATCTAAACGAGGAGCAGATTTCCATTCGTCGAGAAGAGTCTTCAGGCGATCTCCCGTAACTTTCCAATTCTCGGAAAGCGCCAGGGATTCTGCTTCGGCAGACTATCTTTTCTTTTTCTACCAAAACTTGCGCGCGGTGAGCGGCTTTGGCCGCTACTTCAAGGGCTTTCTTCGCCTCATATGCTTCGCGGTGGCCTTCAATTAGCGGCTCAATTTGTTCAACTGAAAGCGAAAGTGCTTGTAAATCTCCGACACCATTTAGCTCGCGTACTTGCTGGCGTAGTTTCTTAACCGCTTCATAGGCGTCATCCGGAACGACTGCGCCACTTGTGATACGTGCTGCAGTTAACGCAACTTCAGATGCTAGCGCTTCAAATTTGCGGACGAAATACTGCAAAGCCTCTTCTGAAGTTTTTCCAGGGTATGAACCAACTGGCTTTTCACCTTCTGGTGTTATTACAAATACTGTTCCGTCATCTGCCACTCGACCGAATTTTGATGGATCACCTATTAGCGCACTTGCCGCACTTGGTGTAGCTGGTGCGATCTTTACTGATCCTGGATTGATATTTTCGGTCATGGTTTTCCCTTTCAGCGCGTCGGCTTTTTCGAGCCTTCGTTGTTTGAGTGTGCAGACGAGGTCTTGCGGAGATAAAAGGTACCCTGTCTTACTTATCGGGGAAAGTTCGCGCTCAAAAGTGCGCCAGAAACAGGGGTGATCTAATGTTGGTGACTTCTTTCGTTGCCCCCATGTTTGCCACTAATTGCTGGGTTATTGCACCTGGACCAGGTCAAGAGTGCATCATTGTTGATCCCGGAATGCCAGATATTTCGCATGAGATAACTGCGCTAGTCGCCGAACATGGCCTAAAACCAGTTGCAACGCTAATAACACACGGGCACTTAGATCATACTTTTTCTGTAAAACCTTTAGCGGATGGTTATGGAATTTCGGCATACATACATACCGAAGATCGTGATCTATTGCTTCGTCCGCAGGGTGCGCATGGTGTTGAATTCTTAGCGACTCTCGATGCCATGGAATTCTCGGAACCAAATGAAGTAAAGAACTTGCGTCATGGTGATGAGATTGAAGTCCTAGATATGAAGATAACTGCGATCCATGCACCAGGCCACACTCGAGGCAGCACGATGTTTTCGATAAATGATGAGCTTCTCATCAGCGGTGATGTTCTTTTCGCGGGTTCGATAGGAAGAACGGACCTGCCTTCGGGTTCACATGAAGCGATGACTAAGACTCTCAAGACCCGCGTTCTCCCTTTAAGCGATGAATTACGCGTGCTTCCTGGGCATGGACCTGAGACCACAATTAAATTCGAGCGAAAAAATAATCCATATCTGAAAGAATTGCGCTCATGAAGTACGAAAAGATTCAAGCACCGAAAGGGGTCAGTGAATACGGACCTCCGATGTCGGCTGCCTTTGAATGGGTACGTGAATCTTTAATCGCGCCTGCAAAACTGGCCGGGTACCAACTAATGGAATTACCGGTCTTTGAAGACACTGCACTGTTTTCGCGCGGGGTTGGTGAATCAACGGATGTTGTTAGTAAAGAAATGTATACATTTGAAGACAGAGGCGGACGTTCACTAACTTTGCGTCCCGAAGGCACCGCCGGGGTCATGCGCGCAGTTATTGAAAGCGGACTAGACCGAGGTCAACTTCCGGTAAAGGTTTGGTATTCAGGAGCATTCTTCAGAGCCGAGCGCCCGCAAGCTGGTCGTTATCGCCAGTTCTATCAAGTTGGAATTGAAGCCATTGGTTTGGATGATCCAGCGATTGATGCTGAAGTAATAGCAATAGCAGATCAAGGATTTAAATCTTTGGGTCTGCGAAACTACCGTCTTGAAATTACCTCACTCGGAGATAACGAATCCAGGGCGGCTCATCGCGTAGATCTACTCAAATACATTGCAACGTTGGATCTCGATGAGGCAACTAAAGAGCGCGCTGCAATAAATCCGCTTCGCTTATTCGATGACAAGCGTCCAGAGATGCAGAAGGCAATGGCAAATGCACCGTTGCTCCTTAACTATCTTTCGAAAGAGTCGGCCGAGAATTTCGCAGAAGTTAAGAGCTACCTCGATCAACTTGGCATCTCATATCTAGTTAATCCAAGGATGGTTCGGGGCTTGGACTATTACACCGGAACTACATTTGAATTCATTCATGAAGGATTGGGCGCCCAGTCGGGAATTGGCGGTGGTGGACGTTATGACGGACTTATGGAGATTCTTGGTGGACAAGCGCTATCCGGAATTGGATTTGGATTAGGTGTTGATCGAGCTCTCCTTGCAGCGCAGGCCGAAGGCGTCTTGGTTGAAAACCAATTCTCATCCGATTTATTTATTATCCCGCTAGGTGATAATCAAAAACCTATTGCACTCTCTTTGGCAGCGCAGTTACGCCTTGCTGGAATACGTACGGAAATCGCTTTTGGTGATCGTGCGCTGAAAGGTGCCATGAAGGCTGCCGACAAGAGTGGATCTCGTTATGTAATTGTTCTTGGTGATTCCGAGGTTGCATCAGGCACGGTCGAACTCAAACGCATGAGCGATGGCTTCACTTCATCGGTTAAGATTGAGGAATTGCAGAAGGCTCTAACCGGAGCGCTCTGAGGTTTTTAATTTTCTAAGGTGGATTTTCTCTAATGTTAAGAACACATGATGCTGGATCACTTCGAGCAACTCATGCTGGCCAGACTGTTTCATTGGCAGGTTGGGTAGCTCGTCGTCGAGATCATGGTGGTGTGGCATTTATTGACCTACGTGATTCAACTGGTTCCGTTCAAGTGGTTATTCGCGATGAAGCTTTAGCTGGTTCGTTGCGCGCCGAATGGTGTCTGCAAATTACAGGTGAAGTTGTGCTTCGTCCTGAAGGCAATGCCAATTCGACTCTGCCAACAGGCGCCATCGAAGTCATGGGCGATGACATTAAGGTTCTTAGCGAATCCGCCGCTTTACCGTTTCCCGTAGATAGTGGAAACGACTCTGAGATATCAGAGGAAGTGCGTTTGAAGTATCGCTATCTAGATCTGCGGCGTGAGAAGCCGGCTGCTAATTTGCGACTTCGCTCAAAAGTTACCTCAACTATTCGCCGTGTGATGGAAGATCTTGATTTTCTTGAAATCGAAACTCCTTATCTCACGCGCAGCACACCTGAAGGCGCCCGTGATTTCTTAGTTCCTGTTCGCTTGCAACCTGGTAGTTGGTATGCGCTTCCGCAGTCGCCACAGTTATTCAAGCAACTTTTAATGGTTGCTGGCATGGAACGTTACTACCAGATTGCGCGCTGCTTCCGAGATGAAGATTTCCGCGCGGACCGTCAACCCGAATTTACGCAATTAGATATTGAAATGTCATTTATTGATCAGGCAGATATTCTGGCGGTTGCCGAAAAACTCTTGGTCAAGATTTGGAAAGAGGCAGTTGGTTTTGATATTCCAACTCCGATTCGTCATATGACATATGCCGATGCAATGCAGAATTACGGATCTGATAAACCAGACTTGCGATTTGATTTGCAACTCATCGAGCAGACCGCGTTCTTTGCAAAAACAGAATTTCGCGTCTTTCAGGCGCCATATGTCGGCAGCGTAGTAATGCCTGGTGGTGCAACCTCACCACGTCGCGAATTAGATGCTTGGCAAGATTGGGCAAAGGCGCGCGGAGCTAAAGGCTTGGCATACATTCTTGTAAATGAAGATGGAACCCTTGGTGGTCCAGTTTCTAAGAATATTTCTGAATCAGAGCAAAGCGGAATAGTTGCCGCCGCTGGAGCAAAACCTGGCGATGCGATCTTCTTCGCTGCGGGCGAAAGAAGCGCATCCCTTGCACTTCTTGGTGCAGTGCGTCTGGAAATCGGAAAACGCTGCAATCTAATAGCTGAAGGTGCTTGGGAATTTCTCTGGGTAGTCGATGCACCAATGTTTGAACCAACTGATAACGGTGGTTGGACAGCGGTACATCATCCCTTTACCGGACCTAAACCAGAATTTGCAAAGAGTTTCGCGAGCGATCCAGCAAACGCCTTGGCCTATGCCTACGACATTGTTCTAAACGGTACTGAACTTGGCGGTGGATCAATTCGTATCCATGACCGAGAGATTCAGAAAGATGTTTTCACTGTTATCGGTTTAAGTGACGAGGAAGCGGCAAGTAAATTCGGCTTCTTGCTTGAGGCATTTAATTACGGTCCGCCTCCTCATGGTGGAATCGCACTTGGTCTCGATCGCGTATGTGCGCTCTTAACGGGCAGCGACTCAATTCGCGAAGTAATCGCTTTCCCAAAGACAGCCAGTGGGGGAGATCCACTTACTGGCGCTCCCACTCCTATTACACCAGCGCAGCGTAAAGAGAGCGGCGTTGACGGAGTCACCAAGGTAGAAGCCCAGAAGTAAAGGCCTTCTCAGGTAGGCTAGCGATAGATTTAAAACTAAGTGAGGATATAAATGGTTACCGGTCCAGGAGGAGTCGCAACGATCATCGCTGCCTGCTCGCTTCTCGTGATTGCGATAGCTGTTTCATATGCGGTAATTCGAATCGGACGCTTGATTGATGAAGCCAAGGTCTCGCTTAAAGTTTTAACTGATGAGGCGGCGCCGCTGATGCACGAATCAACTCGTACGGTTGAACTAATTAACAGCCCGCTAGAAAGTTTTGCCCGTATCACCAAAAATGTTGAAGATGTAACTACGAAAGTCGCAGATGCGACAACTGGATTTATGGATAAGAGTGGCCCTGCAGTAAAGGTCGCTGGCGCACTGATTAGCGCAGCGGGCATGAGCAAATCACGCTCAAAAAAGAAGAAGAAGGCGGAGTGATCCCCAACAGTGGAATCCGCCGAGATCCGTTCGCGCTGGCTGCGCTTCTTTGAAAGTGATAACCGAGAAGGTTTAACTCACACAGTTGTCCCTTCGGCATCACTAATTGCCGACGATCCAAATCTTTTGCTAGTTAATGCTGGCATGGTTCCATTCAAACCGTATTTCCTCGGTGAAGTGACCCCACCTTTTAAGCGCGCGACATCTGTACAAAAGTGCGTGCGAACTCTCGATATCGATGAGGTTGGAAAAACTACCCGTCATGCTTCCTTCTTCCAGATGTGCGGCAACTTCTCATTCGGTGATTATTTTAAAGAGGGTGCGATAGCACTTGCCTGGGATTTATTAACTAGACCAATCTCTGATGGTGGATACGGTTTCGCAGAAGACAAATTATGGGTCACCGTCTATTTAACCGACGATGAAGCAGCCGATATCTGGCATAAGAAAATTGGAGTTCCAAAAGAGCGAATCCAACGTCGCGATATGGCAGATAACTTTTGGTCAATGGGTGTTCCTGGTCCCTGCGGGCCATGTTCTGAGATTTATTTTGATCGTGGTCCAGCCTACGGTCGCGATGGCGGTCCAATTGCAGATGAGAATAGATATCTTGAAATTTGGAACCTAGTGTTTATGCAAAATGAACGCGGCGCTGGTGGCGGAAAGGATGATTTCCCGATTCTCGGAGAACTGCCTGCTAAAAGTATTGATACTGGTTTAGGGCTAGAACGTACTGCTGCACTATTGCAGGGCGTAGAAAATATCTATGAAATCGATACCACGATGCAGATTCTATCTAAAGCGATGGCTCTCTCTGGAGTTAAGTACGGTAAAGACGAGAAGACTGATATCTCCTTGCGCGTTATTGCAGATCACGCACGCACCTCTGCGATGTTAATCGGAGATGGTGTTACTCCAGGCAATGAAGGCCGCGGTTATGTTCTTCGTCGGATGATGCGCAGAACCATCCGAAACATGCGTCTGCTTGGTACAAATGATTCGGTCATGTCAGAATTAACATCTGCTGCTATTGGAGCCATGGGTCCTCAATACCCAGAACTGATATCAGATAAGAAACGAATACTAGAAGTCTCGATTTCTGAAGAAGAGTCTTTCTTGCAGACGCTTAAGAGCGGAACTGCGATATTTGATATTGCATCCTCTGAATTAAAGAGTAAAAAAGTCAACATTCTGCCGGGCGAAGAAGTTTTTAAATTGCACGATACCTATGGCTTCCCATTTGACCTAACTCTAGAAATGGCTCGTGAACAAGGTTTGGAAGTTGATGAAGCTGGCTTCACTCGACTAATGAAGGAGCAACGCGATCGAGCGAAAGCCGATGCCAAAGCGAAGAAGAGCGGCCATACCGATCTAAGTGAGTATAAGAAAATTGCTGATTCTCATGGCGTAACTGAATTCGTGGGTTATGCCCATCTGTCGGCAGAGTCAAAGATCAGTGGAATTCTTCTTGACGGTATCAGTGTAAAAAGTGCGCAAGCGGGCGATGATGTTGAGATCGTTCTAGACCGCACTCCTTTTTATGCTGAAGGTGGCGGTCAGTTAGCTGATGGTGGGCTAATCACTTTAGGAAATGGTGCGGTCATCGAGATCGATGATGTGCAAAGTCCTGTGACCGGACTGTCAGTACACCGCGGGCGAGTTCGTTCGGGTGCGCTAACAATTGGTGATGCAGCGTTGGCAGAGATTGATCAAGAACGTCGCAACGCAATCTCGCGCGCACATACAGCAACTCATATGGTTCATAAAGCATTCCGCGAAATCCTTGGTGAGACTGCCACGCAAGCCGGTTCCGAGAACTCTCCAGGACGTTTCCGTTTCGACTTTCCCGCAACTGGAGCGCTTTCAGAAGGCGTTCTAGATGAAGTTGAATCACGCGTTAACACTCTGCTGCTAGATAACCTTGAAGTAAGTGCCGAAGTTATGTCGCAGGATGAAGCTAAAAAATTGGGTGCAATGGCCCTATTCGGTGAAAAATATGGTGATCGGGTTCGAGTTGTCAGTGTCGGCGATTGGGCCCGTGAACTTTGCGGCGGAACCCACGTTGCTCGCTCTGGCCAGCTAGGCGTAATCAAATTATTAAGTGAATCATCTATCGGAGCAGGTGTGCGCCGCGTTGAAGCAGTAGTCGGTGTCGATGCTTACAAATTTTTAGCGCGAGAGCATATGTTGCTTAATTCTTTGACTGGATTGATCAAAGGTGCACGAGCAGAAGAACTTCCAGAACGAATTTCAGATCTTTTAACAAAAATGAAAGATATCGAGAAGGAATTGGCGGCGTTGCGATCGGCAGCGGCGATGTCTGATCTCTCCTCCGTGGCGGCGGAAGCGAAGATTTTAGATGGCACGAGCGTAATTCTCACCAAGGTTGCTGAAGGAATCGTGGTGGATGATCTACGGAAAATCGCACTAGATCTACGCAATCGAAATACAGATTCCGTTGTTGGATTAATAAGTGTTTGTGATAGCAAACCAGTTCTGGTTATCGCCGTAAGTGATGCTGCTCGGGCGAAGGGTTACAAAGCTGGGGCGTTGGTAAAAATAGGATCAACAGTTCTTGGCGGTGGCGGTGGCGGCAAAGATGATTTCGCGCAAGGTGGCGGCACTTCAGTCGCGCAAATTGATGCGGCGCTTATTGCGATAGAACACTCACTCGCGGGCAAGTAATGTCACGCATCGGCCGACGGATTGCCTTCGACTATGGCGATGTTCGTATCGGTGTGGCCGTCTGTGATCCAGATGGAATTCTCGCTACTCCGCTAACAACTCTGCAATCTAAGGATGTGGCTTTGAAGAAGCAGATTGCAGAAATAATTGAAGAGTACGAACCTGTAAAGATTTATGTTGGGCAACCTAAATTACTTAGTGGCGCAGATGGAACTGCCGTGGCCAAGGTTTTGAGCTTTACAGAAATGCTTACTTCCAACTTTGATATCCCAGTAATTTTGGTGGATGAGCGTCTTTCGACGGTATCGGCTGCTAAGCAGTTAAGAGAGTCCGGAATAAGCGCCAAAGATGCACGTTTTGTAATTGATGCCGCTGCAGCGGTTGCAATTCTTGAACAGGGTTTGGCAAATGAGCGAAAGTAGATCAGCGCAATTAAGGGTAATCGCAGCTCTTGCTGTTGTCTTTCTCTTTACAGGGGGAGCGCATCAACTGAGATCCGGCGTAAGTTCGGCGCCAGATTTCCCTTGTAGCGCTGATTCGTCAGCTGATGTTTCGATCGAAATTTCTAAGGGTGCAACAGGTTCTGATATCGCACTGCAACTTTATGAAGCCGGAGTAATCAAATCGAGTTCGGCATTTTTCAGATTGGCAGTTGCCGATAAGAGATCGGCGATGATCGCACCAGGTGCGCATGTTATTGGTAAGGAAATTTGTGCGGCAGATGCCCTAAACCAACTGCTAGATCCTAAACGTATTGCAGGATTGATTAACATTATCGAAGGCGCCTGGAATTCTGAAGTATTCAAATCTATGGTGAAGGCTGGCTTTAAAGAAAGCGATATCCAGTCAGCGATCGCAAGAATTGAATTGCCAAAGGGTTACAAATCTTTGGAAGGGTTGTTGTTCCCTGCGCAATACTCTTTCGCTAAAGACACTAGCGCTAGCGATGCCTTGCAAGCCATGATGGATCGCGCAGCGACTGAATTAAATAAGAGCGGTATCGCCACCGCGGCTGGGAAATACAGCGCTCAGCAGTTGTTAACTATGGCATCAATTGTTCAGGCTGAAGGAAAGACTGAGGATTTTACAAAAATTGCACGGGTAATTCTTAACCGCCTAGAAAAGGGCATGCCTTTACAGATGGATTCCACAGTTCATTATGTTCAAAAAGCTAGAGGTGATATTTTTTTAAGTACCAAATCAACTCTTCTAAAATCCGACTACAACACCTATAGAAAATATGGTCTACCGCCCGGCCCGATTGGTAATCCCGGTTTCGATGCAATGTTCGCAGCTGCCAATGCGGCGCCAGGAGATTGGATCTATTTCGTCACAGTTGCTCCGAGTGATACACGATTCACGGCGTCTTATGACCAATTCTCAACCTGGAAGATAGAATATAAAAAGAATTTACGTGCGGGCCTATTTGGGAGTTCGAAATGAGTACTAAGGCGTTGAAAGGTGCGGTGCTTGGTTTTCCTATAGAGCATTCTCTTTCTCCACTCTTACACAATACTGCTTTCAAACTCCTGGAAATCGTTGGCGACTATAAAGCAATCGAAGTTCAAAGTGGACAACTAGAGAAATTCATAATCGATCGTGGTTCAGATTATGACTATCTCTCCCTGACGATGCCGCTTAAAGAAGAAGCTCTCGAACTAGGAATTCCGATTGAGATAGACGAATTAGGCAAACGCATTCAATCTTTAAACACTTTAGTCAATCGTGATGGTCAGTGGTCGGCGACGAGTACCGATGGTTCTGGATTTATAAAGGCTCTATCAAATGCTGGCTATGATCGATTCGATAAAGTTTTAATTCTGGGCGCTGGCGGAACTGCGCGAGCTGTAGCCGGTGCACTTGACGATATTGCAGATAACGTTGATGTAATGCGCAGAAGTGTTCGACGCAGTGCAGCGATAGCTGCTTGTTTCACCAAAATTGAATGTGAGTTCTTGGATTGGGATGATCAAATCGATTTGAGGAGTTATGACCTCGTGGTCAACACAACACCTTCGGGAGCTGCTGACTTAGTCGCCGATAATCTAGCCATGCGGATCGAAGGAGTTCTCTTCGATGTCTTGTATAAACCATGGCCGACGCTATTGGCTAGAAGGTGGAGCGATGCTGGTGGTAAAACGATAAGCGGCCTCGAGCTTTTGCTTTATCAAGGTATTGACCAATTGAGTTTGGTAACTTCGACGAGTGAGATCGCAATTGAAGGTGAATTGCGTAGGGCTCTGTCCAAGGCGATTAGTTAATCCACAGCCTTAAAAACCGCTTACACAGTCGGGCTACGCTTCCGAAGTGTTTATTGCACTCATTCTCTTCTCGTTGCACATATCTTTAACAGACATTCGCAGCCATCGCATATCGAATCGCGTGCTTTTGATTGCTTTTCTTTCTCTATTCTCAATTAGCGTCGCCACTCACACTGATGTGCATCCTCTAACTGGATTATTGATTCTGCTTCTTACGCCACTAATTTTGCGAGCCGGAATTGGCGCCGGTGATATCAAGTTGTTGACCGTTCTAGCAGTTTTCTTCGCGCCACTAACTTGGGATTTAGCCTCAGATTTTTTACTTTCCTTTTCCTTGATATCTGCCGCACTTTTGGTCATCGCACTGGTCCGATCACACGTCGTTCTCTGGATCTATCGCCTTAGCACCAGCTATTTGTGGCGCGGTAATTTGGTGCGCAAGATAGCGCTGCGATCTGACACAATATGCCAATGCGTTGGCTTACTGCAGGTGAATCCCATGGACAAGCCCTTTCGGCAATTATCGAAGGTATTCCAGCCAACATAACTCTTACTTCCAAAGATATTGATTACCATCTTGCTCGCAGACGTTTAGGTTTTGGTCGCGGGGCTCGACAGAATTTCGAAGCCGATAAAATTACTATTCTTGGTGGCATTCGTTTAGGCCTGACACAAGGTGGACCAATTTCGATCCAAGTTGGTAACTCTGAGTGGCCAAAATGGGAAAAGGTAATGTCGGCCGATCCGGTACCGGAAGAAGAGATAAAAGATTTAGCCCGCAACGCACCGCTAACGCGACCTCGTCCAGGTCACGCGGATTTAGTTGGAATGCAGAAATACGATTTTGATGACGCTCGTCCTATTTTAGAGAGAGCAAGTGCGCGCGAAACTGCGGCGCGGGTTGCACTTGGAGCGGTTGCTCGCGCATTTCTTGAACAAAGCGTTGGGATCACAATCCTTAGCCACGTTGTTTCGATCGGCCAAGTCCGAATTCCCGAAGGCACTGCATTACCATCGCAAAACGATATGGAGCGCATAGATGCTGATCCTGTTCGTTGTTCGGATCCTGCAACAAGTGCGCTCATGATCACCGAAATTGAATCTGCACATTCTGATGGTGACACTCTTGGCGGTGTTTGTGAAGTTTTGGCATACAACCTTCCTCCTGGTCTCGGCTCCTATGTTCATTCAGATCGGCGCCTCGATGCAAAACTTGCTGGTGCAATGATGGGAATTCAAGCAATTAAAGGCGTTGAAATTGGGGATGGTTTCTTAACTGCTACGCGCCGCGGTTCAGTGGCACATGATGAAATCGAACGCGGTAGCGATGGTTTGATTAAACGTCGAACTGACCGAGCAGGTGGTACCGAGGGCGGTATGTCTAACGGAGAAATTTTGCGCGTAAGCGTTGCGATGAAACCAATTTCTACTGTGCCGAAAGCCTTAGATACGATCGATGTTAAAACTGGTGAAGCAGCTAAGGCGATTAATCAAAGATCAGATGTCTGCGCAGTCCCGGCGGCCGGTGTTGTAGCCGAAGCGATGGCTGCACTTGTTTTGGCGGAGGCGGTACTAGAAAAATTTGGTGGAGATAGCGTTACTGAGACTCGTCGTAATTTCGAGTCTTATATGGCAAATTTACGTTTTAAGTAGCCTTTGATGAGTCAATCAGTAATTCTAATTGGTCCTCCAGGCGCGGGTAAAAGCACAATCGGAAAACAATTGTCACGCAGCCTTAACTGCTCGTTCACAGATACCGATGACATCATCGAAACCCAGACGGGCTCCACAATCTCGCAAATATTTATCGATCAAGGAGAACCTTGGTTTCGCGAGTTAGAAGTAGAAGTAGTACTGAAGGCCATTTCCCAAATAGATGGCGTTCTCTCACTCGGTGGTGGAGCGCCTTTATCGCAACCCGCGCAGGATTTGCTAAAAAGCATCTCAACTCCAAGAATTTTTCTTGACGTATCTTTGGCCACCGCGGCACCACGAGTGGGATTTAATCGTGATCGTCCACTGTTGTTAAATAATCCGCGCGCAGCATGGCAAACGTTAATGGAGAAGCGACGCCCGATCTATGAATCAGTGGCAACTCATATCGTTCCAGTAGACGGTCTCTCCCCAAAAGAAGTAGCGGGAAAGATTCGCGACATTATTGGTGAAACAGAGTGAGCAGGAAGCCCGCGGTTGTTAGGCTTGCTCAATGATTATTGAGGTTGCGGCGGAGCGGACTTATCCGGTCATAATCGACAGCTCATGGAAAGTTGAGCTATTAAAGTTGCTAGAAGGACGAAGTAAAGCGGCAATTATCGTTTCTGAGAAAATGCAACACTCTGTAAAGGATTTGATCGCAACAGATGCTGAAGTTCTTATCTTTCCGATTGCCGATGGCGAATCAGGTAAGAGCAGCACAACACTTAATAAGGTCTGGGATTGGCTTGGGGCAGCAGGATTCACGCGCAGTGATTTAATCATTGGTATCGGCGGGGGAGCAGTAACTGATTTCGCAGGTTTCGCCGCGGCATCATGGCTACGCGGAATAGATTGGGTTGCAATTCCTACGACAGTTGCCGGCGCAGTTGATGCAGCAATAGGTGGAAAGACTGCCATCAATAGTGAATATGGAAAGAATTTAATTGGGGCTTTTCACAGTCCATGCGCAGTAATTATTGATATCTCTTGGTTTGAGACACTCAGCGATCGTGACTTCGCGGCAGGACTGGCAGAGGTTGTAAAAGCAGGTTTTATATCAGATGGAAAAATCCTTGAGTTAATCGGTAGTTCTAAAATCTCAGAACTCCGTTCTAACCGCACCACAGTCATTGAACTGATAACTCGCGCCATCGCGGTCAAGGCGAAGGTTGTGTCCAGCGATTTCAAGGAAAGTTTTGATCGCGAAGTTTTGAACTACGGCCACACTTTGGGCCATGCCATAGAACTGCACTGTAAATACGATCTCCGTCATGGAGAATGTGTAGCCATAGGAATGGCCTTTATGGCTGAACTTCAACTATCTCTTGGCCTAATAACCGCCTCATTGGCGCAGCAGCACCTAGATATTTTAAAGAACTTAGGGTTACCAACCACTTATAAACTCCAAGCTTGGCCAAGCCTCTTGGCGAGCATGTATTTGGATAAAAAATCGCGCGGCAAAACCCTGCGATTGGTTACGATTAAGGGGATCGGCATGACCGATCGTCTTGAGAATCCTGACGAAAAGATTCTATTGGCAGCCTACGAAAAGGTGAGTTCATGAACGTTCTAGTTATCAATGGTCCAAATTTGGCACGTTTAGATATTAGAGACTCATCAATTTATGGTGATATGACTTATCCTCAGTTGGTTTCACATATCGAATCAGCGGCGAAGACTCATGGCTTCACTGCAGATGTTCGCCAGAGTGATGACGAAGCGACGATAATTTCATGGTTGCATGAGGCAGCAGATAAAAAACTGCCAGTAATTATCAATCCAGCCGCTTTTACTCATTATTCATATGCCATTCGAGATGCCGCAGAGTTAGTTAAGACTCCACTCATTGAGGTTCATCTTTCGAACCCATTGGCGCGTGAAGAGTTCCGACACACATCAGTTATTTCCGGCGTAGCAAATGGAACCATCGGGGGATTTGGCCCAAATTCTTACGTATTAGCCTTGATCGCCTTAAAGGCGTTAACCGCTTAGAAGTTCGGGTAAACTTCCCAAATTGCCTTCGAAAATCGAAGGCCAACCTCGAGTAAAGCTCTTTGAGTTCACAATTGGTTGATTGCTTGCGCAAATTGCGCGAACTGGAGTAAATCGTGGCAACAACAAATGATCTAAAAAATGGAATGACCCTTGATATTGATGGTCAGCTATGGACTGTTGTTGAGTTCCAACACGTAAAGCCAGGAAAAGGTCCAGCATTCGTTCGTACCAAGTTAAAGCAAGTTCTTACTGGCAAGGTAGTCGATAAGACATTTAACGCCGGAGTTAAAGTTGAGATTGCAATCCTTGAAAAGCGTGAAATGAACTTCCTGTATAAAGAGGGCGAAGACTTCGTCTTCATGGACAATAAAACTTTTGATCAAATGAATATATCGGCCGCTGTTGTTGGGGAAGCCTCAAAGTACATGCTTGAGAACACCGAGGCGATTGTTGCTATCCACGAGAACAATCCTTTGTACATCGAACTTCCCGCATCAGTTGTCTTAACTATTACTTACACAGAGCCTGGACTACAAGGTGATCGTTCATCTGGCGGAACTAAGCCGGCAACAGTTGAAACTGGTATTGAAATTCAGGTACCACTGTTTATTAAGCAGGATGAGAAAGTTCTTGTTGATACACGCGACGGTTCATACCAGGGTCGCGCCAACTAGTGTCAGCTCGAAGTAAGGCTCGTAAACAGAGCCTTGATCTACTTTACGAGGGCGATATAAGAGGACAGGCTCCAGCGGATTTACTCGCTTCGCGAGAAGTAACAGAAGAGGGACCCGATGCACGACCTATTCGCGAATATACAAAAGAGTTAATCTCTGGAATCGCCGATAATCGTAGAAAGATTGATGAACTAATCTCAACTTACGCGCAAGGCTGGGACATGGATCGTCTGCCTGCCGTAGATCGAAACATTCTGAGGTTGGGAATCTATGAAATTCTCTGGTGCAAGGATCTAGATGATGCAATCGCAATTGATGAAGCACTTAATTTAGCGCGAGAACTTTCCACCGATGACTCAGCCGCCTACATCCACGGAGTTCTGGGAAGAATTTCAAATATTAAAGAGAGTTTGGCTATTTAAGACTAATTAGCGCCAGACGTTTTTCGGTAAGCCAAACCTTTAATTCGGGCAAGGACAGAGCGAAGAGCAAAGTAAGAGTGTCAAAATCACTAGCTCGCAGAGTCATTACTTCACCGTTCCAGTCACTGCGGCGCGCAGCGATTGCCGATATGAACAGCTGCAAAGTTTTGATCTTTTCATCAGAATCAGATTCTGCTAGTTCGCCCAGTCGGCGTTGATCGATAGTTAAGGTTTCGGGATTTGTGGCCTCGGTCCGCGAGAAATCGCCTAGAAGATTGGCAATTGGAATCCCGAATAGTTCTGCGATTTCGATAGCACGAGCCAGTGATAGTGCGCGGGTTCCGCGCTCGTAAGAACCCATGACCACCGCCTTAATGGATCCAGATGAACGAGCTTGAACATCATGGAGCGTCCAACCTCGCGCCTTGCGCAATGTGCGAATTCGTTGAGCCACAGATGCGCTAGTCGGTTGGATAAATGGTGAGTTCTTTGACATCCGGCAAGGCTAGGTCAACGCGAAGACGCGTGTCGTTGGCTGTCCACAGGTTGGCGCTAATGGGATGTACAATTCGGCAACATCCTTTAACGACCCGTCCTGCGAGGCGGGGAAGGAGATTTGAATGAGCCTTGCCCTGCCTGCGCCAGATATCACACGCGCGCTGATCCGCATCTCCCATGAAATTTTGGAACGAAATTCAGGTTCTGCAAATATAACTTTGTTGGGAATTCCAACGCGAGGCGCGCATCTAGCTAAGCGCATTGCCTCATCGATTGAATCCATTGAAGGCGCCAGTGTTCAAATGGGAACTCTGGATATCACTTTGCATCGTGATGATTTGCGGATGCGCGCACCTCGGGCGCTCATGCCGACGGTGATTCCGTCTCTTGGCGTTGAAGGACGCGATGTGGTCTTGGTAGATGATGTCCTCTTCTCGGGCAGAACGATTCGTGCAGCGTTGGACGCCCTCGGTGAGATAGGTCGACCAAGATCTGTGCAATTGGCAGTGTTAGTTGATCGAGGGCATCGCCAATTGCCGATCAGAGCGGATTTTGTCGGAAAGAATTTGCCAACTTCGATCGAGCAGAGCGTTGTTGTTCATTTAACTGAACTAGATGGCGCTGATGAAGTCCTGATTGAGGGCCCTCTCCCATGAAACATTTGCTATCGATAAATGATCTTTCAAAAGTAGAAGCAATTTCAATCCTAGATACCGCGCAAGAGTTGGCGCGAGTAACTGATGGGCCAATGAAGAAGCTACCCACTTTGCGCGGTCGCACTATCGTAAATCTCTTTGCAGAAGATTCCACACGAACTAGAATCTCTTTCGAGGCAGCCGCTAAGCGACTATCTGCAGATGTAATCAACTTTTCTTCAAAAGGTTCAAGCATCAGTAAGGGCGAATCACTTAAAGACACTGCGCAAACTTTGCAAGCAATGGGCGCAGATGCCGTGATCATCCGACATTCAGCATCAGGTGCCGGACAACGCTTGGCTGATTCAAAGTGGATGTCAGGCTCTGTCATTAATGCTGGAGATGGAACTCATGAACACCCAAGTCAAGCGCTGCTTGATGCTTTTACTATCCGTAAGCATTTATCAAAAGGTGCGAGTGACCTGGCGGGATTGCGAGTAGCCATTGTTGGCGATGTTCTACATTCCAGAGTTGCTCGCTCAAATGTTCTTTTATTATCTAAACTTGGAGCGCAAGTTGTTTTGGTTGCGCCACCCACACTTTTGCCAGTGGGGATCGAATCCTGGCCTTGCCAAATTTCATATGATCTTGATGATGTGATCGCAAATGTCGATGCGATCATGATGTTGCGAATCCAAATGGAGCGAATGTCCGAGATGTATTTCCCTAACGCCCGTGAGTATTCGCGTTACTTCGGTCTAAATAGCGACCGAATCCGCGCTATGAAAGCTGAAGCAATAGTTATGCATCCTGGGCCAATGAATCGCGGTTTGGAGATTACCGCCGATGCCGCAGATGGCGCACGTTCTGTGATCGTTGAACAGGTTTCAAATGGCGTCAGTATTCGAATGGCGATTTTATATCTGCTTTTGGCTGGCAATCAGGAAATTTCGGAAAACGGAGTTAGCTCATGAAGAATTATCTTTTAACCGGAATGACTCTGCCCAATGGGGCTAAGAGCGATATCGCAATCAGCGATGGAATAATCACCGAGATTGCTCCGAATATAACCACCGCACAAGGGTTTACAAAAGTAGATCTCGCAGGATCGATTGCACTTCCCGGACTCGTTGATTTGCACACTCATTTGCGCGAGCCAGGTAAAGAAGATGCCGAGACAGTTCTCTCTGGCTCGATGGCCGCTGCCAAGGGTGGCTTTGTTGCCGTGTCTGCAATGGCAAATACATCACCGGTTGCAGATACTGCAGGAGTTGTTGAACAGGTTTTCGCACTTGGTCAGAGCGCGGGCTTCGCCGATGTATTTCCTATCGGGGCGGTAACAGAGGGATTGAAAGGTGAGAACTTAGCCGAGATTGGAGCGATGGCAGATTCGCGCGCCAGAGTTCGCGTCTTCAGTGATGATGGAAGTTGTGTATTCGATCCGCTTGTTATGCGCAGAGCGCTCGAATATGTAAAAAAATTTGATGGTGTTATTGCTCAGCATGCGCAGGACCCACGATTGACTCAAGGTGCGCAGATGAACGAAGGAGAAATTTCTTCACGGCTTGGCTTAAAGGGATGGCCAGCCGTTGCCGAAGAGGCAATCATTGCGCGCGATGTTTTGTTAGCTGATCATGTTCAATCACGTTTACATATCTGTCACTTAACAACTGCCGGGGGAGTCGAGATTATTCGTTGGGCAAAAGCGCGAGGAATTAACGTTACTGCTGAAGTAACTCCACATCACTTGCTCCTCACGGATGAAAGTGCGCTTAGCTACGACCCTATCTTTAAGGTAAATCCTCCGCTTCGCACCCAGAAAGATGTTGAGGCGTTGCGCGAAGGTTTAGCTGATGGAACGATCGATATTGTGGCAACCGATCACGCCCCACATCCCGCCGAGGCTAAAGAGTGCGAATGGCAAGAGGCTGCTTTTGGAATGCTAGGACTGGAAAGTGCGCTTTCGATTATCAACCAAACCATGGTGGCAACAGGTTTAATGAACTGGGAAGCAGTGGCTGATCGCATGAGTTATGCGCCCGCAAAAATCGCGCGCTATGGCCAACATGGCAAGGTGCTTACCGTTGGGGCAATTGCAAATATCACACTTATTAATCCGCAACAGACTTACCGAGTAGACCGCGATCTGGTCGCATCGCGCAGCCGCAATACTCCGTTCCATGGAATGGATCTGCAGGGTGCGGTCACAGCAACATTTTTTAGGGGTATGCCAACTTTTCTAAATGGAAAACTTAATTCGATCCACCAAAGTTCGCTCGAAAGTGCAGGCAGATAATGGCCAAAGCATTCCTGGTTTTAGATGACGGCAGAATCTTTGAAGGAAAGTCTTGGGCTGCGACTGGCCGCGTATTTGGTGAGGCCGTTTTTCAAACCGGTATGACGGGCTATCAAGAAACGCTTACGGATCCAAGCTATCACCGACAAGTTGTTGTGATGACGGCGCCACACATTGGTAATACTGGTGTTAATACTGTCGATAACGAATCGAAGAAAATTTGGGTGGCCGGCTTTGTTGTCCGAAATCCATCTACTATAACCAGTAATTGGCGAAGTGAAAAAGACTTAGAAGCTGAACTGATTGAACAATCGATTGTGGGTATTCAAGGGATTGATACTCGCGCACTGACTCGCCACTTGCGCGACCGTGGTGCGATGCGGGTAGGAATTTTCTCAGATGTTGAGCTTACGCGCGAAGAAATGGTAATCGAAGTTCGTAAGACAGACGCGATGTCCGGATCGTTTCTTAGCGAGGATGTTTCAACAGAGAAAGCTTATGTTGTGCCAGCTGTTGGCGAAAAGAAATTTACCGTTGCCGCGATTGACCTTGGGATTAAAGGTGCAACACCGCGTGCATTAGCGGCTCGGGGCGTTGAGGTCCACGTGCTTCCATTTGATTCGACCTTCGAAGAAATCCAGGCAGTTAATCCAGATGGAGTCTTTCTTTCAAATGGCCCTGGTGATCCATCAACAATGAACACTGTGGTTGATTTGGTTCGTGAAGTACTGGGCGCGGAAATTCCGATATTTGGAATTTGTTTCGGTCATCAAATTTTAGGCAGAGCACTTGGATTTGAAACTTATAAACTGCAATTTGGACACAGAGGAATAAATCAACCAGTTTTGGATAAGAAATCTGGAAAAGTCGAGATAACGGCCCATAATCATGGCTTTGCAATAAAAGCTCCAACTGATTCAATATTTAACACCGTCTACGGTTCTGGGGAAGTTACGCACGTTGGGTTAAATGATGGAGTCGTTGAAGGCCTGCAATTGTTAGAACGCGGAGCTTTTAGCGTTCAGTATCACCCAGAGGCGGCGGCGGGTCCTCATGATGCTGCTTACCTCTTTGATCGCTTCATTTCGCTAATGGAAAAGTATCCAAGAGTTAAGGCGGTGATCTAATGGCCCGCGATGAATCAATTAAGAGCGTTTTGGTTATTGGTTCCGGACCTATAGTCATCGGTCAAGCCTGCGAATTTGATTATTCTGGAACACAAGCATGCCGCGTTCTACGTGCTGAAGGTATTCGTGTGATTCTTGTAAATTCTAATCCGGCAACAATCATGACAGATCCAGAATTTGCTGACGCTACTTATATCGAACCCATAACCCCCGAGTTTATTGAAAAAATTATCGCGATCGAACGCCCCGATGCAGTTTTGGCAACTCTTGGCGGGCAGACTGCACTTAATGCTGCAATTGGACTTCAAAAAGCGGGAACTCTGGAAAAGTATAAAACTAAGTTAATTGGCGCCGATGTTGATGCCATTGAACGCGGAGAGAATCGCGAAATATTCAGAGGAATCGTCGAAAAAATTGGTGGGCAGTCTGCCAAATCAATTATTTGCCATACCATGGATGAAATTATTGCCGGCGTTCAAATATTAAAGTATCCAGTTGTTATTCGTCCCTCTTTTACAATGGGTGGACTTGGTTCAGGTATTGCCTTTGATGAAGAATCGCTGCGTCAAATCGCAGGAGCCGGATTGCGTCACAGTCCTACTTCGGAAGTACTTTTGGAAGAATCTATAATTGGTTGGAAAGAGTATGAACTTGAAGTAATGCGCGATAAGTCAGATAACGTGGTGATTGTCTGCAGTATTGAAAATATTGATCCGATGGGTGTGCATACAGGAGATTCGATTACGGTTGCACCTGCTTTAACTTTGACAGATGTTGAGTTCCAGAAATTACGCGATTTATCCATCGATATCATCCGTGAAGTTGGAGTCGCAACTGGTGGGTGCAATATTCAATTCGCGGTAAATCCGGATGATGGTCGAATCATTGTCATCGAAATGAACCCTCGTGTTTCCCGTTCCAGTGCTTTGGCCTCAAAGGCAACTGGTTTTCCAATCGCAAAGATTGCTACCAAATTAGCGATCGGATACACCTTGGATGAGATAAGGAACGACATCACTCAAGTAACTCCAGCGTCATTTGAACCAACACTGGATTACATTGTTGTTAAAGTTCCTCGTTTTGCTTTTGAGAAATTTGCTGACGCCGATCCGCGCCTGACGACGACGATGAAGAGCGTTGGCGAAGCGATGGCTATTGGTCGATCATTCCCAGAAGCGTTAATGAAGGCTTTACGTTCGCTGGAACGCAAAGAAGCAATCTTCAAATTTCCTGCAGATCTCTCTGGGATCGATATCCCGGCGCTGTTGATCGCTATGCGAGTTCCTACGGAGTATCGCTTACAGCAAGTACAGCAAGCGATGTGGGCCGGTGCTGATATCGAGGATGTTTTCGCCGCAACGAAGATTGATCGTTGGTTTTTGCATCAATTAGATTTGATTAATCTTCGAGCGAGAGAACTTGCACAACCAGCTGAACTCACTCTTGATTATCTAAAAACAGCGAAAGAGATGAGTTTCTCGGATGCGCAGATTGCCCAGTTGCGCGGAGTTCATGAAGAAGATATTCGAAAAGTACGCCACCATCTTGGTCTACATCCAGTTTATAAAACAGTAGACACCTGCGCCGCCGAATTCGAAGCGTTCACGCCTTATCACTATTCCAGCTATGAAGAAGAGACCGAAGTCCGTCCACGAACCAAACCGGCGGTAATTATTTTGGGCAGCGGTCCAAATCGTATCGGACAAGGTATCGAGTTCGATTATTCATGCGTTCACGCATCTTTTACTCTGCGTGATGCTGGCTATGAAACTGTGATGATCAATTGCAATCCTGAAACTGTTTCGACAGATTACGACACTTCTGATCGCTTATATTTTGAGCCTTTAACTTTGGAAGATGTGTTGGAAGTAGTCCATGCCGAAACTCTGGCTGGACCAGTACTTGGTGTTATCACCCAACTTGGCGGACAGACTCCGCTTGGTTTAGCCGCCGGACTTAAAGCGGCAGGTGTAACGATCTTGGGCACATCACCGGATGCCATCAATTTAGCTGAAGAGCGTGGCGCATTTGGCAGAGTTCTCGCCGAACAATCTTTGACAGCGCCAGAGTTCGGTATGGCTGCTTCGCAAATGGAAGCGCTAGATATTGCAGCTCGCATTGGATATCCGGTCTTAGTTAGACCTTCCTTCGTACTGGGTGGTCGTGGCATGGAAATTGTCTACGATGACGCAGCGCTATCTTCATTCATTGCGAGGGCAACAGATATAACTCCGGATCATCCAGTTCTGGTCGACCGTTTTCTAGATAGTGCGATTGAAGTTGATGTGGATGCACTCTATGACGGTACTGAACTTTTCCTCGGTGGCGTAATGGAACATATCGAAGAGGCTGGGATTCACTCGGGGGATAGCGCATGCGTGTTTCCCGCGATCACAATCACTGCAAGCCAACAAATAAGTATTCGCGAAGCAACACTAAAAATTGCTCAAGGTGTCGGAGTTCGTGGCTTGATAAACATTCAATTCGCGATCGCCGGCGATATTCTCTATGTACTAGAAGCGAATCCGAGAGCTTCGCGAACTGTGCCATTTGTAAGTAAGGCCACTGGAGTGCCGCTCGCGAAAGCGGCTGCGCGAATATCCTTAGGTACGACTATCGCGCAATTGCGTAGCGAAGGCTTATTGCCAGAAAATGGTGACGGCGTCGCAAAAGGAATCTCGGTAAAGGAAGCTGTTCTTCCTTGGAACCGTTTCCGCAGAACTGATGGACGTGGCGTCGATGCGGTTCTTGGGCCTGAGATGCGATCCACCGGTGAAGTAATGGGAATAGCAGAGACTTTCGGTGAGAGTTACGCCAAGAGTCAGATCAGCGCTTTCGGTTCGCTGCCAAAGTCTGGAACGGTTTTCATCTCATTAGCCGATAAAGATAAAAGTTCGGGCTTAGCACCGTCGCGAGCCTTTGCTGAACTAGGATTTAATTTGATAGCAACAGGCGGAACCGCCGATTTCTTAGCAAATAATGGAATATTTGCGCTAAAGGTAAGAAAGAATTCAGAGGGTTCAGGACCGATGGGGGAGAAGACAATCGTCGAACTTTTAAACAGCGGTGGCGTTGATCTAGTAATCAACACTCCTGTTGGGCGAGGAACGCGCGCTGATGGTTGGGCTATTAGAACGGCGGCGGTGCAAAGATCTATTCCTTGTATAACTACGACAGCTGGATTTAGCGCCGCGGTCGAAGGGATTAAAGCGTTGCAACGTGGAGATCTTTCGGTATCGCCAATTCAAGAGTGGTTGAAGAAGTAATGTCACAAATTAACCGCAGCGCTTCGCACATAAACGCAACTATTTTGGCGAATAAAAGAGTTGGGCAGTACCACCAGATCGTCTTCGGTATTGGTGATCTGGTTAAGAATTGTCGTCCCGGAAATTTCGTGGCAATAAATGTGGGTGGTGACACTTCGCGGATGATTCTGCGTCGTGCTTTTGCTATTTCGCGCGTTTCTGAAAGTACAAGTTTCGGTGGAACTATGGAGTTAATCGTTGCTCCACATGGTTCGGGTTCAAAGTGGCTCTGTTCGCAGGTCGAGGGTTCGGAAGTCGATGCTGTTCTACCTCTAGGAACAGCATTCGGAATTCCCACTTCACCTGTCAACGCGCTTTTAGTTGGTGGTGGATATGGTTCGGCTCCATTGTTTGGTCTCGCAGAGGTACTGAAAGCGCGCGGTTGCAAAGTTGATATGTTGCTTGGCGCATCCACGAGCGCGAAAATTTATGCCCCGATGGAGGGAAAGCGCTCAGTTAATTCCTTGAAGATTTTTACTGAAGACGCAACGATGGGCGAACGCGGACGAGTTACTGAACCAATCAAAGTTTTGTTAGACGCTAAGGCAATCGACGTTATTTACTCATGTGGTCCGATGGGTATGTTACGTGCTATCTCTGAACTAACCGCGAACACAGATGTAGTCCATCAATGCGCTGTAGAAGAAGCGATGGCGTGCGGCATTGGAATTTGCATGACTTGCGTATTGCCCGTTAAGGGTGATGATGGTCAAATTTCCATGTTGCGATCTTGTATCGATGGTCCTGTTATGGATGGCTCAACTGTTCAATGGCATCTGGTTGGGCAAGTTCCTGAGGTTGCGCCATGAGCGATTTTGATTTCTCAACAACTCTCGGAAATGCCTTCTTTAATACTCCGATCTTTACCGCCAGCGGATGCGCTAGCTCCGGTAAAGAGTTAGCGCAGTTCTTTCCGCTGAAAGATATCGGCGCAGTGGTCACTAAGTCCGTTATGAATAAACCTCGTTATGGGCGCCCAACGCCACGTATGGCCGAGACTCCATCAGGAATGTTAAATTCAATTGGTCTGCAAGGGCCGGGAATCGAAGCCTTCCTTGCCAACGATATTCCTTGGTTAGTAGAACAAAATTCCAGAATTATTATTTCTATCGCAGGCGAGACGATTGAAGAGTATGCAACGCTGGCTCGAAAGGTCCGATCAGTTTCGGGGATCAGCGCAATAGAAGTCAATATTTCCTGCCCCAATGTAGAAAATCGTGGCCTGGTTTTTGCTTGTGATCCAGATGCATCTCGAAGAGTTATAGATGGTGTTCGCAAAACGATTGGCGGAGAGCTACCGATTATTGCAAAGCTTTCTCCTGATGTAACGAACTTACCTGAAATCGCAAAGGGTGTAGTTGAATCTGGGGCGGACGCGCTTGCACTTATTAATACTGTTTTAGGAATGGTTATAAATTTAGAAACTATGCGGCCTCATCTTGGTGGCAAAACGGGTGGATTATCAGGGCCCGCTATTAAACCAGTGGCGGTTCGAGCGATCTATCAAGTACATGCAGCGCTACCGGAAGTGCCGATTCTCGGGATGGGTGGGGTTTCATCAGGACGCGACGCCTTGGAATTAATTTTGGCTGGAGCATCTGGTGTCAGTATTGGTACTGCAAGTTTTGGCAATCCACATGCAGCCGTTGAGATTCAGAGCGAACTACGCGAACTTTTAGTAGCAAAGGGTTTCTCATCTCTTAAGTCAGCGATTGGCTTTGCGCATCGAGAGGTCGGTCAATGAAGGCTCCAATAATTTTGGCGGTCGACACATCAGATTTTGATACTGCACTTGCTTGGATTCACGCTACAAAAGATAGCGTCAGCGTTTATAAATTGGGACTTGAGTTTTTTCTGAATTTTGGATCTGAAGGGGTAGCAAAGGTAATTGATCAGACGGGTGCACAAATCTTCTTAGATTTAAAATTGCACGATATTCCGCATACTGTGGCAGGTGCTGCAAAAGCAGTTGCTAAGTTGCAACCGAAATTTTTGACGGTTCACGCAAGTGGAGGCGCGGCAATGGTTAAGGCGGCGGCCGATGCAGTACCTAACGTCGCAGTAACGGCAGTAACTATTCTTACCTCGATATCAGAAGGTGAACTCTTTGAAATCGGTTATGCCAGTCCAGCGCTGGAAAGTGCGGTGGCTCTAGCTAAGTTGGCAGTGGGCGCTGGCGCTAAGGCGATTGTTTGTTCGCCACTTGAAACAGCTGCGATTCGAAGTGCTATTGGAGAAGAGCCGATCATCATTACTCCTGGCGTGAGACCTCTCTCTGAAATGGGTACCGATGATCAAGTGCGAACGATGACACCGGCAGATGCGATCGCTGCTGGAGCGAACTACGTGGTTATCGGAAGGCCGATTACGAAGTCTTGGGCGGATGGTGCGGACGCGATGACAGCGAAAGCGCGATCAATCGCCGATGAGATTCTTACGGCAATTGCGTAGAGTTCTCCTGTGCCAATACCGCCGAAATTAACTCCAGAACAGCGCAAGAGCGCGTTGGCCAAATCAACCGCCGCGCGCCAGGTGAGAGCGGCAACCAAGGCAAGAGTTAAAGCAGGAGAGTTAACTCTTGCCTCCATTTTTGAACTAGCGGCTATTGACGAAGCAATTGCGAAAATGCGCGTAGTTGAACTGCTTGAATCATTTGCTGGGGTCGGTAAAGTTCGAGCAATTGCCACTTTAGATCGCTTAGGCATCTCTCAAACTCGTCGCGTTCAAGGTCTCGGCACTGCCCAACGTGCAAATCTATTACGTGAATTTCCAGACCGAATCGCAGCAATGCAACGTGGAAAGTTGCTAGTTCTCTCAGGTCCTGGGGGAGTAGGCAAGAGCACTGTTGCCAAAGCGCTGCGAGAAACGCAATCCTTTTGGGTCAGTGTTTCTGCAACTACGCGAACGGCGCGACATAACGAACATGATGGAGTGGATTATTATTTTTATTCTGATGAGGAATTTGATAACGCAATTAAATCTGCGCTTTTCTTAGAATGGGCGGAGTTCGCAGGTTCCAGGTACGGCACACCGCGTAAACCAGTAGAAGATGCGTTGCGCGAAGGAAAAAACGTGTTACTTGAAATTGAAATCGCGGGTGCTCGTCAGGTTAAAGAGAGAGCGCCAGAGGCGGTACTAGTGTTTTTGCAACCACCGTCATGGGAAGAATTGGTATCTCGACTGGAAGGCCGGGGTACGGATTCTGCGGAGAGGAGAGCCGCCAGATTGGCTCTCGCTCAAGATGAGTTAGCGCAATCTAGCTTTTTTGACTTAAACGTCATAAATGAGCGCGTAGAAGAGGTCGTAGAACGCCTGATAGGATTAACCTCTAATCAGCTTTGATTTAGCTTTAATTGGCACGCAAACAGGGGGACCACATGGACGGCATTACTAATCCACCAATCGATGAACTTCTCGATAAGAGCGGCTCTAAGTACAGCCTTGTTCTCTATGCCGCAAAGCGCGCGCGCCAAATTAATGCCTACTACTCACAGCTTGGTGAAGGCCTTCTTGAATATGTTGGACCACTAGTTGAGACCCATGTTCACGAGAAGCCACTTTCTATAGCACTTCGTGAAATTAACGAAGGTTTGCTTACTATCGAAAACCTCGAACCAACCGCTTAAGTATTAACTTTCGTTAAAACAATGGCTCGTGTTCGGGAAGTAATTCTCGGGGTTGGTGGCGGAATCGCCGCTTATAAATCTTGCGAACTGTTGCGACGTCTACAAGATCGCGGTTATGCAATCACCGTAGTTCCAACGCCATCTAGTTTAAATTTTGTGGGTGCTGCGACCTGGGAAGCGTTATCAGGGCGCCCAGTCACGACTCAGGTTTGGGAACGCGTAGATGAAGTAAGACATATTTCATTAGCTTCATCAGCGGATGCTTTGATTATCGCTCCGGCAACTGCAGATTTAATCGCGCGCATCGCTTCGGGTCGCGCGGATGATTTGTTGACTAATTTGGTTCTGGCAGTCGATACCCCTGTTTTAGTTGTCCCAGCGATGCATCCACAGATGTGGTTAGACCCGGCGACAAAAGCGAATGTAGAAATACTGCGAAGCCGAGGATTCGTCGTTATGGATCCAGAAGTTGGACGCTTAACGGGAGATGATGTCGGCCCAGGTCGATTCCCTGAAACCATGTCGATAATTGATAACTTCGAAAAATTAATTTCTGCAAAGAAAGATTTGCTAGGAATGCATGTATTAGTCACAGCCGGAGGAACCCGTGAGGCAATAGACCCGGTCAGATTTATTGGAAATCGATCGAGTGGTCGACAAGGGGCTGCTGTCGCGCGCGCTGCTCGAGATCGCGGTGCACAAGTGAAAATGATTTTGGCTAATTCGCAATTATCAACGCAGGAAGCGCAGGAATTAAACGGTATCGAAATAATTTCGGTAGAAACCGCGATCCAGATGCATGCGGCGCTGGAGAAAGAATTCCCTACCGCTAACTTATTAGTAATGAGCGCTGCGGTTGCAGATGCCAGACCTTTGCAATTCTCGGAAGAGAAAATAAAGAAGGGCCAACTAAAGGATATTCAACTGGTCGAAAATCCCGACCTATTAAAGTCGATCGCCAAAATGCGAGATAAGCAGATAATTATTGCCTTTGCCGCGGAAACAAATAACGATATTGGCGCCGCGCGAGAGAAAATGAAGGCCAAGGGCGCTAATATTCTGTATCTAAACGATGTATCTGGTGGGGCGATCTTCGGATCGGACTCAACGGAGGGATTTATTATTACGAGCAATGGCGCTCATATTCCAGTTTCTCAGACCAGCAAAGACACGCTTGCCGAGCTGCTACTCGACCAAGCACTTATCCAGTTAGGTTAATCAAATGTCAAAACGTCTATTTACATCAGAATCAGTAACCGAAGGCCATCCAGATAAGATCGCGGATCAGATTTCGGATGCAATTCTTGATTCACTTCTATCACAGGATCCTTCAAGTCGTGTTGCAGTAGAAACTTTGATTACCACGGGGCAAGTGCACGTAGCTGGTGAAGTGACAACTAATGGTTACGCCGATGTAATGGGAATTGTTCGAGATACAGTAATCGGAATTGGCTATGACTCGTCCGTTAAAGGTTTCGATGGAAATAGTTGTGGTGTTTCTATTTCGATTGGGCAACAGTCGCAAGATATTGCGCAAGGCGTAGATGACGCCTATGAAAATCGCGTTGCATCATCGGCCGATCCACTTGATTTACAGGGTGCTGGCGACCAGGGCTTGATGTTCGGTTACGCCTGCGATGACACAAAAGAGTTAATGCCGCTACCAATTTGGTTGGCGCACGAATTAGCGCAGCAACTTTCTGCAGTCCGAAAGTCCGGAGCGCTACCTTATCTTCGCCCGGATGGTAAGACGCAGGTAACCATCGAATACGACGGTGATCGCGCAGTCGCACTTGATACCGTTGTGATTTCTAGCCAGCATGCTGAAGAAGTTGATGTTGCAAAGAAATTAACGCCAGAAATTATCGAATTTGTTATCAATCCAATTTTGTCCAAGATTGATCTACCTCGCAAAGATATGCGAACTCTGATAAACCCAACTGGTCGATTCGTAATTGGTGGACCAATGGGCGATGCTGGTCTAACCGGTCGTAAAATTATTGTTGATTCCTACGGTGGCATGGCACGCCATGGCGGTGGTGCTTTCTCTGGAAAAGACCCATCAAAGGTCGATCGATCTGCGGCATATGCAATGCGTTGGGTTGCTAAGAACGTTGTTGCAGCCGGGTTAGCGCGTCGTTGTGAGGTCCAAGTTGCTTATGCAATTGGTAAAGCACAACCAGTTGGTGTCTTTGTAGAAACTTTTGGAACCGAAACTGTTGCAGTACAGAAGATCCAGGATGCAGTTACAAATGTATTTGATCTACGACCAGCCGCGATTATTCGTGATCTGAATCTGTTGCGCCCAATTTATTCACAGACCGCTGCATATGGACACTTCGGTCGCGAACTTCCTAACTTCACTTGGGAGTCAACTTCGCGCGTAGAAGCACTTCGCGCAGCCGTTAACTAAATAGGGGAGTGCGCCGTGTCAACTGCGCGGCCACTTCGTTTAAAGACCGAAGAAGTCACACGACCAGATAAAACGGTTGCAGATCTTCTGCCGGTAGCACGGCTGTGGGTAGATAATTCACTCTCACACCTAGATGGAACATATGATTATTTGGTTCCGCAGCGCCTAGATAACGCAGTGCGTGCTGGTGTACGAGTCGGCGTTAATTTCGCTGGACGTGAAGTTGAAGGTTTAGTACTAGAACGGCTGGAAGCAACATCGATTGCTGGTCTTAAAATGATTTCAAGTGTCTTATCTCCTGTAATAGTTGCTCCACCGCAGTTGATCTCGTTGATTAAGGCAGCCTCCCAAAGATGGTTGGCTCATCCATACGACATTGTCAGAAGTGCGATTCCACCACGGGTAGCCAGTGTGGATAAGTCCATTTCTTACGAAGGACCTGAGTCGACTTTCAACTCCAGAAAAAACCAAGAAATCTCTTATATACATATACAACCGAGCGAGAACGCGATGGCAAAGATCGCCGAGTTTGCCAAAAGTAAACTCAAATTAGGATCGGTTCTGCTGATAGTTCCGGAAGAACGAGAACTGGTTCGATTGAGCGAGATTCTGGGGCCGGACGCTTTCGTGCTATCTGCCTCGTTATCGAGGTCAGATCGCTATCGAAATTATCTCGCAGCTCTTGGCGAAAAGAATAGATTGGTGATCGGCACCCGTAGCGCTATTTTTGCCGCACCTAGCGATCTGAGGACGCTTATCGTCTTTCGTGAAATATCCGAATCACTATACGAGCCAAGAGTTCCGGGTTGGAACGTGCGAGATTTATCGTTACTTCGTAGCGCAAGTGAAGGGCTGGATCTGTATTTTGCGGGCTATTCGCCCTCAAGTGAAATAGCAAAATTAATTGATGAGAAGAAAATTAAGTATGTCTCTAAAAGAAATCGGCTGAAAGTAGTAAATCATCCATCTGTAAATGGTGAATTACTTCCTGGACGCATCTTCACGACGATACGAAACGCTCTGAAGAGCGGTCCTGTTCTTTTCTTGGTTCCGCGCAAAGGTTATGCCAGTTCACTAATGTGTAAAAAATGTCGAAACATTGCTCTGTGTGAATGCGGGGGCAAGTTGTCAAAATCCGGCCTTCATGAGGCAGCGAACTGCGTGCACTGCGGACTCAAAAGTATTTCGAGCAAATGCAAATGGTGTGGCGCAGATTCCATGGTTCTCTTAGGACGCGGGGCCGAACGTCATGCTGAAGAGATTGGAAGAGCATTTCCGGGCTATCCAGTTCTTTATTCAAATGCTCAAAAACCAATCGAATCGCATGACGGCAAACCTGCACTAGTCATCGCTACAACCGGAATGGTCCCGCGCGTATCAAATGGATATAGCGCCGTTATCTTGTTAGAGGGAGACTCGTTCTTCTCATTTGCGGATATCCGAGCCCAAGAACGTGCGCGCGAATCATTTTTTGAAGCGTCATCACATATCTGCGCAAAGGGCGAGATCGTTACCGTTATTGATTCAGCGCACCCAATAACGGCGGCCCTAACGCAGTGGAGCCCAGCGACGATGGCTGCACGAGAATTAAACGAACGCAGGGAAGTCGCCTTACCTCCTTACACTCGAGCGGTTCTTCTAGAGACCGAAACTAAGGATGCAACTGGAATCATTGCAGGAATAAGAAAGGCGGTACTGGATCAGAGACTGCCCAGCTCGGTTTGCGCACTTGGACCGTCACAAAGTTCTGGTGATCTATCAAGGATTTTGCTGACATGCGAGATCACGCAAAGTGAGACTTTCTTAAATTTTCTTCATGAGTTTATTCGCCACCGCGCCGTAACCAAGAAAAGTAAAATCTTTCTACGAGTGGATCCTTACTCTCTTTCTTCTTAAGCATCGCTCTACGCTAGACTTGCCTTATGTCTATCCAACCAATTCGCCTCTTTGGAGATCCCGTCTTGGTTACACCTGCCGCACCGGTTGTAGATTTTGATAAAGAGCTACGCAACCTTGTCGCTGACCTGACAGAAACCATGTTGGAAGCACCAGGTGTTGGGCTAGCGGCTCCACAAATAGGGGTCGGACTTCGTGTCTTTGTCTGGGATATAGATGAGGCTTTAGGCCATTTGATTAACCCAACGTTGGATCTCAGCGCTAGAGCTACAAGATGGTGAGGAAGGTTGCCTTTCCTTTCCAGCGTTGAGTTACGAAACGCCACGTTCTTTTCGCGCCGTCGCAAAAGGTTTTAATATGTATGGCGAACCAATAACTGTTGAAGGAACAGAACTTCTAGCCAGATGTTTACAACATGAGAGTGATCATCTTGATGGAATTGTATTTATTGATCGACTCTCAGCCGAAGATCGTAAATTGGCGATGAAAGAGATACGCGAATCTGATTGGTTTTCTAGTGCCCAAGCAACAGGTTTGAATCCGAGCATCAAAGTTTCACCTCACAACCTTTTTGGCAAAGGTCTTTAGTGCGCATTTGCATAGCGGCAACGCCTAGCGTTGCAGTTCCAACCCTTGATGCACTGTTGGCAAGTAAGCACCAGATCATCTCGGTCATAACAAGGCCGGATGCGCCCGCGGGACGAGGTCGAACTCTAAAAACTAGCGCGGTATCAGATTGGGCTCATTCCAAAGGCGTTGATGTTCACAAACCAGAATCTGTCGACGAGATTGCTGTTTTGGCAGGGCAATGTGACTTAGTGATAACAATTGGCTTTGGGGTGCTATTGCCAGCGAAAGTCTTAGAAATTCCGAGGCATGGATTTATAAACCTGCATTTTTCTGCCCTTCCGCGTTGGCGAGGCGCTGCGCCAGTGCAACGAGCAATAGAAGCGGGGGATACCACAACTGGAGTTACCGTCTTTAAACTAGATGCAGGAATGGATACGGGTCCGATTTATACAAAATTACCGTTCGACATTAGTTCAACAATGAATACGTCGGAACTTCTGGAAGATTTGGCCCTGCTGGGAGTTAAGGCAGTACTTGATGCTCTTTCGTTAATCGAGAACGGCGCCGAACCCTACGGTGCAAGAAAGTGAGGGTGCCACTCGAGCTAACAAGCTGACCAGTGAAGAAGCGGAGATAGATTGGTTAGGAAATACTTCAGCAATAGTGAATAAGATCCGCGCTTTTTATCCTAATCCGGGCGCTTGGAGCACTTTTCGCGATGTGAAGATAAAAATTGATTCGGCAAAAGTCAGCGATTTGAAAATGAAGCCAGCAGAAATAGCGCAACAAGGAAAGGCAATTTTAGTTGGAACCGGTGACGGCGCAATCGAACTGATTACAGTAAAGCCGGCTGGTAAGGGCGCTATGTCCGCTCAAGATTGGGCAAATGGCCAGCACCTAATTGCCAATGAAAAGTTTGAGCGCTTCAATGGTTGAGGCAAGACGCAATACCTTTCAAATCACCGAAGCCAGATCGCGTTCGCTTATTGGTTTACGATATTTTGCAAGAGGTAAACCGTTCTGATGGATACTCGAATTTATTACTGCCTCAAGCCCTAGCTGACGCTGACTTTGAACAACGAGATAAAGGATTCGCAACCGAGCTGCTCTATGGAACGCTAAGAATGCAGGGGCGTCATGACTACATCGCGGCGCAAGTTTCAGATCGTGCCTGGAGCGAGGTAGATGCGGGAATCGTTGATGTAGTACGTCTTGGAGCGCATCAGCTCTTCGAAATGCGCGTTCCTTCACACGCTGCAGTTTCTGCGACGGTGGAATTGGCTCGGAAGGTAATTGGTGAGTCGAAGGCATCATTTGTAAATGCACTGCTGCGCAAGATGAGTGCACAGACTCTTGGACCAGTGGCTCGAGCCAGTAAATCAGATTAAAGATCCAGTTACTCGTTTGGCGATTATGTATTCGCATCCAGAATGGATTGTTTCAGCTTACTTCGATTTATTGCGAGATTACGCCGAGGTTGAGAAACTTCTTTCTGCCAATAATTTACCTGCCAGCCCAACTTTGGTTTGGTGGCCGGGTCGTTCAACGCAAGAAGAATTTATCGCGCTGGGTGCAGTCTCAACTGCTTATTCACCTTATGGGTTGAAATACGAAGGTACGCCTGGTTCGCTGGAGGCTGTTCGCCACCGAAGAGCGGGAGTGCAAGATGAAGGTTCACAACTAGTCGCATCAATATTCGCATCGGTCGTTGCGAAAGAAAAATCATGGCTTGACTTATGCGCTGGTCCTGGCGGAAAAGCCGCGCTCCTAGCATCACTTGCAAAAGAAAACGGTAAAGATTTCACAGCGAATGAAATTTCAAAGCCACGAGCAGAGTTAGTTAAACAAGTGATTGGGACGGCTCGTCTTTGGGTGGGCGATGGACGCGATATCGCTTCACACGAAGAGAAGTTTGGGGCGATTCTGGCAGATGTGCCGTGTACTGGACTTGGTGCTCTGCGGCGTCGACCAGAAGTTAGATGGCGCAGACAAGTCAGTGATCTAAGAGCTCTCACGCAACTGCAGCGTGAACTTAGCGAATGCCGCAATCTCAGTTTTGGAAAATGGAGGGTACTTCGGTTATGCAACCTGTTCGCCACATTTAGCTGAAACTAGTATTCAAGTTAAAGATATTTTGACCAACCATCCAGAATTAGAACTTATTGATTTGACTCAATATTTGCCTGCAGGTTTACATGGGGCCATTCGCGATGGCGCACTCTCGCTCTGGACTCATCGTCACGAGACCGATGCAATGTATTTGGCGGTCTTCCGCAAGAAAGATCCAGCGAGCCTTTAGGCTAGGGATGTGGCGAATTTGCGAGAAATCAGAATTTCACCAAGCGTATTAAACGCTGATCGCGATAATTTGCAGTACGAAATTTCCAGAATCGCAGAAGTTTCGGACCTAATTCATCTAGATATTATGGACGACAAATTTGTTCCGAACTTCTCTTGGGATTTCACTTCAGCCGAATCAATTATCAAAGGCTGTCCGATACCAGTTGATGCACATTTGATGATCGAGGATGTTGATCATTTAGCCCTTGATTATGCGGCAATTGGTACGGCAAGTGTCACGATTCATGTTGAAGCATCGAAATCGCCTCGCGCAACCCTTCAGAGCATTCGCAGCGCAGGATCTAGAGCTGGTTTAGCGTTGAAACCCGGCACCGACATAACTGATTATGAAGATTTAGTGGATGTTGTAGATATGTTTTTAATCATGACAGTTGAACCAGGATTCGGAGGTCAGTCATTTATGGGGGATATGATGCAGAAAGTTCGAAATACTCGCAAAATAATTGGTGATCGACCTATCTGGTTGCAAGTTGACGGAGGAATATCTCTAGATACGATCGCAATTGCTCGAGAAGCTGGGGCTGATACCTTCGTTGCGGGTTCTGCTGTTTTCAATTCGCCTGATCCGGCTGAAATGGTGAATATTCTCCGTCAGCGCGCAGCCAGTATCTAGTAAAGTAGGGCTATGAAAACTTTTGATCAACTTTTCGCCGAGCTTGCTAGCAAGCTCGAAAGTGGCGATGTTGAGTCAGGTTCTGTAGCCGCGGTAAAAGGCGGCGTTCACAATATTGGTAAGAAAATTCTTGAAGAGGCCGGTGAAGTGTGGTTAGCGGCCGAACATGAAGGTGATGAAGCGCTGGCGGAAGAAATCAGTCAACTGATTTACCATCTTCAAACTTTGATGCTGGCTCGGGGACTTACCCCATCCGATATTTACCGTTACCTATAGAAACGAGCGATAGTGCTAAAGATTGCTGTCCCAAATAAAGGTTCTCTCGCCGATTCATCAATCGCGATTTTGAAAGAAGCGGGTTACCGCCAAAGAGTTGATTCTAGAGACCTGATATTGGCCGATCCGGAAAATGGTGTGGAGTTCTACTACCTACGCCCGCGCGATATCGCTCTATATGTTGGTACTGGAGAACTTGAAGCAGGAATTACGGGTCGAGATTTACTCATCGATTCGGGGGCAAAGGCATCTGAAATCCTTCCCCTCGATTTTGGCGGCTCGACATTTCGTTTCGCTGGTCCAGCGGGCAAAGAGTGGCAGGTTCAAGACATTGCAGGTAAAAGAATCGCGACAGCTTACCCAGGCTTAGTAACAAATTATCTAGAGAGAAATAAGTTAACGGCCGATGTTGTTCGTTTGGATGGCGCAGTAGAAAGCAGCGTGCGCTTAGGAGTTGCCGATTTTATAGCCGATGTTGTCAGTACTGGAAATACTTTAAAGCAAGCGGGTCTTGCCATATTCGGTGAACCGATCTTGAAGAGCGAAGCAATTCTGATCTCTCGTGAAGGTTCTAAATTGGCGACCGAACTAGAGATATTGTTGCGGCGCTTACAAGGCGTGGTGACCGCTCGCCAATACGTTTTACTTGACTATGACATTCCAAAGGCAAGCGTTGATAAAGCTTGCACCATAACTCCAGGTTTGGAATCTCCGACGATTTCACCGCTGCAAAAACCGGACTGGGTTGCTGTTCGCGCAATGGTTCTGCGCAAAGACACAAATAGATTGATGGATGAACTGTGGGCCCTCGGAGCACGGGGAATATTGGTAACTGATATTCACGCTTGTCGTTTATAGCGCGTCAGATGCCTCAATCTCTTCGCGCGTGATTCCTAATAGATAAAGAACTGAATCCAAGTACGGCGCCGATAGCGAACTGTCGGCAGCAGCCTTAACCGCCGGTTTAGCATTGAAGGCAATTCCCAACCCAGCAACTGAGATCATGTCGAGATCATTTGCACCGTCTCCGATGGCAATGGTTTGCTCCAGCGCAATCGAGTGTTCTTGTGCGAATTCGCGTAACGCCTTTGCTTTACCGGCGCGGTCGATTATTGGGCCAATTAAATTACCAGTTATTTTTCCATCGATAATCTCTAGGTTATTGGCTCTCATATGTTTAATGCCAAGATCAGCAACTATTGGAGCGATAACACTTTCGAATCCACCTGATACTAAAGCCACATGATGGCCGAGTTTGTGCATGGTGCGAACTAGTGTGCGTGCACCAGGAGTTAATGTGATCTCCTTCTGTACGTCGGTAATTACACTCTCTGGCAATCCGGCCAATAACTTAACTCTTGCACGCAGGCTTGCTTCAAAATCTAACTCACCGCGCATAGCAGATTCAGTGATTGCGGTGATCTCTGGACCTTTCCCCGCTTTCTTTCCAAGAAGTTCGATAACTTCTTCTTGAATCAGCGTTGAATCAACATCCATGACAACTAACTTCTTCGCCCATCTCATTAACCCACCAGGAGAGACTGCGATGTCTACCGAGTTTTCATTAGCGATCTGCGCTAACTGGGTCCGCAACTCCTTCATCGCGACTCCGGATACGGTTAACTCGATGGCAGTTACTGGATAACTTGCGGTGCGGTGAATTCGTTCAATATTTCCACCATTGCTCGCTATGGCGCGTGCCACTGCGGTGATCGAGCCCGGATTTAGCTCTGGTGCCAGAACAACCACATGACACAAGGCGCGCTTTGCAGCAATGGTTAGAACTGAACTTTCTTCAAATGCGGAGGCGATATCAACGCCAAGTCGCGCAGAACAATCTTCGAGATCTGCCTCAATGGCTTTTGCATGAGCAGGATTGACGGCTAATAAAACGGTAAGGATTACTCGTTCGCGAATAACCACTTGCTCGATATCAAGAACGGTGACGGCGAAAGGAGACAGGGTTTCAAATAGCCCTTCAGTGATACCCGGTTTATCAACGCCAGATAGCAGGATGAGGCCAGTAAATTGCTGAGTTTTTCCATCAGTCATCATTAGATCGCCTAGATTATCGTGAATCACATCTAACTGAACCCTAATTAAGCCTGATTCGCGGTGATACGCGCTATCTTTTTCATCTATGGACAGCCAATCTCAGATGAGCATTCTTTCGATGCAAGGGGTGAGTGTCTCTCGCGGGGGCCGAGATATTTTGGGTCCTTTAGATTTTAAGATCCAGAACGGTGAACGTTGGGTGATTTTGGGACCCAACGGTGCCGGAAAATCTACTCTGCTAAATATTCTGGCGACACGAATTTTCCCAACAAAAGGGATCGTAAGAATTTTAGATAAAGAGATGGGGAAAGTTGATTTATCTGAATTACGTACACGCATAGGAATCTGCGCGAGCTTGCTAGCGGAAGACATTCCAGATGATGAATTCGTTAGAGATGTTGTACTCACGGGCGCTTACGCGATCGTCGGTAGATGGAATGAAAGTTATGACTTATGGGATGAATCAAGAGCCGTCGCGTTATTGACAACCTTTGGAGTGCGCACGTTGGCTGATCGTAGATATTTCACTCTTAGCGATGGTGAGAAAAAGAGAGTACAGATTGCTCGTGCACTGATGGCTGATCCTGAACTATTGCTTCTTGATGAGCCTACCGCCGGTCTTGATTTAGGCGGTCGCGAAGATTTACTTCGAAGATTTGCGCAGTTTTCGCAGGACCCTTTAGCCCCAGCCAGCATTGTCGTCACGCATCACATTGAAGAGATCCCGGCCGGAACAACACACGCGTTGATTATTAAGGAAGGCCGGATTGCCGTGTCAGGGCCAATCTTCGATGTGATCACCACTGAGCACATGTCAGCGGTATTTGGAATAAATATAAACGTTACAACTGATGGCCAAAGGTTCTTCGCCCGAAGCTCATGACTAGTTTTCGCAATCAATTGCATCCTTCCTGGGCGCAGGAGATGCAGGATTTACTTCCGTTGCTAGATGAGATTGAGACGGTACTGGTTGATAGGAACTTTCTCCCCGCTCACGAAAACGTTATGCGAGCCCTTTCTCTAGATTTGGATACGTGCAAGGTTCTAATAGTTGGCCAGGATCCATACCCGGGGTCTCGATCATGCGATGGGGTTGTCCTTTTCGGTTACGAGCCAAGTAGAGAAAATTCCCGCGACTCTTCGAAATATTTTTAAAGAGATTGCATCGGATTTGGGTGGTAACCAACCAACAAATGGTGATCTCACTTATTTACACGAACAGGGAGTCGTCCTTTTAAATCGGACACTCACCTGTGATGTTGGAGTCAGTAATTCGCACACAGACCTAGGGTGGAACCAAATCACAGATCGATGTGCTCAGGTTTTGGGCCAACGTGGTGTGGTTGCCATCCTTTGGGGAAAGAACGCAGGCGAATTGGCTCATTTCTTTCCAGATGAAAAGGTGGTTGCAAGTGCCCATCCAAGTCCGCTCTCGGCCTACCGCGGTTTCTTTGGAAGCAAACCTTTTAGCAGAGTAAACGAAATTTTGGATCGCGATGGCAAGGAGGAGATAGTTTGGACAAAGAAAAACTCGGCCCCGCAGATTTAACCGCGAGGCCGAGTTTTTTAATTTTTCTCTAACCTACCCAGATATTAATGGGTGAGGATAAGAAGTAGATCATGAACAATCCAGATACGAGAAGTAGAAGCGGGTGTACTTCTTTTCTGCGACCTTGGATGTAGCGGATGACCACGTGAGTAACGAAGCCAGCGCCGATACCTACAGAAATGTTGTAGGTAAATGGCATCAAGATAATTGTTAAGAATGCAGGAATTGCAATCCCGTAATCATCCCAATCAATGGCTCGAATCTGCGTCATCATCAAGAAACCAACAATAACCAGTGCTGGAGTCGCGGCCTCGTAAGGAATGATCGCAACTAGTGGCGCTAGGAAAGTTGTAAGTAGGAAACAGGCTCCCGTAACAACAGATGCTAAGCCAGTACGAGCGCCTTCTCCAACGCCAGCTGCTGATTCTATGTAGCTGGTATTTGATGAGATGCTTCCGGCTCCTCCTGCAACTGCTGCAATTGAGTCGACGAAGAGAATACGATCGATGTTTTCAACATTTCCATCTTTATCGGTAAGGCCTGCTTCGTGACCAATTGCAGTAACTGTCCCAACTGTGTCAAAGAAATCTGATAACAGGAGGGTGAAGACAAGGAGAATCACTGTTATCAATGGGACTCGGTCAAGAGAACCAAAGAGATTAAATTGGCCGAAGAGAGAGAAGTCAGGTGTTGCCACAATTTTCTCTGGCATTGCCGGAACGTTCAAATTCCAGCCCTTAGGGTTAACTTCTCCGGTTGCTCCGTTAAAAAGTGGACCAATTTTTTGCGTTGTCTCAATGGCTACTGCGACTACGGTCGCGATGATAATTCCGATAAGGATCGCACCCTTAACCTTTTTAACTATTAAACCGATGGTTAGGAATAGACCGAGAGCGAATACAACGATTGGCCAGCCAACGAGAGTTCCGCCGTCGCCAAGAGTTACTGGAACTGGACCGGTGCCTGTGCGGCGAACGAATCCAGCATCAACAAGTCCGATAAGTGCGATGAATAGCCCGATACCTACAGAGATTGCAATCTTTAATTGCGCAGGAACTGCCTTAAAGACCGCAGTTCTAAATCCAGTTAGGACGAGAATCGTGATGATGATTCCCTCGAGAACTATCAGACCCATGGCGTCGGCCCAAGTCATTTGCGATGCGATACCAACGGCCACAAAGGTGTTTAACCCTAAACCGGTTGCAATAGCGAGAGGATATTTTCCAATTACTCCCATAAGAATTGTTAGAACACCTGCCATTAGAGCGGTCATCGCCGCAACTAGCGCCAAGTTCGGAGCGTCTCCACCGCCGATGAATTTTCCATCAGCATCTTTTGAGAGGCCGATGATTAGTGGATTGAGCGCCACGATGTAGGCCATGGTGAAGAATGTGACGATTCCGCCACGAACTTCCTTAGCTACTGTGGAGCCACGTTGCGATATTTTGAAATAGCTATCGAGCATGACATGCCTTTCCTAATTTTGTTATCGGGGGTGGTTGCGACCCCGTGTGAAATGACGGCTCACAGACCGAGGGAGTAGGTTTATCTAAACGGAGTAAGTGGCTACTTCGAGGTAAGGCGCGCTACTACGCCGAAAGAAATCGCGACCGCTTGACCAATCAGAAGCGCAAATAGAGCGGTTCCCAAGCCTATTTTTCCGCCGAGAAGAGCGCCCACTATTAAAACCGTGACCTCGATGCCCATGCGCACTCGTCCGACTCGTATTCCAGTTCTTTGGTGAATACCGGTCATTGCGCCATCGCGGGGACCGGGACCCAAACCGCAGGTGATGTAGAGAGATGATCCCGCACCGACAAGTGCGATCCCAAAAAGCGCGGATGCGATGCCACCAAGAAGAGTTGTTTGCAGAGGTAAATGATCAACACCAAATTGGATGGCAGCAGAAATTATTGCAATATTGGCGAGAGTTCCAAACCCTGGTCTCTCTTTTAATGGAATCCAAAGTAAAAGAACGGCAACACCAGTAAAGAAGGTCGCCCAACCCAATGAAAATCCAGTTTTTAAACTCAAACCTTGCGCGAAAACGGTCCAAGGTGCATTTCCAATATTGGATTGCACTACAAAGGCATCTCCGATGCCAAAGATTGTTAGCCCGAAAAATAAAATTAATACGCGACTAAATGAGAGGTCCCAACGATGTTTAGCGCGCCAAGGTGTCTGCGGAACCGTTTTATGAGGCTTTAGGTGTTGAAGTATTTCTCTCAAGCCAGTTGGCAGATGCATTGTTGGAGTTTATAGCCATTTCAAGAGTAAAGATCGTCTATTCTTCGATCTATGTTCGTTGGCTTTGGCACCGTCGTAAATATCGCAACCATAATTGGGGGAGCGGGGCTCGGAGTTTTAATCGGCTCGCGCATGCTTCTGCGCACTCGCACCTTAATCACTGAAGTTCTTGGATTAATAACAATACTGGGCGCAGTAAGTGCTTTAGCGCCGATGTGGGGTTCTCGATATATCAACGCCCTGCCAAACGGATGGACGTTGCTTGCGATACTAGGTTCTTTACTTATTGGTGGGCTAATTGGATCGGCGCTGAATTTAGAGTCGAGGCTAGATTCCATCGGGGAAAGTCTACGAAAGAAATTTGGTGCTCACGAAGAAAGTACATTTGTAGAAGGATTTGTATCTGCATCTTTACTCTTTGCGATTGGACCGCTCGCCATTTTGGGATCAATCAGCGATGGCATGTCGACCGGTGTCGACCAATTACTTTTAAAATCTAGTCTCGACTTTTTTGCAGCGATGGCTTTTGCCGCCAGTTTAGGCTGGGGTGTTGCTGCCGCGGCAATACCCGTCGGAATTTATCAAGGCGCATGGACGCTTATAGGTTTGGGGTTAGGCAATATCTTGAGCGGCTACCAGATTGATGCCATGACAATTACAGGTGGGCTCATGCTGATATGCATTGGACTTAGGTTATTGAAGATCAAAGATATTGCAGTGGGCAACTTGCTGCCGGCGCTTTTTATAGCGCCGATCTTCGTCGCCTTATTGCACGCTTTTCAATAAAGTTTAGAACGACGTTGCATCGATGACGAAGCGATACTTAACATCGCTAGCCACGGTGCGGTCGTAAGCTTTGTTTATATAATCTGCTTTGATGACTTCAACATCGCTGACGATGTTATGTTCTCCGCAGAAATTAAGCATCTCTTGCATCTCGGCGATTCCACCAATCATTGATCCGGAAAGAGATCTGCGGGCTGGCAGCAGAGACCCAACTTCAACTGCGTAAGGTTTTCCAGGAAGACCAATAACCACAAGAGTTCCATCGACGTTTAGCATCTGCAAATAATCATTGATATTCAATTCGGCACTGACGGTATTAAGAATGAGATCAAAGTGTTTGATCAGGCTCTTATTAAAGTCAGGGCTTTTTGTGGATACAAAGTGGTGTGCGCCCATCGCCTTAGCGTCCGCTTCTTTAGAAGGTGAATGCGAGAAGACGGTTACTTCTGCGCCCATAGCTGCTGCAAACTTAACGCCCATATGGCCTAGACCTCCAAGACCCATAACTGCAACTTTCTTACCGGGTCCAGCTTTCCAATGCTTGATTGGTGAATAGAGAGTTATTCCTGCGCACAGAAGTGGGGCAACGCCATCCAATGGTAAATTTTCAGGAATTGAAACTGCATAGTCTTCATTGATCACCATTAGGTTGGAGTAACCACCCATTGCAGGAGTCTTTCCATCCCGCTCTAGTTGGTTATATGTTCCCGTCATTCCTTCGATGCAGTATTGCTGCAAGCCTTTTAGGCAAGACGGGCATTTGCGGCAAGAGTCAATAAATACGCCAACTCCAATTCGATCTCCCACTTTAAATTTTGTTACAGCGCTACCAATCTGCGAAACGATTCCGGCGATTTCGTGGCCTGGAACCATTGGGAAGAGAGCCGGGCCCCCATTCTTCGCGAACCTGGTGAATATCAGAATGGCAGATACCTGAGTACTTGATATCTAGGCTGACATCGTTTGCACCTAGCTCTCTGCGTTCAAACTCCCATGGAGTCATCTGCGCTTGTGCCTGCATGGCTGCATATCCGCGTACTTTCATTATTTCTCTCCCTTAGTGCTTTCGTTTTCGTCGGTAAATGGAAGTGGTTGTGTGGATATGTGTCCCGCACGTGAGGCTCGTGCCGTTACTTGGCGCATATGGTGGCGACGACAGAGAACTTCGTAAGCAATTTCTGATCCAGCAGTGACATCGCCTACGACGACTTGTTCACCTTCTGTGACCATTACGCCGCCAAGAGTTCGCGCATTGTGTGTTGCACGAGAACCACACCAACACAGAGCTTCAACTTGTAAAGTATTTACACGATCGGCTAATTCAACTAAACGTGCAGAGCCAGGGAAGAGTTTGGTTCTAAAGTCGGCGAGAATTCCGAAAGCGTAAACATCGATTCCGAGACCATCGACGATCTTTGCTAAACCTTCGATTTGTTCGGGCTGATAGAACTGGGCCTCATCGCAAATTATGTAATCGATTCGATCACCGAGAGATAAGCGTTCAACCACCAGGCGATGGATATCCAAATCGGGATCTACTTCGATGGCCGCGCTCTGCAAACCCAAGCGAGATGAAATTACCCCACTGCCCGCGCGATCTTTACTTGTAAAAATCAAACCTGTGCGACCACGGCTTTTGTGGTTATGAGCGGTCTGAAGGGCGAGGGTTGACTTGCCGCTATCCATCGTTCCGCAGTAGTAAATCAGTTCAGCCACAGGCGGCATCCTGCCATCTAAAAGCTGAATTGGCAGTATTGCTCATCTAATAATCCCAAGATCGGTCAATACTCCACCAAGTTCGAGGGAGAGTGAGCGACTCATTGCTACCGAGATGTGCGATGCGTCTCGGTAGGCAACTATGCCATTCACAACAGCCGGACATTCGTTGGTGCACAACCAGGGTGTGGGATTTACCTCGATGAAACCTCCGGAAATTTGCGGATCAGATTTCTCGGTGTCATCGCATTTAGCACCGCCCTTGGCTGCCAAGCAATTTGGTATATCCCGCTTTGGATGAGGGGTATCTGAGATGTAAATCAATTTTGATGAGGCACCTACTAGGTGCGCGTATGCCAATTTCTGCCCGTCCGCCCACCAACTTTGACGAGATGGAAAACTGTCTGGAACATCAAAGTGCTGAAAACCACTCAAGATGATTGCGGCGGGCTTAATTTGTTGCATCCGCTTAATACTATTTTCACGCCACTTAAAACAATCTCGATTTTTATAGGCACCGATCTGCACCTTTTTAACCTCAGGGGCCGGACAAGCTGACTTGGTAAGACTAATCAACTTAAGTCCGTTTTCATTGGCTAATTTTTCTAGGGCAGGAAACCACTGCGCGGCATGCGAATCGCCATATAGAACGATTGTTTTACTTGAAGATTTGTCACCATATGTGCAATCTCCAGAAAGTACCTCTCCGTTATTGACATGACAATCATCTAGATAAACCTTTGGTTTTGTCATGACCTCTTCGATTGATACAGATTTGCCATTTGGCAACTTGATATCACCTTGGACTGTAAACAAAATGCCCACTGCTAACGCGGCGCAAGTTATTGTCGCGAGCGAAGACGTACGAATAATTCCTTTGCTCGTAAATTCTCGTTTAGCAATCGGCCTTTCAATTAATCTATGGGTTAAATCGGCAGCCAACGCGGTTAGCAGAATAAAGAAGACACGTTCTATCAAGGTCAAAGGGCGACCGAATCTAGTGCTGGGTAGAACTAATAGCGGCCAATGCCATAGGTAAAACGGATAGGAGATCTCACCAATCCATTGCACGATTCGTAATCTTGACAAATCATTTAGTATCGGCGGCCACGAGGAAATTCCCGCGATCAAAATTGCGGTACCTAAAGTTGGCAACAAAGCGTTGTAGCCGGGAAAGGCGGTTCGCTCAGAAAAAATAAGTACTGATGTCATCAGTAAAATTGCTCCAGCCCAAACCAATAAGGTCCGGTGAACCATCCGCCTTGCTGAGATTTTGTCAGGTATGAAAAGAAGAAGGGCTCCTAATCCAAGTTCCCAGGCACGGGTTGGAAGAGAGTAAAAGGCCCAGATTGGATTTGCCGTTGTTAGGTGGAGTGAAAATCCAAACGAGCAAACTGTCGTTGCAACGACTCCCAGAGCAACCGCGCGACGCTTTCCGATTTTCCAGAGCGAGTAGATAAGTATCGGCCACAAGATATAGAACTGTTCCTCGACCGCGAGAGACCAGTAATGGATAACGGGTGAAGGTGTCGCATTGAGATTTTGATAATCATTTTGCCAAAAAGCGAATAGGTAATTTGAAACATACAGAGAAGCTGCCAGTACATCTCTTCCTAGATCAGATCGTACGGTGGGCGGCAAAACCAACCAAGAAAATACTGCAGTAAGAGCCAGAATACTTAAGGAGGCAGGAAGCAATCGTTTGGCCCGGCGTAGATAGAAAGCCCCGTAATTAAACTTGCCGGTATTGCCGATCTCTTTAATGATTATTCCGGTGATTAGGTATCCAGATATTACGTAGAAAATATCTACACCGATAAAACCGCCAGGCGATAGCTTGGCGTGAAAGAGAACTACTAGGGATGCAGCGAGTGCTCGTAGCGCTTGAATCTGATGAATTCTGGGCTTAACGCTCAAACTGTCACCAGTGATGTAATCGTAAGATCGGGGTATTTTTCAGATATTCGTTTGCGACCTTCTAGAAAAGATAGCTCCATCAACACAAGAATCCCCGTTACCTCTGCACCGCAGCGCTGGGTTAATTCGATGGCCGCCAACAAAGTTCCGCCAGTGGCCAGTACGTCATCAACGATCAGTACCTTTTGATTCGGTTGGAATGCATCCACATGAACTTCTATTTCATCGGTGCCGTATTCCAGTCCATACTTCGCTGAAATAGTTTTATAGGGCAATTTTCCACTCTTGCGTATTGGCACAAATGAAAGTTCAGTATGGGCAGCTAGGGCAGAACCGAATATGAAACCACGCGCCTCAATTCCGGCGATTACTTCGGAATTTCCGCTGTGCTTAGACATCTCAGCAAGAACCAGATTAAAGGCTTCGGCGCTGGCCAACATAGGAGTTATGTCTTGGAAAAGAATTCCCGGTTTTGGATAATCCGGAATCTCTCTTATTAGCGAAAGTGCACCTTGCAGGTTCATAGGCCACCAATTCCATCACATATAGCGTGTCCGAGAGGGGACTTGAACCCCTAAGCCCTTGCGGGCACTAACACCTCAAGCTAGCGCGTCTGCCAATTCCGCCACCCGGACGAGTGTGACGGTAACGATAGCAATGTCGAGAGCGCTGCGCAAAAATGGCAAGAATGGTTCTCCAATTTCGCTTCGATTTTAACTGCACCGAGAGGGCATTTTGGGGGAGAATGCCGACATGACAAATAGAAAAGTTTCAGATCTCACCAGCGTCGAAGATGAAGCGATTCGTATTTGTCAGGAATTAATTCGCATACCTAGCGTTAATTACGGCGAAGGCAAGGGTGACGAAGCCGCTGTTGCAGCATATGTAGTGGCCTCACTTGCTGAGGTTGGTATTTCTGCGAAAATTTATGAATCTGCACCGAATCGCTGCAATGTGATTGCGCGTATTCCCGGAACGGATTCTTCTCGTCCTGGATTGGTTGTACACGGACATATTGATGTGGTGCCTGCCAACGCGGATGAATGGTCAGTGGATCCATTCGGAGGAATTATCAAAGATGGCATGATCTGGGGACGCGGCGCCGTCGACATGAAAAACACTGATGCGATGATTCTGGCAATCATTCGAGACTGGGCGAGACGTGGCTACAAACCTTCGCGCGATATTGTTTTAGCTTTTTTTGCGGATGAAGAAGCTGGAATGAATTTCGGGTCACGTTACATGACATCTCAACATCCTGAGGTTTTTGCGGGCTGTACGGAGGCGATTTCCGAAGTTGGTGGATTCTCCGTCACTGTTGCAGATGGCAAACGTTTATATTTTGTTGAGGCAGCGCAAAAAGGAATTCATTGGATGAAGTTAACTGCCCAAGGCCGAGCCGGACATGGTTCGATGATGAATGGTGAGAATGCCGTAACGGCCCTAACGGAAGCTGTATCGAAAATTGGCAAGTACGAATGGCCGCAGCGCTATACGCAGACCGTGAAAGATCTCTTTCGAGAAGTTGCCCGAGTAACAGGTAAGGCTTATGACGAAAAAGATTTACGACCGTTACTAAAGGAGATTGGTTCAACCGCTCGCATGATCGGAGCAACTCTGCAAAACACTGCTAATCCCACCATGTTAGAGGCGGGATATAAAGCAAATGTTATTCCGGGTTCAGCTAGCGCTGTGATTGATGGCCGTTTTTTGCCGGGTTATGAAGAAGAGTTAAATGCAACTATCAGATCGATTATTGGACCTGATATTGAAATTGAAACTATTTCACATGACATCGCACTCGAAGTTAATTTCAAAGCACCATTAGTGGAAGCGATGAAGGCGGCGCTCTTACGTGAGGATCCTGAAGGTATTCCAGTGCCATATTTGATGAGCGGTGGAACAGATAACAAGGCCTTATCGGAACTAGGAATCGTTGGTTATGGTTTTTCTCCACTGCGGCTACCGGCAGATTTAGATTTTATGTCACTCTTTCACGGAGTCGATGAACGAGTACCTGTTGATGGAATCCGTTTCGGCGTTCGAGTATTAGCAGACTTTCTAGAACACGCTTGAAACTTGGATCTTTTTAGCCCGCAGATATCTCGTTCAAAGCAGTTCTAACAACTTCAGGTAGCGTGATTTCTTCACTTGCTAAAATTCCGCGTAGTTGCGCGCCAGTTCTTGCGCCAACAACCGCACTCGTTACTCCAGGAAAGTCGCGAACCCAAGCCAGTGCAACCTCAAGAGGTGAATAACCCAGCCCTTGTGCTGCAACACTTACCGCCTCAACTATGCGACGTGATCGATCATCCAGATACGGTTCGATAAAAGCGGCAAAGTGTGGGGTTGCCGCTCGTGAATCCGCGGGTATTCCATTTCGATATTTTCCGGTCAGTGCGCCTCGACCCAGCGGTGACCAGGCAATGAATCCGCGATTTAGTGCATTACTGCATTGCAATACATCTGATTCAACTTCTCTGTTCAGCAACGAAAATTCATTTTGTAACGTTGCAACAGGTGCTTTCGCGGTATTGGATTCTTGCAAAGTAATGGCACGCGCGCTTTGCCATCCGCTGAAATTAGAGATTCCTACATATCGTGCGCGGCCAGATGTGTATGCCCAATCGAGGGCAGAGAGCGTGTCTTCCAGCGGTGTATTCGGATCCCAAACTTGGATCTGCCAAAGGTCCACGTGATCTGTGGCTAATCGATTTAACGATCGGTCGAGGGTAGCCATCAAGGAGGTTCGTGAAGCATCCGTCTTCAGGGTGCCACTTTCGTAAGCAACTCCTGCCTTGGTTGCGATTACTACATCTTCACGACGAAAGAGTGTTCCAATTAATCCACCTATTACGCGTTCGGAATCACCATCACCGTAATGGCTGGCCGAATCTAGAAAGTTGCCGCCAGCTTCGATATATGCGCGGGCTTGATCTGCCGCTTCGTGAGTATCGGTATCTCGCCCCCAGGTCATCGTTCCTAAACCAAGTCGCGAGAGTTGCAGTCCGCAATTGCCCGCTTGACGTAATTCCATGGCGCGACCTTAGCAAGACGAGGCGCAGAATTATCGCTAACCTTCCAACATGACACGGATACTTCTAATTCGTCACGCCCACTCGGTTGCAAATGACCGAGGCATTTTGGCGGGAAGATCCAAAGGCGTTGTACTAACTGATCATGGAAAGAAGCAAGCGCTGGAATTGGCGACAAGATTGCAAGGAATTAGCGTTTCATCGATTCACATCAGTCCGATTGAAAGATGTCATCTGACCATGGCTCCCTTTCTAAGTGCGACTTTGCCAGCAAAACGTCCGAAAGTTTTTGTAACCGATGATCTATCTGAGGTTGATTACGGCAAATGGACGGGCAAGAAACTGAGCACCCTCTATCGCCATAAGTTATGGAAAACGGTTCAGAACCGTCCTAGCGCTATGTATTTTCCCGATGGTGAAGGTTTAGCAAATGTTCAGGTACGAGCGATGCGAGCGCTTCATCAGGCGGCGGCGCTACCTGGCAATCAAATTTTGGTGAGCCATGGAGACGTCATCAAGAGCATCGTCGCTGCAGTTCTGGGCAGCCACTTAGATCATTTTCAAAAGATTGTCATCGATCCAGCATCAGTTACCGTCCTTGACTTCGACGGCACTGATTTCAGAGTAATAACTTTGAACTCCACAATGGCGGCGATCGCTGATTTAGTTCCTGCAAAGAAAAAATCGATTGGGAAAGCGTTGCTTGGTGGGGGATCAGGAAGTTCGAAATCTAAATGAGTTCAAGAATTTTTCTCTTCGATCCCGTTGAGCGTTTTATTGTTGGAACCGTTGGCGTTCCGGGTGAGCGAACTTTTTTCATTCAGGCTCGCGAGAGGAACCGATTAATCTCTGTTTCTTTAGAAAAAGCCCAAGTTTCTGCCCTCGCCGACCGAATACTGCAGATCTTGCGAGAGGTCAGAAGTAGCGAACCCTTGGCTACTTTTGTAAGAGTTGCTGATGATGATCAACCGCTAGAGAGTCCGATAGATGAGGAGTTTCGCGTCGGTGTGATCGGACTTGCCTATGTCTCTGATCGCCAGCTGATTGAAATTGATTTACAAGCCATCGCCGAATCACAATTTGAAAGTGATGAACTAATTGAAATTGATACCGAAGGCGATCAAGATATTCTGCGAGTACTTTTATCTCTTGGCTATGCCGAAAGCTTTGCAAAGCGAGCCAATATCGTTGTTGGCGCTGGTCGAGTGCCTTGCCCATTCTGTGGAGGACCGATAGATCCTGCTGGGCATCTTTGCCCGCGTGCGAATGGTTATCGAAGATAGTGATGGCGATCAATAAAGTTCAGGTGGAGAAACGGTTAGTAGATTTAAATAACGCGACACTTACTGTTACGGGACGTTTGATAGATGCATCCAATGCGACTTTATATGCCATGTGCACTGTTAAAGATTCAGAAGGCGAAAGAGAGTTTGCCTGCATCTATAAACCTATAGCTGGTGAACGCCCGCTCTGGGACTTCCCAGATGGCACGCTGGCAAACCGCGAGTATTTAACATTTTTACTGAGCCACTGGTTAGAGCTTCACTTAGTTCCACCAACTATCTTGCGCGATGGTCCGTATGGAACCGGCATGGTCCAAATGTGGATCGAAATTGATCCTGAAATAGAACTGATGGATTTTTACTCAGGAGATGATCCGAGATTGCGTTCTCTGGCGCTTTTCGATCTGATTATCAATAACACAGATCGAAAAATTGGACATTTGATTCCCAGCACCGAAGGACATCTCTACGGTTGCGATCACGGAGTGACCTTTCATGAGGAAGATAAATTGCGCACAGTCTTATGGCAATGGGCAGGTGAGACATTTACTGAGTCAGAGACCGATCTACTGCGCAGGGCTCGCGAATTATTTATGGTTAGCAAACGCGAAATTGTCGAGGGTTTAATTGAGGCAGAAGAAATTGCTGCCACCATCGCGCGCATTGATCGAGCGTTAGCAGCTGGATCCTTCCCGCAACCCAATCCGGATTGGCCAGCCGTTCCTTGGCCGCCGTTCTAAGATGAAGATATGAAATCTTGGGCTAGCGTTGCAATTCCACCGTTAGAAAAGGCTTTTCGGATTCCACCGCTGCAAATATTCGATACCGCCGCCCAGAAAATTTCTCAGGTGGAAGTTAAATCGTTATATCGAATGTACGTATGCGGGATAACTCCATATGACGCTACACATCTAGGTCACGCTAATACTTACTTGGCATTCGATTTGCTGCATCGCTACTTGCTAGCCTCCGGTGCCAAGGTCAAATTCGTTCAGAACATCACTGATATTGACGACCCGCTTTTAGAACGCGCCAATCGCGACGGAATCGATTGGCGAGATCTGGCAGCATCTCAAATTGATCTCTTTCGTTCAGATATGGTCGCTCTGCACGTTTTGCCTCCAGATCATTACATCGGAGCAGTTGATGCGATCGATTTGGTTGTTGATGCGATCTCGGCACTAGAAACGGCGGACTCGGTTTATAAAGTAGAGAACGATTTGTATTTCAAAGTTCATAGTGATGCACAATTTGGGTCGAGGTCACACCTCTCGCAAGATCAAATGTTAAAAATATTCAGCGAACGCGGGGGAGACCCTGATCGCGATGGAAAGCACGACCCACTAGATGCACTTTTGTGGTTGGCCCAACGTCCCGCAGAACCGGGGTGGGAGAGTAAATATGGAATCGGAAGGCCCGGTTGGCATATTGAATGTTGCGCTATCGCACTCAACTATTTAGATATTGATACATCTTCTAAAACTTCAATCGACTTCCAAGGTGGTGGTAGTGACCTTATTTTTCCGCATCACGAAATGTCGGCGGCTCAATCCAAGGTTATGAATAATAAGGAATTTGCCTCTCACTATGTACACGCCGGAATGATCGGTCTAGACGGTGAAAAGATGAGCAAGTCCAAAGGTAATCTGGTTTTCGTCTCACAACTATTGTGCGAAGGTGTTGATGCCATGGTGATTCGGACCGCGCTATTGCGACATCACTACCGTAGCGACCATATGTGGCATAACTCAGAGTTAGATGACGCAGCAAAGTTTCTGGACGAGTTAAGACTTTGCCTCTCGCGACCTGAGGTCGCACCGACTGATCGAACTATTGAGACTGTGATTTCTTCTCTTTCAGAGGATTTGAATACACCTGGTGCCTTATCGGCGTTACAGAGTTGGATCGCTGCAACTAATGAAGGTCAAACGGGTGGTGATCCAGGAGAGCTAAGCAGAGCAATTGATGCGTTATTGGGGATAGCGATTTAATTCTCAGTTTGTCTGCGTAAGAATCTTTCTAGTTCTCGTGCGATCTCATCGCCTGAAACATCGGCCAATAAGGCGGAGTCTTTACTTTCTTCAAGTGCTTTAACGTAATCAGCGACATCGCTATCTTCGCGCGCTAATTCGTCCACTTCTGATTCCCATTCTAGAGATTGCGTTGGTAGTTCGCCCTGCGGCAAAGTTATCTCGAGCAAATCTTCTAAGGCATTTAATAAGGCCAGCGTCGCTTTAGGCGACGGTGAGTTACTTGCGTAATGAGGGATTGCCGCCCAAAGTGATACAGCATCTAATCCTCGTCGCAGACATGCATCAGCGAGAACACCAAGAATTCCGGTAGGGCCTTCATATCTACTTACTTCAACACCGAGACGATTTGCGATCTCGGGATGGGCACCACTGCAAGTCACAGTTATTGGACGCGAATGTGGAGCATCTGCCAACATCGAACCTAAAGTTACAATCATGGAAACATCAAGATCTTCCGCTAAATCGATTAGGTCTTGCGTGAAAGTCTTCCATTTCATCGAAGGTTCAACTCCGCGCACGATTACAAAATCAATTTCGAGATCTGGCATCTGCAGGCCAAATACTTGTGTACCTGGCCAAGTCAAAGACCTCAAATGCGAATCATCCATATGGACCATCGGACGATTTACTTGAAAGTCATAAAATTCTTCGGGGTCTACTTCGGCTATTAATTCAGGTACGACACCGGTCTGCTCATCAACGGCGTGGATTCCATCAGTCCAAGCGCCCAAGATATGAGATGTCGCCCCGGTTGCAGCATCTGCAGCATCGTTCCATCCCGAGAACGCGATAAGCATCACTGGGGAGCGAAGTGCAGGAATTTTAAGAATCTCCACATCGCCACCTTACGGTAACCTCGCTCATGTGACGAGTCATAATCGCAACAGACCTGCCGGGCTTTTACGCCAAGCACTTTCTTCTCGCACGGTAATTGCAGACGGTGCGATGGGCACAATGCTCCAGGAAGCCGATCCAACCCTTGAGGATTTCCAAGGGCACGAAGGCTGTAACGAAATTCTTAACGTTTCACGTCCAGATATCGTTAGAAAAGTCCATGATCAATATCTGGCCGTCGGTGTCGATGCGATAGAAACAAACACTTTTGGTGCCAACTGGGCCAACTTAGCCGAATATGGAATTGAAGATCGTATCTACGAATTGGCTTATGCAGGCGCAAAAATTGCCCGAGAGGCAGCCGATGCAGCCTCTACACCTGAAAAACCTAGATTTGTTTTAGGTTCCCTCGGACCCGGAACCAAACTTCCTTCACTTGGCCATACAACTTACGATCATCTCAAGAACGCTTATTACATTGCCTGCAAAGGTTTGTTGGATGCCAAGAGTGATGCCCTTCTGATTGAAACAACTCAAGATTTATTGCAGGCAAAAGCTGCTGTAAACGGCGCTCGACAAGCCATCGACGAAGTTGATTTTGATGTTGTCTTGATCGCCCAAGTCACTGTTGAAACCACTGGCACAATGTTGTTGGGTTCTGAAATTGGCGCTGCTTTAAATGCACTGGAACCGCTCGAGATCGATTTGATTGGACTTAACTGCGCCACAGGTCCGGCTGAAATGTCAGAGCATCTTCGTTATCTTTCTAAATTCGCCAACTGCGCAATTTCGGTAATGCCAAATGCGGGTCTTCCAATACTGGGTGCAAAAGGTGCCGAGTATCCGCTCGGTCCGGCCGAGTTAGCCCAAGCGCTAGAAACATTTGTCGGGGATTACGGGATCTCACTAATTGGTGGATGTTGCGGAACAACTCCAGAACATTTGAAGGCAGTTGTTAATAAATTAGGCGCTAAGGCTATTCCGAAAAGAATGAGCAACTTAGATCCGGGTGCTTCATCGCTCTATCAATACGTGCCATTTAGACAGGACAACACTTATCTAGCCATTGGCGAACGAACCAACGCCAATGGATCTAGAGCATTCCGAGATGCGTTAATCGCTGAGGATTGGGAAAGTTGCGTAGAAATCGCGCGCGATCAGATTAGAGATGGCGCACACATGCTTGATCTTTCAGTCGATTACGTTGGTCGCGATGGCGCAAAAGATATGAAAGAGCTTGCCACCAGATTCGCAACCGCATCAACGCTACCTATAGTTCTCGATTCAACTGAACCTGCGGTACTTAAAGCTGGCCTGGAAGCATTTGGGCGGGCGAAGCGTAATCAACTCTGTCAATTACGAAGACGGCGACGGACCAACCTCGCGCTTTGCGCGAATTATGCCGCTAGTGCAAGAGCACGGAGCCTCGGTAGTTGCTTTGACAATTGATGAAGAAGGTCAAGCGCGTGATTGCGAATGGAAACTGCGCGTTGCACGTCGCCTGATTAAAGACTTAACTGAAAACTGGCAGATGAAGACCGGCGATATTTTGATCGATTGCCTCACATTTCCGATCGCTACCGGACAAGAAGAAACACGGCGCGATGGAATCGAAACCATTAACGCAATTCGCACCTTAAAGAGTGAATTCCCTGAGGTTCAAACAACGTTGGGTGTATCAAATGTTTCATTTGGATTGAATCCAGCAGCCCGTGTTGTTCTAAACTCGGTTTTCTTGCACGAATGTGTCGTAGCCGGTCTTGATTCAGCGATTGTTCATCCATCTAAAATTACCCCTTTGGTGCGAATAGACCAGCGACAAAAAGAAGTTGCCTTAGACCTGATTTATGATCGTCGCAAATATGAAGGCGATGCCTGCATTTACGATCCACTTACTGAATTTTTACAATTATTTGAAGGCGTTGAACTTGCAGTATCCCGCAACGTGCGCGCGGCTGAATTAGCCGCCCTTCCACTTACCGAACGCTTGCAACGTCGCATCGTGGACGGTGAAAAGGTGGGCTTAACTGATGATCTAGATCTTGCAATGACCGAAGGTATAAAGCCGCTTGCTGATCATCAATGACCATCTGCTTGAAGGCATGAAGGTGGTTGGTGAACTATTCGGCAAAGGCGAGATGCAACTTCCATTCGTGCTGCAAAGCGCCGAGGTTATGAAGAACGCAGTTGCCTACCTTGAACCATTTATGGAGAAAACCGATGACGAAGGTCGCGGAACAATGTTGCTTGCGACAGTAAAGGGCGATGTTCACGATATTGGTAAGAACCTGGTCGACATTATTCTTTCAAATAACGGCTACACGGTTGTAAATATCGGGATCAAGCAGACTGTTAATCAGATTATCGATGCCGCGCAAGAATCAAATGCCGATGTCATTGGTATGAGCGGATTGCTTGTTAAGTCAACGGTGATCATGAAGGAGAACTTAGAAGAGATCACCAACCGCGGATTGGCGCAAAAATGGCCGATTGTTCTTGGGGGAGCAGCCCTGACACGCGCATTTGTTGAGCAGGATTTAGCAGCTGTTTTTCCAGGTGAAGTTCGCTACGCGCGAGATGCCTTTGAAGGGTTGCGTCTAATGGATGCGATGATGGCGGTCAAGCGCGGGGTACCCGGAGCAGAACTACCAGCCTTAAGAGAACGCAAAGTGCCACTTCGCGCGAAGAAAGATGAAGCGCAGGTAATTGATACCAAGCGAAGCGATGTTGCAGATGATGTTGATATCCCAGCAGTGCCATTTTTTGGTTCACGAATTATTAAAGGTGTTCCACTGGCCGATTACGTTGGCATGTTAGATGAACGAGCCTTGTTTATGGGGCAGTGGGGTCTCAAGGGTGCTCGTGGTGAGTTCGAAGCGATGGCTGAAACAGAAGGCAGACCACGACTTCGCGCATTGCTCAATCAAGTGCAATCTAAGGGCTGGTTAAACGCCGCAGTAGTTTACGGATATTTCCCATGTGTAAGTGAAGGCAATGATCTAGTTATTTTGCATCACGAAGGTGATCTGAAAGGAACTGAACGCACTCGGTTCTCTTTTCCTCGCCAATCTCGTGATCGTCGCTTATGTCTCAGCGATTTCTTTGTATCCAAAGAATCAGGAAAAACAGATGTCGTTGCCTTCCACGTTGTGACAATGGGAAATGTGATCAGTGAAGCGGCCGCCGAACTTTTTGCGGCAAATAATTATCGTGAGTATCTAGAACTTCATGGTTTATCCGTTCAACTAACAGAGGCGCTAGCCGAGCATTGGCACGCGCGAATCCGCGAAGAGTTGAGCGTTCGCGATCAAGATTCACCTGATTTGCAAGGGATCCTAGATCAGGGTTACCGCGGATCTCGCTATTCATTCGGTTATCCAGCCTGTCCTGATCTTGAACAACAACTGCAATTGTGCGAATTGCTTGAACCCGGACGTATTGGCGTAGAACTATCTGAAGAGTTCCAGTTACATCCCGAGCAAAGCACGTCCGCGATAATTGTTCATCATCCTGAAGCCAAATATTTCAACGCAAACTAATTTTTAGGGTTGGTAAATATGTTTGAGGCGATTCTCTTTGACATGGATGGCCTATTCATCGATTCTGAGCCCGAATGGCATGCCGCCGAAACCGAGATGATGCGGGGCTATGGCTATGACTGGCAGCCAGCCGATCAATTGCAATGTTTAGGGGGACCGTTAGCGCGTGTCACCGAATATATGTCCAGTTGCCTAAAAGGAAGTATCAAGCCTGAAGTTCTTGCCAAGGAAATCATTGATGAAATGACCACCAGATTAAGTTCCGCAACTACATACATGCCGGGCGCAATTGAGTTTTCAAAACTGGTGTCACAGGCCAGAATCCCGCAAGCCTTAGTTAGCGCAAGTCCGCGCACATTAGTGAATGCAGTTGTTAGCAACCTTGATCAAAACTATTTTAAAGAGACTGTGGCGGCTGGAGATATTGAGCGAACCAAGCCCTTTCCGGATCCATATCTTCATGCGGCCAAATTGCTAGATGTGGATATTTCCAACTGTTTGATTTTTGAGGATTCACAAACTGGTATTACTGCAGCGACCGCAAGTGGCGCCTTTGTCGTGGCAATTCCACATTACATCGAGGTCAATGAAAGCCAACGACTGAAGCGGATAGAGAGTTTTGTCGGTCGTTCGCTGCAAGATTTAGAAAATTGGTGGGAAATCAACCAACGTGAGCTGGGCAGATAGCCTTAAAGAAGCACCAATCGCATAATTTTGTTGGTCTTGGTCTAAATTCATTTCGTTCAATAGCACGAAGAATATCCTCGGCAATATCAAAGAGAATTCGTTCAGTCTTAAGTAATTCCGCCTCAGTCGGCACACTTTTAACTAAGCGAGTGTCACCTAAGTAAATAAGCTGTAATAACTTCGGTATTACCCCGTTGTTTTTCCAGTACAGAAGCGCGTAGACACGTAATTGAAATAGCGCTTTCTCTTCCCAACCCGGCTTAGGAGATTTTCCAGTTTTGTAGTCAACTATTCGCACTTCACCAGTCGGTGCGACATCGAGACGATCAACATAACCATGTAGATATAACTTCTCAGATAGATCCATCTCAAGGTGAAGTTCGCGATAGGTTGGTTCGAATGTATTCGGAGATTCTAGAGTGAAGTAATTTCCCAATAGCTCTTCAGCTCTCTTAAACCATGTCACTTCATCTAGAACCAATTTCGAAATATCTGGCTTCGCCTCTATCTGGGCTTGCCAACGCGATGGCAGAAGATCGGTGGCTCGCTTTAAATCGCGATCCGCGGCAGGTAGCTCGAAAAGATCTTCCAAAACGGTATGAATCAAAGTGCCGCGTTCGGCATCAATGCTGGGAGGTTCTGGAAGCAGGTCAATGGTGCGATATTTATAGAGTTGTGGACAGTTATTAAAGTCATTGATGCGGCTGGGCGATAGACGCAGTTGGCTCATGCGGTTGAAGATACAGCCTTTGGCTAGGCAACGCCTAAGATGCTCCTGTGTCTAAGTCAAAAGAAAGCGCGGCAAGTACCGCCGAAGAGCGTAATCGAGGTTTCTTCGTCGCTGGTGATCGCGTTCAATTGACAGATCAAAAAGGAAAGATCTACAGCATCACGATTACACCTGGAAAAGAATGGCATACGCACAAAGGATGGATCGTTCATGACGATCTAATCGGTTTGCCTGAAGGGTCGGTAATTAGCACCAGCGCTGGTTTAAAGTTCACGGCATTTATACCTTTGCTCACTGATTACGTTCTCTCGATGCCGCGGGGAGCAACGATCGTTTATCCAAAGGATTCAGCGCTAATCATCGGATTTGCAGATATCTTCCCTGGTGCACGTGTTCTTGAAGCGGGTGTGGGAAGCGGTGCGCTAACTCTTTCACTCCTCAGAGCAGTTGGTGAAAAGGGCCATGTGCACTCCGTGGAACGACGTGAGGATTTTGCAGAAAACGCCAAGGCTAATATCTCGAACTATTTTGGGAGAGAGCCTTCGAATTGGTCTTTGGATATTGGCTCCGTGCAGGAAAAAGAGTTCACCGATAGTTTTGATCGCGTAATCCTAGACATGTTGGCTCCTTGGGAATGTATTGAATTAGCGGCGGAAGTATTGCGCCCGGGCGGGGTCTTTATGGCCTACGTCGCAACAACTACGCAACTCTCTGCTACCGCCGAAGCTTTAAAAGAAGATGGTCACTTCACTGAACCAGAAAGTTTTGAAAGTATGGTTCGAGGCTGGCACCACGAAGGGCTAGCAGTGCGCCCACAACAAAGAATGATTGGTCACACCGGATTTCTGATATTCGCAAGGCGCATGGCACCTGGTGTTGAAGTACTTGCTCGACGTCGCAGGCCGGCGAAAGGGTCATACGGTGTCGCGGAAGACTGAGCGACTGGTAAATCTCACGATCGCGCTGCTTGCCACCAAACGTTATTTAACTAAGTCAGAAATTTTCCGAACAGTAGATGGTTATGAAGGAACGCCCGAGAGCAAAGAGCGCATGTTCGAACGCGATAAAGATGATCTGCGCAATCTGGGCATAATAATTGAAGTAGGTACCTTCGATCCTCTCTTCGAAGATGAATCTGGTTATCGAATTAAGCCCGAGAATTACCAATTCCAATTAGGTGATCTAGATAGCAAAGATATTGCCTTGCTTTCACTGGCCGCCGAAGCGTGGCGCGGCGCCGCGCTAGATAGTTCGGCACTTAGCGCGTTAGTGAAATTGCACGCAATCGGAATCGAAACTGATTCAGAAGCTTTGCCCGATCTGGCGCCAGCGATCATTTCAAAGGACGCGAACTTAGCGTCTGCAATCTCGGCAATAACTTCTCGTACGGTTATTTCTTTCTCTTATTTGAGTGAGTCACTGCACGAAGAAAGTCGCGTCCTAGAGCCTTACGCTGTTGCATCCAGATACGGACATTGGTATTTATTTGGAATGGATTTAGATCGCAAGGAGATGCGAAGTTTTCGTTTAGACCGAGTACTCGGATCTCTATCGACAAAGGGCCGTGCTGGAAGCTATGAGATCCCGACTACTTTTAGCGTCGAGAGCCATTTACTTGAGACTCGATCGCACCAGAACGCGCGAACTTTACTTGCGCAGTGGAAGAGCGTTAGCTTTGCGATCTAGATCCACCGAGATCTTAGATAAGAAAGCACCGGTTGGTTGGGACCGCGTGAAGATCGAATACCAGGATCAAGAACGAATGGCGGAGGAAATCCTCTGGTATGCCGAGGATGTAGTTGTCTTAGAGCCAGCCAGTTTAAGAGCCACAGTGATTGAAAGTTTGCAGTCGGGGGTTATCCGTTATGGCTGAAAAGCAGAGCACTCCGATTGAAAAAGCAGCACGTCTGCTCGATTTGGTTCCGTACATATCTACTCATCAAGGTGTTGCGTTATCTGAGTTAGCGTCTGAATTCGGGGTCAGCGAATCTGAATTACTTTCTGATCTAAATACGCTTTGGATGTGTGGCCTACCTGGTTACACACCACTTGAATTAATCGACCTCGAATTCGAGTCTGGTTATGTGTCGATTCGTAACGCTGAAATTCTACAAAAGGTGCGCTTGTTGACTAAGGATGAATTGGTAATCCTTTTAATTGGCTTAGATTTACTGGTTCAATCAATTGATCCTAAGCGCTTTGATTTACTAGGGGCTATAACCTCATTGCAGACGAAGATAAAGTCCTTAATTGGCGATATCGCAACAATTGAACCGATCGTTAACAGTTCATACCGAGCAACGGTTCTGAACGCGATCGCAAGTCGTAAGAACTTACAAATCTCATACCATTCCCTTATTCGAGATGAGCTAACGAATAGAGAGATCACCCCAATCGAATTAATGGTCGATCACGGTTATGAAGTACTTCAGGCATATTGCCACCATGTCGGCGCATATCGCACTTTTCGACTCGACAGCATCGCCGATATTTCACTAGCTGGCAGCCAACAGCCACCGTCCATTGATCTGCAAACCGATGGAGAATTCAAGATGGAAATCACTGTTAAGAAAAGAATCAGAAGCACCTTGGAAAGATTTAGAATTCCTGTCTCACCAGAAATTTCAGATCGGTCTGAGAGTTTCACGGCCTTTTCTTTCAGCCAGGATTGGCTGGTTCGCAGCGCGATGAGCACCCTGGCGGCCACAGAGGTAATCTCTCCGGTTTCTTCACGCGTCGAGTTGGCTCGGAAATGTCGCAAGACACTCGATCTCTATGAAAGCGAGCTCTTTAGCAACATCTCCTGAGAGCGGGTCAGGTGCCCTGAATTTGGGAATTTCTAAGCCGCATGCGCTACCGTTTGGCCTATGCCTTTTCTACGCGAACCAAGTCACATCCTGCTACTGCTCATTGTCGTAGTCGTTCTATTTGGTGCCAAGCGCCTGCCTGATTCAGCGCGATCACTCGGAAAATCACTTCGAATATTTAAAGGTGAGATGAAAGAGATGAAGAAAGATGGCGAAGAGAAGAAGGATGGCACTGACGGCTCTGCCGCTCAATAATTGCTATGACGACCACCACTGGCGGTCGTATGCCGCTCATCGAACATCTACGCGAGTTTCGTAAGCGAGTACTTCGATCCGCGATAGCAATCGCAATGGCGTCGATAATTGGTTGGTTTTTCTACAACGAGATTATTACTACCTTGGCACAGCCTGTTTGTGATCTTAAAGCTGCCCAAGATTTAGGAGCCGATCATTGCGGCGCACTTTATATCAATGGCGTTTTGGGTCCGCTGAATCTGCAAATTAAAGTAGCACTTCTAACCGGCGTTATTTTAAGTGCCCCGATATGGCTTTATCATCTCTGGGCTTTCATCGCTCCAGCCTTACACCGACGAGAAAAACGTAACTCAGTTTTCTTTATAATTGCAGCGACACCATTCTTCGCAGCGGGTGCTTATCTTGGATACACGATTTTGCCGATTGCCATAAAAGTTCTCTTCGGTTTCACACCGGAGTCACTTAATAACCTTGTTAGATTTGATGATTATCTTGATTTCGTCATGCGTGCGATCCTGCTTTTTGGTCTTGCCTTTGAACTTCCAGTGTTTTTGATTACTTTTAATTTGATTGGGTTCCTAAGCGGGAGTGCAATCTTGCGCCCATGGAGAATATGGGTCTTCGCGATATTTCTCTTTGTCGCAGGGTTTACACCAAGTGCTGATCCACTTTCTATGCTTGCCTTGGCACTGCCCTTAATTGCCCTTTATCTTCTATCTGGATTATTTGCGGTTCTTAATGATCGACGTCGCGCAAAGAAGAGATCTGCCGCGGAAGAAGTCTAAGAGATATGTGGGCGATCGTAATAAATCCAGTCTCTGGCGGCGGTAAAGGCGCAGTCTTAGGCAGGGAAGTAGCTGGTTACTTCGCGGCAAAAGGTCTGCCATATCAAATTATCACCTCGACTACAGCGCAAAGACTTCAAAAAAATTTGCAAGAATTTTTAGATTCTCAGAGTTCTCTCTGCCAGGGAGTTATCGCAGTTGGTGGCGATGGACTGGCGCATTTAGTCATGCAGTTGGTGACTCCGCGCGCAATTCCTTTCACGGTTGTTCCAGCAGGTACTGGCAACGATTTTGTGCGGGCCTTGGGATGGTCACTAGATTCAATTACCAAACAGTTAGATTCTGTTACAACTGAACAACCTAAGAAGATCGACCTTGGACTGGTAGATTCAGAGTGGTTTGGTGCGATTCTTTCGACTGGGTTTGATTCGGTTGTTAACGAAAAAGCTAATCGCATGAAATGGCCAAAGGGACCGATGAAATACAACGCGGCTATTGCCATGGAGTTGCCAAAATTTCGCCCAATGCAATACACGATCGGATTGGATAATAATTCGATCCAAACTGAGGCGATGTTAATCGCCGTGGCAAATGGTTCAAGTTATGGAGCGGGAATGTTGGTCTGTCCCGATGCTCGAATGGATGATGGACTCTTTGATGTAATGGTGTTGCGTCCGGTCAGTAAATTAGAATTTATAAAAGTCTTTCCAAAAGTTTTTAAGGGCGCCCACGTTGATCATCCCAAGGTCGACATATATCGAAGCAAACGAGTATCACTGGCAGCCCCAGCGATTGCTTATGCCGACGGTGAGAGAGTGGGTACTTTGCCAGTTCAGGCTGAATGTATCGCCGGTGCTGGACTATCGTGGACCCCGTGACTACTCCAGCTGCAAAATACGCCGCAGCGAAGAAGCGTTCCAAGCATGTAGTAACCGAGGATTTCATCTCTGAATTCGAATTCCCATTTGATCAGTTCCAAATTGATGCCTGCCACGCCGTAGAAAGTGGGCATGGTGTTTTAGTCGCTGCACCAACTGGTGCTGGCAAGACCGTGGTTGGAGAATTTGCGGCCTATCTTGCGCTGCGAAATGGCAAGAAATGCTTCTATACAACACCGATCAAAGCGCTCTCCAACCAAAAATTTCAAGAGTTTGTTGCTCGATTTGGTGAAGAAAAAGTTGGTCTTCTAACTGGCGATACCAATATCAACTCCGAGGCAGATATTTTGGTCATGACTACCGAAGTGCTGCGCAATATGTTGTATGCCAACTCAAATACTCTGACGAATTTAGGTTCAGTAGTCATGGATGAAGTTCACTATTTGGCTGATAAATTCCGCGGCGCCGTTTGGGAAGAGGTATTAATCCATTTAATGGAGTCGGTACAGGTTATTTCACTTTCGGCAACGGTTTCCAATGCCGAAGAATTTGGTGAATGGCTCGGAGAAGTTCGTGGGCAGACCGATGTGATTCTCAGTGAACATCGCCCAATCCCTTTGTATCAACACGTTCTTATCAATTCCAGTCTTGTAGATCTATTTAGCCAGCCGGGGAAGATTAACCCCGAGATCCTGGCGCTAGAACGTGAGGCGATGCGCAAGGTAAGAATTCCACGTCATCAACGTGAACAGTGGGGCGCACAAGAGTCGCGGTTATCCCGCGCTGAAATAATGGAGAAATTAAACCGCGAAAATCTTTTGCCCGCGATTACTTTCATCTTCTCACGCATGGGTTGCGATGCTGCCGTAAAGCAATGTTTAACCGCAGGCTTAAAACTTACCAACACCGCTGAGCGTGCTGAAATTCTGGCAACTGCAGCAAAATACACCGCAAATTTACCGGAGGAAGATTTGGAAGTTCTGGGGTACCGGGAATGGATCACAGCGCTAGAACGGGGCATCGCCGCGCATCATGCGGGCTTATTGCCAAGCTTTAAGAACGCGGTTGAAGATTTATTCCAACGCGGATTGGTAAAGGCAGTCTTTGCCACCGAAACGCTAGCCCTTGGCATCAACATGCCGGCCCGCACTGTCGTCTTGGAGAAGCTAACTAAGTGGAACGGTGAAGCACACGTCCCGATAACTCCGGGGGAGTACACGCAATTAACCGGTCGCGCTGGACGTCGCGGAATCGATATCGAAGGAAATGCGGTTGTGCAATGGTCTCCAACCGTTGATTCTGCAACTGCCGCGGGCCTAGCTTCAACACGTACGTACCCACTGCGATCGTCATTTACTCCGACTTACAATATGGCGATAAATTTAATTGCGCGTTTTGGACGTGAGAGAGCCCACGGCAGCCTGGAATCTTCATTCGCCCAATTTCAGGCAGACCGCGCAGTTGTCGGCTTAGTAAAACAAATAAAAAAGAACGAAAGTGCGCGCAATGAACTAATTGAAAGCGCTAAATGTCATCTTGGAGATTTTGAAGGTTATGCAAAACTGCGCTCAGAAACCAAAGAGTTAGAGAAACTACTGTCTAAGCGCGATGGTCGTCGCACTTTTGATAATCGCCAACGCGCTCATATGGAATCTGAAATAGACGGGCTAAGACGCTCCATGCGAAACCATGCGTGTCATTCGTGCAACGATCGCGAAACGCACGCCCGCTTTGCCGAACGAGCCGATCGACTATCGCGAGAGTCGGAAGGACTTCGAGCACGTGTTGAAAATCGTACCCACGTGATCGCTAAAACATTTGATCGCATCTGCGATGTACTTACTCACCTCGGATATATAGAGGGTGAAAAACCACTTCCGCAAGGTAAAATACTGGCGAAGATTTACGCGGAATCTGATCTGTTGTTAACCGAGACTATTCGGGCAGGGATCTTAGATAATTTATCGGCGCCAGAGCTTCTTTCCGTTGCTTCATCGATGATTTTTCAATCTCGATCCCGAGATGATTACGCACCGAAGATGCCGCACCAGAACGTTACGAATGCGTTATCCGAGATAATTCGTATTTGGGCTCGCTTGGAAGAAGTTGAAAACGAATTTGATGTGAAGACCCAGAAGGAACCGGATTTTGGCTTTGCATTTATTTCCTATCGTTGGGCGCAAGGCAACTCCCTATCTAACGTTCTAAAGGGAAGTGATATGTCTGTCGGCGACTTTGTTCGATCCACCAAGCAGTTGATGGATTTGCTTATGCAGATTGCTGGTGCCAGCGAACAACTGCGTCCGGTCTGCCGAGAAGCGATTAAGCGTTTAGATCGCGGCGTAGTTTCATATATGGTGGATGACCTATGACCTTAATGCTTTTAGATAGCGCATCGCTCTGGTATCGCGCTTATTACGGAATGCCCGATACCTTGTTAGCACCTGATGGCACGCCAGTAAATGCAATACGTGGCTATCTCGATATGACTGCGCGGCTAATCGGTATGTATTCACCGAAGCGGATTGTCGCTTGCATCGAGGGCGACTGGCGACCTTCTTGGAGAGTGGAAATATTTCCTGATTACAAAGCCAATCGAGTCGACGCCGATGGTGAAGGCGAAGAAGAACCCGATTTATTAACTCCACAGATCCCGATTTTGCTTGATCTTTTAGATTTATTTGGAATTCCCATGGTTGGCGTCGACGATTACGAAGCCGATGATGTGATGGCTACTTTCGCGGTGCAAGAGAAGGGCCCGATCAGAATTGTCACCGGAGATCGAGATTTATTTCAGTTAGTCGATGACAAGCGCGATGTAAAAGTTGTCTATCTTGCGCGCGGACTTTCCCAACATGATTTAGTGGATATCGGATGGATAAAACGAAAGTACGAGATTCCAGGAGATAGATACGCTTTATTTGCCATGTTTCGTGGCGATCCATCCGATGGTCTTCCTGGCGTACGTGGTATCGGTGAGAAAGGCGCAGCGCTGATTGCAAATAGTTTTGCAAGTACTGATGAGGCACTCGCAGCAGCGCATGACGCGCATCCTGCACTAACCCCAGCGCTAGCCAAGAAGATTATTGCGGGTACGGATTATTTGAAGATAGCTCCAACATTGGTTAATTGCGCGCGCGATGTAGCGTTGCCGAAATTAGATATACAAATGCCTTCGGCGCCTTCAGATCTGTCTAAAATTTATGAAATGAAAGAGCGCTACGGTCTGGGGGCAAGTGTAGATCGGATGATTGCTGCTCTTAAATGGTGACGATACTTGTTGCTGCTTTTCTAGCTAGCGCTGCATTCGAGCCTATTGGTCTATGGTTCTTAGCGCTCTTTGGATTCGCGCTCTTCTTTCGTAAGTTGATTAATAGCGAAAGACCGGTAATTCATAGTTTCATTTTTGGATTGGTGCTAAATGCCATCGTTCTGCATTGGAGCGGCAAGTACGTAGGAGCACTTCCTTGGTTGTTGTTAGCCCTTTTGCAATCCCTTTTTTACCTTCCAATCGGATTGATTTACAGACGAACCAAAAGCCTTTGGTTAAGTGGGCTCACACTTCTCTTGATGGAAGAACTGCGGGCGCGCTTTCCGTTCGGTGGTTTCGGTTGGACAAGAATCGCATTTAGCCAAGTTGAATCACCAGCTTTGCCAATAGTTTCTATCGGGGGAGTCCTTGCTCTTTCAGCCTTCACAGTACTAATCGCAATACTCGCTTCAAGGTTTAGTAGTAAAAGTTTTTTCGTAATCACAATTCTTTTTATTGCCGCGTTTTTACTTCCGAATAATCCGCAGGGGAGTGGCTCAGTTCGGCTTCTTGCGGTGCAGGGCAATACGCCCGAAGTTGGGTTGGAGTTTAATTCCAGAGCTAAGGCGGTCTTTAATCTGCACCGAGATTCCACCAAAGAATTCGCTAAAGAGCCGTATGACGCAATCATCTGGCCTGAAAATGCCATCGATATAGATCCGAGACGAAACCCCGACGTTGCCGCCGATATCAGCGCCCTAACAAAATCGTTAAAAACTCCACTGATAGCAGGGGTCGTACAGCTGGAAAACGGAAGTCCAGAGAACGCTTCGATCATGTATTCCAAAGAGGGACAGTCGGAAAGTGTTTATGTAAAGCGAGGGCTAACACCTTTCGGTGAATTTATGCCGCTTCGTAAGATCGCTGAGTTTGTTAATCCAATGGCTAAGACGGTTGTTGATTTTGTTCCAGGCGATGAATTGGTGACACACCAAATCAATGGAGCAACGCTGGGTCCAATTATTTGTTATGAAATTATTATCGACTCTCTTGTTAGGGAAATGGCAGGAAGTTCTGGAGCACTCATAGTTCAAACAAATAGTGCAACCTTTGCTAATACGGCAGAGAGCGCGCAACAGTTGGCGATTACACGAATTAGAGCAGTTGAACATTCACGCGCAATCTTGAGTGTTTCTACAGTTGGAATTTCTGCTTTTATCGATAATAATGGGCGGGTGGTAAGCCAAACTCCAGAGAACAAAAGGGCATTCTTGCTCGGCGATCTCACCCTCAGCAAACACCGAACCCCGATAGACAGGATCGCTCAATGGATAAGATAGTAATCCTCGTTCCCACCTACAACGAGAGTAGTTTCTATTATCAAATCTTTTAGAAAAGCTCTCTGAATTTCCGTTTGACACTCGCAATATCAATTCGACGTCGTTGTAATTGATGATAATTCTCCGGATAAGACGGCAGATATCGTCGATAAATTGGCTATTTCCTGGGTACAAGTTATGCGTCGACCAGGAAAAAACGGTTTAGGTGCGGCATATCGCGCCGGATTCAATAAAGTTTTAGCAGATAACGATTACACCCAGATTGTCACTATGGATGCCGATGGTTCACATCGCGTAGAAGATTTGGCCGCGATGTTTGCGGCAATAAAGGTGGGTAAATCCATTGTATTTGGCACTCGCTGGATGCCCGGTGGCAGCGTTGTTAACTGGCCTAAGTCTCGACAATTACTGTCCAAGTCCGGCACTAAATATGCCAAGTTCGCACTAGGAATTGATCTAAACGACTTAACTGGCGGTTTTCGTATCTATAGCGCCGAGCTTTTAAATGCGTTAAACCTAAAAGATATGGATGCAACTGGATATTGTTTTCAAATTGAAATGGCAATGGCTGCCGATCTTGCCGGCGCATCGGCAACTCAAGTTCCAATAACCTTCGTAGAGCGAATCAATGGCGTTTCTAAGATGTCGAAGGCGATAGTTATTGAGGCGCTGACGCAGACAACCCGTTGGGGGTTCATGCGCAGGCTTAGACCTAACGCCGATAAGTTACATTATGTTAAGTAACCTAATTTAGCCCCACCCCTCAGGCAGAACTAACCCCCTATGAGGAATAAGCCTCTATGGGGGCACATGAGCAAACTAAGTTTCTATCACCGAATGCGCCATCAATACGTCCAACGCTCGGCCAATATTTGCCTCTAGCTCCGATTAACTCGCCCGGAATAAGGCCTGTAATCGTGGCTGGGAAGGCGCCTTCTTCACGCGAATAAGAACGATCCCAGTTGGTGGCAGCAATGGCTCCTATTGTGTGTGGAGCGTTGCGCAAAGGTGAACCTTCAATACTTTGCTTGCCATCAATGATCTCTTGAATCTCCCCGCGAATGCCGATCATCGCATCGATAAAACGGTTCATCTCAATAATGTCTTCTGACTCAGTTGGCTCGATCATCAGCGTTCCAGCCACTGGGAAAGACATCGTTGGTGCGTGGAATCCAAAGTCCATTAAGCGCTTTGCTATGTCATCAACGGTTACGCCTGAAATCTTTGTTATCTCACGTAAATCGAGAATGCATTCGTGTGCGATTAAACCCTTATTGCCAGTGTAAAGAATTGGATATGAACTCTTTAGACGCGCTGCCATGTAGTTGGCATTCAAAATAGCCACTTCTGTCGCGTGAGTTAAGCCCTCTCCCCCCATCAGGCGGATATACGCCCAAGAAATTGGCAAGATGCTGGCAGACCCAAATGGCGCAGCTGAAATCGGTCCTGGACCTGTTGCAGGCCCTGCCGTTGCATCCAAAGGATGGTTAGGCAGAAACGGTGCAAGGTGTGACTTTGCAATAACTGGACCAACTCCCGGTCCCCCACCGCCATGTGGAATACAGAAAGTTTTGTGAAGATTTAAGTGGGAAACATCTGCACCAAATTTTCCAGGTTGCGCGGTTCCGACGAGGGCATTGAGATTGGCTCCGTCTACATAAACCTGACCACCTGCATCATGAATCATCGCGCAAATTTCAGAGATTGCTGATTCAAATACACCATGCGTTGATGGATAAGTCACCATTAGCGCAGCAAGTGAGCCGGCATTTAGCGCAATCTTTAACTTCAAATCTTCCAGACTAACGTTTCCTTCTTCATCACAATCCACAACAACAACTGACATTCCAGCCATAACCGCACTTGCCGCATTTGTTCCGTGGGCACTCGATGGAATCAAACAGATATTGCGAGAGAAATCACCGCGTGAATCATGATAGTTGCGAATCGCAAGCAAGCCCGCGAATTCGCCTTGGCTTCCCGCATTTGGCTGCAAGGACACTGCGTCATAACCAGTTATCTCAACTAACCATTTAGATAGTTGATCGATTAATAGACGTGAACCCTTTGACTGATCTGCCGGTGCAAATGGATGTAAAGATGAGAATTCTGGCCAAGTTACTGCTTCCATCTCAGTGGCAGCATTTAACTTCATAGTGCAAGAACCAAGCGGGATCATAGTTCGATCAAGTGCCAAATCACGATCGGCCAAAGTACGTAAATAACGCATCATCGAAGTTTCGGACTTGTAAGTGTTGAAGACTGGGTGAGACAAATAAGTTGATTTGCGAGTGAACTGGTCTGCGATTGCAGTTGCCTTCGCGTCTGTTAAACCAAGAATCCCTAGAACTTCGTTGAAAGTTGCATCCGTTGTGGTCTCATCAAATGAAATCCGAATCTGCGTATTTGAAATGCGCCCGAAATTAAATTTCTTAGCGATCGCTGATTTGTGAATTGCCTGTGCATCGGTTACATCAATAATTACTGTGTCAAAGATATTTACACTCGGTGACTTGGCAGCGGACTGTAAACGTGTTGCGTAGCTATTCACACGTTCTGCAATCGCACGAAGACCAACTGGTCCATGCCACATGGCATAGAAAGCGCTCATATTTGCAAGAAGGACTTGCGCTGTACAAATATTGCTCGTCGCTTTATCGCGACGAATATGTTGCTCGCGAGTTTGCAGCGCTAAACGAAAAGCAGGATTGCCGTGGGCGTCGATACTTTGTCCGACCAACCGGCCAGGTAGTGTTCGCTCTAAACCAGAACGGACCGCCATAAAACCTGCATGTGGTCCGCCAAATCCCATTGGAACACCAAAGCGCTGGGCCGAACCAACTGCGATATCTGCCCCCCACTCCCCTGGCGCTTTGATCAAAGCTAACGCCAATAAATCTGTCGCTGCAATTACGAGTGCACCCTTATCGTGCGCGTACTCGGTAACTTTTGCATAGTCACAAATTTCGCCATTGGTATCTGGGTACTGAACTAAGAGCCCAAAGAACTCTTGGTCAAAGCCATCGCGCGCGATCTGTGCGGCATCAACTTCAATTACCTTGATCCCAAGTGGCTTTGCTCGCGTTTGAACTACTGCTTTGGTCTGCGGATGAAGATGTTTTTCGATTAAGAAAACTGCCTCATCGGAAGTTTTCGAGGTACGACGTGCAACCGTCATCGCTTCAGCCGCTGCAGTTCCTTCATCGAGCATCGATGCATTCGAAAGAGAGAGCGCGGTCATATCGCAAATTACAGTTTGAAAAGCGAAGATTGCTTCGAGTCGACCTTGCGAAATCTCTGGCTGATACGGTGTGTACGCGGTGTACCAAGCGGGATTTTCCAAAACATTTCGCTTAATTACAGCTGGAGTAATAGTTCCGTAATATCCACCACCGATTAGCGATGTGAAAACCTGATTTTGTGCAGCTATCTCCCGTAGTTCTGCGATTACTGCAACTTCACTTTTAGCCGAATCTAAAGTTTCTGAAAGTTTCTTAGCGATCGCAATATTTGCAGGAACAACATCGCTGATGAAGGATTGGAGGTCTTTGTAGCCAAGTAGGCGCAACATCTCTGATTCGTCCGTGATGGACGGCCCAATGTGGCGCGTTTGAAAGCGCTCACCCTCGTAACTCATTACCACTCCCCGCAATTGACTGAATTAAAGGGAAGGATATTGCCTTTAGGCGCCCTTCGCCTTTCGACGTAATGTGAGTTCATCGTTACTTTCAACACCGCTGGCAGTGACCGATTGGCCATTCATTTCACCCTGCAGGGTTGCTAGCGAGCCTTCAACCTCATGCCAAACCTTGCCCACTGCGATTCCAAACACACCTTGCCCACCTTGCAAAAGGTCGATGATCTCATCAGGGCTAGCACACTCATAAATCGAGGCGCCATCGCTCATTAGCGTGATGCTCTCTAACTCCACAACGCCACGGCTACGTAGATGATTGACTGCGGTGCGAATATTCTGCAGCGATACTCCGGCATCGAGTAAACGCTTAACAATTTTTAAGACCAGAATGTCACGGAAACCGTAAAGACGAGCGGTTCCTGAACCGCTTGCAGTGCGAACACTTGGTTCGAGTAATCCAGTGCGTGCCCAATAATCTAATTGACGATATGAAATTCCGGCCGCCGCGCACGCGGTAGCGCCACGGTAGCCAATTTCAGTCTGCACATCTGGCGTAACTGGGGAGGTCACGTTTACTCGATTCTCTTGGGGAATGGCTTAACTTTAGGATGCCGATGGCCTGCATACAACGACCGACACGTACCAAACCTCAAGTAGAGAGTGAGACTTTAAGGGGCCTAACCGGCAAAATCCTCGGGGTTGATCTGATCCAGGAATTCGCGGAATCGCTCCATTTCCACATCGGAACCCCCGCCTTGTGAGTCGGTAGAAAGATCTCCCAGCAGGCGCTCTGGAATGTCGATACCCACCTGATCCAGCAAATCCGAGTCGGCCAAAATGTTGCTCGCGGTGCGCAAGGCAATCGCGATGGCATCTGATGGCCTAGCACTTACCTTCAAATTAGATCCGTCCTGACTTCGGATAGAGATTTCGGCGTAGAAAATTCCATCCTTTAGTTCGGTTATATGTACTGAAGTCATCGTCAGATCCGCGACTTCGAGAATGTTTGCAATCAGGTCATGAGTAAGCGGTCTTTGGGATGAAAGTCCTTGTTGCGCAAAGGCGATTGCCGTTGCCTCAACAGCTCCCACCCAGATTGGAAGAAAACGCGAACCGTCCATCTCCTTCAAAAGAACAATCGGTTGGTTCGAGGGCATCTCGATTCGTACGCCAACGACCTCCATATTGACCATCATTGGCTATACCACAAAGAGGTTTTTCAATTAGCGAGGGCGGTTTAGGCCGGCGCGCACCAATGATGCATGAAGTCGAACTGAAAGTGAAGCGATCTGCTTCTGAACTTCCTCGGCACGAGCTTTTGAGTCAGCGCTCTTTTGACGATTAATTGGAGTGATCACTTGTTCGATCAGACCAATCTCGCGGTCGGCAGCAGATTTAAAGGAGCGAAGGTGACGTGTTTCGATACCGAAGCCCGCCATCTCGGCAACGGCCTTAGCTACTGAAAGCGCATCGCTGTCATAGTGACGACCACGAAGGGCAACGAATCCATATGACTCCAGTTCAACTAATTGAGTATCCGTTAACCCGCTCGCCTTTAATAGCTCCTCGCGAGATAAACGCATATCTGATGAGTGCACGAAAGATTCAGGAGAAGAATCTCCATCAACGCTGGTTAAAGCTGGACGTGGACTGGCGACCCCACCATTGGCGGCAGGCTCTAAGCCGCGATCTAGGGCTTCGAGATTCTCTTTTATGACACGCAACGGCAAGTACTGATCGCGTTGCAAGAGCAGAACATAACGAAGTCGATCTAAATCAGTAGAAGTGAATTTACGGTATCCAGATGGTGTGCGTTGCGGCTCAATTAAGCCTTCAGATTCTAAGAAACGAATTTTTGAGATAGTGATGTCAGGAAAGTCTCCTCGCAATTTGCTTAAGACTTCGCCAATACTCAAATACGCGCGGGCTGGAACGCTCACTATTTCTCCCCTATTTCTGTTCGATGGTTAATTATTTTTTTGAACTGATAAATATTAAATGAAACTTTCCTACTTGAATCTCATCACCGGTCTTGAGTTCAACCGATTTAACAGAACTATTGTTTACATACGTTCCATTGAGGCTGCCTAGGTCCTGCAGTTCAAAACCCTTGCCAGAGTTGGTTATCTGGGCATGAGAGCGAGAGACCGTGACGTCATCGAGAAATATTGAATTCTCGGGTGACCGCCCGATTGAACAACTTTCTTCGGCAATTAAGAAGCGAGAACCTTTAGATGGACCGCGATGAATAACCACCATTGCACGATCGCCATTGCCCTCAATTATTGATTTGATAGCAGCGCTTGCCTGAGAATCCATTGACGCGAGTAGTGCATCAATTGCACTCTCTGGGGATGTGCCAACGACAGACCGCAAACCAAGATGCAGAGTGGTAGTGAGCTCACTGTTTTCAGTTGCTTTTTCCAAAGTGGGCCCCTTTCTCTCCAAAATTATCCGACCAGGTTCAACTTCAACCTGAGGATGACATTAGGGTTAGTGGCTAAATAAATCAAGTGGAACAAAGCGAAATGAGGAGCTTAAAACGCGAGGGAAATTGCCTAAATTTAAGCGGTGATTTGACGATAGTCGGCCGCTGATAGTAAGCCCGCCGGAGCACTCGCCACTTCAATTTCCGCTAACCAACCCTGACCATAAGGTTCTGAGTTAATTGTTTCAGGGGCAGAAACCAAAAGTTCGTTGATCGCGACGATCTTTCCAGTTACTGGTGCAAATATTTCAGAGACGCTCTTCGTCGATTCAACTTCGCCACAAACTTTATCGGCAGTAACGCTTTCGCCGACCTTGGGTAGTTGTACATAGACAATGTCTCCGAGTGCGCCTTGCGCATAATCGGTAATGCCCATTCGATAAACGTTTGGCTGCGATTGGCTAACCCATTCATGCTCTTTTGTATATTGCAGATCATCTGGAATTAGCGACACGAGGTCTCCTTCATGAGAAAAGTTAGAGAGAGTAAGAGCAAACTACCGCGCCACTCTAATGGCGCGAAGGGCGGTAAGGAAATATGAAACGCCCGTAGATAAATAAAGGCCTATCCCCCAGATTGCAAAGCTCCAGCCAAAGATAAAGGCCAGAGTTCCAGCCCAATCTGTGCGCAGCGCAAGCAGCAAGAATGGAAATGCGTAAAGAAGATTAAATGTCGCCGCTTTGCCAAGGTAGGTAACCTGAAGCGGAGGTAGAGAGTTAAGAGTTAACCCGATCGTTGCCAAGCCAAGAGCCAGATCTCGAGCGAGCAACAAGATAATCACCCATAACGGAACTGCCTCGCGGATATACAAGACAATTAACGTCGCCACGATGTACAAGCGGTCGATGGCTGGATCGGCCAGTTCTCCGAAACGGGATTCTTGACCCCAAGCGCGGGCTAACTTTCCATCGAAATAATCGGTTGCCCCACCGATTGCTAAGGTGAGAATCGCCCATCCGTCGGCTTCCAATCCGATTGCCAAGTAGATAAACAATGGAATTCCTAGCGCACGAAGGCCAGTTAAGGCATTCGGCACATTCAGATTCTTATTTCGGGCCATCAATCGCGCTCTTTAACTCGAATCGCGACCTGAACCGGGGTGCCTGGGAAACCAAACTCCTCACGAAGTCTTCGCTCGATGAAACGGCGATAGGAAGCTTCGATCCAGCCACTTGAAAAGACCACGAATTTTGGAGGCGCTATTCCGGCTTGCGTCGCGTAATAAATCTTCGGTTGTTTTCCACCTCGCACAGGTGGTGGGGTCGCACCGATTAGCGCACCTAGGAAAGAGTTGAGTTTGGCAGTTGGAACACGTCGCTCCCAACTATCGATTGCGGTTCGAAGCGCTGGTGCCAGACGATCTCGGTGCCAACCGGTTTTCGCCGCAACATTTACTCGTTGCGCCCACTCAACTTGATCTAAGTGTCGATCAATTTCACGATCCAGTTGATCGCGACGGTCCTCATCCACTAAATCCCATTTATTCATGACAATAACCATCGCCTTACCAGCTTCTTCCACCATGGTTATAACGCGTAAATCTTGTTCGGAGATTGGAAGGGATGCATCCAACACAACCACAGCGCATTCACAGCGTTCCAACGCAGCTTGTGTTCGAAGCGTCGCATAATAATCAGTACCGCTTGCTTGGTTAGCGCGCTTTCGCAAACCGGCAGTGTCGATAAAACGCCAAACAGATCCACCGAATTCAATTAACTCATCAACTGGATCCCGTGTTGTTCCGGCAACTTCATCAACGATAGAACGATTTTCACCAGCAAGAGCATTTAACAAACTTGATTTTCCAACGTTCGGACGACCGATCAGGGCAATCTTGCGATAACCATCTTGCGTTTGAGCACCGCCTACTTCTGGCATCTCCGAAACGATGTAATCCAATAAATCACCGCTGCCACGTCCGTGAAGCGCCGAGACAAAACGTGGTTCGCCTAAACCTAAGTTCCAGAGCGCATGCGCATCCGCTTCATCGACATCGCTATCTACTTTATTTGCAACCAGCACCATCGGTTTCTTAACCTTGCGAAGCTCTTGCACAAGAATGTCATCTTCATCTAGCGCGCCAACATGAGCGTCAACAACGAAGGCAAGTACATCGGCTTCTTGCATTGCTAACTCGGCCGAGGCGCTAACTTGAACAGAAATACCATCTGGTTTTGATTCCCAGCCACCGGTGTCCATGATTATGAATCTGCGTCCGCCCCATTCGCATTCGTATTGAATACGATCACGAGTGACTCCAGGTGTGTCTTCGACAATCGCTTCACGACGACCAATGAAGCGGTTGATCAGGGTTGATTTACCAACGTTGGGACGCCCCAGAATTGCGACGATAGGTAAGCCCAATAACGAACGTTCCTTAAGCAGTTCCCAAACCCGCTCGACAGTTTCCTCCAACGTTAAATCTGTCGAATCGATCAACACAGCATCCATGGCTTTAGCCAATGGAGAAACAACTCGAGAAGTGTCAACCTCATCGCGCGCGCTTAAGGATGCGCTGACATTGTCAGGGCTCGAATTATCTTCTGCGGATCTGCGTACGGCTCGTGCACTCAAATCTGCCTGTAGATAAATCTTTAACGCAGCATCTGGAGCGACTACGGTTCCAATGTCTCGACCTTCTACAACGATTCCACGTTCGACGCCTGCAATAATATTTCTTTGAATCAACAAAAGTTCAGAACGGATTTCTGGAGTTGCACTTATTGCACTTACCGCTTCAGTAACTTCTTTACTGCGAATTTCATTTGTAACTTCCGTATCGCCAACAAAAATTTGAGGCGCAATCGGACTTGCAACAAAGCGAAGCGGAAATCTTTTTAAGGCGACCAAAATATCTTCTGTCGAAGTTAATTTCTGGCTAAGTGATAACCAAGTCACCGCTCTATATAACGCACCTGTGTCTAGATAACTCCAGCCTGCGCGCTTAGCTACAAGTTTAGAAGTACTTGATTTGCCTGCACCGCTTGGTCCATCTATCGCCACAACGATCATCAGTGTTACATCCCATCGTTGACTTGCGAATTAAAAATAAAAGATTGCGCTTATAGACCTATTCTATCTCGCATCTACCGCGGAGAGTGCACGCTCCATCCCGATTTAGTTAAGTGATCCTGCAAAATTTGCGCATCTTTAGTCGACAGGGCCAAGGTAATTAGACCGGTGAATTGACCCGGAGAGTGTTCAATTGTTAAATCTTCCACATTCACTTTGGCACTTGCACACTCGTCGAAAAGCGCCGCTAACTGGCCCGGTTTATCCTCGATGACAACAGGCAAAAGCGCATATTCTCTAGCCGCTCCCCCGTGCTTTCCAGGGATCTTGGCTCTGCCCTGATTGCCTGCCTCAATCAGATCTTTAACAGAGGCCGATGAAGCAAGACGATCGATTAGAGACCCTAGATCGCTTTGTAGATTTATCAATAGTGGCAGGATTTGATCCGAATTCGAATTTAAAATCTCATCCCACAAAGCGGGGTTTGAAGCAGCGATTCGCGTGGTATCCCGCAACCCAGCGCCCGCTAAATCAAGTAGTTCAGAATCTGCATCCATCAGCTGCGCCGCCAAGAGTGAAGCCGTGACTTGAGGAAGATGAGAAACCAAGGCAACTGCCCGATCGTGTTTGTCGGCGCTCATGGCCACGGCGCTTGCACCCAAAGTTTCGATTAGCCAAAGCCCAGCGGACACTAGATCTGGCGCCACCGGGGTTCCATCTAAGTCAGTTGGAACATAAATCCAACTACGCGACTGAAAAAGATCAGCCCTCGCAGATTGAGCTCCCCCAACTTCACGTCCTGCCATTGGATGGGTAGCAAGGAACTGTCTAGATGGTACTGCTGATTGTGATACCTCAAGTAGAGATTTAGTCTTAACACTGCCTATATCTATAAATTTCGATGCGGAGTTCACCTTAAATTCACTTTCAAGGGCAGATTTCAGGCCAGAACTAGGGCCAGCGTAGAGAACTATTTCGGGTGCAGCTGCTGGAGCGCTAGCGACTAAATCGTTGGCCAGTTTGGCCGCCTTTGGATCTATATCGGCCATTTCAACACTTACCCCTTTATTGGCAAGGGCTAACCCGATCGAAGTACCAATTAAGCCTGAACCGATAATCTTAATCGAGGAAAATTGGCCACTTTGGGAACTTTTATTGGACATAATTGACCTACCGGTCCACTTACTGAGCTATATCTCGGCGCAAAGACTTGGCTGCGCCTAGGTAGATATGAGCAATTTCGCTCTTTGAGCGAGTGCTTTCCACGTGAGCCATAATTCGAATAGTGCGCTCGAGCGCGCCTGGAACATCGATTTCAACGCTGCAAAGCAGAGGAACCTCTCCAAATCCGACTTCTCGAGCCGAGCTGGCCGGAAAGGCAGCGTTCAGATCTGGGCTAACGGTAAATATTACTGAAATGACCGCCTCGGGTGACAGCTCGTTCTGCTTCATAATTTCCAGCAAAAGTTCCTTGGTCGCAGCATCAACAGCCTCGGCTGTATTGGCTGCCGCTTGGGTTGCTCCACGAATCGCACGAACGCTAGTCATTGGCAAATCGTACTCCCTCACCCAGTTTCAGTACCGCTATTTACATAGTTGTTAAATGATTTAATTATTTATCTACAAAAGGATATTCATTAACCTTCAAGTTCGCGATCTAATCCGAGAGGCGCGTTAGAAGCTTTTCTTAAAAGTCGATAAAACGTTATTTAGACAGACAATTACGCTCAATATCGGTTGTGAATATCGATATATAGATTCTATTTTCTGGCAAGATTACAATACCTATAAAACGCTTTATAAATAAATAGATACTGTATAGATAAAACCTTAAAGATCTAAAGCCTTTTGCAGACTAACCAGTTCGCCGCTATTTAGATCGCGCCATCTACCCTCTAAGGTATCTCCCAGGGAGATCGGTCCAAACTTGGTTCGGATCAGACGAAGGACGTGAACATCCACGGCCTCCATTAATCGACGGATGATGTGATAGCGACCCTCGTGAATCGTAACCTCAATCCATTGTGGGGATAACTGCTTGAAACTTAGAACCCGACCCATTCCATCCTCGAGTTCGATTCCCTTTAAAAGGACCTTATCGACTCCGACCGGCAGCTTCCCATCGAATTCGATTATGTACGTCTTCTCAAGCCCAAAAGATGGATGGGTGGCTCTAAAGGTGAGATCCCCATCATTTGTTAAGAGAATCAGCCCTTCAGAATCCTTATCTAGGCGTCCTACGTGAAAAAGGCGCTCCGTGCGCAGGTCAATAAAGTCCGAAAGTGAAGGCCGACCTTCTGGGTCATACATCGTTGACAAAACACCTTTTGGTTTATGAAGTACAAGGTAATTCTTAGTCAAAGAACGTGTAATTGTCTCACCATCAACCATTACTTTCACCAAATCAGGGTCGTATTTCGCGCCGAGCTCTCGAACGATGAAACCGTCGACGCTCACACGTCCATCGATGATTAGTTCGTCCGCGCCTCGGCGGCTGGTAATTCCAGCCTCGGCGATAATTTTATTCAGGCGTAATTCAGGCATTTTTTGGCTATCCATTCTCGACAGTCATCGCGCCCTCCCCCGTCAAAGGAACGAGATTGGCAGTTAGGCGTGCGAGTCTACGGCAAGGCCGCCAGAGAGGTCAAAAGGGGGTGAAACTAGTCAGTTAAAGACTCAAGGACCTCATCGAGTCGGTCTAAATCTGGCAGATAGGGCGCCAAGGCGGGCAGATCATCAAGTGAGTTAAGACCCAACCGCTCTAGAAAGTAGCTGGTCGTCTTATAGAGGATGGCTCCGGTCTCATTTTCAATTCCGAACTCCTCAACGAGGCCACGAGTAACCAGGGTCTTCATAACCGCTTCCACATTAACCCCGCGGATAGCCGAGACACGAGCGCGAGAAACGGGCTGGCGATAGGCGATCACCGCGAGCGTCTCAAGGGCGGCCTGAGTCAGTCGATTCTGCTGGCCATCTAGAACAAATTTTTCAACAACCGCTGAGCATTCAGGGTGGCTGTAGAAACGCCAGCCGCCGTTGATGGCTTTTAGGCTAAAACCACGACCCTCATAAGAGCCGACCAGAGTTTCTAGGGCTGATACGACCTCATCGACGGTCTTCTCTAAGACCGAGGCCAAGGTAAGTTCTGTAACCGGCTCATCCACGACCATAAGGATCGCCTCGATGGAACGCTCAAGTTCTGGATTAGACATTTTCATCCTCTTCTGTCGATATTACTGGTATATCAAACTCATCGGTCGCCTCGATCTCACCAGAATCTGACCCGGTCCAGCTAATCTGAAGCTCACCAAGGGCCATAACTTGGTCGAATCGAAGAACTCCTTGGCGATAAAGGTCTAGCAGAGCCAGAAATCTTGCCACGACTACCAGCGTTGAATCGGCATCGGAGATCAGATTTCTAAAGCTAAGGGTACGCCCAGCTCGCAGGGCCTCGACAACGCGCTTGGACTCCTCCGCCACGCTTACCGAGCTACTATGCAGGTGATGAACGGCCACAACAGGCGGGGATTTAGGGGTTAAGCACCGCTCGGCAATGGCGGCAAAGCGTGTGGCGCCGACCCCGATTAAGACTTCTGGCAACAGCGCCGAGAGGGCTGGATCTAGGGCCACAACTCGAGCAAATGATTTGTCCGCGGCTTCAATCTGAGCGGCAAAGGTGGCTGCGATCTCTTTGAAGGCGCGATATTGAAGCAAGCGAGCGAAGAGAATGTCTCGAGCCTCAAGGAGAGCCAGGTCTTCCTCGTCCTCAACCTCGCCACTCGGCAGCAGGCGCGCGGCTTTGAGATCAAGCAGGGTCGCGGCAATTACCAGAAACTCGGTCGCTTGATCCAGTCGCCAGCCTTCGCCGGATGCTTCCAGGGATCGGATAAAGGCGATGAATTCATCGGTCACGATGCTCAGGGAGACCTCGGTGATATCCATTTTGTGGCGGGAAATGAGCTGCAGAAGGAGATCGAACGGACCATCAAAATTGTCCAGGTGAACGCTAAAACCAGAGCCGATTTCGACTTCTTCCTTTGCTAGAGCGTTGCTCAGAGCAGCGCTCTGTGCGGGCTTCTCTATCTCGGTATCCACGGAGGGAACCTTACTTGCTTACTTGCTCAAAACTGCGCACGGAGCGTAGAGTCGCGCCAACAGAAAGAGGTTTCTCGCTTGAACGCTAAATCGACATTTGATGATGATGTGGCAACAACAGCCAACCTTTTGGGTAAAGAACCAAAAAACTTTCGAGTTCCGCCAGCACCAAAAGCGGGGTTGGATGCAAAAGTCATCTCTATCTTCAATCAAAAAGGTGGGGTTGGTAAGACAACGACCACGATCAACCTTGGTGCCGCTATTGCAGAACTGGGTCGTCGCGTTCTTCTCGTTGACTTCGACCCTCAGGGTGGCTTGTCACTTGGACTAGGAGTTAATGCTCACTCATTGCCGCTAGAAAATACCGTCTATTACGCGTTGATGACACCTGATGCAAACATTGATGAGATCGTATTGAAATCATCTGTTGCAAATTTAGATTTCCTTCCCGCTAACCGCGACCTCGGTACCGCTGAAACAACTCTCGGCGCCGAAATTGGTGGTCAACAATATTTAAAGCGCGCGCTTGGGAGATTAAAAGATCGTTACGACGTCATTTTAATTGACTGCCAGCCAACTATGGGTCAATTAACAATCAACGCTCTGGTTGCCTCAGATGAAGTAATCGTTCCACTGCAATGTGAATACTTTGCGCTTCACGGTTTTATTGAACTCAAGGGAAACATCGATAAAGTCAAGAGCTTTCTAAATCCTGATTTAAATTTGATTGGTATTTTGGCGACCATGTATGAAAAGAAGACTTTACATAACCGCGAAGTCTTGAGCGCCATCTTAGAAAAATACCCAAAAGATGTATTCGAGACAATTATCGCAAAGACAATTCGTTTCTCTGAAACTACCGTTGCCGGAGAACCAATCACCAGTTATGCATCATCATCGGGTGGCGCTGCTTCATATCGCAGACTTGCCCGCGAATTAATTGCCAGAGGAGGCGCACGATGACACGTAGAGCTAGCTTGCCAGGAGCGGATGAACTCTTCCGCGCTAACACCCCGGCCTTAAGCGCAGTCCGCCAAGTTGTAGAAGAAGTTAACGAAGTTTCAAAACCGATCGGTGTTAGCGCAACTGCGCCCAAGACAAAGAAAGGTGTTCGATCTACTCCACGTCGTCGCGTAACTTCAGTTGATCGTTCACCATCTGGCCGAGAGAAACACGATGAGAAGATAACTGTTTACCTCTCCCCTGATGAGTTATTTGATATCGATCAAGCACGTTTAACACTTCGTGGAGATTTAGGGCTAGCAGTAGACCGCGGTCGTATTGTCCGTGAATCAATTGCGGTAATCGTTGCCGATCTAGAAGCCAAAGGCGATCAAAGCATTCTGGCCCGACGTCTCCGCGGGATCTAAAACGCCCTAGGGTGCGCCGTTGCATAAGCTTCGCGCACTTTATCTATCGTGATCAAAGTGTAAATCTGTGTTGTCGTAACTGATGAATGCCCTAACAACTCTTGGACAACTCGGATATCTGCGCCACCGTCCAACAAATGTGTTGCATACGAATGTCTAAACACATGTGGCGACACTTTCCCGGATAGATCGCAGGCATCAGCGGCTGCGATAACAATTTGCCAGGCGCTTTGACGCGATAAACGGGTGCCGCGGGAATTCAAGAAAAGCGCACTCTCACTGCGACTTGTCTTCGATTTTTCAGCAAGTTGCGGCCTTAGCCTTACCAAGTAGTTATCCACTGCAACTTTTGCGAAGGACCCTAAGGGAACTATCCGTTCTTTCGATCCCTTACCTCGTAACTTGAGAGTCATGATCTCTGATCCTTCAAGTGTTGTCTTCGCGAAATCGCCTGTGCTAATTCCAACAATCTCACTTACTCGAGCACCGGTGCCGTAAAGAATTTCAAGAATTGCGCGATCTCTTAACGCCATGACATTGCTGCTGCGATCACAAGACTCAATCAGAGAAGTAATCTCGGCAACTGTTAGCGCCTTCGGCAGCTTTCTGGCTAATTTATTTGTCGCGATTCCAGTGGTTGGATCTGATATCGAATACTCACGTGCTAAATACTTATAAAATGTCTTTAAGGCCGATGTTGAACGGTTGATCGAGGCCAATGAAAGTCCAGCGGTTTTCTGCTGAATCTCAAAGTTCACAATGTCCGCTTCAGCAACCTCGCCTAGATCAATACTTTTCTCGCTTAGAAAATTCTCAAACTTTGCCAGGTCACGCTTATAGGCAGCGACGGAGTTTAACGAAAGCGCACGTTCGATCTGCAGATGGTCTAAGAAACTTTTAGCAGCCTTTTCAAATTGCATAACCGTGTGCCACCGCTACGGCGCTATAACGAATTTTTCCGGCATGCACATTTAACCCTAGGTTCAGCGCTGGATCTTCTTCAATTGCACGCTCCCATCCTTTATTGGCGATCGCGACGGCATAAGGCAGCGTTGCATTTGTGAGCGCATAAGTTGAAGCCACCGGAACCGCACCTGGCATATTCGCTACACAATAAAATATTGAACCATGAACGCTAAATGTTGGTTCAGCGTGAGTTGTTGGCTTGGAATCTTCAAAACATCCGCCTTGATCAATTGCAATATCGACCAGCACTGAGCCAGGCTTCATTTGTGCCACTTGCGCATTTGTTACCAGTTTCGGCGCCTTTGCTCCGTGCACCAATACCGCACCGATAACCAAGTCTGCTTGCTTAATCTCTCGATCGATCGAGTGCAGAGTTGAAGCTAGAGTTTTGATGCGCCCGTTGTAGAGCGAATCAATGTACGCCAGCCTTGATAGTGAACGATCTAAAACAGTGACATCGGCGCCCATTCCCATGGCGATCACGGCAGCATTTAGGCCAGATACTCCCCCGCCGATTACAACAACTTTGCCTGGAGCCACACCTGGTACGCCAGCCAATAAAACACCTCGACCGCCGTTAGGTTTTTGAAGTGCATAGGCACCAACTTGAACAGCTAGGCGACCCGCGACTTCACTCATTGGAGCCAGAAGAGGAAGTGCTCCGTTGACTTCGACCGTCTCATAAGCGATGGCTGTTGCTCCGCTTTTTAGCAACGCATCGGTGCAATCTTTTGATGCCGCAAGATGAAGATAAGTAAAGAGAATTTGACCCGAACGCAGCCTTGGGTATTCAACGGCAATAGGTTCTTTTACTTTTAGAATTAAATCAGCAGTTCCCCAAATGGCCTCGACATCTTTTTCTATGCGAGCCCCAGCCGAAACAAAATCAGCGTCGGTTATCGATGAACCTAACCCGGCCCCAGTTTCAATAACTACTTCATGACCAAATCTGACAAGTTCGAAAACGCCTTCTGGAGTTAGCGCCACCCGTGATTCGTGAACTTTTATCTCTTTGGGAACGCCAACTAACATTTTCTAGCCTTTCGAAGCAATGGCCGCCGAAATCAAACCCACGAAAAGTGGATGTGGGCGGGTGGGGCGGGAACGAAGCTCTGGGTGAGCTTGCGTACCTACATAATAAGGATGCACCTCTTTAGGTAGTTCTACAAACTCCACTAGGTCTTTCTCTTTGAAGATTCCCGAGAAAGAAAGGCCAGCGCTCGAAATTTTCTCACGATATTCGTTATTGACCTCGTAACGGTGACGGTGACGTTCTGAAACCTCGGTTGCTCCGTAAGTATCAGCAACTAGAGAACCAGCGACAAGGTTAGCTTTGTATAAACCAAGTCGCATAGTTCCACCCATATCTGCCTGACCGGAAACAATGGCCTTCTGATCATCCATTGTGGCAATTACATGGGTTCCAGATTCTGGAGAAAATTCCGCGGAATTAGCATCCTTAATCCCCGCTAAATTGCGCGCCGCTTCGATGACCATGCACTGCAAACCCAAGCACAAACCCAAAGTTGGGATCTTATTTTCGCGTGCATAAGTTAATGCTCCGAGTTTTCCTTCAATCCCCCGAACTCCGAACCCACCAGGTACACATATTGCATCAACGCTTTCTAAAACTTTCTTAGCACCCGCAGGAGTTTCGCAGTCATCACTTGCAATCCAAACAATATTCACCTTTGCGCTATTGGCGAAACCTCCAGCCCGAAGCGCTTCCGAAACCGAGAGATAAGCATCTGGTAAATCAATATATTTTCCAACTAAGGCAACATTTACCTGGTGTTTTGGATTGTGGACCTTATCTAATAGGTCATCCCATTCGCCCCATTGCACTTCATGTCCGCCAAGTGAGAGGCGGCGCACGACGTAGGCATCTAGCCCTTCGGAAAATAGCACTTTGGGGATGTCATAAATAGAAGGTGCATCTACTGCGGCAACAACTGCCTCAACATCAACGTCGCACATCAGTGAAATCTTTTTCTTGATACCGATCGGAATCTCGCGATCCGAACGCAACACAACAGCATCAGGTGCGATACCGATACTGCGTAGGGCTGCGATCGAGTGCTGAGTTGGTTTAGTTTTCAATTCACCAGATGGTCCGATATATGGAACCAAAGAGATATGAAGATAGAAAACATTATCGCGGCCAACTTCTTGACGCATCTGACGCGCGGCTTCCAGGAATGGTTGAGATTCGATATCACCAACAGTTCCACCAATTTCAGTGATCACCACATCAACGTCGGCAGATGACATCGCGTGCATACGCTCTTTGATCTCATTTGTAATATGCGGAATAACCTGAACTGTCTCGCCTAAGTATTCTCCGCGTCGCTCACGCGCGATCACTCGCGAATACACCTGACCAGTTGTCACATTTGCTGAACCTTCAAGGTTGCGATCCAAAAAACGCTCATAATGCCCGATATCTAAATCCGTCTCCGAGCCATCATCAGTTACGAAAACTTCGCCATGTTGGAAAGGGTTCATTGTGCCGGGATCAACGTTTAGATATGGATCCAATTTCTGCATTGTGACGCGGATGCCGCGTGCTACGAGCAATCTGCCAAGACTTGAAGCGGTGAGGCCCTTGCCTAAACTAGAAACTACTCCACCGGTTACGAAAATATGTTTAGTCACATGCGCTTGGCCCATGGAAGACAAACCTATCATCCCTGGCGCGCTATCTTGAAATGGACTCGCGCATCGCCAGTAGTTCAGCGGCATGTTCGCGCGCGCTGCTTGAACCTTCCAGCCCAGCCAACATCCGAGCGATCTCTTCAATTCGATTCTGGGTATCTAGCTTTGCAACATCTGATTGTGAAATTGAACCATCGCTACTCTTTTTTACAACAAAATGCGTATCTGCCCAGGCTGCCACCTGAGGCAGATGCGTAACAACAATCACTTGGCTATGTTGGGCAAGTGCTGCAAGTCGTCTGCCAACTTCAATAGCGGCTTTGCCGCCGACGCCCGCGTCAACTTCATCAAATATATAAGTACCGACAGGATGTGTCTGGGCAAGTACAACTTCCAACGCCAGCATTATTCGCGACATTTCTCCACCGCTAGCACCTTTACCTAGCGCGATTAGCGGACCATCAAGATGACCTTGAATCTGCATAACTATTTCATCGCAGCCTAAGGCTGCAAAATCTGATTCCTTTAAAGTCCCGTCATAATCTGCTGAATTAACAGAAATTGAAAATTGCGTATGCGGCATTGATAGCGCGTGGATCTCTGTCGATACTAATTCAGATAATTTTGCTGCAGCAGTCGTTCGAATCTTTGTAAGAACCTTCGCTGCTCCAAGCAACTCTTTTTTAGCACCTTGCATTTGCGCCTCTAACTCGGCGATTCGATCCTCGCCACCAGTTAGATCTGCAATTGTGGCGCGAGCAGTCTTAGCTTTTTCGGACAAGGCGACTAATTCCGTATCTGGATCGGCAGCACTCCCCCACTTTTTTATGAAAGCGATAATCTCTGCTTTGCGAAGCTGAAGCGCATCCAATTTTGCAGGATCTGCCTCCAGTGCGCTCAAATAACTTGTTAGATCACGAGATGCCTCATCGATTACAAAAAAGCCTTCTGCAACCGCGGCCGCTATCGCATCTAATTTGGCATCTTTACCTTTTGCAATATCCAAGAATCGTCGTGCCGCACCTAGGCTTGTAAGCGCCCCAGCTACCTCATCGGAAAGCGCCTGGCTTGCGCCATCGCTGGCACTTCGTAAATCTTCAACGCTAGAAAGTCTGGCTATCGCATTAGCTACCTCTAGATATTCACCGCGCGTTGGTTTTAATTTGTTCCAACCCAGAAGGAATTCCTCTAAATCCGCGATCTCGCGATCTCGCTTGGAAGAACTCTCGCGCATCGATTTGATACGTGCTTTTAATTCGTTATATGTTGCTAGCGCGCCCTGATAACTGCCAAGAGATTTACTTAACTCTGCTCCCGCAAAACGATCCAATAATTCACGTTGTCGAGCGCTCTTCACAATCTGGTGATTGGCCGCCTGTCCATGAATCTCAACTAAATGATCCGCAAAGTTAACCAGCGTTGCTGCTGGAACAGTTGTGCCACCGGCGACAGCTTTGCTCTTTCCATCGCTATTTACTGTGCGAGTAAGGATCAACGATCCCTCGGAAACATCCGCTCCAGATTCCTCAGCGATGGCAGAAATCTCACTATTGATCTTTGGAAGAACAAATTGCGCACTTGCTACCAAACGGTCAGAGCCTGTGCGGACTAAAGAACTATCGCTCTTGCCACCAAGTACTAAAGATAGAGCGGTGAGAATCATTGTTTTTCCTGCACCGGTTTCACCAGTTAATACATTTAGCCCGCGGCCAAGTTCTAGCGTTGATTGATCAATGATTCCGAGACTGCGGATCGAAATCTCTTCTAGATAAGAACGTTCACTCACCGCGCCAGCCTTCAACTGGGAGTTTGAATTTAGCGACAAGGCGATCGGTGAATAGCGTTGGTTTAACGTGAGCTAATTTGATTACTGAATCGTCCTTAGTGATCGCGACTCGATCACCAGCTCGTAGCGGTAATTTACGTATGGCATCTGCCGAAAGCAGCGCATCACTAGATTCGATTTCAACAACTATTTGAGATTGCGGTGAAACCACCATTGGACGGGCGAATAGCGCGTGTGCCGAAATTGGAAGCAGAACCAGAGCATCAATTTCTGGCCAAAGCACTGGTCCGCCAGCGCTAAATGCGTAGGCAGTGGACCCAGTCGGAGTTGAACAAATTAGCCCGTCACATCCCCAACGTGAAAGAGGACGATCATCGATCTGCACAAAAAGTTCGACCATCGTTGTTCCGTCGCGTTCTACAGTGACTTCATTTAGCGCCCAACCTGTTGAAATCTCCGTTCCATTGCGCAGAACTGAATAATTGAGCACCATACGGTTTTCTGTTTTGTAGCCTTTTGAAATAATACTTGCCGCTATTTCAGGAGAGAGATGGTTTTTCAACCTCAGCTAAGAAACCAACGTGCCCCAAATTGATTCCTAGAATTGGAATCCCTTGCGATCTAGCAACTTCGGCGCCTCGCAGAATCGTTCCATCTCCACCTAGAACCACGACTAATTCGGCAGAGTCCAATTTCTCAATCGGAGATTGCGTGATTCCCAGTACGTTGATAGCCGACGGCGAAGAAAGTGCGAGCCCTTCTTTGAGCAAGAGTTGCGAGAGTTCTTTTGTCGCGATTAACGCCTCGGGACGTGATGCGTTTACAAGAAAAATTACCTTGCGTGACATTAGGCGGGTCCCATCTCAATCGCGCGATCAACATCTTCGGCAGAAATTGCGGGGGCTCCGCGACGTAACCATAAGAAATATTCGACATTGCCAGCAGGTCCCGGCAATGGTGATGCCGCAATTCCCATGGTTCCAAGACCTACGTCATAAGCGGCTTCGGCAACATCTAAAACGGCAGCGCGACGTAAGGCCGGATCTCGGACTACTCCACCTGCTCCAAGTTTTTCGCGACCAACCTCAAATTGTGGTTTAACCATCAGAACGTAATCAGCGTTTGGTCTAGAAACTGCAGCCAATGCAGGCAGCACAAGGGATAGCGATATGAAAGAAAGATCTGCAACAACTAAATCAATCTCTTCGCCAACCATGTCACCAGTTAAATGTCGAATATTGGTGCGATCTAGAATCTTTACCCGTGGGTCTTGACGCAAGCTCCCAAGCAAGTTGCCCATAACCAACGTCAACGGCCACAACTAACTTTGCACCACCACGAAGTAAAACATCTGTAAATCCACCTGTAGATGCACCTGCATCTAGACATACTTTCCCTGAGACTTGAACATCAGCGAAGACTTCTAGCGCTCCCGCTAATTTATGGCCGCCACGAGATACGAAATCATCTCGATCACCCTGTAGCGTTATGGAAGTTTCTGCATCTACTTGGGTTGCAGATTTTGTTGCTGGAATTCCTGAAACTAAAACCGATCGCGATTCAATTAAATCGGCAGCATGTTCGCGAGAGCGTGCCAGCTCACGCCGAACCAGTTCTGCATCGAGACGCGTTTTCATATCGGGTGAGGCAACCTTTTTCTAAAGACCGTCTATTGTATTTAGCGCTTCTTGCAACTTTCCATGAAGTGCTTCAAAGCGAGCAGAGTGCTCTGTGAGATCCGAGTGATCGATGTCGTTTAATTCAATCTTCACTTCTTCAACCAAATTATTATCGGACGAAGACGAAGCGTTGGAGTTGAAATCTTGTTCGCTCATTTTTTAGCCGCCTTCTTTGCAGTAGCTCTTCTTAACTTTTTTTCCAGCAGCTTTCTTAACAGGACTCTTAGACGCATCCGATTTTTTAGAAGGTGACTTCTTGCTGGAAGGAGATTTGCCACCGAGGGCAGCAACCTGCGCCGACAAACGATCGAACTCTTCGCGCTTTGATGAAACCCATCTTGGCAACGCTCGCCTCAACCTCTTCATGGATCTTTGCCTTCAGCGCATCGGCGCTTTCGCGAGCCCAAGAGTTGACTGCTGCTGCAACTTCGGCAGGTGAGTCGCTCGCCTTCGGTTACCTTTGTGAGGTAAGTACGTAGCGTTGAGAAAAGGTCATTCGATGCTTTAGCCATGTGCCAAGAGTATCTAAAAAAGCCTTTGGCGAACGGGCGAAGGTTAGAGTCGCAAGATATCGATCGCCTCAACCTGCCAACGTGAGGCCAGACCTGCCGGTGATTGCCAAAATCGCCGATGAATCGCACCGCTGATTTCTACCCATTCATCCGGCGTCAAAGAGAGCGCCGTCTTTCTGCGATTTAGCGCTCCAGGCGGCTATATCTAAGGTATCAACCCCTTCTCGGTTTTCGCGAGTAACGATTAATCTAAATTCAACCACTTTGTCACCGCTGGGGAGTTCTTTTGTTGTCGCAACAGCGGATACCCGACCCCGAAGTAAAAGATCATTTAAAGAGAGATCTATCTCCTCAATCTCTGCCAACTCTTTTTTCTTGGAAACTTTCTTTGTCGTGATTTTCACCGAACTCTTGGTAACCATTTGTGCTCCTTTTGATTTAGGAGGCGATCATGACAATGGCTACTGACAAATAACTGCTACTTCGTTGCTAGCTGTGGAGAACTTAAAAACTCTATCCGCGCGCTCTTTCTTCGGCATCTGTCGACTCTTCATGATCAATCTCTGCACATTTTGCAAACCATTCACGAGCCTCATCACCGCGCCCTGCCGATGCCAGGGCATCTGCATAGGCGTAACGCAAACGAACTGCCCACTCTTCGGTCTCAGTCTTAAGCTCTTTGCATGTCAATGTAATTACTGCAGCATCTAGTTCACCTAAGTCACGACGTGCACCGGATGCAACAATTCGCATTTCAATTTCCTCAGGCTTTGCCAATCGTTTAACCTCGTCAGAACCAGCCAAATTCAGGGCTTTTAGAGGTCTTCCCATGCCGCGTTCGCAATCTGCCATAACCGGCCACATAGAAACATCGCCAGAAATTCGGTGAGCTGCGCGAAGTTCTTTAAGTGCGATCTCGTAATGACCTGCTCGATATGCAGCGTAACCAGCACTTTCGCGAACAACGGCTAAGCGACCTGCGTGATGTGCAGCGGCTATTCCGTGCTTATGAGCCAATTCTGGATCTGAATCCATATGAATATTTATGCAAACTAAATGGCGTGCAACCACTTTCGCATTTTCAGCAGAAAGACTTAACAACTCTGCGCGAACACTTTTTTCTAACTCTTCACCAGTAATCTCTTCAGGAATATCTGGTTCAAATATTCGCGGACGAATTCGTCGATTGGTCGCGCTCCATAGGAGTTGCCCGAAACCCGCGTGGATCACTGGCTTCACGGCCTGTACTGACATTTCTAGTTGCGCCTCGACGATCACTTGAGCCACCACGCGCCGGCAAATCTTCGCGCCGACGATCCTTATTTGGACCAGATGCGGGACGCGAGGATGGGCGACCAGAAGATGACGGACGACCAGAAGATGAGGACTGAGACGGACGACTGGATGGGCGCGATGAATTATCGCGAGGTTTTCTATCATCCATTTCGTACTCCCCTATTTAAATTTATTTTTATCATTATGACAATTACGTTACGAGAAATAAAAAAGGGGCACTCGTGAAAGTGCCCCTTTTTATAAAAGAAGTCCGGCGACGTTCTACTCTCCCACAAGGTCACCCTTGCAGTACCATCGACGCTGAGAGGCTTAACTTCCGGGTTCGGAATGGGACCGGGTGTTTCCCTCTCGCTATGGTCGCCGAAACGCTATTGAGATTTCGACAAAACCTTTGAATTAGATTAAGAATCTGAAGCCATCGTTTATAGATGTCAGATCTCTTATCTATTTCGTGGTTCTCGACCGTATCTCGAGAACCACACAGTGGACGCGTAGCAACTTTGTAGTTAAATCCTCGGCCTATTAGTAGTGGTCAGCTCCAAGCCTTGCGGCTCTTCCACTTCCACCCTATCAACCCAGTAGTCTAGCTGGGGGCCTTACTTGGTAAACCAATGAGAAACCTAATCTTGAAGCGAGCTTCCCGCTTAGATGCTTTCAGCGGTTATCCCTTCCGAACGTAGCTAATCGGCGGTGCTCCTGGCGGAACAACCGACACACCAGAGGTTCGTCCGACCCGGTCCTCTCGTACTAGGGTCAGCCCTTCTCAAGTTTCTTACGCGCACAGAAGATAGGGACCGAACTGTCTCACGACGTTCTGAACCCAGCTCGCGTGCCTCTTTAATGGGCGAACAGCCCAACCCTTGGGACCTACTCCAGCCCCAGGATGAGACGAGCCGACATCGAGGTGCCAAACCTTGCCGTCGATATGGACTCTTGGGCAAGATCAGCCTGTTATCCCCGGGGTACCTTTTATCCGTTGAGCGACGGCGCTTCCACAAGCCACCGCCGGATCACTAGTTCCTGCTTTCGCACCTGCTCGACATGTCTGTCTCACAGTTAAGCTCCCTTGTGCACTTACACTCGACACCTGATTACCAACCAGGTTGAGGGAACCTTTGAGCGCCTCCGTTACTTTTTAGGAGGCGACCGCCCCAGTCAAACTACCCACCAGACACTGTCCCTGATCCGGATTACGGACCGAGGTTAGAAGTTCAAAACGATCAGAGTGGTATTTCAACGATGACTCCACAAACACTGGCGTGCCCGCTTCAAAGTCTCCCACCTATGCTACACAAACCGTTCCGAACACCAATATCAAGATATAGTAAAGGTCCCGGGGTCTTTCCGTCTTTCTGCGCGTAACGAGCATCTTTACTCGTAATGCAATTTCGCCGAGTTTACGGATGAGACAGCGCTCAAGTCGTTACGCCATTCGTGCAGGTCGGAACTTACCCGACAAGGAATTTCGCTACCTTAGGATGGTTATAGTTACCACCGCCGTTTACTGGGGCTTAAGTTCTCAGCTTCGCCTTGCGGCTAACCAGTCCCCTTAACCTTCCAGCACCGGGCAGGCGTCAGTCCGTATACATCGTATTGCTACTTCGCACGGACCTGTGTTTTTGGTAAACAGTCGCTTGAGCCTGGTCTCTGCGGCCTTCCAACGCTTCGGAGGAAAACTCCTACACGTCAAAGGGCCCCCCTTCTCCCGAAGTTACGGGGGCATTTTGCCGAGTTCCTTATCCATAATTATCTCGATCGCCTTGGTATTCTCTACCTGACCACCTGTGTCGGTTTCGGGTACGGGCTCACTTAAAATCTCGCTAGATGCTTTTCTTGACAGCATAGGATCATCCACTTCGCCTTACGGCTCGGCATCAGCTCTCAGGCATGTGTTACGCGGATTTGCCTACGTAACGCCCTACGACCTTACCCCGGGACAACCATCGCCCGGGTTGGACTGCCTTCCTGTGTCACACCATTGCTTAACTACTACAACACCGGTTCGACGCGATCCATCAGGTCTGACAAAAGCCAGCCAACTTCACGGCTCTTAGCATTAGTTGATTCGTCTATGGGCGATTTTAAGCGGGTACTGGAATATCAACCAGTTGTCCATCGACTACGCCTGACGGCCTCGCCTTAGGTCCCGACTTACCCTGGGCGGATTAGCCTGGCCCAGGAACCCTTGGTCTTTCGGCGGAGGGGTTTCTCACCCCTCTCTCGCTACTCATGTCTACATTCTCACTTGTGTGACTTCCACGGCTAGATTCCTCTGCCGCTTCACCAGTCACACAACGCTCTCCTACCCATCCAAGCTCCTGGATCTTGCGACCGGGATAGTGCTTGAATGATAGAACTTCGGTGCTGTGCTTGAGCCCCGTTACATTGTCGGCGCGAAATCACTTGACCAGTGAGCTATTACGCACTCTTTTAAGGGTGGCTGCTTCTAAGCCAACCTCCTGGTTGTCTATGCGACTTCACATCCTTTTCCACTTAGCACAGGCTTTGGGACCTTAGTTGCTATTCTGGGTTGTTTCCCTCTCGACCATGAAGCTTATCCCCCACAGTCTCACTGCTGCGCTCTCACTTACCGGCATTCGGAGTTTGGCTGATGTTGGTAATCTTGTAGGACCCCTCGACCATCCAGTAGCTCTACCTCCGGTAAGAAACACGCAACGCTGCACCTAAATGCATTTCGGAGAGAACCAGCTATCACGAAGTTTGATTGGCCTTTCACCCCTACACACAGCTCATCCCCTAATTTTTCAACATTAGTGGGTTCGGTCCTCCACGCGGTCTTACCCGCGCTTCAACCTGGCCATGCGTAGATCACCTCGCTTCGGGTCTAGATCGTGCTACTCAAACGCCCTATTCAGACTCGCTTTCGCTACGGCTTCCCCTCGACGGGTTAACCTTGCAACACGACACTAACTCGTAGACT